>NZ_CP192600.1:1662500-2272530 GCF_050632395.1 Tabrizicola sp. BL-A-41-H6
TCAGACCCGAAACCAGGTGATCTAGCCATGAGCAGGATGAAGGCACGGTAACACGTGCTGGAGGTCCGAACCAACACCCGTTGAAAAGGGTCTGGATGACTTGTGGCTAGGGGTGAAAGGCTAATCAAACCTGGAGATAGCTGGTTCTCCGCGAAAGCTATTTAGGTAGCGCCTCGGACGAATACCTCGGGGGGTAGAGCACTGCATGGATGATGGGGGCCCACAGCCTTACTGAGTCTAAGCAAACTCCGAATACCCGAGAGTACTATCCGGGAGACACACGGCGGGTGCTAACGTCCGTCGTGAAGAGGGAAACAACCCTGACCTGCAGCTAAGGCCCCTAATTCGTGGCTAAGTGGGAAAGCATGTGGGACGGCCAAAACAACCAGGATGTTGGCTTAGAAGCAGCCATCATTTAAAGATAGCGTAACAGCTCACTGGTCTAGATAAGCTGTCCTGCGGCGAAGATGTAACGGGGCTCAAGCCACGAGCCGAAGCTCAGGATGCACAGCGATGTGCGTGGTAGCGGAGCGTTCTGTGATATAGCTCATCATGTCTTATCTGCATAACCTCCAGCAATGGGGGGCGGAGACGGACATGGAGAGCTTTCTGTGAAGCCGGGCTGAAAGGCATCCGGTGGAGAGATCAGAAGCGAGAATGTTGACATGAGTAGCGACAAAGAGGGTGAGAGACCCTCTCGCCGAAAGTCCAAGGGTTCCTGCTTAAAGCTAATCTGAGCAGGGTAAGCCGGCCCCTAAGGCGAGGCCGAAAGGCGTAGTCGATGGGAACACGGTTAATATTCCGTGGCCAGGAGGATGTGACGGATCTCGACGGTTGTCTGCCCTTATCGGATTGGGTGGGCTGCTTAGAGGTTCCAGGAAATAGCCCTCCATCAGACCGTACCCTAAACCGACACAGGTGGACTGGTAGAGTATACCAAGGCGCTTGAGAGAACCACGTTAAAGGAACTCGGCAAAATGCCTCCGTAAGTTCGCGAGAAGGAGGCCCCGTCTGTACGCAAGTATGGGCGGGGGGCACAAACTAGGGGGTGGCGACTGTTTACTTAAAACACAGGGCTGTGCGAAGCCGTAAGGCGACGTATACAGTCTGACGCCTGCCCGGTGCTGGAAGGTTAAAAGGAGGGGTGCAAGCTCTGAATTGAAGCCCCAGTAAACGGCGGCCGTAACTATAACGGTCCTAAGGTAGCGAAATTCCTTGTCGGGTAAGTTCCGACCTGCACGAATGGCGTAACGATCTCCCCGCTGTCTCTAACGTGGACTCAGCGAAATTGAACTGTGTGTCAAGATGCACACTACCCGCGGTTAGACGGAAAGACCCCATGCACCTTTACTCCAGCTTTGCACTGGCATCAGGATTGTGATGTGCAGGATAGGTGGTAGGCATTGAAGCGGGGACGCCAGTCTTCGTGGAGCCTCCCTTGAGATACCACCCTTCGCACTTCTGATGTCTAACCGCGGCCCGTTATCCGGGTCCGGGACCCTGCATGGTGGGGAGTTTGACTGGGGCGGTCGCCTCCCAAACAGTAACGGAGGCGCGCGAAGGTAGGCTCAGACCGGTCGGAAATCGGTCGTTGAGTGCAATGGCAGAAGCCTGCCTGACTGCAAGACTGACAAGTCGAGCAGAGACGAAAGTCGGTCATAGTGATCCGGTGGTCCCAAGTGGGAGGGCCATCGCTCAACGGATAAAAGGTACGCTGGGGATAACAGGCTGATGATGCCCAAGAGTCCATATCGACGGCATCGTTTGGCACCTCGATGTCGGCTCATCTCATCCTGGGGCTGGAGCAGGTCCCAAGGGTATGGCTGTTCGCCATTTAAAGAGGTACGTGAGCTGGGTTTAGAACGTCGTGAGACAGTTCGGTCCCTATCTGCCGTGGGTGTAGGAGACTTGAGAAGAGTTGCCCCTAGTACGAGAGGACCGGGGTGAACGAACCACTGGTGGACCAGTTATCGTGCCAACGGTAGTGCTGGGTAGCTATGTTCGGACAGGATAACCGCTGAAGGCATCTAAGCGGGAAGCCCCCTTCAAAACAAGGTCTCCCTTGAGGGCCGTGGTAGACCACCACGTCGATAGGCCGGAGGTGTAAGTGCAGCAATGCATTCAGCTGACCGGTACTAATGGCCCGATAGGCTTGATTTGATCCAGAAACAGCAAGGCAGAAAATGCCCCGAAACGGATCGTCAAAAGCAACACATGCTGCTGCGCACATCGCGCAGCCTGGACTTGGAACTCAACTGATGTTGTCGCGGGAAAAAACCCGCGACCTGTCTCTGTTCTGGTTTGGTGGTCATAGCACGAGCAAAACTCCCGATCCCTTCCCGAACTCGGCCGATAAGTGCCGTCGCGCCAATGGTACTGCGTCTCAAGACGTGGGAGAGTAGGTCACCGCCAAACCTGATCAGAAACATGTCTCTCTCAAATACGATCCAAAACAAAACGATCCAGTCATCAATTGAGCCCCAACCCGCAGCTCACGATGACAACCGTCGCGGGGTGGAGCAGCCCGGTAGCTCGTCAGGCTCATAACCTGAAGGTCACAGGTTCAAATCCTGTCCCCGCAACCAGACTTTCCAACATATTTATCAGTATCTTGCGCCTCCCTCGCGGGAGGCTTTGTCATGCCTGATGCCAACCCATTGCCGCGTTCGTTGTCGCGTTCGCCGGGCCTGGGACGGTGTCCCGCCCACATCCCCCCCCGGGCCTTCGCGGAAAATGCACCTTTTGGACCCCACCTACCCCCACCCCGGGTCCCCCTGAATACCTCCTCCTGCAGTGACTACATACTGTTCCGCACGGTCGGTCGGAATCGCAACGCACGCATAGCCGAACGAAGCGGCCGATAAAAAAATCAAAAAAATGGAAATCTCCTAGCGATAACCGTCGTCCTGACTGCCATCCCTATCGCTGCCAAGGAGCATGTCGGTGAGGTTGGGCATCGGGTAGCCCGGGCTCCGGTCGAGGGAGTAGGCGATCCATCTTCTGGCATCGTACTTAACTCGGGTCGATCCTTGAGCGATCGTTCTCCCAAACCATAGCGCGGTCGACCCACATGCAGGTGCGTTAACGCGAACGGCCCTTAGAAGTCGTTCGACTGCCTTGAAGCCAAGGTCTGCTTTGCGGCTATCGGCCATCCCGAGACGATCCGTGAGGCCAGCAACAAAGGCGCGGTCCGAAACATGGCGTACTGCGAAATGCCGAGCCGTCTTGCACCTCTTGATCAGATGCTTCGTGGTGCAAATCGCGCGTTCCAGTTCCCATAGCTGCTTGATGGCTACCAACGCGGTGAGCAGTGGCGCGATCTAAGGCTCCGCCACCTATGCAATTTCAGCCTTCTCATCGACTGCACTATTTGTCTTTGCCGACTGCCAATCGACCTTGTTCGGCCGGATGAGGTTGATTAGCCAAGCTGGAAGCGCGTCGATCCAAGCGAACAGGAAGTCCTTGGCAGTCAGAGTTCGGGCACAGTTAGCAACCACCTGAACGGAGTTTGATTTCGATACTGGCGCAGTCAACCATTGCCAGCATTGAGCGCCTGCGACGGCATGCGTTCAATGCAGTGGACCCGATGGGACGGCAAGATTGATCTGTGTCATACGTACGCCCCGACGGATGTGTAATATTCAATCTGTAGAATATGAATCATCAAGGTCTGACATGCCCAGAACTCATCACATCTCTCTACTTTTCGGTTCGGTGCTGTTGCCGGCCGTTGGGTTCGCCGGTCCCGTTCAGGACGCCGAGGGCGAGTTGCGCAGTGTCTACGGAGACTACCGCGTGTCGCTTTTCCAAACCAATGGTGGCGATGCGGACGCAACCGCAAAGGCGCTGGAAAGCCTGAACCAGAAATGGGAAGCGCTGTCGCAGGAGTGGACCTCTGCGCCGCCGCCGCAATACGCCGATGACAGTCTGCTCGCCGGCACGATGACCAGCGTCGACACCGTGATCGACAAAGCCGCAGACGAGGCCGCACGCGGTGACCTTGCGACGGCGCATGTCACGCTTGAAGCGATCAGGTCAGAAATCGGAGACCTTCACGAGCGCAACGGGGTGATCGGCTTTTCTGACCGGATGAACGCCTACCACGCCGAGATGGAGCAGGTGCTGGAGGCCGAGGTGGGCGGCGAGAGCAAAGACGGGGTAGCTGCCCTTCAAGATGCAGCCGCGGTTCTAGCGTATCTTGCCGAAGACATAGCCGCGCACCCGGCGCCAGAGGCAGCGGATCCGGCATACGAGCCTTTGGTCGACGGTTTGCTGAAAAGCGTTCAAGCCCTGCAAGCTGCGGCACAGTCAGGCGATGCGACCGGTGTCAAGGCGGCAATCGCGGGCCTCAAGCCCGCGTATTCGAAGCTGTTCCTCAAGTTCGGCTGACGCAGAACGCGGCCCTGACGCACGCGCACGTTCGTCGATTCCCATCTTCAACCAGAACACAACGAAGGATATCCAGCCATGAAACGCACAGTGCTCACACTCTCGCTACTCGCCGCCTTGGCCTCGCCTGCCGTCGCGCAGATGGGGCCGGGATACAACAACCAGTGGAGCGGCCCCTTTTCCGGATGGATGCCTTGGCAAGGCTATTCCAACGGCCCCATGATGGGGTGGGGTCAAGGTAACGGGATGGGTCCGGGCAATCCTGACGGGCCTGGCTATGGCATGATGCAGGGCTGGGGAAACCCGAATGTGCCGGGCCGCGGACGCTTTGCCTTGATCGACGCGAACGAAGATGGCGTTGTCTCGGCTGAGGAAGCGGCATCGCACGCAGACATGACGTTTACCGCGATGGACGGCGATGATGACGGCACCCTGACCCTTGACGAGTTCATGTCCGTCCGCATGGGGCAACAGTTCGGCTTCAACCAGGACCTTCAGGCCCAGATGCAGGCCCGCAAGGAAGCCCGCTTCACTCCGATGGATGCCGACAAGGACGGCGCGGTGACGAAGGCCGAGTTCATCGCCGCTTCCAAAGCGCACTTCGACGCGGCGGACGAGGATGGTGATGGCAAGGTGACGCCGTGGGAGATGAGGTCATCGAACTGGAACTGATCGTCGCCTCGGATGCGAAACCAGGTCCATCGACCTTCTCCGGCAATTCAGAGTGAGGAGTGTCTCACTCTGACGGTCGGGACAATTTGGCCCTTGGCCGTAGGGCTCACCTTTCATTAGCCTTGTGGACGCGCGCGTCGTAAGTAGCGCGCGGAGGGAGCGTTGGCGGTTCGCTTTTGGGGAACCGACAAATGCGTCGACGGTAGCCGGTTCGGCGAAACCATAGATGATGGGGCGGTCGGAGTGCGCGGACCATCATGCCCGCGAGGCTCCGTCACGCATCTGTTGCCGAGCGCACGCCGGGAACTGCCGGGTTGCTACCCGGCCGAGGTGGCTCGGAGCATACCGTCTGGGGAGCAAGAGTCCGCATGGCGTCGTATTGCGACAGAAATACCTGCCCGGTCAGCCCATCCAGGAAGTGTGATTTCTTCAACCGATCCATCACGGGGCCCTTCACCTCTGACAGATGCAGTTTGACGTTCATCGTGCCTAGGCGGTGGTTGATCGCTTCAAGGCTCTCAAGCGCGCTCAGGTCGATCTCGTTTATCGCCGAGCACATGATTACCACGTTCCGGATGGGGCAATCCGTTGCAACGCGATCGGCAATATAATCCTCCAGGAAACGGGCGTTGGCGAAGTAGAGGCTTTCGTCGATGCGAATGCTGAGAAGTGTCGGATCGGTCAGAACGCTATGGCGGTGAATGTTGCGGAAGTGCTGCGTGCCGGGAACAAGGCCTACCTCGGCCACATGTGGGCGGGATGTTTTGTAAAGGTGCAGCGCAACTGACAGGGCCACGCCAGCAGAGACGCCCGTTTCCACGCCGAACCCCAAGGTCAAGAGAATGGTGGTGGCGACAGCAAGAAAATCCGCCCTAGAATAGCTCCAACTGCGCTTCAAGATCGAAAAGTCCACCAGTGATAGGACAGCCACGATGATAGTGGCTGCGAGGGTCGCCGTAGGCAGGAAATAGATCAAAGGCGTCAGTGCGACGGCGGCGATAGCAAGGCCAACGGCGGTCAGGATTCCCGCGGCGGGCGTTTCAGCCCCCGCATCGAAATTGACGACCGACCGGGCAAACCCGCCCGTCACCGGGTAGCCGCCAGTGAAGGCCGCCCCGAGGTTCGCGGCGCCAAGACCGATCAGTTCCTGATTTGGGTCGATCCGCTGGCGCTTCTTGGCGGCGAGCGTTTGCGCAACGGACACAGATTCCACGAAGCCGATGACCGAGATGAGCAATGCCGGGAGCAGCAGAGGGCGGATCAGGTCGACTGAAAACAACGGAAGTGTCAGTGGCGGCAGGCCCTGCGGAACCACGCCAACGATCCGGACACCCTGCGCATCCAGCCCGAGGCCCCAGACCGCCACGGTCGACACCACGACGGCAAGCACCGGCCCGGCCTTGGTCACCATATCGGCCAGCCTTGGGCCAAGTCCTGCACGTCGCAGCAGCGGCTTCAGTCCCTTGCGCACCCAGAAAAGGAACGCGGTGGCGCTGACCCCGATCAGCAGAGTGATCCAGTTCGTAGCTGACAGATTTCCTGCCAGCGAAGTTACCATTTCCGGTATGGTATCGCCGCCGGCGCTGATGCCCAGAACATGCTTGATCTGGCTGGTCGCGATCAGAATGCCCGATGCGGTGATAAAGCCGGCGATTACCGGATGCGACAGGAAGTTGGCAAGAAAGCCCAGTTTCAGGAGCCCCATCGCCAGCAGGATAGCACCCGACAACGCAGCCAGTGTCAGGGCTGCAACCGCGTAGCCCATGGTGCCTTGGTCGGCGATATTTCCAATGGCCGCAGCTGTCATCAACGACACGACCGCCACCGGCCCCACCGCAAGGGCGCGGCTTGTGCCGAAGATGGCGTAAAGGATGATCGGCGCGATGGAGGCGTATAGCCCGGCCTCGGGCGGCAGCCCGGCCAGCAGGGCGTAGGCGAGCGACTGCGGGATCAGCATGATCGTTACGATCACCGCGGCCAGCAGGTCGCTTGTCAGGGCATGGCGGTCATAGGTCCGACCCCATTGCAGGATCGGAAAGTAGCGGGCGACGGATGGGACGGCCATGGAAAGGTTCTTTTCTGGATCTTGAAGGGGAACGTGGCCCATTACGGGGCCACCTCACCGGATCGGGCAGCCTGCCGCGTCAGCCGCGCGTGGCGGCAAAGAGGCTTTGTGCCCGTCCGCCGGATCGGCAATAGGCCAGCACCTTGCCCTTGGCCGTAGTCACAGCAGTATCGAAGGCTTCAACATCAGCCCCTGTCGCCTGACCGGGTTTGATTGGGATGTGGTGGGCTTCAAGCCCGACCGCCTCGGCGGCGGCCTTGATCTCGGCAAAGGTCGGCTGGCCCGCATCCTCGTGGTCAGGACGGTTGCAGATCACGGTGGTGAAGCCGGCGGCCTTGAGCTTCGCCAGTTGTGCGGGGGTAATCTGCGGGCTTACCGCGAAATCTGGCGTGATGTGCGTGACGTTATTCATGGTTCAGTCCTCTCAGTGAGCGTGAAGATTTTGGGTTTCGGGTTGCAAAACTACAGGCCATTGACGGGCACTTTGAGCATCGGGCGGCCATCCTTGTCAGTCGGCACCTCGCCCGCGCGCATGTTCACCTGGAGCGATGGGATTATGAGCTTCGGCATCGCCAAGGTCGCATCGCGTTCGGTGCGGAACTTCACGAACTGTTCTTTCGTGGCACCTTTGCCGACGTGGATGTTGTGCTCTTTCTCGGCGGCGACCGTGGTCTCCCACTGGATATCGCGACCGTTGGGGCCGTAGTCGTGGCACATGAACAGACGCATTGCGTCGGGTAAGGTCAGCACTTTCTGGATGCTGTCGAAAAGGGTTGCCGCATCGCCTCCCGGGAAATCGGCGCGGGCTGATCCGCCATCGGGCATGAAGAGCGTGTCGCCGACAAAGGCTGCGTCGCCCATTACATGAACCATGCAGGCGGGCGTGTGGCCGGGCGTGTAGATTGCCACTGCCTGCATGTTGCCGACCATGTAGGTGTCGCCGTCTTTGAACAGGGCGTCGAACTGGCTGCCGTCGCGTTGAAACTCGGTGCCTTCGTTGAAGATCTTCCCGAAGGTCTCCTGCACGACCATGATCTTGTCGCCGATACCGATCTTGCCGCCGAGCGCGTTCTGAATGTAGGGCGCAGCCGACAGGTGATCGGCATGGACGTGGGTTTCGATGATCCACGCCAGCTTCAAGTCGTTCTTGCGGATGTGGTCGATGATGGCGTCGGCATGGTCATGGGTGATCCGTCCCGCCGCATAGTCGATGTCCATGACGGAATCGATCACGGCGCAGGCGTTCGAGGAAGGGTCCTTGACCACGTAGCTGATGGTGTTGGTCGCCGGGTCGAAGAACGCCTCGACCTCGGGCTTCATAGACATGTTGATCGGATAGTCGCTCATGAAAGTTTCCTTTTCGGTTCAGGTTTCACGACGCAGCAGGCGCGCGGCTCTGGCATGGGTGAGTGCCATCAGCCACTTGGCGGCGAAGATCCCGGCGATCAGGGCGGCTACGAAGGCGAAGACCTCGATCCTGCCCGTTCCCAAGGCGGGCAGTGCGCCGCCAGGGCAGAATCCGGCAATGCCCCAACCCACTCCGAACAGAGCCGAGCCGCCCAGCAGGCGCGCATCGATGCGCGGGTTGTCGGGCAAGTGGAATTTGGCGTCGATGATTGGTGCTGACCTGCGCAGTACGATTCTGTAACCGACGAAGGCAACGACAACCGCGCCGCCCATCACGAAGATGAGGCTTGGGTCCCAAATGCCCGCAATATCAAAGAAGTTAAGCACTTTTGCAGGGTTGGCCATGCCCGAGATTGCGATGCCGACGCCGAAGATCAGGCCGATGAGATAGGTTGAAAGAAGACGCATGGTCAGGCCCACACAACATGGCGGATGACATAGACGGTCATTCCGGTGGTCAGCATGAACATCGCCGTGGCCGCGATGGACCGGCGCGACAACCGCGCGACCCCGCAGACTCCATGCCCTGAAGTGCAACCCGAGCCATAAGTGACGCCGATTCCTACCAGCAAGCCGCCAACAAGGAGCATAGGAATGGACACCGGCACATCGACCGCCGGCATCTGTCCGGTAACGGCCATCACAGCCAGCGGGCCGCTTATCATTCCGGCCAGAAGGGCAAGGCGCCAGGCAATATCGGGATGCGCCGATGGCGTTAGCACGCCAGCAAGGATGCCCGTTGCACCCATGATCCGGCCGAGAGTCAGCATCAGCAGAACCGACGCAAGCCCGATCAGCACGCCGCCCGCCAGCGATTGCCAAGGGGTGAACAAGGTTTCGATGGCTGTCATGATCCAGATCTCCGTTCGATTACGGGGACTGTTTATGACGCTTCGACTCGTGGTTCAGTGACGATGTCACCAACCGGAAGAAATCGTCTGGCCAGTTCAAACCCGGCACCGCAACACAGCCATCTTGCGCGCTTGGTGTGACGTGCCTTTGGGGCTACCCGCTCGCCGGGATCCGGGGCAAAAGCCATACCCCTTAATTGGTGACATCCGCACTCCGCCTGCGAAGCGCCATGCACGCGTCAGGTGTGAGTTGATGCTTGCGGGCGCGCGGTGGCCAGCGATCCAGCTGCCTCCATATCCAGTGCCGCCAGACGTTCGAGTCCGGCAAGGTCTACCAATTCGATCGTTCCTCGCGACTGGCGGATCCAGCCCCGCCGCTGAAACTCGCCCAACTGCCGCGAGATGACCTCCCGCGCTGTGCCCAATTCGGCAGCCATCTGCTGATGAGTAGCCTTGATCTGCCCGGTACCACGCTCCAGATCGATGAGCCTTTGTGCCAGCCTGATGTCGACGCGTTGAAAGGCGATATCTTCGATAATCTGAAACAGATCGGTAATGCGCCTGGAATAGGCGGTGAAAATGAAATCGCGGAACGTGACAGACTGCGAAACCAGATCATCGAAGACTGCGCGCGGGATCGCCACCGCGCGCACATTTGTTTCAGCGATGCCTTCTGCGGAGTAGTTTTCATGGGCCAGCAGGCAAGCTGTGGTCAGCACGCAACTCTGCCCCGCCTCCACGCGGTAGAGGACGATCTCGCGCCCCGCCTCGGACACCTGCTGCACCCTGACACGACCTTGGAGCAGAAGAAGCAGGTTCTCCGGCGATTTGCCCGGGCCAAAGATCACGGTGCCCTCCGGCACCGCAATGACAGTGCTTTTGCGGGTCAGCACGTCTTGGACCCTTGGCTCCAATCGGGACAATCCGGGAAATTGCTTGATCCAGTCTGCGCTCATATTGCGACCTTCGAATTGACCGTATCCGGAGTCGTCTGCGGTGCCGGGTTCAGGCGTGGATGGGTTTCTTCGCCCCAATAGAACAAAATTGCGCCCGAGATGAACATCGAGATCGACACGAACCAGAACGCAGCTTCGATCCCGCCGGTCAGGTGGGCCACCAGCCCCAGACCGAGGGCGCCGATCCCGTAGCCGAGATCACGCCAAAAGCGATAGATGCCGATGGCAGAACCACGCCAGGCGGGCGGAGTGATGTCAGCAACAGCGGCTCCGAGATTCGGATAGAGGAGCGCCATGCCAAAACCCGCAACCCCGGCTGACAAAGACCACCACGCGGAGCCATTGCCCAGAACCACCATGGACACTCCAGCGCCGCAGATCCACATGCCCAAGACGCTCGGCCAGAACCGCCCGACATGATCCGAAAGACGCCCTGTGAAAAGCTGCGCTCCGCCCCAGACAAAACCGTAAGCGCCGACGATCCAGCCCATTTCCGTCAAACTGGCACCTCTCGCAACCAGAAAGACGGGCAAGATCACCCAGACCAGCGCGTCAACGAACTTTTCCACTAAGCCTGCTTGCGACAGCGCTGCAAGCCGTTTGTCGTGCCAGCTCATCAGGGCGAAGACCTCACGCGTCGTGGGATGCTCGGGCACGCCTTGCGGATACCGGGGACGAAACTTCAGCGCGCTCAGTTTGTGCGCCGCCGTCTCGGCCTTCGCCCATGGAAGCGTGTCCTTGACCCAGACCACAGTCAAGACCAGCGCCGTGACGACAGTTGTCATCCCAAAGACCAAGAGACCCAGCCGCGCACCCAGAGCGTCTGCCGTATAGGCCGTGACCACACCCGCCAGCGCCACTCCAACATAGCCCGAGAATTCATTCAGCCCCATTGTCAGCCCGCGTTGATCAGCGCGCGTGATGTCAAGTTTTGCGGTCTGCGTCATTGACCAACAAAGCCCCTGGTTGACCCCAAGCAGGACCGTTGCGGCGACGATCCAGTTCCAGTTCGGCGCGGACCAGATCAGCACCGGAATGGGCAGCGCGATGATCCAGCCCCAGAGCAAGACCCGCTTGCGGCCGATCCGCTCCGACAGGCGTCCGGCGACGAAGTTCATCACCGCCTTGACGGCACCAAAGGCCACGACAAATGCCGTCAAAAGCAGAAACGACCCCCGCGGCACGCCGAATTCGCTCTCCGCCAGCGCAGGGATCACGGTGCGCATCATGCCAATGGCGAAGCCCACCAGCAGCACCTGAACCAGTTGATGGGAAAACTGCGTCAGGTTCTCTCGGATACCAAGGGGAAGCGCGGTCAACTGAATCCTCCAGCTGGGGCATTGCATTCTTGAGGTTGAATATGACACATGCACTTCAAATTGGCATGATCGAGGTCAAGGAGATCGACCGATTGCACTCATATCGGTGGTCTGGCGATCGCTCAGTGGTGACCGCTTAGCGGATCGTTCGCTCTTGATCCCCGACGATCCGCCCGTCTTCAAGGGTAAGGATACGGTCAGCGCGGTCGAGGATGCGGTTGTCATGGGTGACGAGAAGCGTTGTCATGCCGCGTGAGGCACCGATGCGTCGGAGAAGATCGACCATATGCGACGCGCTGTCCTTGTCGAGCGCGGCGGTCGGTTCATCAGCCAGCAGCAGGGCAGGGTTTCCAACCAGCGCGCGCGCGATGGCGACGCGCTGCTTCTGGCCGCCGGAGAGGTTCGCGGGCAGATATTCCACTCGGTCCGCCAATCCGACTAGGCCGAGCAGATGCCTTGCGGCGCGACCGGCCTGATCGTCCGTCACTGACGGATGGACTTGCGCGCCCATCATGACGTTCTGCTCTGCCGTCAGGCTTTCATGCAGATTATGCGCCTGGAAGATGAAGCCGAGCCTGCGCCGCATTTCGACAAGCTTCGCGTCGTTCGCATCATGCAATTCTTGGCCCATCAGGAGCAGCGTGCCGTCCTGCACCGCGCGCAGGCATCCGATCAGGGTGAGGAGTGTAGTCTTGCCCGATCCGGACGGCCCCATGAGAACCGTGAAACTGCCGCGGTCCAGTTTCAGACCGATGTCATGAAGCGCCTGCTTGCGGGCAGAGCCTTGGCCGAACCAGTGGTTCACCCCATGCATGTCGACAATCGGCCCGGTTTCCATATCGACCCTCAAAACAGGTCGGCAGGGTCAGCGGCGGCAAGCCGTCGGGTGGCGATCGCCCCGGAAAGCGTCGAAAAGACCACCGTCCCTACGAAGACGATGACCGCCATTGATGGCGTCACGGCCAACGGCAGCGTCGTCACCTTGCCCATCACGGTGAGGATCGTCGCGCCTACGGCAAACCCTGGCAGAAAGCCGAGAATGCCAAGGATCAGCGCCTCTTCGAGGACGATCCCCATGAAGAAGCGCTGACCATAACCCATTGCCTTGAATGTCGCGTATTCGCGCAGATGGTCGGCGACGTCGGTCGACAGCACCTGATAGACGATGACCAGCCCTACCAGCACCCCGATCAAGACACCAAAGCCGAAGATGATGCCGGTGGGTCGCTTCGTCTGCTGATAGGTTAGTTCCTCCTGCGCGGCATCGGCGTAGCTGCGGATGCGCAGGGCCGGGTCTGACACCAGCTTGCGCAGGCGGGGCACGACAGCCGCCACATCCGCACCGGGGCGAAGGCGCAGCAGGATGTGGTCCGGCGCGGTCGACCGGCGCGCGGGGAACAAGGACAGGAAGGTCTGGTCGGACACCATCATGTACCCGTCGCCGCCGAACCCGCCACCTCCGGCAAAGGTGGAATAGGCCGTCAGCGTGCGGCCCTGCGATTCAAAGGACAAGGGCGATTGCGGGCGGATCGCTGCCGTTTCGTCGCGCTTCATTCCGCGGGCGAGACGGTCGATGATGGCTGCATCCTGCACCTCCAGCAGCGAGAGGTCGGTTGCGATCACGGGGGCCACGAGGTCCGGCTTGGCCGGATCCACGCCAAAGGTGGTCAGGCTGATGTCGGCATCGCCGCGATCCCACGGCACATTGCCGATGAACAGCCCCATGCCGTCGACCACGTCGGGATCGGCGAGGGCCTGCAACATCCATTGCCGCGCGACGTTGCCACCGTCGGTCAGGGCATTCGCATCGGCGGCCGAGATCATCACGTCAGCGGCAAAGAAGGTGTAGGGGCGCAGCGTTGCGGTCCCCATCGACGTCATGATGCCCAACTGCACAAAGACCAGAACATTGGCAAAGGCGACCCCGATCAGGGCGGCGGCAAAGCGCATCGGATTGTGCGTCAGTTGCAGCCAGCCGATCGGCAGCCGACCGAGAAGGCGCTGTAACAGCCACTTCACGGTGTGGTCCCGGTTCCGCTGGTGTCGATGCGGGCGATGGCCTCAAGGTTGGTGAAGCGCGCGGCGATATCGGACGATGCCGCATCCAGCGCCACGAGCACGCGGATCACGCGGGCATCCTTGTTTTCGGCAGCGTCGTCCGAGATCAGACCCTGCCGCCCGACGGTAAGCCCGATCGAATCGACCTTTCCCTGCAACGTCCTGACCAGCACTGCCGAGACAAGTTCGACGGGCTGGCCTACAGCGACCCTAGCGATGCGGTCCTGCCAGATTTCCACTTCGGCCATCATACGGCTGGTATCGCCCATCTGCATGATGCCGTCGGCGGGCGGGCGTTGACCGGGCGTGGCGTTGATGTCGAGGATCGTGCCGGCAATCGGCGCGACGACCGACGCGCGCTGCAGGTCAAGCCGCGCGCGGGCGAGATCGGCCTTGCCCGCCGCGACGTTTCGGGTGGCGACCACAACGTCCGGCTGGTCATCGAGGCCGATGGCGGAAAAGCGCGCCAATGTCGCCTCGGCGCGTGTCACGGCGAGCCTTGCCCCCTCGGCGGCAGCGCGGGCTGCGTCAAGCGTCGCCTGGGTGGCGACGCCGCGCTGAAACAGTTCCTCGGTGCGCTGGAGGTTGGCCGCCCCCTCGGTCGCCGAGGCGGCGGCCTGTTCCAGCGTGGCCTTCGCCTCGTCGCGGCTGGATTGGACCGTGGCGCGGGTCTGCATCAGGGTCGCCTCGCGGATGGCGAGATTGGCCTCGGCCGTCAGCATCGCGCCTTCCAGCGCAGCTGCGTTGTCTAGCCGCGCCAGAACCGCACCTTTCTCCACCCTTTGGCCGACCGATACGAGCAGTTCGGCAATTCGCGCGTCGCCCGCGCCATACGGCGCCGCCACCACTGAGACATCGCCATCGGGCATGAGACGCGCCAAACCGATCACATCGCTGGGCAACATGGTTTCCGCCATGCGTTGCGGCATTTCGACATTGGGCGGCAGGGCGATAGGTGCGTCGGACCCACCCCCGGGTTGCAGGCCGGTCAGGCCGTAAAATGCTTTCAACAGCGGCGGCTGGAAATACATACCGATAACCGCGCCGGAAAACATCAGGACGGGAATGAAGAGAACCAGAAGGTAGCGACGCTTGAACGGTCTGCGCTTCGTCACGACCGAGCTGGCATCATCGGTGGCCCTCAAATCCAGCGGCAGGTCAGGTTCGGTGCGCTCGGCCATGGCGGGCTATCCCTCAATGCTGGGCGTTGATTTCTACCTTTTTCATGAATGACCGACTCCAACCTTGATGTCGGTCAAGCGGAAGGGACGAGTCACCCCGATATGCATCGTATCCACCATCCCACCGCCCCGTGCGCGACCAATTCGACCAAAAGCTTCCTGGTTCCGGCCTGCGGCTGCGGGTGCGCGGCGGAACAAATGGCCAAGTTCTGGACGAAAAGCAGGAACGGTGATCTCAGACGATCACGCTCTATTGTCTGAATTTGGCGTCCTTTACATGGCAACCCAGTCGGCGTTCGGGCAGATAGACCGTCATGTCCATTTTGCGCACCATGATTATGGCCCTCCTGCTTGTCGCTGTCCTGCCTTGGGGGGCCTACTTGGGTAAGTTTCCTACTGCCGTCCTCGGCCCCCTGACCGTGGAAACAATTGCGGTTAACTCATCGGATGCGCATGCTTCGACGGCCCCTCTCAAGATCGCGCAGAAAGCTTGGATCAAGTGTCGCAAAGGGCTTCCTGGATCGACCTGCACACCTGAGCCGAAAGCACTATTTTCCGCGATTGGCCGTGACCGTCCCCTCACGTCAAACTCACTCGTGACCGATAGGACATCTTCTTTCTCGGATGGCATCGTCGAAAGGCCAACACTGCCGCCGCCCCGCCCTGTCTGATGCGACACCCGCCTCGCCAAGAGGCATCGTTTCATCAAATCAAGGATACAAAGAATGTTGACACGACGGATGTTCGTTGCAGCTGGTGCTGCCGCGTCCCTTTCTGCCTGCGTGCGCCTGGAAGGGTCGCCTGACATCGCGCCGGAACCGGCAGAGATCGTCCCGCCGGTTCCGGCTTTTTACGGTGCGGTCTTCGACGAGCCGTATCCGGTTCCTGCGGTGCCGGCAGGTGTGGTCCCGCCCCACCTTTGGCGGCAAGACGTGGAGAACCCGTTTCCCGAAGAAGCATCGGGGACGATCATTGTGGATCCCGATGCAGGCTATTTGCACCTTGTCCAGACCCGTGAGACGGCCATGCGCTACGGGGCCGGGACGGGTGCGGCGGCCTATTCTTGGAACGGGGTGGCGCGGCTGCAGTTCGCGCGCGCATGGCCGCGCTGGAAAGTGCCTGACGAGATGATCGTGCGCAGGCCGGAACTGGAGCCCTATTCGGTGGCCAATGGCGGCATGGACCCCGGCCCCGGCAATCCGCTTGGAGCAAGGGCGCTGTATCTGTTTCAAAATGGCAAGGACACGCTCTACCGCATCCACGGGGCCTGCGAGCCGAACTATCTGGGCAAACCGGTGTCGTCCGGCTGCATCCGACTGCTGGATCAGGATGCCATCGACCTGTATCGCCGCGCCCCACACGGGGCAAAGGTGCGCGTTTTGCCGTCGATCCTGCCGACCGGACTGGCGGCGCTGTATTGAAGGCGCGACGGGTTCGGGCGTGGCTTCCGCGCCCGGACCCACCATCACGAACTCAAACTCAACAGACTTTTGCAGAAGCTCGCGGACCTGTCCCGCCACGGACGCGCGAACCATGGATTTCCGAATCTTGCGCTGAGCCACCGGTTCTGCGCTTTGCGCAACCAAGTCTAATGGAATTTCTGCGGCCGAGGCCGTGTGAAACTCGATCAGGCCACAAATCTCGGCGGACAGCGTTTCTCCATAGCGAGCGATTTGGGAGAGTGTGCCGTGCGTGGTTGCGTCACTCGACGCGGGAGGAAGGCTGTTCTGTGCGAATTCGCCAAAACGACCTTTTCACACAGAATTGGCCCAAAGCGGTCGATTGACAATCGCACAACAAACGGCCGCTTTCCGCCCTTCATGTCGGTTGTGCAGCGCTTGAGACCGAAGAGCGAGCAACCCGAGCCAACGGCAGAAAGGTACGCGTAGCTGGGGATCGCGACTGCAGTGCCGACGGTGCTGGAACCATCTGTCAGGTGGCGAACAATAGCCTTTCGCTAAGTCGCAGCAAGCGGTGCAGCAAACCTCACCGCCACAGATAGTTCATATGATCTTTGGTTGTACAGGCGCGCAGCTCATGCCGCGCAGCGATTGGCTTCAAGAAGCCCGGGGCAGGGTGCCATGTCATGGTCTCGCCCTTTGCGGCAGCCCAAAACTGTAATAGTATAACATTGTTGGCAACTATTGCGGCTGGAGACAATGATCGATGGAAAATGTGAAACGGACCAGTCTTACTGCCAAGCAGGAGCTGTTTGCCGCCGGCGTTGCCGACGGACAACCCTCCAGCGATGCGTACCGCCTTGCATATGACGCAGACAGAATGGGTCCGCCAACGATCTGGTCGGAAGCGTCCCGTCTCGCCAGCAACCCAAAGGTTGCCGCAAGGATCGAGCAGCTAAGAGCGGAAAAGGACCAGCTTCGGCGCATGTTGGTACTCGATCACGAGGAGGCAATCCTTGCCCGACTCCAGCATGAGGCGCTAACCGCCAAAACGGACAGTGCCCGCATCCGTGCTCTCGAACTCTTAGGACGTCATGCGGGGATGTTTGCAGAACGTGTCGAGGTCATCCCTGCCGAGCGGACAGCAGAGCAGATCGAAGCTGACATATTGAGCAAGCTTCAAAGACTCGGCATCGGTGGCGCATAACCATATGAAAAGATGTCTTTTGAGCGTCCCTGCCTGCAGCGGTGCCGGAAAAGACGTGTGACCGATGTGACCGATGTGAAGGGTTTTTCGACATGGAACGCCTCGCCAAAAAAAGATTAAAGAAGAAGTGAATGTAATGTGCCAAAATCGGTCACATCGGTCACATCGGTCACATCGGTCACAAGGGACGTCCGCCAACGGCGCCGAGTAGGCACCAAAACGGTACGTCCGCTTCCTCATAATCAGGGGGCCATTGCCATCAGTCGGACGAACGCCGCGGTCTTGAGTAAAGTGCAGGGAACTGGTCGAATGAGTTCATGACTGGCTGGGTTGCACTCTCCTGTGACGCTAGACACCCGCTGGCACGACACCGACTTTTGCAGTGTAGCGCAGATAGGCGCTGTTGCCGTCAGTCTACCTCCATCTCCGTCGATGGTCCTCGCGAACGCCCCACTTCGGCCTCGACTACCTTCGCGCGACCGACAGGGCCAGATCCGCAAAGCTTCGCGCCCGCCCCGGTGTCCAACGTGCCCAATTGTGCAAAACTGTAGCCCGAAGGCTCGCTCAAGCTTACAAAACTGGAGGAAACGTCACCAAGTTTAATTGGCCGGTGGCTTCCGCTTAGATTCTCGGAAACGGGCATGATGCCACCGAAATGCAGGGCTTCGCTTACCCAGATACAAGGAGGATCGGGGAGCACAAGCGGGCTGGGCAAAACCGAACCCAGGAGAATCGGCTTTCTTTCAACTGCAGGCATTAGACAGAGGTCTTGGATCGCGACGTCAGTAAAGTTGGTTAATCAAATATGACAGCACCAGACGATCCAGCAGCATCTCGCGCATCTCACAGCTCGTCTCTGGCAATGCTTCGCAGACTTCTACCGGCGCTCGTATGCCGTGACAAATCGTAGGCATAGTTGGTGCGAGCCTACCCGTAGGACATTGTCGCGGTTCGGTGGCGACTGAGTGGGGACGAGACAGCTCTCTGTAAAAATTTGAATGAACTTTTCCGGCACCGGGGCAGCGATAGTTCCGGTCACGAAGCCCCTTCACGGAACCCTACGCTTGTTGTATCCGGGCAGTGAAGTTGGAGAACCACCGCACGCATCATCCCACCCGCAGCATTCCTTGAAGACCAGTCCGACACCGTCGGGCATCTTCGATCATGCATGGAGTGATAGATGAGCGAGACCAACGAGACCGTAATCACCCACCACACCTTCGGCCGACGCAAAGGGATTGTGCGCTGGCACGAGCCGCTGGCAGCGGCCTTCCCGACGGAGGCTGAACGCACAGCCATCGTCGCCCTGTTCGATGACGCTATGCGCTCCTTCGACACTGTCGTCTTCTACGTTCACTACACGATGTTTGAGAACAAGGAGATCGAGTGGGCGTCGACGGTAGACGACGCCACCGACGAGATCGAGATTGATGCAACGCTGGCTACGCGCTTCAACCACAACGCTGACGGCGAGATCGAACTGTCAGACGAACTCCTAGAATACCTGCTCTGGTATGAGGCGAAGTACTATTTGGGGGGAGCGCCGCTCCCGGCCACGCTTGAGGAGGCCGGAGAGGTATTTCGGCTCTGGAAGAAAGCAAAGGAGGACAGGACATGAACTTGCAGCGCGCGATCGAGATAGCCGCCGAAGCGCATCGCGGGCAGGTGGACAAGGCAGGAGAGCCGTACATCCTGCATCCTCTCAGGGTCATGTCCTCTGTCACGACCGACGTGGAGCGCATTGTGGCAGTGCTCCACGATGTGGTCGAAGATGGCGGCCCCGACTGGACCTTCGAAAGGCTGGAGGCAGAAAGCTTTGCCGCCCCAATCATCGATGCCTTGCGCCTCGTCACCAAGCGGCCGGAAGACGAGGGCAACGACATTGAGACCTACCTTCGCTTCGTCCGGCGCACCATGCAGAACCCCGTGGCGCGGCGGGTCAAGACAGCAGACATCCGCGACAACCTCGACGCAACGCGGCTGCACGAACTGACTGAGAAGGACCGGCTGAGAATGAACCGTTACCTCGCCGCCCTTCGGGAACTAGAGGGGTGAGGTTGGCCTGAGAAAGGCCGCTACGGGCGATGGGAGAGGCGAACCAAGAACGCCAACGGCAAAGGCAGATGGGAAAGACGCCCCCCGCGTCTTGCGGCGTTTTCGACCTGCGGACCCACCCCGGGGGCACGGAGGTACCACACCGTTACCTCCCCCACGGGAGACCACATGGTGATGCGCGCGGTCGATCGGCCAATCTGAAAAATTATAAAAAAATCTGGAAACGACTGCCGCCGACCGAACAGCGGTTTTTGCATGTGTCAAGGATGACCGAGTGTGAGGCCGCGTCGGCATGTTGCACCCCTCTCGGTCTGACCACTTGAGACCGGGTGGTAGGGGCGTTCCGGTCAGCGGCAGAAGGGGCGGCTCATTGTTTAGGGAGGGGGTGCCCAACGGTCGCTTCGAGCCCTGAGCAGTCGCTCGCCCAGAGCATGGCGCGATCGAACGACCCGTAGGTGCAGCGACGCATTCGGCCCAAAGCAGTCTTAAGTTGGGGGTTGCTGACCTTAGTCGCGCGTCGGCAAAGCGGTCATTGGGAAGCCAGTGGGTCGATGCATACCTCGGCATTGGCTTCCACCGCGCAACACACCTTCTGGCCGCTGGTGGCAAACAATGGCACCGGAGCGCCGCCTCCGACCGACATGGGGGCAAGTTTCGGCGTCGCGATTTCCTGTGTGCTGTCGCTATTCATCCTGGCTCAGGCAAATGGCAGCTCGCTCTGGTTAGGGAAAGTCGACCAGCTGTATGGCACTCGGTCCTAGCAGGATATCATAGCGGACTTGCCAGCCGGCACGCTGTTCATTTGGCCCGCTAGTTCATGAACATCGGGGCCACGGCAGCGGTGGTCCCTTGCAGCTGTTCGGGGGCTACCCGGAGACAGCCAACCGGTCGGTCAATGGCTAGGCCGTGAGCTTTGCCACTGGCGCCGGTGCTTGCCCGTCATAACCGCCCCAGACGGACTGGTCGAAGTGGATGACAGCGCCAGTCAGCATGCCGCTGTCTTCCGATGACATCCATAGGACCGCGCGGGCGACTTCCTTGGGGTCGAGCAACCGACCGAAGGGAAGACCGGCGACAGCTTTCTTCTCCCAGTCGGGGTCGCCGGATTCGGCCAGTTGCAACTCGCGCTCGTGGTCAGAAGCCATCCAGCCGATGTCCAACTGGTTGACGTGAATTCGGTTGCGCATCAGCGCATAGCCAGAGTTGCGGGTCAGTGTGGCAAGTGCCGCCTTGGAGGCGCAATAGGCCGCGATGAACGGCTGGCCAGCGTTCTGCGAGGTGGAGCCGATGTTGACGATCCGCCCCTCGACCCCGACACGTTCCATCACGTTGATTGCGTCCTGCATCAGGAAAAATGGTGCGCGGACGTTGACGGCGAACATGCGGTCGAACAGTTCCGGCGTGGTGTTCAGCAGGTTCCCACGGTCAGTCAGACCTGCCGCGTTGACCAGGATATCAACCCGGCCAAAGCGGGCATCGGCCTCGGGGACGATGCGGCGGACATCGTCGATGTTGCCCAAATCGGCCGCGATGACCTGCACCGGCACCTGGGTTTCGGCCTCGATGGCGGCGGCGACTTTGCGGCCCTTGTCAGCCCCCCGGCCGACGATGGCGATCCCGGCTGCCCCGGCGCGGGCAAAGGTGTGGGCGATGGCCGCGCCCAGACCCTGCGTGCCGCCGGTTACAAGGGCGATCTTTCCGTCGATCCGGTTCATTGCGTCACCTCATATCCGGCCGCGGCCATGACCCGCAGCAATTCCTTGTGCCCTTTCTGCGCCATCGCCAGCGGGGGCGAGACCTTAGGGTCCTGTTCCGCTTCGACCACGAACCAGCCTTCATAGCCCTTGGCGGCCAACGCCTTGACGATCGCCTCAAAATCAAGCGAACCGTCGCCCGGCACCGTGAAGGCCCCCTTTACCACCGCATCCAGAAAGCTTTCGCGGTTGCGGTCCAGACCGTCCACCACAGTGCGGCGAATGTCCTTGGTGTGAACATGGGTGATGCGGGCGTGGTGGTTTTCGATCACGCGCAGGTTGTCGCCTCCGGCAAAGGCCATGTGGCCCGCGTCAAACAGCAAAGGCACGGTCGAGTGCTTCATCAAGAGGTCAAGTTCCGCCTCGGTCTCGATGGCCGCTGCCATGTGGTGATGATAGCTGATCGGCATGCCCTGCGCAGCGCACCAGTCTGCAAAATCGCTGATCTTGCGGCCATAGACGGCTATCTCTGCCTCGGTCAGCTTTGGCTTGGTAGCCAGGGGCGCGGACTTGACGCCCTGCACTGACCGCGCGGTTTCACCGTAAACGATGCAGGGCGCGCCTGCCGCGCAGAAGAAGGCGTGCTGCGCGGCAATGCGCTCCTTCTCCACCTCGATGTCGCCGTCCAGCAGCAGGCCCGAGAACCAGCCACCGCAGACGGAAATGCCGTACTTCGCAAGGATCGGGCCTAGTTCGGCCATGTCCATCGGAAAGCGGCGCCCGGTTTCCATCCCGGTGAACCCTGCGACCGAGGCTTGGCGCAGACATTCCTCCAGGGTTACGTCATCGGACAATTCCGCAAGGTCGTCATTCCACCACGCAATGGGGGCGATGCCGAGTTTGGCTTTCATGGGTCACACTCCTAAGCGTTGTTTGCTACGAATGGCGATCTGGCTGGCACGGGCCTGCCGCACGGATTCGCGGTTCGATACTTCGGGCACTCCCACATCCCAGTCTGCGTCTCCGGGCACCCAGGCATGGGCATCGGTTGCAATCGAAATAACGGTTGTCCGGTCGGTTCCCTTGGCCCACTCCAATGCGGCTTGGAAATCGGCCAGACTGCTGCAGTGGCGGCTTTCGGCACCCATCGCTGCGGCATGGGCGGCAAAATCGACATGCAGCGGATTGGCCTTGTCGGTGATACGGCAGTCTTTCAGCAAGTTGTTGAACCCCGGCACGCCTTTGAACTGCTGCAAACGGCTGATGACGGCATAGCCGCCGTTGTCACAAACGATCACGATCATCTTGTGACCCGAAAGGACAGTAGAATAGATGTCCGAATTCATCATCATATAGGTGCCATCGCCCAGCATGACGATGGGGGTGCCGCCCAGACCGCCCGGACCTTCCTGCGCCATGGCGCAGCCCCAGCCGGCGGCAATTTCATATCCCATGCAGGAAAAGCCGAACTCCAGATCAAAGGTGTTCGGGGCCTTGACCCGCCAACCCTTCATGACCTCGCCCGGAATGCCGCCCGCCGCCGCGATCAGCGTGTCCTTCTCGCCCGCCCATTGGTTCACCATATGCACCACCTGCGCATAAGTGGGCACGGGTGCGTTGGTCGGGGCCTGATGCTGGTCAAGCAGCGCATTCCAGTCGGCAAACAGCGCCTTGGCGTGCGGCAGATGGGTCGCAGGCGCGGTCCAGGTGCCAAGCAGGTCGCCAAGCTCGTCAATCGTTTCCCGCGCGTCGCCGACAACGGCAAGGGAGTGGTGTTTCATGGCGTCGAACCTTGCCGCGTTGATCGAGATGAACTTCGCCGAATGGCTGAAGGCCGTCCATGACCCGGTGGTGAAGTCCATCAGCCGCGTGCCGATGGCAAGGATCACATCGGCCTCGGCCGCAAGCGCGTTGGCAGAGGTGGAGCCGACGATCCCCATCGGCCCGGCATGCACCGGATGGTCATGGGTCAGGGCCCCTTTGCCCGCGATCGTCTCAACAACTGGAATACCGTGGCGCAGGGCAAAATCAGCCAGCGCCTGTTCCGCGCCAGAATAGCGGGTTCCACCGCCCGAAATGATCAGCGGTGTCTTGGCCGTTCGCAGCAGGGCAGCCGCCGTAGCAAGGCTGCGATGGTCAGCGCGCGGGCGGGGGATGGTCCAGAGCCGCAGTGCAAAAAACGCCTCCGGGTAGTCGAAGGCCATTTCCTGCGTGTCCTGGCACAGGGCCAGAAACGCAGGGCCGCAGTCTGCGGGGTCCAGCATGGCCGCCAAAGCCTGCGGCAACGAGGACAGAATTTGCTGCGGCAGCGTTATGCGGTCCCAGTAGCGGCTGACGGCCTTGAAGGCGTCATTGACCGTGATCGTCGGGTTTCCGAAGTGTTCGACCTGCTGCATCACCGGATCGGGAATGCGGTTGGCAAAGCTGTCGCCCGCGATCAACAGGATCGGCAGTCGGTTGGCATGGGCTGTGCCCGCCGCCGTCACCATGTTCAGCGCCCCCGGCCCGATGGACGAGGTGGCAATCATGATCTGCCGCCGCCGTTTGGCCTTGGCAAAGCCCACCGCCGCAAGGGCCATCGACTGTTCGTTCTGGCCCCGCCAGGTTGGCAAGATGTCCTGAACCTGCTCCAGCGCCTCGGACAGGCAGGTCACGTTGCCGTGGCCAAAGATGCCGAAAACGCCGGCAAACAACGGCACGTGTGCCCCGTCAATCTCGGTGAACTGGTTGCAAAGATAGCGGACAACGGCCTGTGCCATTGTCAGGCGAACGGTTGGAACAGTCATCTGGCGTCTCCTCATCCTCGGTTGGCGGCACCTTACGGAATGCATATTGACAGTGCAACAGTTTTGCAATCTGTATTGCTGAATGTCGATTTAGGGGTCTGTGCCCCAGCAGCGCGCCGTGGACGGAGGGACGACAGTGTACGAATCTTATGGGATCTGTGTTGGCGGAAAATGGCGCGCAGCGGAGGGCGGCGCGACCGCTGCGGTGCTGTCACCGGTGACCGGGCGGCCGCTTGGTGCCTGCGCCACCGCCTCGGCTGCGGACACGCGGGACGCCATCAACGCGGCCGAAGCCGGTCTGATGGCGATGCGCGCCTTGTCCGGATTTGCCCGCGCCGATGCGCTGCACCGGATCGCGGACGAGATGGCACGGCGAGCCCTCGAGGCCGCACGGATGAACACCGCCGAAACTGGCAAGCCGATTGCCCAGGCCGAACGCGAATGGGTCTTGTCGGTCGATCAGTTCCGCTGGTACGCCGAAGAGGCCCGCCGCATCTATGGCCGCATCATCGAAAGCCGCGTGCCGCGTGGCCGGTTCGAGGTGACGCGCGAACCCGTGGGCATTGTCGCGGCCTTTACCGCCTGGAACTTCCCCGCCTCTTTGCCCGCGCGCAAGCTGGCCCCGGCGCTGGCGGCGGGGTGCTCGGTCATCCTGCGACCTTCGTCCCAGACACCGGGGGTGGCGATGGTGATGGTCGATTGCATTCGGGCGGGCGGTTTGCCGGACGGGGCGATCAACCTTGTCACCGGGTCCACCGCCGAAACCTATACCCCGATCATGGCCGACCCCCGCGTGCGCAAGGTGTCGCTGACCGGGTCCACCCGCGTTGGCCAGCAAATGCTCCGCGATGCGGCCGCGACGGTGAAGAAGGTGTCGATGGAACTGGGCGGCAACGCGCCGCTGATCATTTATGATGACGCCGATCTGGATCAGGCACTTGATCTGTCCGTGGCGACCAAGTTCGCCAATGCCGGGCAAGTCTGTGTCACGGCGGACCGTTTCTTTGTCCACGAAAGCCTGCATGACCGCTTTGTCGACGGGTTCGTCAAACGGGCGCAGGCCATCCGGCTTGGTGACGGTGCCGATCCTGCGACAGGGATGGGGCCGCTGATCAACAAGGGCCGCCTGGCCGAGGTTGACGCCATTGTGGCCGACGCCGTCGCTGCGGGTGCCAAGATCGAGACGGGCGGAAAGCGGGCGGCCGGGTTCAACGAAGGCAACTTTTACGAACCAACCGTCCTGACCGGCGTGACCGACGACATGCAGGTCTTTGCCGAAGAAAACTTTGGCCCGATCGCCGCAATCACCCGGTTCGCGACCGAAGACGAGGTGCTGGCCCGCGCTAACAAGGGCGAGATGGGGCTGTCCGCCTATGCCTTTACCCGGTCACCAGACCGCGCCCGCCGCACTGTTGCGGGCCTGAAGGCGGGCATGGTCGGCATCAATAGCTTTGCCCTTGCCGCCGCTGAGGCCCCGTTCGGCGGCACCCGCTTTTCCGGCCTTGGCCGCGAAGGCGGCAGCGAGGGGATCGAGGATTACCTCGATACCAAACTTACCCAACTTGTATTCTGAGGTGACGCCATGATCCGCAACAGACTGCGCGACATGTGGAAAGAGGGCCGTCCGGTTCTAAACGGTTGGCTGTCCATCGGCAACGCCTTCACCGCTGAAATCATGGCGGCCCAAGGCTATGACGCGATCACCATCGACATCCAGCATGGCGCGCTGGACTACAGCGCCGCCCTGATGATGCTGCAGGCAATGCGCGGATCGGGCGTGGTGCCAATGGTGCGGGTGCCTTGGCGCGAGCCTGGAATCGTGATGAAGGCGCTGGATGCGGGTGCGATGGGGATCATCTGCCCGATGATCAACACCGCTGCCGAGGCGGCCGAATTCGTCAGCTTCATGCGCTATCCGCCCCTAGGTCAGCGCAGCTTTGGCCCAACGCGGGCGAACATTGCCTATGGTGGTTACGGTGTCGAGTCCAATGCCGAAGTTCTGGCCTTTGCGATGATCGAGACGGCTGCAGGTGTTGAAAACCTTGAGGAAATCGCCGCGACTCCGGGGCTGGACGGCATCTATGTTGGCCCTGCCGATCTGACGCTGGGAACGCAAGCCGGGCGGCTTGCCCCGGCCTTTGACCGCGAAGAACCTGAGATGATCGCCCTGATCCAACGCATTGCTGCGGTGTGCAAGGACAAGGGCATCCATGCAGCATTGCATTGTGGAACGCCTGCCTATGCCGCCCGCGCCCTCGGCTGGGGTTTTGACATGACCACAGTCTCGGGTGACAGCCGCCTGCTTGCCGCCGCTGCGTCAGCCTCCGTCGCCGAGTTTCGCAAGCTGACCGGCCCTGCCGTTGCCGCAAAGAAGGGGGAGGGCTACTGATGCCGCATATTCTGGTGGCCGGTAAACTGCACTCTGCCGGCTTGGCCCTGCTGGCCGAGGCGCAGGCACAAGGTTTTAGCCATGACTACGTCGAGGAAATCTCCGAACCCTCATACGCCGGGCTGATGGCGGGCGCGGACGCGCTGGTGATCCGGACCCAGCCGCTATCGGCGGCCACCATCGCGCGCGGCGAACGATTGCGCGTCGTGTCGCGACATGGCGTGGGCTATGACGCCGTTGATCTGCCCGCCCTGAACGCCCGCCAGATCGCGCTGACGATCATAGGCGACGTCAATTCGGTCTCGGTGGCCGAACATGCGATGATGCTGATGCTGGCGGCGGCCAAGCGGGTCAACCGCGCCAACCGCGCGGTGCGTGACCCCGGCCAATGGGGCTGGCGCAACCTTCTGGAAGCGCGCGAGATCAGCGGCAAACGCCTGCTGATCCTCGGCTATGGGCGCGCCGGGCGAAAGCTGGCCCGCATGGCCGCCGGTTTCGAGATGGAGGTTCGCGCCCACGACCCTTGGGCAGAGCGTACCGGCTGGCCCGCAGGCGATGTGCGCCCGGCGACCGATCTGCTGGCCGCCCTGGCTTGGGCTGATTTCGTGTCCGTCCATGTGCCACGCGGCGACAGACCCGCCCTTGGCCCCGACGAAATCGCCGCGATGAAGCCGGGCGCAGTCTTGGTGAACACTGCGCGGGGCGGTGTCGTGGACGAAGCCGCACTGGCGCTGGCTTTGCGAGAGGGCAGGATCGGCGCAGCCGGTCTGGACGTTTTTGAAGATGAGCCGCCGCAACCGGACGCCCCCCTTCTGGCGCTGGATCAAGTGGTCTTTAGCCCGCATATCGCCGGGCTGACGCTGGACTGCGCCGAGCGGATGGCGGTTTCCTCAGTCCGGAATGTGCTCGACTTCTTTGCCGGAACGATCGACCGGTCGCTGATCGTCAACGCCGACGCGCTGCAGTCGCAGAATGTGTCGGTTCTGCGCTAGGCCTGCGCGCGGGCAACCGGAACGGCCCACTTGCGTCTTTGCTGCGTGCAATGAATATTGCAAGGCATTGCTGGCGGGTCTGGACGCACTTCTACGGCGCGACTTGGCCTTGATTGCAGGTGTAAAGAGAACAAGATGACCGAAATCCAGCCCCCGCAGGACTATGAAGAGCTGATCCGCGTCATCCACGAGCGGCATGACCATATGAGCAAGACCTACAAGGAGATCGCGCTCTACCTGACGCAGAACCCCAACGATGTCGCGGTGCGCTCGGTGCATGGCATCGCCGAAATCTGTGGCATCCATGCCTCAAGCTTTGTCCGCTTTGCCCAGATGCTGGGTTACAGCGGGTTCAAGGAGCTTAAGGCCCTTTTCCAGAAACGGCTGGCCACGGCCGCGCCCGGCTTCGAGGCCTGGGTCCGGGCGCTGGAGTCGGAACTCAAGTCGGCAGCGGACGGCTCGGGCAGCAACTTTCTGCGTGATCTGGCGGCGCGCGACATCGCCTCGTTGCAGGATATGATCGGCTCAGTCCCTGCAGATGACTTGGCCCGCGCGGCCGATCTTCTGGTCGGCGCCGAGGCGGTCTATCTGGTCGGGCAGTTGCGCTCGGCCCCGGTGGTGGTGCTGATGCATTATATCCTGACCATGCTGGGCAAGCGGTGCATCCTTCTGGACAGCAGCGGCGGTCTGGCCACGCATGTCGCGCGTACGATGGGCAAGGACGACGTGTTGTTCGCGGTGTCTTTCCGCTTTTATGCGACCGAAGTGGTCAACATCGTCGAGGAAGCGGCCTTGGAGGGTGTCCCGGTTGTGGCAATTTCGGACAGCACACTCAGCCCGCTGGCGAAGGCCGCTTCGGTCATGTTCGCCGTGCCTGAGCGTGACTACAGTTTTTCGCGGTCACTTGCGGCACCCATGTGCCTGACGCAAGCGCTGGCGCTTGCGGTTGCCGCCCGGGTTCAAAAGGACCCGACCGCGCCCCGGATTCCAACCGTGACCGGTTCCTGACGCGATCTGAGACCGTCTCGCTGCATGGCTTCGTCAAAGGTAATGCAATGATCGTTGCGTGGGCGCAATTTTCGGGTATCGTGCAGGTGAGGAGTGCCGCCCATGAGCCCGATGAAGCCTGACACAAGTGCAAACCTGCTTGCGCGACTTTCAACTGTCCAGGACGATCTGGGCAAGGGCGGCCGCAGGCTCGCCGGTTTCCTGCTTGAAAATCCGCAGGCGGCGGCGATGTTGTCCAGTCCGGAACTTGCCAAACGTTGCGGTATTCACGCATCAAGCGTTGTCCGGCTTGCCCAGAGTCTGGGCTTTTCGGGATACCGCGAGATGCAGGCCGTGCTGCAAGACGGGCTGTCCCGGTGGGGGATGTCCGGACCCGGTCCGGGCTTGCGGATGCCTGAGAGGGAGGAGGCGCGCGGCGGGCTGCGGATCCTTCTTCTGGCCGAATCAGGTAAATCTTTCAATGAGGCAGCCGCAACTGCCGCAGCCGCCTATTGCCAGACTTTCCCAGCGGTTGAGATACGGTCAGAGCATCAGGTATCTCAAGACGTTGACCCGTCAGTCTTTGCAGCCCGCCTGCTTGAGGCATCCGAAGAGGTGGACGGGCTGATGCTTGTGGCCCGCGAACATCCCGCCATCAACGCCGCCGTGCGTGCAGTCGTGGCCAAAGGCGTGCCCGTGGTCTGCCTGACATCTGACCTGCCTTCGTCCGGCCGCACAGCCTATGTCGGGTCAGATCAGTTCGCGTCGGGGTCGACCGCCGGCTGGTTTTGCGGGCGTTTTTTGCCGCGCGAGGTGCCCGGCAAGGTGCTTTTCGTGTGCAGCGTCCCCTTTCGCTGTCAGCTTGATCGCGAACAGGGCTTTCGGCAGGTCCTGCGGTCCGAGTTCGCGGGCTTGATCATCGACGAAAAGGTCAGTTCCGACGAAAGCTCCGACGTCATCTTTGACGCGCTGCGCGCCTATATCGACAAGAATGGACCGCCAGCAGCGATCTACAACGTCTCGGGGGCAAATCTGGGTATCGGACGGGCGCTTGAGGCTGAAGGGCTGGTGGGGAAAACCGTGTTCATCGGGCACGAGCTGAACGCCAACACTCGGAATTTGCTGGAAAAGGGGATCATGGACCTGACGATCGGCCATGACTTTGCGCAAGAGGTTGCGCTGTCGGTTGACTGCATTCGCATGGCCCTGCGGGGGGAAAGACCGGCAAGCCATATCTCGCAAAGCTTGCTGTTCACCCGGTACAACAGCACCCCGCACTAGGCGGCTAGGCGGACGCGCTTCGTGCATGCTCCGGCTGTCTTGCAACTTGGGGCGCGCTGCGCCGTTGCCGCCGAAAGTGGAGCCGCCTGCCCTGGGGTGCCTTCAGATCTGCAATGATTATTGCCGCATAATTGCAACGGGAAAATGCATTGACGCAAGTGCGCTTGCGCAATACAAAGTGCAAATACGGATGTGATTCGTGCATCCATTCCAGGGAGGAAGGTTGAGATGCTTCGGATCGCCGTTTTGGGCTGTGGGCGCATTGGTCAGATGCATGCCGCCAATGTTGCGCGCCATCCGCGCGCGAAGCTTGCGACGGTCTATGATGTGCATGCACCGTCTGCCGAACGCGTGGCCGCAGCGCAGGGCGTAACGGCAGCGGCCAACCCCGAGGCGGTCTTTGCATCGCCCGACGTGGATGCCGTGCTGATCGCGACGGCCACGCCGACCCATGCCGATTACATCGAAATGGCCGTTGCGGCGGGCAAGGCCGTGCTTTGCGAGAAGCCGATTGATCTGAACCTCGCAAGGGTCAACGCCTGCGCGGCGCGGATCGCGGGGACCAGCGTGCCGATCCAGCTGGGTTTCAACCGCCGCTATGACCCCGGCCACAGCGCCGCCCGTGCGGCCCTGCTGGCGGGCGATATCGGTGATCTGCATCAGGTGATCATCACATCGCGTGATCCCGCCTTGCCACCCCGGGCCTATCTGGAAGCAGCGGGTGGTCTTTTTCGCGACATGACCATCCACGACTTCGACCTTGCCCGTTTCATGCTGGGCGAAGAGCCGACCGAAGTCTTTGCGCTAGGTAACGCGCTGATCGACCCGGGCCTTGGGGCGGAGTTGAACGAGGTGGACAGCGCCATGTTCATCCTGCGCACCGCGTCAGGCAAGCAATGCCACATCAACAACTCGCGCACCGCCGTCTATGGCTATGACCAGCGGGTCGAACTGATGGGAACGACCGGCATGGTGATCTCGGACAATCGCAAGCCGAACGAGTTGCGCCGCTACAGCGCCATGCAGACCGAGGCCGCAGCCCCCTATCAGTTCTTCTTCCTTGAACGCTATCACGAGGCCTTCATGGCTGAGATCGACGGCTTCGTTGATTGCGTCGAAAAGGGCGCCACCCCGCTTGCCAGTTTCGAGGACGGCCGCCGGGCGCTGATCCTGGCCGAGGCTGCGTATCTGTCTATGCGCGAGGGTCGGATGGTGAAGGTTTCAGAGGTAACCGCCTAGAACGCTGGCGGGGCAGAGGAACGGAAAGACCAGGGCCGCGTCTGCGGCGAATGGCAACGGAACGTAAATTGCAACACGGAGGAGGACCAGAAATGAAACACAATACGAAGATCTTCGCACTCAGCGCGGCGCTGCTGACGGCGACAACCGCCATCGGCTGGGCTGACAACGCCGACGTCAAGATCGGCATGACACCAAAGTTCCTGAAGGACGACTTTCAGGCGTTGATGCTGAACCTGTCGATTGCCGCCTTCGAGGCCAAAGGCTTTACCATGGTTGGTGCGCCCGACCCGAACGGTGACATCGCCGCACAAGTTGATGCGCTGCAGAATCTGATCGCTGGCGGTGCCAACGTCATCGTCTTTGCGCCGATCGATGCGGCAGGGATCGTCCCGGCGGTCGAGCGTGCCAATGAAGCAGGCGCGCTGGTGTTCTCGATCGACGACAGCCCGGCGGGTGGCAAGGTAACGGCAACCGTGCGCGCCGACAACTACAACGCCGGTGTGCAGGGTGCCGAAGAAATGGCCCGCCGCCTGCAGGAAAAGGCATGCTGGGCCGGAAACACCTGCATCGTGCTGGAACTGCAGGGCGGTCTGGCTACGCCGAACGGGCTTGACCGGTCGAACGGCTTTGCCGAAACTCTGAAGCAACTGGCACCGAACGTCACGCTGATCCAGCGTCCGACCGAATGGACCGCAGACATGGCCGCAGATGCCGCGCAGAACGTTCTGACCCAGAACCCCGACCTGACCGGCATCTTCATGGCGTCGGAACTGATGGCGACGGCGGTGAACGCGCAGCTGACCGCTGCCGGACACGGCGCCGCTGCGGGTGAAGCGGACTCGGTCATCCGGGTCGCCATCGACGGCACGCCGCAAGGTTTGCAACTGATCCGCGAAGGCGCGCTGGACGCAACCGTGTCACAGCCGCTCAGCGCCTATGCGACCAAGACTGCCGAACTGATCGAGCTGGTCAAGGGCGGCGGCACCATCGAGATCGGGCCGCGTGACGATGGCCGGGTGATCGAGACCCCGGTTGGTCCGCAATACCAGCTGAACGCAACCTTGGTGACCAGTGCCAACGTCGATGCTGCCGACCTCTGGGGCAACCAGATCGGCAAGTAACACGACACCAAGGCAGGGGAGGGCCGAAGGTCATGGGGAACACCCAAACTATCGTCGAGATGCGCGGTGTTACCAAGACCTTCGGGTCCACCCGGGCCCTTCGTGGAGTGGACTTTACGGTCGAGCGGGGCGAAGTACACGCCCTGCTCGGCCGAAACGGCGCGGGCAAAAGCACGCTGGTTTCTGCCCTCAGCGGCTTTACCCCGGCGGATGCAGGCGACATCCGGATCGGCCAGACGGCGTTTTCCGCGGATGGCCAAGGCTATGCGGCCCGGATCCGCAACGACATCGCCCATGTCCAGCAAACGCCCCGGTTGTTCAACCTTTTGACCGTGGCCGAGAATTTGTTCATCGAAAGCCCCGATGTGCGCAACCGGTTCGGAATGGTCAGCCACCGACGGATGCAGGCGCGGGCGGCCGGTCTTTTGTCGGACTGGAACGTCGATATCGCGCCGGGGTCGCTGGCGGGCCAGTTGGATGCTGGAACTCGGCAGCTTCTGGAAATCATCAAGGCGCTCAGCCGGGGAGTGCCGGTGATGATCCTGGATGAACCCACGGCGGCGCTAAGCAATGCCGAAAAGCGCATCCTCTTCGAACATGTGAAGCGGCTGAAATCATCCGGCGTTTCCTTTGTCTACATCTCGCATCATCTGGATGAGGTGTTCGAGGTTGCTGATACCGTGACGATCCTGCGCGATGGTCAGGTCGTGACGGCGCGCGAGCCGGTGGCCAACCTTGATCCCCGCAAGATCGCGAACCTGATGATGGGTGAGGAAACCGGCCGCAGCTTGCGCGAAGATTACACGCAAGCCGCAGGGCCTGCGCTGCTTGCGGCGCGCAACGTCCGCCTTTCGGCCCGGTCTGAAGATACGGTTGATTTCGAAGTGCGCCCCGGCGAGATCGTGGCGCTGGCCGGACCGGTCGGCAGTGGCAAGGAAGACCTCGCGATGATGCTGGCCGGGCAAATGGCACCACTTTCCGGGGAAATTCACAGCCCGCGCGGCAAGCTGCCGACCATTGGCCTTGTGCCGACGGACCGGCACGCCAGCGGCTATGTCGGTATTCTGGGCGTGCGAGAAAACATCGCGGCAGGCGGTCTGGATGTGCTGTCGGGGCCTTTCGGATTTATCAACAGCGGCAAGGAAGCCGACCATGTGGGCCGCCTTGCCCGGCAAACGCGGGTGATTTCATCCTCGCTGGAACAGGCCGTCAGCCAGTTAAGCGGCGGCAACCAGCAAAAGGTCGTCTTTGCCCGCGCGCTCTGCCGCAGCCCCGAGGTTGTCGTGGCGATGAGCCCGACGCGCGGTGTCGACGTGGGGGCGAAAGAACAGCTTTACGCCCTGCTGCGCGAACTTGCGCGCAAGGGCATGGGCATCATCGTGGTGTCCGACGAAGAGGACGAAATCGAACAACTGGCCAACCGTGTTGTCATCGTCTTCGAAGAGAAAATCGTGGGCGAACTTGTGGGCGACTACGACATGAAGGATCTGATCTTGCATATGGAGGGTGTGGCATGACCGCAAATACTGACCGTCTGTCCGGCCCTGCCGCGCCTATTGCGGGGCGGTCCCGTCTTGCAGCGTTTGGCAGCGCCTTTGTTGCCAACGGCTTTACCATGTATCCCGTGCTGGCGGTCATGGTGGTGATCGGCGCCTTCGTCGCGCCCAGCTTTCTGACGGTGATCAACCTAATCAACATCCTGGAACAGGTCAGCGTGCTGGGCCTGACCACCATCGGACTGACCTTTGTGGTGCTGATCGGCCGGCTTGACCTGTCGCTGGAGGGGATCGTCGGCTTTGCGCCGATGCTGGCCGCCGTGATGCTGGCCCCCGCTGCGGCAGGTGGGTTCGGGCTGGAACTGCCGGGCTGGACAGGATTGCTGATCGCCTTTGGCGCGGCGGGGCTGATCGGCGTTTTCAACGGCTTCATGGTGGTGAAGGTGGGGTTGAACCCCTTTATCTCGACCCTTGGCCTGCTGGTTCTTTTGCGCGGTGGGGTTCTGATCGTATCGAATGGTCGCTCGATCTACTCGCCCGGCGATGCGCTGACCTTTCTGGGCTCTGCCCGGGTGTTCGGGATTCCGATGTCGGTGATCGTCTTTGTCGTTGTCGCCACGGTTGTCGGACTGGTGTTCCAATACCATCGCTATGGCCGCGCGCTCTATGCAGTCGGCGGCAATGAAGAGGCGGCACGCGCCGCCGGGATCAACGTGGATCGGGTGATCTGGTCGGCCTTCATCTTTGCAGCTCTTCTTTCTGGGCTGGCGGGCGTGCTGATGACTGGCAGGCTTGACTCGGCGGTGACAACGCAGGGCCAGGGGATCATCTTTTCGGCCTTCGCGGCGGCGGTCATCGGCGGCGTCAGCCTGGGCGGCGGGCGTGGCACGATCATCGGTGTGGTCAGCGGCGTTCTGCTGATCGGCGTGATCAACAACCTGCTGACGCTGGCACAGGTGCCGTCGTTTTATGTCCAGGCCTCGACCGGTGCCGTCATCATCGTGGCCGCCGTCCTGACCAGTCTTGCCAGCAGCCGCACCAGCGGTGTGAAAACGCGGACCTGAAGGGGAAACCACATGGAACGGCGCGCGATCGGACAAACTGGCCTGAGCGTCACCCCCATCGGGTTTGGCACGGCGGCGCTGGGCGGTATGCCCGACACCTACGGCCATGACGTTGATGAAGAAACGGCGCGCGCCACCGTGCGCGCCATCTTCGACAGCCCGGTCAACCTGCTCGACACCTCGCGCAACTATGGTCTGGGCCGGGCCGAGGCACGGGTCGGTGCGGTAATCCGCGAGCGCGGCGGCCTGCCCGACGGCTTTGTGCTGTCCACCAAGCTGGACCGCGACATGGACAACGGCCGGTTCGACGGCGATCAGGCGCGGCGGTCGGCCGAAGAAAGCCTGAAGGCACTTGGGGTAGACCGGTTCCAGATCCTGCATCTGCACGACCCCGAACATGCCCGCGATCTGACCGAGATCACCCGCAAGGGTGGTGCGCTCGACACGCTGTTTCGGATGAAGGAGGAAGGGCTTGTTCAGGCCGCCGGCATTGCGATGGGGCGGATCGACGTTCTGTTGCCGATCCTGCGGGACTGGCCGTTCGACGTGGTTCTCAGCCACAATCGGTTCACCCTTGTGAACCGCTCTGCGGCCCCGGTCATGGACCTAGCCGCTGCGCGCAGAATTGCATTCTTCAACGCCGCTCCGTTTGCGGGGGGCGTACTGGCCAAGGGCAGCGCCACCGTGCGCCGCATCACCTATCAGGACGCCGACGACGCAGCGCTCGCGCCAATCCGTTCCATCGAGGCGATTTGTCAGCGCGACGGCGTATCGCCCGGTGCGCTGGCCCTGCAGTTTTCCATGCAGGAATCTGGCATCACCTCAACGGTTGTCGGGGTGTCCCGACCGGACCGCGTTGCCCAGACCGTGGACTGGACAAGGCAGGACATCGCCCTGCGGACCTTCGAAGAGGGAATTTCGGCTGGCTATTCAAGCGAAGATCCCGAAGTTGGGCGCGTCTATGTTCCGGGATAGCGTGATCCGACCCCTTTCAGTAGCATTAAGGTTGAAGCAATTGCCTCGGTGCTTTCAGGCACCAGAGAAGGTCTGAACCCAGTTCCTTTCCCTCCGACCGATGACCGCTTTTGTTGCTTGAGAAAGAAAACTCACATTGCGCTGAACGTCCGCTAATGGAATGTGCCGACTGCTTCACCGGCGGTGCTAGCCTTCTAGGCTGCACTGCCCAGAAGGAGAAGCACCATGACGTCCAAGATCAGAGAGGATTCTGTTGCTGCCAGCGTTATCGGGATCGACATCGGCAAGGAGGTTTTCCACCTCGTCGGTTTCAGCGCCGATGGCCGACTGGTTCTGCGACAGAAGATCAAGCGCCTTGCCCTTGAGGCGACGTTCAAGAAGCTCCCACCCTGCATCATCGGGATGGAAGCTTGTCTCAGCGCGCATTTTGTCAGCCGAACCCTGCGGGGCATGGGCTTCGAGCCGCGGATCATTCCGGCTATCTACGTGAAGCCTTTCAACAAGGGCCAGAAGAACGATTACAACGACGCCGAGGCGATCGCAGAAGCAGCGTTGCGTCCGAACCTGCACACCGTCTCGGAGAAGAGCCAAGACCAGCTGGACCTGCAGGCGTTGCACCGCGTCCGGTCGCGGCTGGTGTCTCGCCGCACGGCAACCATCAATCAGATCCGAGCCTTTCTGATCGAACAAGGCATCACGATCCGGAAGGGTCTGCGCGCCGTTCAGAACTCGCTTCTGGCTCTTCTAGACGAACGCCGGGACGAGATCTCACCGAGGATGAGAGACATCATCCTTGATCTGCATGACGACTGGATGCGCCTCGATACCCGGATCGAAGCGATCTCCCAGGAAATAGCAGAGATCGGGCAAGGCGAGGCCCACTGCCGGGCGTTGAGGACCATTCCCGGCGTGGGTCCGGTGATCTCCACAGCCCTTGTCGCCGCGGTCGGACAGGGAGAGGCCTTTGATCACGGTCGGGATATGGCGGCCTGGGTCGGGTTGGTGCCCCGACAATACAGCACAGGAGGGCGCACGACGCTTGGCCGGATCTCGAAACGGGGAAGCCGATATCTGCGAACACTCCTCATCCAGGCTGCCAAGATCATCCTGATGCGTCCGAAGAAATGGCCAGAATTGAGCTTTGGGGCGTGGCTGGCCGAAGCCGACCAGCGCATGCATAGGAACAAGTTGGCTGTGGCTCTGGCCAACAAACTGGTCCGCATCGCCTGGGCGGTCCTACGCTATGGACGGGGCTTCGATGCCCCAAGAGATACGGTTGCCGAAGCGATCTGACGCCAGGCAATCGCACAGAGGTTCGCGAGGGAGCAAAGCATGGGACGGATGAATTACGCACCGGGAATCTGAGGGCGGAAATGGCTCATCGTCAGCCTGTCCGCTAATGAGATCAATGTGCGTGCGTATATCCAACAAGGTCACGGCCCGCGCGCCGAAACACAGACCGGATACATATCAGCGATATCTGCAACCACGCCAAAAGCTCTTGCGAACAGCAGTCGGCACATACATTCCGCCCCTCGTGTCGGTCAAGCTGAGCCTGCGAGTGGTGATCCGGCAACCACAGTCAACGGCAAGAAGTCCGCAAAGCAGACATTGGCATTTTCGTATTTGGGACCAAGCACGTTGACGCCTACTCGCTGGGCGTTGCGTTTCGTCAGAATGCGATCGTGTGGGCTGGCGCTGACGCAATCTCCCGGCTCGTGTTGCTGAGATGACAGTGCATCGCTGGGGGGAGGTAAAGCCGACTTCGCCGCATGGACGCGTGAACCCGAAAAAGTTCAATCAAACTTTCGCCTTCACGTGTAGGGAACTGCATCTATGGCAGTATCGACGCGGAGGATCATCGACCCACGGAAAAGCACCTATCTATACCCCGTGAGCAATGCCCGTTTACAGGCCGATCCGCCGTCCAGAACTGGCCTCTTAGGGTGTCCCGGCTGTTAGGTGCGGCCAGTCTGAAATCTCGCCGTGCCGGCTGTGTTTTTCGCAATCCCGTGTGCTCCAAGGCTCGGGTTGAGGTCGCCCCCACGCGGGGATGACCCGAGTGCCACAAGGATGCCCACGACCCGCTGAACACCAGAACAGGTGATCCTGCGAGCAGACCTCGACAAAGGCCGGGCATGCGCCTATGTCAATGAAACGCATCAAGAGAGGACGCTGTCCTCACCAACCTGCCAAACCCGGCAAGGTGGTCGCCCGCAAGGGGATGTGGCCGCACCGGCAACAAAGGGGTTGGCTTCATCTTTCGGCGATCATCTTGCCCTCCACGGAGAGTGAGAGATGTTGAACAGACGTAACTTCCTTGCCGCTTCGGTGATGGCTTCCGTGGCAGCGACCCTGCCCGCGCAAGCCTTTGCCCCCGCCCCGCTTCGCGCCCAGCCGAAGCATCGCCGCATCTTCCCTAAGCGGGAAGAAAGTGGATCATGGCTGCTTCACAGCGATGGGCCGTACGAGCCGCGCAAGGTCATTCGTGGCGAGGTCATCGAAGAGGTCTTCGGCGCAGGCACCTACAACCAGCTGTCACAGCGTGACCATTGGGAGATGATCGAGGCGGGCTGGTTTTCTGGGCCGGACCTGCACCTGCCTGTCCCGTTGGGAGACCCGACCTATGACGTCTGGAAAGGCTACTACCACCCCGTGACGGAAGCGCATGACCTGATCAGAAATCTGTTTGCGGCGAAGTATCCCGGCGGTCTGTCGTGGGTGCAGACCTTGCCGAATGGCGTCACACTCGGTGAACATCCCAGCACACCGCGCTATGCAACAGCCCGCATTCGCAGCGACATCGGCCTTCTGCGTTGCGTTCTCGACGTCGCCTCTATGGGTACGATGGTCGAGTTGATTCTGCCTGATGACCTCAAGCCTTTGCTGGCCGAGTATTCCGACCCCATCCTGATGGAGGAGTTGATGTGGCAGATCCACAACCGAAACACCCCCAGAGAGCTTCCTTGGTACGAGAAGGCGAGACGCGCACATGAGGCGCGTCAACGCGCAGAGCGCGCCGCGCTTCCGCCGCACATACTTAAGGCCTGATCCAGACGCCGCCTTCGGCCGCGCCGCTTTCCCATACTCCGGACTTTCCAGGAGACCACCGTGCGCAGACGCAGGTTCCTGTTTTGCGATCGGTGCCTTGCTGACCGCCCCCTGCGTCGTCGCGGTCCAGACCGCCCTGGGCCAGAACGTGGTTCCTGTCCCGCTCACCACCGAAGCTGAGGCAGATTGCACCTTTGATCGCGGCATTCACCGTGGCTTCGCTGTACTTGGCACGACCCACGATTCCGACGCGTGAGGCCCCAAGGTCATCGATCACCTTGCGCTGCGCTTCTACGCCTGACCTATGCCCTCCAGGCGCTGGGCCACTGCATCTAGCCCACGCTCCCACGCTTCCAATCCCCCCGTTTCGGTGAGCTTGGCCACCAACAGTTCGGTAATCCCTCCGGGCGTCGCGACGTTTCGCAGGATATCTTCCATCGCGAGATCCTCCTGCAGCAGCACTTCGGCATTGCCGCGCAGGGTTGCAGCGACGAGTTTGCGGGTTTGGTCGGGCGGCAGGCCTTGTGCGGTAAACCAGTCGATAACCTGCGCCATCCACGCAAAGGATGCGCCCGACAGTGCGCCAAACGCCGCCGCCGCAACGAACTGGTCCTCGGTTTGGAGGACAAGCACCGGTCCGACATGACCTAGAAAGGTTCGCCAGAACGACGCGCCGGGGAAAAGGATCGAAGGTCCGATCCGGAGCGCATTGGCATAGCCTGGCATCATCGCCATGTCGCCGCAGGCTGGGCCGATGGCCGTGGATAGAGCGTGGGCACGAGTTCCAGCCATGGCAGAGAGCACTGGCTGTTCGGGGCGGAAGCGGAGGCGCGACAACTCCTCCATCCCCCGCGCTGAGGGAAGTGCGACGAATACTCCCTCGCTACGGTCGACAACCTCCTGATTGCTGGCAGCAACCTCGCAGCCGTAGGTCACCGCCAGCCGCGCTGCCGTCAGGCGGATCACCGCCCGCAGCGTTCTTAATGCCTGCGGGATCTGCCAAGCGATCATGAGTTGAGGACGCCCGCCTTTAGCCACAGGCCCTTCACGATAACGCCATCCCGCTTCTTTTCGGTCATCAAGCCCATCCGGCTCAGGCGGTCGCTGAACGCCTTCTTCGATACGGGCTTACCGGTGGAGTTTTCCGCGACCCAAGGAACGTATCGCCCATAGACATCCGAGAAGCGTTCTTCGCCGCCGAAGTCCCGGCTGCACTCCTCCTCCACGAAGTGCGCGACTTGGTCGGTGTCCAGTCTCCAAGCCTTCAGTGCTTCATGCGAGCTAGTCGGCTCTGTGAAGCCCTTGGCGACCGCCTTCGCGTAGGCCATCAGGCAAAGGTTCAATATGCCCGGCAGCTCGGTCATCAGTTTCGACTTTAGGCCAGGGTCCTGTTCGCTCGGGTTGAAGACCCGGTTGAACTGGAGGATCAGTGCCCTTCGAAACAGCGCGCCAGAATGATCCTTAGACTGGGGCATGTGGTTTGTCCCGAACCAGCAGGTTGCGAACGGCCGCATCACGAACGGGGGCTTGAACTTGTGTTCTACGGTCGACGGCTCGCCAGACACGATGCCCTTGAGTTCGGCATCGGCAATGGTTTGGCCCTCGCCAAGTTCGGTGACGATGTTTACCAGCTTCCCCTGCAGGTGCGCACGCTGGAACGTATTTGAGAAGTTCGACGGTTGCACACCGGCCGTGTTTTCGCTTCCGCAAAGCGCTTCTAGCACGCCTAAGAGCACGGACTTCCCGTTCGCGCCCGACCCGATCAGGATCGCAAACTTTTCGCGCATGGCATGGGCGACCAGGCTGTATCCCATCATCTCGAGGACCGCGGCGGTCTTGTCGCCCTGATCAACGTCGCCTTGGAAGACCTCCTGAAGGAAAGCTTCGAACTTGGGCGCTACTGCGCTGGGGTCGTAGCTGACAGGTATCTGCGTCGTCCTGTACAGCTCTCGGCGATGTGGCTGCAGGGTCCATACCCCATCCACCAGCTCCAATTCGCCGTTTTGGCAGTTCACAGTCTCCGGCGCGCCGCGGTTGAACCGGTGATCGGGCGCGAAGACATGCGTTCCCAAGACCGCTGCTACCCCATCCACAAGGGCCGATGACACGTCACGGCCTGAGGCAGCGATAGTCGTCTGAACCTCCTGCTTGACCTCGAGGTCGTCGCACGGTGACCAAACACCTTCGGTCCGCCAGCGCCAGAAGCCGTCCGCGGCGCGAAGTAGGTTTCGGCCGCCAATTCTGTCCAAGACATCCATCGCGACGCTGAGCTGGTCTGGCTCCTTTCCTTTCATCTGGGCGCGAAGGGCAGCCACAGACAATCGGGTTGACGCTTTCAGCTGCTGCAGCACCCGGTCTTGTTCGACGGGCTGAAGGCGACCTGCTGCGACCGCGATGGCACCGATCTTGTCCGTGTCGCCCGCATCCACTGCTTTCGCGTCGACCAGCAACTCAGCCACCGTCGCTACGCGGGTTTCTTCGCGCAGGCAGTACTTCGTGTCGGTGCCCACGTCATACAGAAACGGAGCGCCGTCCTTGTGCCGTGCGATGAACGCCGCTTCGGAGTTGCTGGCCCTGAACGGCGTCTCACAACGTAGCTTTCCGTCATCGGGGACTTGTGCCAGCCATTCCGAAAGCGGCTTCGTTTTACCTCGAACCTCCACCTCCGTGTCGAGGGTCAACTGGCTGTAATCCGTGCACATGAGGGACCCGCCGCGACTTTCGAAATGGACACGGTGCCCGGTCTTCCGTTCGTATTCGTCGAGTTGAGGTTTCTGCACGACTACCAGCCAACCGAGGTCGAGCGTCCCACCGCCTTCGTTGACGATGCGGATGTCTGCGTCAGCCACAGCATACCCCGGAGCGCGGCTCACATCGGGCTTGGCACAGAAGATGAGCCGGCCAGGCACCCAGACCGCGGTATCGAAAAGGGTGCGCTTCGCATGCCCGATGACACGTCCGGGATCGAGACGGCTAAGTCGAGGTGAGTCGAATGCCAGCCCCTTCAGTACCGCTTCGATCTGCACGTGTGACCGCAGATTTTCAAGCTTGGTGGGGTCAGACAGCCGGATGTAAGCATGGCTCGCAGGGCCAAAGACACCGGTTTTGCTGACGCGCGCGGACGAGGATCGAAGTTCGATGCGCTCGCATGTGCTGATCCCGGGAAGGATCTTTTCGAACAGGACAAGCCGATCGCCGATGGACAGACTGCACCAGTCCGACGGCATGCCCTCTGGGTTGTCAGCGTCGAAGAGAACCCAGCCAGATGGCTCGAAGCCGCGCTTGAGACGGGCCGCGATCCTGCGACCGCTAACGACATGTACCCCGCCTGCCACCTGCCCTGGGGTACTGGAAAGCATTTCAGCCAGTTGCGCTTCGGGGACGACGGCGAACGGCGTGTCTCCGTTGATCCATTTGCCGGTCGCCAATGCGACGTTCGTTGTTTCACTCGCGTCTTGCAGCAGACGCCGCATGTTTTCTGCGGTCGAGGCGTCCCGAGGCTCGGCGTTTGCGAACGTGATTTGTGCAACGGCGACCTTCTGCAGGCCGCCGTTCACCAAGTTATAAGTCTTACAGACGCGTTCGGGTTGAACCGCCCTCAAGACTGTCACGATATCAGTCACGCTACCGATCCTTGAGGAGCATAAGCGCAATGAAGAGTGCGCGGGCTTGCTGATCGGTGATGTCGACGTCCGTCCCTGTTTCAGCCTTGAAGTAGAGGCGCTGCTCTGCAGGCCCTTCCTCAGAAAGCTGGACTGCAACGAACAAGTCGTCGCCGCCCAAATCCACCAGAGAGGAGGGATGGATTTCGTCATCGGGGTACACAGGTCGTACCCAGAAGCACCGATCAGGGTTCAGTTTCCTGAAGTGGTACTCGACGTATTCGATCCATTTGGGGTCCGAAGCCAGCATTTCAGCGGTCCCCCATCCGGTCTTTCAGCCATTGTTCGATCTCGGCCCGGACCCAGCCAACGCGATTTGCTCCCACCCTTACACGACGGGGGAACTTACCCTGCCGCTCCATGCGGCGCAGATGCACTTGGCTGTATGGGATGCGTTTGGTGACTTCGCCTGCGAGCATCAGCTCCGGCACGGTGTCGGTCGCGGTCATCGTGGTTCTCCATGCTTGTTGAACGTTCACCAAGCATGCCGAAGAACCACTCCTACACGGGATAGGGGGCGTGTAGGAAAAATCAGACGAAGTCTGAGAGACAGGTGTACCCGTGGTTTGTTACAAGATCAGTAACCAACGGAATATGGATGCTTATCGGGGTTCGGGATGCCGCGATGTCGACGTCGTGGCGCTGATTGAAGTTGTCGACCATTTTAGCGACCTGCTTTTGGTTCAAGATCCCGAGATGCTTACGCGCCTCCTTAACCAGTTCTGGTCGCCGTTCGGGAAATTTTTCCCAAAGTACGACCAGGGCAGCCTTTAGGAAGGCTTCCTCTGCCGTCGGTTTTCTGGCGATCTTGATGCCACCGAACGAAACTTCTCGCGGTCCTCCAAGGACACCTTCAGCAAAGCCGCGGAAAGGCCCCATGCCGCCCAGCATGGCCTCCCCGCGCTCAATTGCTTCCAGGCTTTCGAGGGCCGTCTTGGCGGCCATAAACTTGTGGGGGTCCTGCGCCGGCGACACGTCCGCCAGGAGACGCCGAACCTGCGCCAGTGCAGCCTGGTACTCCGCCTGGCTCACTCTATTTTCTTGAGGATTTTGAACCGCGAGCCTCGCCTGGGACACCGCCAGAAACAGCAATAACTTCCCCGCTTCGTCTAATGGATCCAGGTCTGCTCCGCTCATAGCTTTCGTCCTTTTAAAAGCCGCCGCAGGGAGCGCGTCCACACCAACATCGCCGCCCGTTTCTCCGTCAGATAGTCGTACCGGTCGTAATGGACCGACCCGACGTCCGAGAGTCCGTGCCCCTGCAGTCGGTTGCGGATCTCAAGTGACAGGCCGAAGGATCCTGCCACTGTCTTGAATGTGCGCCGCAGATCGCGGGGCGAGAAGGACGCCAGACCGCTGGCGCCGATGTACCGCCGGACCGAGTGGTTCAGGCTGTCGTAGCGACGCGGCCCCTCGCCAGTGCGGGACGGAAACAGAAAGGCGCTATGCCCCGTCTCCGCCTTGATGGCCTGCAGCAGGGCGATGTGCAGGTAGGTCAGGGGGACGAGATGTGGTTCTGCCGTCTTGTTCCGGTTCTTGCGCCGCTCGCCCGGAATCCTCCAGATCTTCTGGTCGAGATCAAACTCCGACCAAGTGGCCTCTAGCACTTCCTCCACCCTCTGACCCGTCGCCAGGATCAAGAGTAGGGCGAGATGCATCGGTCGCGTCAGTAGTGTCGTCTGCCATAATGTACGGATTTCGTCGGGGGACAGGTTGCGCTGCCCCCGCGGCTTCCGGCTGACAGACTTCCGCACCGTGGCGACCGGATTGAAGGTAATCTGGAAATCCTTCGTGCGGCCCCGCCAGCGCGTCATGGAAGGCGCGTGCAAGCCCAACTCAAACGCCGCGCGCAAGTAGGCACGGACATTGTCCGAATGGATCAGCTTCCCACGCTGGGCTATGGGCGTCAGGACGTCGAGGATATCGTCGCGGGTTACTAGATGCGCTGGGCGCGCCAGCAGGGCAGGGGGGATGTCCTTGGTCGTGATGCGCCGCACTTCCTTCGCAGTGCGCTTGCCATCCATCTCCAGATCGGAGGCATAAAGATCAAGCAGGTCGCCCAAGGTGCCCAATTCGCGCTGGGCCATGCGGCGGGCGATACCGTCCCGTTTGGCAGCCACCGGGTCGATGCCCGTGTCTACGGACTTGCGGGTTTCTGCAGCTTTCAGGCGCGCATCGCGCAACGATACGGCCGGGAATGCCCCAAGCGACACTTGCTTGCGTTTGCCGTCCTCTGGCGATGTGTAGGACAGGAAGAAGGTCTTGGTCCCCGACGGTGCGACAGTCACGCCGAAGCCTCTGCAGACAACGTTGCCGTCACGCAGGCGGTACACACTCTCCTTGGGCTTGGCGTCCCGGATGGCTTTGTCGGTGAGGCTCATGGCATTGCCGCGATATTGCTGCTTTCGCAATGTTGTGTCATGTTCCCTCGTGGTGTGACAAGAGGAAACATGACATCGGAACTGGTCACGTAAGCGCCGGAAAAGGCGTCTCTCTACGGCGACGCCAGCAAACATGGGGCAACATGTCCTCCTCACTCATAACCTGAAGGTCGCAGGTCCGTCTCAGACCAAACAGAACGGATTATGCAAACAACGGCGGTTGCGCGTCCCCGCAACCACTGTTAATCCAAAGCCCGTGGCATTGCTGCGGGCTTTCTGGTTCTTGCCGTCGCCGAGCGCCATGAGGGCCGCCAACTCCCCGACAAGCTCGATGGCATGACCATCGCCCTCTGGGATAAGGCGAACTTCCTGTAGGAGGCCACGGAGCAGTTCCGTGGCTTCGCTACGGGTAGCGTCTTCGTTGAGGGCAGCTGTCAGGTTCGCCACCTTCCGCCGATAGACCTCGCTGAGGCCAGGGTGCAGGCGAATGGGTTCCTCTTCCCCCAGTCCGGAAATCTCCGCTTCCAGTTCGGCCTTGCGCGATTCAAGGGCGTCGAGCTTCGCCTTGATGGTGTCGTTGCGGTAGCCCGAGACGATAGCGTCGACGACGCGATCCAAGTCGCGAGCGACCTGTGCCAGTTCCCGCTCGAGACGGGTCCTTTGCGCACGATCTGACTGCATCAACCGTGCATACTCTCGTTGATACTCGGCAACGAACTCGGCGATGAGGTCAGGATCAAGCAGGTGGTCCTTCAACCCGTCCAGAATGCGGGCCTCAATTTCCTCGCGGGCAATGGTACGGCGATTGTCGCAGGTGCCCTTGTTGCGCCGACCGGCGCAGCCGTAACGCGTGGCATCCACCAACGTGTAGCCGGCACCACAGCAGCCGCAAGTAAGAAGGCCGGAGAACAGGTAGCGGGGGCGCCGTGCGCGCTCGGGACGGGTTGAGCCATCCTCAGCCCGCATGTCATGCCTGTGCACTCCCTGACGGGCCTTGACCTCCTGCCACAGCTCATCCTCGACAATCCTGAGAGCCGGCACGTCGGTGACCACAAGTTCGTCGTCCGAATTGAGTCGCGCCTGGCGTTTGCCGGTGTCGGGGTCCTTGACGAAGTGCTGTCGGTTCCAGACGAGGCGGCCAAGGTACAGTTCGTTGTTCAGGATGCCGGTGCCGCGCTTCGGGTTGCCGTGGATCGTGGACATGCCCCACGCTTTGCCGCGAGGGCCTGGAATGACCTCCCAGTTTAGCTGCGCCGCGATCTGGCGGGAACTCTGACCTGCCACATAGTCCCTGAAAATGCGCCGTACGATCTCCGCCTCGGCGGGCACGATCTCGCGTTCTCCGGTGATGTACTCGCCCCGCTCGTCGATCTGACGGACCACGCGGTATCCGTAGCAATTGCCACCGCCAGACTTGCCTGCCCTGACCCGCCCCTCGAGGCCGCGCCGCGTCTTCTGCGCAAGGTCCTTGATATAGAGCGCCCCCATCGTTCCCTTCAGGCCGATGTGCATCTCGCTGATCTCGCCCTCGGCGACGGTGATGATCGGGATGCCCCAGTAGTTCATGCGCTTGTAGAGCGACGCGACATGCTCCTGATCACGGCTGAGGCGGTCGAGGCTCTCGGCCACCAAGACCTGGAACTTTCCGTTCTCGGCATCCTGCAGCATCTGCTGATATCCTGGGAAGCGCATCGTCTGCTGGACGGGGGGGCCGCCGGCGGCAAGATCGTCGTGACCAGATAGGCCCACGCCGAAGCGTCCAAGCAGCGGTCGCCGATGCGCCTATACTTCCGCTTGCGCGAGCATGCCCGGAAGGGTTGCGGCGCAATGGTCGAGGAACAGGCGATTGAGCCGGGAGATGTTCCGGGTTCCGGGAGTCACGGCGGAAATCGTGACCAGATCGAATGTCCAACCGGGCAGGACACGCGACAACTGGCCCCCCCGCAGATACGACGCACATAAGATTGAGGGTATCCGGGCGATCCCGCACCCAGCGATCGCCGCAGCGAGGACGCCCGCGAAGTCGTTCATCGACAGATGCGGCACCAATTCGACCACGGTCGCGTCTTCTGGTTTCGCGGCCGACTGCTGCCTCAGGCTCCAGGTCACGGGGCCGGATCCGCCCTCAAAGGCGACGATCCGATGGGACGACAGGTCCGCAGGCGCCGCGACCGGCGGCCGTCCCTGCAGGTAGGACGGCGCCGCCACCATGTACATGGCGTAGCTTGCAATGCGCCTGATGATCATCTGGCTGTCCTTCAGCGGGCTGATGCGGAAAGCGACGTCGATACGTTCGTGCAGCAGGTCCACATAGCGCTCGGTACTCAGGATTCCGACGCGCGCGTTGGGATACAACGCCTGGAACGCAACCACAGCCGGCAGGAAGAACGGCTCGACCAGGCTGGGCGGTACCGTGAGTCTCAGAAGACCCGAGACGTCGGACTGCCGGTCCCGAAGGGCGAGCGTTCCTGAATCGAACTCCTGCAGCCCACGCCGGCAATAGTCGAAATAGGTCTCGCCAAGATCTGTCAACCTGACCTTCCGGGTCGATCGTTCCAGCAGCCTGACGCCAAGGCTCTGCTCCAGTTCGGCGACACGGCGGCTGATGGTGGACAGCGGTTCGGACAGATGCCGCGCGGCCGCCGAAAATCCGCCCTGTTCGACGACGTGGACGAAATAGGCCATCGCGGCGAAGTCCTGCATAAATTATCCCTCAGATGAGATTGTGATTACCAAATTCTATGACTAATGCCAAAATCGGGATAGTTGCAAAGTGTGTTGGCATTCACCAGGCAACACAGGAAACGCACATGTCTATTCTTGAAAAGATGGGGTTGCCCGCCTGGACGGGGCTTCTCCGGGCTCCGGCAGACGGTGCACGCGGCACGGGGGCGGATGCAGCCGCCGCGATCACCGACACCTTGCGTCGGTACGAAATGGCCCTCAGCGCCAGCGACACCGGCGCTGTGATGAAGCTTTACGCACAGGATGGCGTGTTCATGCCGCAGCATTTCCCTTCGGCGGTGGGCGCGGCGCAGGTGCGGGCGGCCTATGACGGCGTCTTCGCCACCATACGGTTGTCGGTTGCCTTCGACATCGTCGAGGTCGTGCCGGTTTCCGAGGATTGGGCCTTCGCGCGCACCAACTCGGCCGGTACGGTGACGGTGCTCGCCACCGGCGACAGCGGCCCGGAGGCCAACCAGGAACTGTTTGTGATGCAGCGTGTGGAAGGCGCGTGGAAGATTGCGCGGTATGCGTTCTCCACGACGAACCCACCACGCGGCTGAGCGCCGTCGGAGGATCATGTGCTCGGCGCAGAATGATGCAAGCCGTGAGATCGGCAGGAAGGCGGCAACATGAACACGATGCAAGCGGTAGTGATCCACCAGGCGGGCGGCCCTGAGGTCCTGAAACTGGAAGAACGTCCGATCCCTGAGCCCCGGCCCGGCTGGGTTCTGATCCGCGTACGGGCCTTCGGGCTCAACCGATCAGAGCTTTTCACCCGGCAGGGCCATTCGCCGAACGTGGCCTTCCCGCGTGTCCTGGGCATCGAGGCGGTGGGCGAGGTCGCGGCCGACCCCGAGGGCAGGTTCAAAGTTGGGGACCGGGTGGCGACAGCCATGGGCGGCATGGGTCGCGTCTTCGACGGCGGCTATGCCGAATACACGCTGGTCCCGGCGGGACAGGTCCAGAAGCTGCAAACGGCACTTGCCTGGGACGTGCTCGGGGCGCTGCCCGAGATGGTGCAGACCGCCTGGGGCTCGCTCCACACGGCCTTGCGTATCACCACCGGCGAAACGCTCCTGATCCGAGGCGGGACGACCTCGGTCGGGTTGACGGCCGCGATCCTTGCTCGGCAGGCTGGACTTCGCGTGCTGGCCACGACGCGCCGGGCGGACCGGCGCGAGATGCTGCTGGCCAATGGCGCCGACGAGGTCTTCGTCGATGACGGGCAGATCGCCGAGGCGGTGAAGGCCGCGCATCCCGGCGGCGTGCAGCGCGTGCTGGAGCTTGTCGGCACGACGACCCTGCTCGACAGCCTACAGGCGGCAGCGCGCGGCGGGGCGGTCTGCATGACTGGCATGGTCGGCAATGCGTGGGAGTTCGAACGCTTCAGCCCGATGGGGGCGATCCCGACAGCCGTGAACCTGACCACCTACGCCGGCGGCTCCGACGACTTCATCGCGACGCCGCTGCAGCAGGTGATCGACGCGGTCGAGGCGGGCGCGTTCCGCCCCCCGATCGGCCGCGTGTTCCACATCGACGAGATCGTCGAGGCGCACCGGACAATGGAAGGAAACGCGGCCGGCGGAAAGATCGTGGTGGTGACCTGAACACCGCCAAGCGGGTCGCTCGGCGGTCGGCCCGGGCGGTCGACCGCGAACTGCCGGTCCCCAACGCCCCAAAAAGAAGGTTCGCCCGCGGTCGCGTTTCCTCCATCGAGTGACCACTTCCGTGATAATCATGTACCCTAATCAAGGGCAGTTCTCCGCCTATTCTGTTGAAAGACTCTGCCCCGCGCAAATTGCCAAGAAGACTTGGGAAGCCGTTCTCATCAGGCGCCAATTAGCAAACGTTGTTTGCAGAGGGCCGCCGTCGAAGGAAGATGTTGTGTATCTCTGGCCCGCTTCGGTGAAGATGTGAGTTTTTCAACAGAATACGCCCTTAGCTGCCATAGGTCTGCCTATTTGGAAATGCTCAAAAGCGAAACGATTCTGGCAGGGCTGTTGGCGGCAGACCGCGGTCGGATCGAGCTTGTCGGGGCCGACATCACCGACTTGCCGCCCTGGTCGCGCGATATTGGCCTTGTCTTCCAGAACTACGCACTGTTTCCGCATTTGACGATCCGCCAGAATGTCCGCTTCGGTCTCGACATGCGCGGCATCACTGGCCGCGAAGCCGAGGAGCGGGTGGATGAAGCACTTGGCATGGTCGGGCTTGATCCGGGCCTTCAGCGCCGCCCGGCAGAGCTTTCGGGCGGCCAACAGCAGCGCGTTGCGATTGCCCGCGTCATCGCGATCCGGCCGCGCCTGCTGTTGCTTGATGAGCCGTTGTCGAACCTGGACGCTGTCCTGCGCAACAAGGTGCGGCTTGAACTACGAGAGCTGCATGACCGCACCGGGATAACGACGATCATGGTCACACACGACCAATCCGAAGCATTGGCCACGGGAGACCGCATCGCAATCATGGAAGGTGGTCGCCTTTTGCAATACGACAGCCCCGAAGAGATTTATCGTAACCCGGCAACGGCTTCTGTAGCGGGTTTCATAGGAAGTCCACCTGCAAACCTGCTTGCGGTTTCAGCGGTGGGGCCGGATGTGTGGCATTTGCCTGACGGGCAGTCTTGGCGGGCAATACCGGGCCTGTCGCCTGCCGCCCTTTCGGTGCCGCCGGGATCGAATTGCTTGATTGCGCTGCGTCCGGAACATCTTTCCTTCGGCGAAACGGCGCCGGGGGGCATTCGTGCAAGGATAGCCGCCGTTGAGTTCACCGGCGGAGATCGACTGGTCCATTTCGCAATCGGTCAGTCGCGGCTTACTCTAAGGATGCCCGCAACATCTCCTTTGCCGACTGGACCGGAAACCTTCCTGTTCCCGTCCGCCGAACACCCGCTGCTCTTCGATGCCTCAAGCGGGCTCAGGCTGAGAAAACCCATTCACTGAAGGAGGATGCCATGGAAGACCGTGGTCGCTGGGCTGGTCGCAATCCCGCGAAGGACGAACTGCGCAATGTGATATGGGACGGACTTATCGCCGAAGGTGTGGCGATCGGTCCGACGCGCAGCCACATCCCGAACTTTACTGGCGCGGATACCGCAGCATGGCGCCTTACCCAACTGCCTGCTTGGGCCTCCGCAAGGACAGTGAAGGTGAACCCGGATTCCGCGCAATACGCACTGCGTCTGCGCGCGCTTTACGAGAGCAAGACTTTGTACTGTCCCGTCCCCGAACTTGTGCAGGAAGCACCCTATGTGCGTATCGATCCCGCCGCTCTGACAGCGAAGGGGATCAGCTTTGAGATGGCGGCTAGCCATCAGGGCTACATGACCCATGGCCAGCGGATCGATTTCACCGAAATTCCCGAGCTTGACCTGTGTGTCTTCGGTTCGGTCGCAGTGACACGCCACGGCGCTCGGACCGGCAAGGGAGGTGGCTTTGCCGATCTCGAAGCCGGGATCTTGAACGAACTCGGACGCATTCGTCCGGATACCCCGCTCGTCACCAGTGTACACTCCAGCCAGATCGTCCCAAGCAACAGCATCGTAATGCTCGCCTTTGATTGCTGGCTCGACTTCGTTGCGACCGAGGCCGAGCTGATCCCGACGGGGAACCGCCACCCGCGACCGAAAGGCATTTCTTGGGAGCATGTCCAGCCAGACCAATTCGAGTCGATGCCGTTCCTGCACGAACTGCGCGCCCGGCAGAAATGACCAAAGTGCTTCGCTGGCCACTCAGTGAAGGAGAAGGGTATGGATTTTCCACGCCAGATCTTCATGCACGCTGAACCACCGTACAATCATTTGTCTAGCTTTTGTCGGACGGCAGCTTTGGGCCGATCAAGTCGACCGAAGTCGGCCTGTGCTCGAGTGACCCGACGCTGCGCCGCCGCAAGGCTGCTTCGAGGCCATAGCCGAAGGACGACCGCCTCCGGACCAGTTTCCGTTTCGCGATGAAGCTGCCCGATTTCCAGTCTATTCGTCTCATGATTTCGAGCGGAACCAGATTAGCGCCCAAATCGTGACGTTGGTCGAGCCAAAGGCGGTGGCGGCAGTGTAGCGTGTCCGCCCAGTCTATTTCAGCGTCGTTCTATAGGTTAGTCCCGGAAACGAGACTGCATTTTGTATCAACTTTGCCTCGTCCGCAGGGTTGTCCTTGAGGATAGCTAACAAGAACGAAGTGGCCAGGGCAGTAGCCTGGTTGAAGATGGGCGACCGTGAATTAACCGAAAACGTGTGTCCGCCACGATCAAACATCGCCAACACCTTCGTTGGGCTGCCAATGCCTTCATAGGCCCACAAGGCATTGAACTCTGGCGAGACAACGTTGTCATCGGACGCGAACATGATCAGCGTCGGTAGCTTGATCGCCGCAATGCCCTTGTCGCCAAACGCATGCAGTTCGCCGCCCGGAGCTGCGGCGACGAGAACCGCTACTCGACTGTCCCAGATGGGCGGCAAAGGCGCGGCAAACGGCTCAGAGACGCCATAACGCGTTGCGACAGCCTGTTCATGGCCAACGAACTGGCACGACTCGGTAGCCTTCTCGTCCGCCGTCTTGTCGATGCACCAGGTATCCAGCGCCTTCAAATCGACCTGTGCGCCCGCCGCTTGGAATGCTGTGCTGCCGCCGGTCGACAACCCCCAGACACCGATACGAGAGGTATCGATTACCCCAGCAAGTGTTCCCCCCTGGGCGGTCAACATATCGGCATACCTGATCACCCGCACCACGTTGGCCGGGCGATCGTAAAGCAACCAGCTAGAATGTTGGTCTTGCCAATCCCCCCCACCGTCCAGCGGGCCAGTATCAAGATCTGCAGCAGCAACGGCCAAGCCATGGGATGCGAAGCGTCGACCCAACGTGCCCAGCACGAGGGGGCTGATATTGGCCCCTTGGATCACGACCACCAAGGGAAAGGGACCAGTTGTCGCTGCAGGCGTGTCAGACGTGACAGAAAGTTCGGCGGTGGGGTCTGGGGCGGGACCGGCAGCAGGATACCAGATCATGGCTGGCATGCTGTGGCTATCCGACGACTCGGGAATTGTGAACTTCCGCAGCCCAACCGCATACGGCCCGGGCTTAGTGTAGTCCACAGCACTTGAAGGCGCAGTTGTGGCTACAAGCCACAATACCAATCCAGTCAGAAGTTGACCAAATCGACCCATGATCTCACCCCACAGAGCGGCGGCGAACGCGATCATAGATTACCCTTGACGATCTCGTGTCAACCGCCATCCCTTCAAGGGTAGGTGGCCTCTTAAGAATAGACTTCGACAGGGTCAGACGTCCGTTTCGTCCGCAAAGAGGTCGCCTGCCGCGAGAATGCTGCAGTACGGTCCAACGTCTGCGTCGGGGAGCGCGGCCACGCAGCATGGGGTGAGGTCGACCGGCGGCTAAGGGCCGTAACCGGCCTGCCCTACGCTAAGGGCGGGAAGCTGCCCTTCAGCATTCTGCCATTCCAGAAGGCGTTGTATTCATCAGCGTCCAAAGTCCGTCCTCAGGCTGACACTCTGCTTGCGCGCCCGCACATGCCGTAGCCGTCACCACAGCCCTTCGACCAGCGTCCGCACCGCCTCGGCGGCAGGAGAGAGGCCCTGGGCCCGCGTCACGATCTGGATGCAGGTCGGTGGCAGGTCCGGAAGACTGGTCAGCGGGGCCAGATCTTGCGGGACGGTTCCCGCGGCCATGACGGTGACGGCTAGTCCGGCAACGACAGCGGCGTGGATGACTTGGCCCGATGCACTAACCAAAGCCAGACGATACGGCTGCGTCAATCGCGGCAAGGCGGCGGTGCGGAAGGCACAGCCCTCCGGGAAAAGCGCCAGCGGCAAGACACCGTCCTCCGGCATCTCAAAGGCGGGCGCTGCGACCCAGAGCAGCGGCGGCTTGGTCAGGACCCTGGCCATCGGCAGGATCTCGGGCAGGGTGACGACCGCCATGTCGAGCGAGCGCGCCTCTACCTGCCGACACAGGTCGCCGCTGAGACCGGTCAGCACCGAAATCTCCACCCCCGGAACGCGCTGCCGCAGCGCGCGCCAAAGCTGTGGCAGCATCGGCAGCACATAATCCTCCGCGATTCCAAGCCGGACGCCGCCCGCGACCCGCCCCCGCGTCACCCGCGCAATGAGGCCGTCATGGGCATCGACAACCGCCTGCGCCTCTGCCCGCAGATCCTGACCGGCGGGGGTCAGCGTTACGTCATGGTAATCGCGGCGGAACAGCGCCACGCCCAATAGCGACTCCAGTTGCAGGATGCGCTGCGACATGGTCGCCTGCGAACAGCCGAGCCGCATCGCCGCGCGCGAGAAGCTGCGTTCCGCCGCGACGGTCAGGAAAGAGCGCAGGAGCTTGGTGTCGATGTCATGCATGGCATTGGATAAAGCGATGCCATCCAGAAGTGAATGTTGTTTTACCGATGCTGGTCCGAGGGACTATCCCATGAAAAACAGGAGGACTCTAATGAAGGTCGGATTCATCGGTCTTGGCACCATGGGTGGCAACGCCGCCAAGAACATTCTGCGCGCGAAGTTTCAGACGGTGGTCCATGACCTCCGCCCCGAGGCGGCGACGGATCACCTCGCCTTGGGAGCAATCTGGGCCGACAGCCCGAAGGCCGTGATCGATCAGGTGGATTGCGTCGTCTCGATGGTCTTTGGCCCCCCGCAATGCGAGGCCGTGCTGAAGGGGCCGAACGGTCTGATCCACGGCGATTGCACGGGCAAGGTCTGGATCGACATGACGACCTCGTCGCCGAAGTTCATGCGGGAACTGGTGAAGGACTTCGTGGCAAAGGGAGGCCGCCCGGTCGACGCACCGGTGACAGGCTCCGTCGATGCGGCGATCCGAGGCGACATGCCGATGTTCGTGGGCGGGGCAGATGCCGACATCGAGGCCGTCCGCCCGGTGATCGAAGCAATGGGTGAACTGCGCAAGGTAGGCCAATATGGCAATGGATACGTGGCGAAGCTGGTCAATAACCAGCTATGGAAAGTCCACGCCGCCGCCATAGGTGAGGCGATGGTCTGCGCCAAGATCGCGGGCATCGACCCCGCTGTCTGGTGGGAAGTGATGAAGGGCGGCGCGGCAGACAGTTTCGTCCTGTCGCACGACGTGCCCTCGATCTTCGCCGGGCATTACGATCCGTCCTTCCCGATCAAGCTCTGCTTGAAGGATCTCGCGCTGATCAAGGAACTGATGGACGATACAGGCGTCCGTTCCGAGATGACCGATGCCACCCATGCCCGCTTCCGCGAGGCCGGTGCCCGTTACGGCATGGAAGCGGGCGAGATGACCGTCTGCAAGCTTATTGAAGAAGACGCAGGCATCGACCTGCGCGTGAAGGGAGATTGGCTGGCACCATGGGAAGTGTCGCGCGATTGAAGCCTCTGCAGACCGGCGCTTGACCCGGCAGTCCGACCCGATGCCCTACCAAGACGGACCTGCTCATACCCCGCCCGGCAACTTGACGGCACCTGCGGCTTCGGGAACTGCACGGCACAGTTCAGGAACGAATCCGACCGTCGGCTATGGGCCGAAAGCTTCCTGCGGCCGGGTTCCCTGACATCATGCCGCGATTTCGATTGTAGGGGCTTCGAGTAATCCTGTCCCCGAAACCAAAAAATATACCTATATATCAAAGACTTCGATACACCCAAGGCGCCCCACGGGGCGCTTTTTGCGTTGCAACACAGCTCAACACATTCCCCAAAGATTACAAACGCTTGCAGCCAGTCACGGATTCCTCCGTGCAAAACGGGTGCGACATGGGGATTGACCTACCACTGGTCTTTCATCCAGCCACGACCGGAGCCCCGTGGTCATTTGCGCCTGTCGGTGGGGATTGAGCAATCGCCCATCCGTGTTGCCGTCCGCCGCCTTCGAGTGCCACCGCTATGCGTTTGACCGCGATCCAGGCCAAAACTGAACCAAAGCCGCAGGACAGGTCCGGCCGACGCGCTGAAAAACGTCGCTGCGGGGCAGGATGCCGCGGGGTCGCGGATTGATCCGCCCAGTTCCAAGTTTTTGCGCGACCACGGAAGACGCTCGGGGCGAAAGACACTTGTTCAGCAGGCAGGATTAGGCGACCTTGAGGTGAGACGGCATGCTACTCGGGGAATGTCGGCCTAAGCGGAAGCAGACGAAGTTCAACAACCTTGCTGCAAGCAAATGGGAGGATACGACATGGCGTTCTATCTTTATCAACTGGCCTATTCGAAAGAAGCGATCAAGGCGATGGTCGCAAGTCCAAGCGACCGCGAGGCCGCAGCGCGCAAGCTGATCGAGGCTTTGGGTGGCAAGCTGCATCACATGTTCTTTGCCTTCGGGGAATGGGATGTCATCTGCCTGATCGAAGGGCCGGACGACAAGATGATGATGGCGGGGGCGGCGGCGGTCGGCTCGTCCGGGACGGTGTCGAAGTCATCGACCGTCAAGCTGATGACGTCAGCGGACGCGATGGCCGCGATGACGATGGCGGGCAAGGCCACCGGAGCCTACAAGCCGCCAATGGGCTGACGGCGGCAGGAAAACCCGGGCAGCGGGCCACCCAAGGCCCGCTCCAACTCGAAAGTGCCGTGGAGCGCCTGGACGGCAAGCTCCATGTACTTGCTGTCGATCAGGGCGGAGGTCTTGATCTCGGAGGTCGTGATGACCTTGGTGTTCACGTTCTCGGCGGCCAGCGCCGCGAACATCCGGGCCGACACGCCGACTTGTGACCGCATGTCGATGCCGACTACCGAGACTTTGGCTGGCTGAATGATGGATCATGATTAGTAAACACCTCGGACGCTGTTGATCGACGGGTCACGAGTGTTTCTTGTGGGTCTATCTGTGCTGACGGTAGTTTGCCTACCCGAGCAGGCCAAGGTCAAACAGATAGCAGCAAGCTGCCTCGCGCTTGACCAATCACTGATCCGCCCAGTTCCGGCATTTTGTTCGACCATGGATGCCGCTCACGGCGAAAGACGCTTGTCCAGCGGGCAGGTTCAGGCCGACCATGCACTAAGACTGTAACCGGACCACTCGATCGAGGCAGGCCACCCCAAAGGAATATGAATGACGTTCAGCAAGATGCCGCGTTTCTCGGCAGGCGAGCGATTCGCGCGGGTCCGAGGTCGAGCTGCTTGAACGCATCCCTGCTGAAGATCAGGCCGATGACCCTGGTGTAATCGGCTGACAGCAGAACGAGCTCTGGCACACCGGCGCAAAGTCGCAGTTTCCCTTCGATCTGTTCCTGACCGATGCGATGCGCGGTGACGCCCGACAGGCTGGCGACCAGGATCAGGTTTCCATCGATGACCCTGACGAGGCGTAGCACTTTGTCTCGATGCGGAGTTTCCACATAGGCGATCTCGATCCTGCCGTCGCCGTCGAAATCTGCAGCGGCGACCGGCGCAAGCCAGCGGAACCTGGTACCAAGGAAATCGGTGGCGGCAATCTCTTCGATCGACGCCCTGCCATCACGAACCACTGCAGTGAGAACCACAAGCCGCGCGCCTTTCTCCTGGTCGGATTCCACGACAACAACTTCAGGCTTGCCATCGCCGGTCACGTCCCACAGCCGGGGTTTGATGTCTTCGAAGACGCGGTTTTCGGGCAGTCGGAGTCTGACGCGTTCGTCCGCGCAACCGGCGCAGGCTGACACGACGACGTCGAGAGTGCCCCACCCGGCGATGCGGCCGAGGATGCCATGTGGATACCGGTCGGTTGGCTCTCCATAGCGTGCAGATCGTGCCAGTACGTCAGCTTCTGAGGCGACCGTTTGTGCCCACCCTGACTGGAACGTTGTGCAAAGAAAGCAAGCCGCCAGAAGAGCTCGCATGAAAGCTAGCCGCTCCATCTGGCTCACCAATGCAATGCTCTTGGCCCTGCAACGGTGCCCAATGCGCCAAGGGCAAAGATCGCTGTGCCATACCAAGTGACAAAGAACAGGGGGTCGTCCTCTGTGCAGTGCAGGGCGTAAAGCGTGGCTGCCGCGCCGCCACAGGCCAGACCTGCGCCCAGCCCTGCAAGGCGGGGGCGCAAGGTGGCGCCGCGCCGCAGGACGAGAAGCGTCGCGACAAGGCCGGGAAGGCCGATGGCAAAGACCGACCCTAGGCAAATCAGCAGCGTGCCGCCCCGAAACGCCGGGCCCCATTCCTCGACTGGCAAAGTCAGAAGGCGGTTGGCGATCAGCCACCCCGCGAGTCCGCAGGCTAGCACCAAGATGACCGGCAACCATCCGGCCCGGCCATCGGGGCGCGATAGCACACGCGCGAGGGCGATCCCGCCGGTCGCCATCAGGGTTGGTATCAGCCATTTCCAGATCGTGACCGGGTCGACAAGAGCTGCCCCAAGATCAGGCCTGATACCTGCCACCGACAGATAGGCCGCACTTGAGAAAAGGACAGCACCAAGCCACGCTGTCATCAGCGCCGGGCCGAGGGGCCGTGCCGGGACCGGATCGGCCGCCAGAAGATCAATCAGATCGTCGGTCTTCATTCTGAGTCTCCTGTCCGAAGCGCCGCCAGCTTTCGCAGGGCGCGGTGCAGCGCAACCCGCAAGGCGCCATCCGAAATCCCGATCCGCGTACTGATGTCTGCCAAGCTGACACCCTCCACCGCGATCGCGCGCAGGATACCTTGCGAGCGATCATCGAGACGGGCAATCGTGCGCTCCATATCGCTTGTCTCGAACGGGTCCTGAGGCGTTTCGGCTGGAATGTTCTCGGCGCTGTCATCCATTGGCAGTACGGCATCCCTGCCGCGGCGGCGCAGCGCGTCGATGATCTTGTGGCGCGTTATCGCATAGAGCCAGGGGCGAAGCGGGCGGTCCTCGCTCCAGGTGCTGCGCTTCAGATGGATGGCCAGCATCACGTCCTGCACGATGTCCTCGCGCGATTGCGGGTCCAGACCTCCGACCCGCGCCCGGACGATCCCGCGCACGACCGGTGCGCAAGCACGCAGGAAAGCTGCGTAGGCTGCGCTATCGCCAAGGTTTGCCGCCGACAGCAGCCTGGCCCAGTCATCCGGTTTCTCCATCATCGTTCCAATGCCAGTTCGCACACCGCGGCCGTTTGTTACACCGCTAGCAGGATTTGCTCCAAGTTGCGCCAGGCAACACTGTTTCGTGAACGCTGTAACAACCGCCTGGCGGCGGCGAACTGGCAGTTGCGGACCCGATAAGCGGGATCCCTTGTTCAACATGGAGCATGACATGACGACTATGAAATCAAGCCTGACGCTTGGGGCTACCCTGGCCTGCGCGCTGTCCACGATGGCGATGACCGCTGCCCATGCCGAGGGCGAGATGGAAAAGTGCTTTGGCGTGGCCATGGCCGGCCAGAACGATTGCGCCGCCGGCGCCGGCACAACCTGCGCCGGCACATCGAAGGTCGATTATCAGGGCAACGCCTGGAAGCTGGTCCCGGTCGGCACCTGCGTCACGATGGAACTGCCCGAGGACCGCATGGGCAGCCTTGAGGCGCTTGAGCGCGACATCCCCGCGTGAACCAGCTTCTGGGCGGGGTATCACACCCCGCCCAGACCCCTCACCTTGCAAGGATCGCGTCTCATGCCCCTTCCCGCCTCTGCCGGTGTCGGCTTCAAGCCAGAGCATTTCGACCAGATCCGCGCCTCTGCGCCCTGCGTGGGGTTTTTCGAGGTGCATGCCGAAAACTACATGGGCGCGGGTGGTCTGCCACATCACCAGCTGGGCCAGCTGCGCCACGACCATGCGCTGTCGCTTCATGGTGTCGGGTTGTCCATCGGCGGCGCGGATGCGCTTGACGGCGATCACCTTTCCAAGCTGAAGGCGCTGTGCGACCGATATCAGCCAGACAGCTTTTCCGAACACCTGGCTTGGTCAAGCCATGGTGGCGACTATCTGAACGACCTGCTGCCGCTGCCCTATACCGAGGAAACGCTTGCCCAGGTCTGCCGCCACGTCGCGCGGGTTCAGGATGTTCTGGGGCGGCGGATGCTTCTCGAAAACCCCTCGACCTACGTGCTGTTCGATCAGTCCACGATCCCAGAGACTGAATTTCTGGCCGATGTGGTCCGCCGCACCGGCTGCGGGCTGCTGCTTGACGTGAACAACGTCTTCGTGACCGCCACCAACCACCGCACCAACCCGCTGGCTTATCTGGCTGCATTCCCGATCGAAGCAGTGGGCGAGATTCACCTGGGCGGCCACGCCGAGGAGGAGCTTCCCTCGGGGCCCCTTCTGATCGACGCGCATGGAACTCCGGTCGCCGATCCGGTCTGGGCGCTCTATGCCGCTGTACTGGCGCGGACCGGGCCTGTGCCCACCCTGATCGAATGGGACAACGATGTGCCCCCCTGGCCGGACCTGATGGCCGAAGCTATGCGGGCGCAGACTCTGCTGGACCAGTTGTCGGAGGCCTCCCTTGCCCGCGCATCCTGAACTGGTGTCGGCCTTTACCGCGGCTCTGATCGACGGCGCCCTGCCGCCCAGCGTGACGGCGCAAGTGCCGGATGAGGCCGCCCGCCGCTTTGCCGTCTACCGCAACAACGTTTCTGCCGGCCTGGCCGCTGCGCTGTCGCGGCGGTTTCCGGTGATCGAACGTCTTGTGGGCCCTGAATTCTTTCGCGCCATGGGTCAGATCTATCTGGAGGCGCATCGCCCAAAATCTCCGGTCCTGCTGGAATGGGGCGACACCTTCCCGGGCTTTCTGGCGGACTTCCCGCCTCTGGCCGCCTATCCTTACATGGCCGATGTTGCCCGGATCGAAGTGGCGCGCGGCTGGGCCTACCACGCCGGCGACGCCAGCCCGATCGCGCCCGACCGGCTTATCGCGGCTGCATCAGACCCAGGCACGGCACGGCTGGGGTTGCACCCGTCGGTTCAGGTTTTGCCTTCTTCCCATCCTGCCGTCAGCATCTGGGCGGCCAACCAACCGGGGACAAAAACGAACGTCGTGTCGGCCGACGGCCCCGAAATCGCACTGATCCTGCGGGATGCAAGATTTGAGGTGCCTGTTGCCGTCCTCGGGGCTGGCGACGCCGAACTGATTTCCGCACTGCAGGACGGCCAGACACTAATGGCCGCAGCCGAACGCGCCGCCCTGACCGAGGCGGACCACGACCCACAGACCATACTGGTCCGTCTGATGCAGGCGGGCGTCATCACCTTGCCGCAGGACATCCCATGAACCCCATGATCCGCCGACTGAACAACCTGTTCGACCAGATCCCGCATGACATTGTGGCCGTCGCCTTGCGGATCTTTCCTGCGATGGTCTTTTGGCTGTCGGGGCGAACCAAGGTTGAGGGGCTGTTCACGATCAAGGACTCCACCTGGTTCCTGTTCAAGGAAGAGTTTGCCCTGCCGCTGATCCCGTCCGATCTTGCGGCGGTTCTGGCGACGGCGGCAGAGCATGTTCTGCCGCTCCTGCTGATCCTTGGCCTGTTCACACGGTTTGCCGCCCTTGGCCTTCTGATCATGACGGCGGTGATCCAGCTATTCGTCTATCCGGATGCGTGGGTCACGCATGGCCTTTGGGGTGCAACCTTTCTGGCCCTGATCGCACGGGGGCCGGGGCGGCTGTCGCTTGACGGTCTTCTGGGGCTCGACCACGGCCCCGTCTTGTCGGCCGGAACCTTTGGCCTGCGGAATGAAGCTCGGTCGCAGAGGCAACCCTGATGCGTTCCAAGCGATTGTATCGAGGTGGCTACATGGGTCTGCGCACATGGATGGACCTGATCTTGGGATGTCTTGGGGGGCTCTTTGACCTGCCACGGGTCTTGCATCCAGCCACGATCGGAGCCCGGCGGTCAACTGATCCGTCCCCAACCTTGGACCGCACGGAGGCCGAGTTTTCCGGCTTGGCTCAGGGCGACGGGCTGGTGACTCCCCCTGTTTTCGTCAGCGTGATCGGGACCTTGTTGCCGGTCGCGCCGTGTGGCCGTTCCTCGTTGTAGTATTTACTCGAAGCCTCCAAATTTTTAGCCGCGTCTACAAGGGTCAGGAACCAGCGGATTGCGTCAGTCATGGTGGCACCCTCACTCCTGAACCTGCCCTTGATGCTTACTGCAGCGAACGGCCACATCCCGCCCGCTTGCGTCGGTCTAAGCGAGACAAACACTAAGGGCGGAAACCCGTCACTTGCAGCGCGGGTTGCGCATTTCTGGTTCGGTCTGCCCAAGCCTGGATCTGAGCATCTCCATCTTCGCTTTCAGATCGGCGATCTCGGCGTCCTTCTTCGCAAGGGCCGTGGCAACATCCACAGCCTCGAACCGTTGGGGAATGTGCTGGGGGCAGTTGGCATCCCAGGCCGCGACTGAAAACAGGATCACCTGTTCAGCGCGCGCCCTGTAATCCTCGGGCATCAGGCGCGCGGTCAGCTCGGCATCCCCCTCGACCACCCGCGCTGTGCCCCAGATCTTGATACGCTGGCGGTGCGCGTAGTCGATCAGGAACAGGTAGGCCTTGGCATTCTCGCCCAGGTTGCCAGTGGTGATGAACTGCCGGTTGCCCGCAAAGTCCACGAAACCTATTGTCCGGTCGTCGAGGACTTTGAGAAACCCCGCCGGCCCGCCGCGATGCTGTATATAAGGCTGGCCGTCGGCGCTAGCGGTTGCCAGAAAGACACTGGTCTGCGCCGCGATGAACGTGCCGAGTTCCGCGCTGATCCGGGTCTGCCAGCCGCCTGATGCTTCCTGCTTTGCATAGGCCGCGCGAGACCCTTTGCGGCTTTGGATTGCCTTTACCGTTTGCGTGAAGGCGATGTCGCTGGACGGGGTCATATCAGAGCCCCAGGTCGTTCAGGCCGGGATGATCCTCGGGCCGCTTGTCCAAGGGCCAACGGAACTTACGGTCAGCTTCGGCGATGGCCAGATCGTTGATCGAGGCATGGCGGCGCGCCATCAGGCCTTCTGCATCAAACTCCCAGTTTTCGTTGCCATAGCTGCGGATCCATTGGCCCGAGGCGTCGTGCCATTCATAGGCAAAGCGCACGGCGATGCGGGCTCCGTGGAAGGCCCAGACTTCCTTTATCAGCCGGTAGTCCAGTTCCTTTGCCCATTTGCGGGTCAGGAAGGCCTCGATTGTCGCGCGGCCCCTCAGGAAGTCTGACCGGTTTCGCCATTGGCTGTCCGGCGTATACGCCAGCGCCACGCGGGCGGGATCGCGCGAGTTCCAGGCGTCCTCGGCCATGCGGGCCTTCTGCGCAGCGGTCTCGGCGGTGAAGGGCGGGAAAGGCGGGCGGGACATGGCACCTCCGGGAGTGTTGGCGCCGCCCATGAGGGGCGGCGCAAAGGGGTGGGGTGGTGACGTTAGGCGGCAAGCGCGCTCACGGCGGGGAAATCAACCTCCGTTTTGGCCACTTCGTTGACGTAGTTGGTCAGGGTGTTCAGCGCGACATGCAGGACGATCTCGACCACCTGGGCGTCGTCATAGCCAGCCAGTTTCACGGCCCGCAGGTCGTGATCGCTGACATGGCCGCGCGCTGTGGTGACGGCCGCTGCAAATTGCACGGCGGCATCGGCCTTGGGATCGCCCGAATGGCCGTTGCGGTTGGCGAGGATCTCCGCCTCGTCCAGCTTGGCGAATTTCTTGCCCAAGAAGGTGTGGGCGGCGAGGCAATAGCTGCAACCGTTGATTTCTGCCACCGCGAGGGCGATCCGCTCGCGCGTGGCAGCCGGCAGGGTGCCCTTGCTCAAGGCGCTGGACAGGCCGAGGTACCCTTCCAGGGCCGATGGGCTGTTGGCCACGACGCGGAACAGGTTGGGAACCGAGCCGAGTTGCTTGCTGACAGCCTCGAGCAGCGGCTTTGCCTCGGCAGGGGCGGCGTCGATCGTGGCGGGGGTTGCGATGCGGGTCATGTGGGTCTCCTGTCTGGGTCGGGCCGTCGCGGCCCGGTGACAGGGAGATAAGTTCTTTCATTTTCCATTGGTATTCAGCAATGTCGGAAGACTTGTTCCCATAATTCGGAAGGCTGGACCATGGACCGCTTCAACGCGATGACTGTCCTGATGGCCGTAGTCCAAGAGGGTAACCTCTCGGCTGCAGGTCGGAAGCTGGGCGTGCCGCTGACGACCGTCAGCCGGAAGGTCGCCGATCTTGAAAGTCATCTGGGTGCGCGCCTGCTGCAACGTTCGAACCGCAGCGTCGCGCTGACCGATGCCGGGAAGTCCTATGTCGAGGCTTGCAAGCGCATCCTTGCCCAGGTTGCTGAGGCCGAGGCGGCCGCCTCTGGTGCGTTCACTGCGGTGCGGGGGGAGTTGACTGTCACTGCGCCCGTGGTTTTCGGGCGTCTGCATGTCCTTCCGGTGGTGACGGAGTTCCTGCGCGCCTATCCGGACATCGACATCCGGCTGATGCTCGCAGACCGGATGCTGCACCTTCAGGACGACCATGTGGACCTTGCCGTCCGCATCGGCACCTTGCCTGACAGCAGCCTCAAGGCGGTCAGAGTTTCCGCTGTGCGCCGAGTGGTCTGCGCGAGCCCGGACTACCTTGCGATACATGGCACCCCGTTTGCCCCCGAGGATCTTGCGCATCACGCTTGCGTCACCTTCACTGGGCTCGGCAACCCCGACCGCTGGACCTTTTCGGAACAGGGGACTGACAAGGTTGTGGCGATCCGTTCGCGCCTTGCCGTCACTACGGCCGAGGCGGCCATCGACGCAGCGGTCGCCGGGCTTGGAGTGACGCGTGTCCTGTCCTATCAGGCCGCCGCAGCGAAGAACTCGAACCTGCTGAGAACGATCCTCGAGCCGTTTGAGCCCGCAGCGATGCCCGTCAGCCTCGTCTATGATGGCCAAGGCACCTTGCCGCTGAAGCTGCGCGCCTTCCTGGATTTCGCAGCGCCAAAACTGAAGGGACGCCTCGCCGCTGGCTAGGCCTGACCCCGCAGTGGCCGGCGGCATTACCCCCGGTCTTGGTTGAATGGCCGCTTTGGGCAGTTCACGTCATCGGAAGAGGCCAGAAGACGCGAAGGGCTGATTTTGCCTGACAGGACCGCTCCCCCAAGATCCTGCTGCTTTCGGTGTAGAGACCTGGCGACCAAGCCTGCGCACGGAACAGGGTTTTGGAAAACGCGTTCGAAGCTGTGCTGGCAATAGCAGTTGGTTCATACGAGGCAAAATGGAGAGGGTAAGCTACGGCGGTTGCGCGTCCCCGCAACCAAAATATAACAAACATATCAAGAAGTTACGAGCCGCCTTCCGGGCGGCTTTTTGCGTTCCAAACCGCGGGTCAACAATAGGTCAACAAAACGAGGCAAGTTGCGACGCCCACCTGGCCTGCCCCGATCGAGTGGTCCGGTTACAGTCTTAGTGCATGACGGGTCTTGGCGCTACGGCCGGGGTGGCCGGCGGAGCGGCTCCGGATGGCGAAGCCGGCCATTGGATGACCTCGGGAGCTGGCGGGCGATACCCAGTGATGAGTGCGGGCGCTTTGTGTTGTAGTGGCGGCGCCAAGACTCGATGACGATCCGTGCCTCGGCGAGGCTGTAGAAGATCTCCCCGTTGAGCAGCTCGTCTCGGAGTTTCGAGTTGAAGCTCTCGCAGGTGCCGTTCTCCCAGGGGCTGCCAGGCTCGATGCAGGCGGTCTTTGCGCCGACGGCGGCGTCCAGTCCCTTACAGCTTTGGCAATGAACTCCGGGCCGTTGTCGGACCGTATGTGATCCGGCACGCCGCGCAGGATGAAGAGATCGGACAAGACGTCGATGACGTCGGTCGATCGGAGCCTCCTGTCGATCCGGATTGCCAGGCACTCCCGGGTGAACTCGTCGATGAGGTTGAGCATGCGGAACTTCCTTCCATCGTGGGTTCGGCTTTCAACGAAGTCGTAAGACCAGACGTGGTTCGGACGCTCTGGCCGGAGACGGATGCAGGACCCATCATTCAGCCAGAGCCGGCCCTTCTTCGGTTGTTTTGCAGGCACCTTCAGCCCCTCCCGCCGCCAGATCCGCTCGACCCGCTTCACATTCACCGCCCAGCCCGCCTCGCGTAGAAGAGCCGTGATCCGGCGGTAGCCGTAGCGACCAAACTGGCTGGCGAGCGCGATGATGTCCGCGGTGAGAGCCTCCTCGTCGGCCCGGCCCTGCGGCATCTTCCGCTTTGTCGAGCGATACTGCCCGAGGACACGACAGGCGAACCGATCCGAGATCCGGAACTTCTGCCTGACATGCTCGATGCAAGCACGGCGACGGGCGGGGCTCAGAAGTTTCGCTACGCGGACCTTCGGTTCCCGATGCGGCCTCCCGCAGTATGAGCTTCTCGAGCGTCAGGTCGGAGACCGCCTTCCGGAGACGCTCCCTCGCCATTGGGCTCGAACCAATGGCGCCTCAATGGCTCGATCCTTCTCGAGCTCCTTCAGCCGCTTCACCTGGTCATTCTTCAACCCGCCGAACTCCTTGCGCCACCGATAGTAGGTGAACTGCGTCACGCCGATCGAGCGCACGGCTTCGGAAACCGAATGGCCTTGCGACACCAACACGTCGACCTGCCGCAGCTTTGCGACGATCTCCTCCGGCTCGTGCTTCTTCTGGGGCATTCCTGCATCCTCCAAATGGCTCGTAAGCAATACCTCAGGGAGGACCACTTTTCAGGGGGCAGACCCCTTAGCGGCCACCCCCGGGACCTTCCGGTCGGCAATAGGGCGAAAGCGCTTGCCGGAATCTTCGGTGTTCTGACCTTCACACATTTTTTTGCCCAAGAGGCGAGAGTGAAAGAGCCTGCTGCGGCAGGCTGCGGAGTTCAAATCATAGGATGGTGATTCCAACGCATTGGCGCCTGTTCGGTCATGCTATTGGCGAGCCTGAATTGAACGGCGAATGATCGAGCTCTTGTCACCGCTCAGGGGGCGCAAAGGATCAAAACTCTCTTTGACCGTGTTCAGGAAACAGTTTCCCGCCGAAAATTCTCCTGTCTTTGGAATGGCCCAAGCCGCGTTCTGCTGCCAATATACACGACAAGATCAATCGTTTATTGGAGCCATCCATGTCCCTCCGCGTTGTCGGCTTTGCCGGTAGTCTCAGCCGCCCTTCGAAAACCCGCTCGCTAGTCGATCTGGTTACACTGAGAGCGGCAGCCGCCTTGGGTGCAGCGGCCACGACCTATGACCTGACCGATCTGCAGCCCGGCCTTGGCACCGCGCAGACGCTGGACGATCTTGATGGCCTGCCGCGCGCGATCGTGGCCGCCATACTGTCGGCGGATGCGCTGGTCGTGGGCAGCCCGGTCTACAAGGGCAGCTACACAGGCCTCTTCAAGCATCTCTTCGATCTGATCGACCCCGCCGCTCTGGCTGGCAAGCCAGTGCTTTTGACGGCGACGGGCGGCGGCGACAAGCATACCTTGGTCATCGAACATCAACTTCGCCCACTGTTCGGCTTCTTCGAGGCGGCCACTCTGCCGACCGGGGTCTATGCTTCCGGCGCAGATTTCAGCGACGGGGTTCCTGCATCACCGCCGCTTCTGGCACGCATTGATCGCGCCGTCAGTCAGTTTGCGACCGGGTTAAAGCACGAGCCCGCCGCCACCGCCGCCTGATCCAATCACCCTTTGCAGACAACCTGCAACCCGCCCTTTGGCGGGGCAAATCCCGGCTTGCCCGAAAGGACCTGAACAATGCCCAACACCCGCAAGATCAGACTTGGCGCTTTTCTTCCCGGCGGAGGCCAGCACATCGCAGCCTGGCGCCACCCTGACAGCCCCGCCGATGGGGCGACCAGCTTCGACTTCCACGTCAAGCTCGCGCAAGAGGCAGAACGTGGTCTCTTTGATGCCTATTTCCTTGCCGACGGCCTTGCCATCGCGTTCGGCGGCGGGATCGAAGGCGGCAACGCGAAGGTCGCAGGATTTGAGCCAGTCACGCTGTTTTCCGCTTTGGCTCCGCTGACCAAGAACCTCGGCTTCATCGCCACAGCCTCCACCACCTATGAGGAACCCTATAACCTCGCCCGGAAGTTCGCCTCGCTCGATCTGATCAGCGACGGTCGCGCCGGATGGAACGTGGTTACGACGGCAACAGAGTCCGCCGCGCACAACTTCAACCTCGATCAGCAGCATCCGCACGCCGTCCGCTACAAACGGGCTGCCGAGCATGTCGATGTGGTCAAGAAGCTCTGGGACAGCTTCGAGGACGACGCCTTCTTGCGCGACAAGGAGTCGGGCCGGTTCTTCGACCCCGAAAAGGTGCACTACACCGACCACAAGGGCGAGTACTTCAAGGTCAAGGGACCGCTCAATGTCAGCCGTTCGGCTCAAGGTCACCCGGTGATCGTGCAGGCCGGCCAGTCGGATGACGGCCGGGGGTTGGCAGCGGCGACGGCCGAGGTGATCTTCACTGCCCACCAGAAGCTGGACACCGCGCAGGAGTTCTATCGCGATGTAAAGGCCCGCGCGCGCGGTCTGGGGCGCGACCCCGACCACATCCTGATCATGCCCGGCGTGTCGCCCTTCGTCGGCGGGACTGAAGCCGAAGCCCGGGAGAAATACGACCGTCTGACCAGCCTGATCCTGGAGGAAGACGGCATAGCGCTCATCAGGGGCCTGACGGGGGGAACGTTGGACCTGACCGGAGTGGACCTTGACGGCCCGCTGCCTGCGGTGGAACCAACCGAAGGGATGAAGTCTCGCCAATCGCTGATCCGACAGATCGCCGATGAGAACGGCTTTACCATCCGCCAACTCTACCAGCATGTCGCCAGCGCGCGGGGACACTTCACCATCGTCGGCACGCCCGCCCAGATCGTCGATGTGCTGGAGGACTGGTTCCACAACGAAGGCGCGGACGGCTTCAACATCCTGCCTCCGTGGCTGCCCACCGGTCTGACCGATTTTGTCGATCTGGTGATCCCTGAACTGCAGCGCCGCGGCCTGTTCCGCACCGCTTACGAAGGCCGCACCCTGCGCGAAAACCTGGGCCTTCCGTTCCCCGAAACCCGTTGGGCGGCCCAGCGCCGTTCAGCCCATGCGGCGGAGTGAGCCATGACCTTCCAGAGCCTCGATTCCTCCCCGGTCGCCTCTGTCGAAGTCCCCCTCGGTGCAGCCATCCTGCGCCGGGGGGCTGGAGCCGCGCAATCCGTGCTCCGCCGCTACGGCCTTGTTGCCGGGTTCCTCGCCGTCTGGCAGATCGGCTCCACATTCGGATGGATCAACCCGACCGTCTTTCCGCCGCTCGACAAGATCCTCGCCGCGACGTGGGAGGGGATTGCCGGAGGCAAACTGCTGGATGACATCGCGATCAGCCTGCAACGATCGGGCCTTGCCTTTGCCGCCGCCGTGGGCCTCGGCATCCCGCTCGGCCTTTTCATGGGCCAGATCCGCGCCGTCGAGGAGGCGCTGGACCCGCTGTTGCAGTTCTTCCGCCAGACCTCAGCACTGGCGCTTTACCCGGTGTTCATCCTGCTTCTCGGTCTTGGCGAAGCCTCCAAGGTCTTCGTGATCTTCTGGGCAACCCTATTCCCGATCCTTCTGGCCACCATTGGCGGGGTGAAGGAAGTCGACCGAAAGCTGATCGAGATGGCCACGACCTTCGGCGCCTCCCGCGCCACGATCTTCCGCCGCGTGGTTCTACCCGCCAGTGTCCCCTCGATCTTCGTGGGCCTTCGCCTGTCAGCCACCACCGCTCTGCTGCTGCTGATCGCGGCCGAGATGATCGGGGCGAACAAGGGCCTCGGGTTCCAGGTGATGAACGCCCAATACAACTTCCAGATCCCGCAGATGTTCGCGGCGATCCTTCTCCTTGCCGTCCTTGGCCTCTCGGCCAACGCCGTCCTCGTCACGCTTCAGCGGCGTCTGTGCCGCTGGGCCGATCTGAACCAATGATCCCCGCAACCAAAGGACCAAACCAATGACCTTCTTTCGCACCCTCGCGCTTTCGACCGCGCTTACCCTTCCGCTCACGCCCGCCTTCGCCGACGTGACCATCCGCTACCTTGCAAGCCAGGGCGGCCTTTCCGCCCATGAACTTGCCGCCGAGCTTGGTTACTTCGACGGCACCGGCATCACGCTGGAAAACGTGGGCTACGCGCAGGGTGGGCCTGCCTCACTGGTCGCCTTGGCCGGGGGTAGCGTCGAGCTTGGCTCAGCCGCCACCGCCGCCGTCCTGAACTCCATCGCCGCAGGAAATGACTTTGTCGCGGCCTACCCGTCGAACGGCATCAACGATGAGGCCCAGTCGATCTTCTATGTGCTAGAGGACAGCCCGATCAAGACGGTGGAGGACATCGTCGGCAAGACCATCGCGGTGAACACGCTCGGCGCCCACCTCGACTATGTGGTCCGCGAGGCGCTTCACCAGAAGGGCCTCGCGGAGGACAGCGCCAACCTGATCGTCGTGCCAGGCCCGCAGCTTGAACAGGTCTTGCGTTCGAAACAGGTCGATGTGTCAGCGTTCGGCTATTGGCAGACCACCTTCACGGGTGCGGCCCTGCAGAACGGCGGCCTTCGCGCCGTGTTTGACGACACCGATGTTCTGGGCGAGATCGCGGGCGGCTTTGTCGTCTTGCGCCGCGACTGGATCGAGGCGCACCCGGAAGAGGCCAAGGCCTTTGTCGAAGGCTCGGTGAAGGCGCTGGACTATGCCCGCGAGAACCCCGAGGAAACCAAGTCAATCTTCGCCCGCGTCTTGGCCGAACGTGATGAAAACGCCGACGTGGCCAAGTTCTTTGCGGGCTATGGCGTGCGCGAAGGCGGACTTCCAGTGGAACGCGACATCCAGTTCTGGATCGACGTTCTGGAACGTCAGGGCACTGTTGAGCCGGGCAAGCTGGTTGCCAAGGACATTCTCTATGTGACGGGCGACAGCCCGGCCACCAACTGAAGGCGCAGGGGCATGAGCGTGGTTGAAACAACCCGCCGCGGAGAGGTCACCGTGCGTGACCTCTCCAAATCTTTCACGCTGAACGGCCAGCGTTTGAACGTGCTGCGCGATCTTCAACTTGACGTGCGGGGCGGCGAGGCTCTTGCCATCGTCGGCCCCTCTGGCTGCGGCAAGACCACGCTTCTGCGCGTGCTTGCAGGCCTTGAAGCCCCGGACAAGGGCGAGGTGCTGATCGACGGCTACCCCGTTCAGGGCCTGGGCACCGAGCGCGCCATCATCTTCCAGGAACCGCGCCTTCTGCCTTGGCTAACGGTGCTCGGGAACGTGTCCTTCGGCCTTACCGTGCGCGGCCTGTCACCTGCCGAAGCCGAGACTCGTGCACACTACTACATACGGCTGGTGGGGCTTAGCGACTTCGAGTCCGCCTATCCCCGCCAGCTTTCCGGCGGCATGGCACAACGGGTGGGCATCGCCCGCGCTCTGACCGTTCAGCCGGAAATCCTCCTTTTGGACGAACCACTCGGCGCGCTGGATGCCATGACCAAGTTGACCATGCAGGAAGAACTGTCCCGGATCTGGCGTGAGGAGAAGGTAACGATGATCCTCGTCACCCATGATCTGGAGGAAGCCATCTTCCTGGCGGATCGCGTGTTGGTTCTGCCAAAGGGAAAAGGAGCCGTTCCCCGTGTGATCGAAGTGAATCTACACAGGCCGAGGGATCGAAGCGACCCGAGCTTTGTAGATATGCGCAGGCACCTGATGGCGCAGTTTGGTTTGCATTAGGCAGCCGCGCACTTTGTCACGTTCGCGACTGGCATGCTCCCGGTTCCCTGTTCGGTGCCTTGAAAGCACTGGCACACGCGTGTGGACGCAGGACCCATATTCCGGCAATCAGCAGGCAAGGTCGCGTTTTGATGGTATAGGCGACGATAGAAGGCCACAGTGCGTGGAATCTTCCCTGAGGTTCCGAATGTCATCCAGCAAGTTCAGCCCCCCTGAGTGGAACCACGATGACCTTCGACGCGCCGTCGATGCCGCCGGTGTGGCCATGTGGCAGTGGAACGTCGATACGGACGGGCTGGCCATGGACCTTCGCGGCTATGAACTCTGGGGTGTTCCCCCAGCGGAAGACCTGACGTTCGAGCTTCTTTCCGAAAAGATCCATCCGGCAGATCGCAACCGGGTTCGCGAGGCTTTTTCCGCGACACGGTCCGTCACCGGGAGCTACGAGATCGACTTCAGAACCTTGTTCGGAGAAGACGTCCGCTGGATTTCCGCGCGTGGACAGGGCAGCGATGTCGGCATCCTCAGGCGTGCCATGACTGGGATTTTCATTGACATCACAGACCGCAAGCAGGCCGAGGAGGGCAATGAACTGCTGGCCGGAGAAATGAGCCACCGCGTCAAGAACCTGCTGGCGATCGCAAGTGCTCTGACCAAGATTACCATGCGGTCCTCGACATCGATCGAGGATATGTCCAAGCAGCTAACTCAACGGTTGATGGCCCTTGGCCGGGCACACGATCTGGTGCGTCCTTTGCCGAGGGACCAGGGCAAGGCCGCGCTCCTTGGAGATTTGCTGACAGTGCTGCTGTCACCCTATGACGACGACGGCGCCTTCGCCGGACGCATCCGGGTGGCCGTGCCCCGCATGGGCATCGGCGAAGCAGCAGCAACCAACTTGGCTCTGGTTCTGCACGAGCTTGCCACGAACTCGGTGAAGTACGGCGCGCTATCGGTTGAAACCGGGACGCTTGACATATCGGGCAGTCTGGCAGGCGAGGATGTCCAGATCGACTGGACCGAACACGGCGGGCCAGAAGCTGTCGCACCACGAAACGGCGACAGTTATGGCAGCAAGCTGATCAGCCAGACCATCGAACGGCAGCTGGGCGGATCGATGCAGTACGATTGGTTGGGCACCGGGCTGATCGTGACCATCCTAATCAAGGCGGCACGGCTGGCCGAGTGAAGCTGCCCGTGGAACGCCACACGCCCTTCGACACCTTCCCGTGAGCTACACAAGGAAAAAGCGGATCATCTCGGCGCTGGGATCGGGTCCGGTGGGATCGGTGTAACTGCCACTGCGTGAGCCGCCGGACCAGGCATGACCCAGACCTGCGATCTCCCAATGCTCTGCCAGCACTAGGTCTGCAGAGTCAGTCGTGACGTTGCGCGAGTACGAGCGTCCCTTGATCTCTACGCTCAACAACTGCTCGCGTGACACGGTCACCTCGTTGCGGGGTATGCCTTCCACCAACCCATCAGCTGGAATGCGTACTGGTCGCGCGCTTGGGTGCAAGGTGAGGTACTCTTCGTCCAGATGCAGCTTGTCGATCTCCGGACCTTGCGACCCGCCGCCGCAGCTGGGTTCGGGTCGATCCTCATTCAGACTTTAGTCGAACATAGGTGGCGGGGACGGATCGAAATCGCGACAGAGCCTCATTTCGGATCAGCTTCGCAATCCCCGTTGCATAGCTAACGGTTGTAACCAGACATTGCTAGCCAAGCGCGGTTCGTGACCACGTTTTCATCGGGAACCCTCTAAGCGGTTCATTCTTTATACCGAGCGAACTTTCTGGCCCGGCGTGCAGTGAGCGAGCACGTGCGGCGGCTTGGGACATTCGTTCGGCCTGGTGGCCACACCAAATGGATGAGTCCCGATGATCAGGAACCGCACAGACTGTGACAGACTTTCAGATGACCGCGCCGGATACGCGAGGGCGATAAGTTTCCCTGGCAAACGGTGATGCTCCGAATGCAGCCCGTGCCAACCTTGTCGGCGCCTTCACGTTAAACAATCTGGACCAGCAAAGAGATTTTCTCAAAAGCCAATCCGGAGCGGGAATAATCGACCTCTCCTCGGTTACCTGGCTTGATACTGCCGGGGCGTGGGCCATCGCGTCCTTCCAAGCAGCGCAGAAAGCCGAAGGGCGCACTGTCGCGATCGACAACGCAACCGAGGCTCAAAGCCTGCTTTTGCAGACCGTCACCGATGCCATGCCACTGCCCCGTAAGCGCCGCCGCCGCCTTCCGCACCACAAAGCCGGCGACATGCTGGTGGACCTTGGCACAGCGGTCTCGGTGTTCTCCGTCGGGATTGCCGATGCCGTAGGCTTCCTCGGGCTTGTTCTTACCAAAATGGCGACGACAGTTCTTCATCCCTCGCGCCTGCGCGTGACTGCACTCGTGCACCACATGAAGGAGGCCGGCCTCAACGCCGTGCCCATCGTCGCGCTGATGGGTTTCCTGATCGGGATCGTCCTCGCGTTCCAGGGGGCATCGCAGCTGGAACAGTTCGGCGCAGAAATCTATGTGATTGATCTCATCTCGATCTCGATGCTGCGCGAACTTGGCATCCTGCTGACGGCCATCATTGTAGCCGGTCGATCCGCATCGGCCTTCACCGCAGCCATCGGCTCGATGAAGATGCGCGAAGAGATCGACGCCATGCGCGTCTTTGCGCTTTTGCTCCTGCTGCCCGTCCTTGGTTTCGTGGCCAACATGGCCGGTCTTCTGGGTGGGGCACTCATGGCCTGGATCGACCTTGGCATTTCGCCTGCGATGTTTCGGACGCAGCTTGCGGCCAACACATCGGTGACGCACGCGCTGGTCGGGCTGTCTAAGGCGCCGGTTTTTGCGATAATCATCGGCGCGGTGGGCTGCTATCAGGGCCTTAAGGTCGCTGGAAACACCGACTCTCTTGGCAGTCGAACTTCGCGGTCAGTCCTGGTGGCAATCTTCCTCGTCATTGTCGTTGATGCATTGGCTTCGATCTTCTTTTCCGTTTGGGGGGTTTGATGGATAGCGCGGTCATCACGGTGCGGAAGCTGACCAATCGGTTTGGCAAGACCACCGTGCATCATGGGCTTGACCTTGAGGTGCGCCGGGGCGAGGTGCTTGGCGTGGTCGGTGCCTCGGGCAGCGGCAAGTCGGTCCTGCTGCGAAGTATCGTGGGGCTGCAGCGCCCTTCCGCCGGTACCATCAACGTGCTCGGGAGATGCCCGAATGTCCGCGTCTAGTCGGCGCCAGGGCCGTTTAAACCTTGTTCTAAAGGTCAAACTTCATTGTCACCATTTAGCTCACGACAAGGTTTGCGTTCGTCGACCCCAGCGCCGCATTCAGAGCGAACTCCCCGGATACTGCGACGTCAGCGGGTCGATCATGCAATGCGTGTCGAGCCAATCATTACTGAATGTTCCTGCGGTCCTTTTGCCACCACTGTCGCACCGAGGCCTGCGGAGCTGAAACCCGAAGCTGGCCTTGTTGTTCAGGGGATACGCGCCACCGCTCCGATGCGTGCGGCTATCAGTGATGCTCTTTCCCTCGACTTTTCCCCGTTACGGCAGGCGGAACAGCCGGAGCCTCTTGCCAGCGAGCCATGCTTCGCCGGACGGCGAGATGGCGAGGGGTAGGTCGCGGGTGGTGACGACCAATCCGCCGGGGTGAGCGTTGATCCACGGCTCCAGCTCGTTGTCAGCCAAAACCGTGATCGGGGCGGTCAGCCGGGCCGTGAAGCCAAACTCGCCTTGGTAGGGATAGGCGGCGATGGCCACCCCGGTGTCGGGCGCGCGGGCCAGTTCGGCGGCGAAGCGGGTGGTGTCGAAATGTTCCATAAGCGCTGGGCGCAGGCTGACATGGGTGACCAGCAGTGCCACAGGCGCCACCAGCGCCCAGCCCAGCAGCGGGGCGCGGCGGGTTGCGACCAGAATAGTGGCCACCCCGGCCAGCGCGATGGCAGCCGCAACGGCCAGTGTCGCGGGGCCCAGCGTCACCACCTCGACCCCGTCCAACTGCGCCGATCCGGTGGACAGGAGGGTGGCCCAGACCATCACCGGCAGGATGACGGCAAGGGCCGCAACGACCGGCCCCCAGCCCCGCTGCGGCGCGGGGGCAGCGGCCATTGCCAGCGCGGCGGCGGGAAGGGCTGGTATCAGGTAATGCACCTGCTTGCCCGAGATCAGAGAGAAAAGGACGATCGTGCTAAGCCCCCAGATCGCCAGCAGCCGCGCGCGATGGTCGCGCCAGAGGCCCGCCGAGCGGAGGCTTCGCAGGGCAGAAGGGCGCCACGCCCAGGGCCACAGAAGCACCGGCAGCACTGCGAGGAAGAACCAGAACGGCCGTGCATGGTCGAACGCGTTGACCATCCGGCCCGCGCTTTGCCGCCAGAGCACCTCTTCGCGGTATTCCGGCCCGCCTAGCCACAACGCGGGAATCAGCCACAGCGACAGAAGCACCAGCGCCATGCCGATAGCGGCGGCGACGCGAGTATACCAGGCAGCCGGACGGCCCGGCGTATCGGCCAGCGACCAGAGCGGGCGGGTGAGCGCAAGCGGCATCAAGTGCACAAGGATCACCGGCCCTTTCGCCAGCACTCCGAAGGCAAGCGCCGCACCAAAGGCCAACGTGGCCGTCCAGCGCCCGCCCGCATCCATGCGCAAAAGCGCCAGCACCCCAAGCAGGGTGGCCGAAGCGAGCATGGTGTCGAACATCGTCAGCGAGCCGTAAAGCGCGAAGATTCCCGTCGTGGCCAGGATCAGCGCCGCCGTCGGCCCCAGCGTCCGGCGATTAGGGAAGAGCGCCAAGCCCAGCCACCAGGTCAGCGCCACGCTCAGCACTCCGAAGGCCGGTGCCACGAGGCGGCCGGCAAAGTCGCTGACGCCGGTTACCGACCAGACCAGGTTGATCAGCCAGAACAAAAGCGGCGGCTTGTGGCCATAAATCTCGCCGTTCAGGTGAGGGACAATGAAGGTACCGTCGCGCTGCATCTCCCAGGCGACCGAGAGATAGCGGGTCTCGTCCACCGGCAGCACCGGCCGCATCAGCGGCAGCAGGACGGCGCAGCCGATTGCCAGCCCCAGTGCCAGAAGCCCCACGCTGCGGGCCGATGCGTGCTGTCCGAACAATGGCGTCATGCGGGGGATCCTGAGAAGCTGGGAGGTAAAAGGCGAGGCCAGCGCAGTTTCGGCACCCAAGCCAAGGCGATGCCAAAGGCCACATCCGGCAGGTCGGCGCCGGACCGGAGATGCTGGTCGTTGCCCAGGCGCTGCATGGCCGAGAGGGTCGGGAATGGCTTTGCCCGCGGTGTGCGCCAGATCCACGGCGCCCCGATCCCCGGCCTGAAAGCTGGCACCCGGACCCAAGCTGCCGTACTGGGCTCAGGGCTTGCGGCTGGCATGGATCAGCCACAGGTTTCGGGAATAGATGACCACGCCCAGCGTCTGGCCCAGCACGAAGACCGGGTCCTTGCGGTACAGCGCATAGGCCAGAAGCATGAACCCACCAATCAACGAGAAGTACCAGAAGGCCACCGGCATCACCGACGACCGCGCACGTTCCGAGGCGATCCACTGCACGAGGAAGCGGGCGGTGAACATCAACTGGGCGCAAAGCCCGAAGATGACCCAGGCGAGCTCGGTTCTGCTGTTCACGTGGAGGGCATCCATCAGCCAGGTCATGGGTGTCTTTCTGTTTCAGCGTCAGGGCGCCGGAGGACTTCGGTGGGGCGGGCTTTCTTGCCGCGCCGCAACAGCCAGGCAACGCCCATCAGGTCGAAGATCCCGACAATCCCGCGCTGCAGGTTCGAGTAATGCGACCTGCCCCCGCCACGCGGCCGGTGCGTCACGTCGACATGCGCGATCCGCCAGCCATCCCGCGCAAAGAGCGCTGGCAGATAGCGGTGCATGTGGTCAAAATAAGGGAGCGCAAGGAAGGCATCGCGTCGAAAGATCTTTAGGCCGCAGCCAGTGTCACGCGTTCCGTCCTGCAGCACCCAGGACCGCAGGCTGTTCGCAAAGCGCGAGGCGAGGCGGCGTGCCATCGTGTCCTTGCGGCCAACGCGTTGCCCGGCCACCAGACCCAGCGTCTCGGACCCGGATGCGAGAAAGGGTGCGAGCAGGCGCGGCAGTTCCTCGGGTGGGTTCTGTCCGTCGCCGTCCAACGTACAGATCAGGTCGTATCGCGCTGCCATCACGCCTGAATGGATGGCCGCCGACTGTCCGCCGGACCGGTCATGCCGCAACACCCGCAACATCGGCCAGTCTTGCCGGGCGCCGTGAAGAACCGCAGCCATGCCGTCGTCAGAACCATCGTCGACGACGATTATCTCGAACAGGCCGGTCGAAGACATGCTGCGCGCAATGCCTTCGATGAGCGGAATGATATTGCTGGCTTCGTTCCGACAGGGAACAACGATGGACGTCGGTGTGCCGACCATGAAACTATCTTTACTTGCTGCGGAGCCGCGGGTCTGCGTAACGCCGATTGCCCCGTGCTTCAATATATAGATTGTGCCGATGCAGAACTATTGGCTTGGGGCGTACGCCACCTGTTCGCCGGTCGCTTAGGGTTCTGTAGGCGCAGACTGCCGGACAAGCGGGTTTGCAGCTATCAACTCCGTATGTGCCTGACCAGCTTCCGACTGCTTTGCGTCCGTAGCGTTGTATTGTTTGGACCGGCGCAAGCGGCCATGAGCGGACGTTCGCTAAGTGCGGGTGCTGTGGCCCATTCAAGCCGCTTCTTGAGGGCGATAGTCGTCGCACGACCGATTGGTCAAGGCGGCTTCAAACAGACGATCGAGCGGGACTCCCAACGGTTACAACCCATAAGAGAAAAAACTTGTTCAGGGGGCAGTTTCAGGCGACCTTGCGATTGAGCCCCGGTCTTTTTGGGGACTGTCTTTTATCCCTATTGGATTTTTCATGACGCTTGACCTCGTCATTGCACGCCAAGGGCGGATCGCCATTTCCGCGCTGTTTCTGCTGAACGGAGCCATCCTCGGGTCTTGGGCGCCGCAGATCCCCTTGTTGCTTTCGCGGCACGGCATAACTGAATCTGTGCTTGGTCTTCTGATTTTGGGAATGGGCATCGGAGCGATGGTGGCGATGTGCCTTTCGGGGCGGCTGATGGCCCGCCACGGGTCGCGAGCGATGGTCCTTGGCACTGCGGTTTGCTGCACCTTGGCGCTGCCTGCGGCCGTGCTCGCGCCGGACTTGGCGTCACTCGCCGTCGCCATGGCGGCGATGGGGGCCAGCGTTGCCATGATGGACGTGGCGACCAACGCGAATGCCTATGAGCTGGAGCAGGCGACAGGGCGTGCGATCCTGTCTTCGACCCACGGGTTCTGGAGTGTCGGCGGGTTTCTGGGCGGTGCCCTTGGCGGGCCGGGGATAGCGGCGCTCGGCACCGTCGGCCATGCTCTGGCGGTATCGGCGATTTCCCTTGTCGTCGTGGCCCTCACTTGGTCCCGGCTATTTGGCGCGCCGGTGAGTGCCGAGGTCACGGCCGCCGGAGCCGTACCCGGACTGTGGCGACAAGGATGGACGATCTACCTTATCGGGCTGATGGCGCTTTTCTCCTTCGTACCTGAAAGCGCCGTGCTGGACTGGAGCGCGCTTTACCTGTCGTCGGACCACGGAGCGGGGGTGTCGGTGTCTGGACTGGCCTTTGCCTTGTTCTCTGCCTGCATGGCGGCGATGCGGTTCTGCGGCGACGCGGTGCGCAACCGGGTTGGCGCAGTGCCGCTTCTGCGCGCGTCGGGGGGCATCGCTGCAGTGGGAATGACGCTGGCCGCACTTGCGCCCTCGACCACGCTTGTCCTCGCGGGATTTGCGCTGAGCGGTATCGGATTGGCGAACATCGTGCCGATCCTGTTCTCGGCAGCGGGGCGCCACGGAGGAGCGAACCCCGGCGGGGCCATCGCGGCTGTATCGTTCATCGGTTATGGCGGGATGCTGGTTGCGCCGTCGATGATCGGCCTGATGGCAGAACATGTGGGGTTTCCGGCGATTTTCATCGCACTTTCCGGGCTACTGCTGTCCGTTGCCGTCCTCGCCCCGGCGGTGTGGCGGCAGCGCCGGACGACGCCATCCGGGCTGTGCCCGAAACGCGACAGGCCTGATCGTCAGGCCCGTATTGCATACCGAGCGTAGAGGATCAGGCCGTGATGACCTTACCGCTCCTCTTCGCAAGAGCCTTAGCATTACCGCCGCGATAGGAGAAATGGCTTTGTCGAGTGGCGCTTCGATGATCTGCGGCCTACGTCGCCACTGACACGTGCATTCACGCCCCACCGATGTGGGACTGGGATACGGAGAACTGGCCATGTGCCCAAGTTACTGCGGCAGTATCGAGTTCAGCAGCAAAACGACGGACGATGGCGACGCTGATGATGCAACGATGCATGAGACATCAAATAGCGTCGAACAAGCCGGCCTTCGGGTTCAAGGTGACCTCACGGGGCGTTGCGGCGGCGCGCCCCTGATAGGAGCGATCAATGAAAACAGGTCCAGACAAGTTGCCTCCTGTGGTCTCGACCGCAGCGGAGGAGTCACATGATCCGCGCGACGTGGCGCAGTGGCGCAAGGCAGAACGGGCACGCCTGCTGGAGGAACGCGCGGCCCTGTCGGCTGCCCTGCGCCAGACTGCAGCCGAGCTGATCACGCCGCATTTGGAGGCGTTGATCCGGGCAAGGGCAGGGCCGCTGGAACACCTGATCATTTCGGCCTGGTGGCCTATCAAGGCCGAACTGAACCTGAGACACTGGCTCGCCGATCTTGTGGGGCGGGGCGCGACGGTCGCGTTGCCGGTTGTGCTGCTGCCGGGTGCTCCACTTGGTTTCCGACGATGGACGCCCGAGTGCAGGATGGTGCAGGGTTTCTGGAAGATCCCCATCCCTGCCGACGGTCCCGAAATCATTCCTGACGTGAGCCTTGCGCCTGTGGTCGGGTGGGATGCTGCAGGGTTCCGGCTTGGGTATGGCGGTGGTTACTTTGACCGCACCTTGGCCGCGCTTTCACCCCGACCGTTTGTGATTGGGGTTGGGCTGGAGGCAGCGCAGGTCGATACGATATTTCCGCTGCCGCACGATATCGCGATGGACGCGGTGGTGACCGAAGCGGGGTTGCGCTATCCCCATTAGCGGCAAGCGACGCGGGGCTGCGAGCTGACAGCTCGGCTCGTCGCCGTCTGGCCTGATCAAACTCGTCCAGCGAGTGCCGCGATTGGCCTAGCACGGACCCCGTGCGTGCCGATATGGTTCTAGACCTCGCGGCACCCAATTGGTATCAGCAGCACGCAAGTCAGACCGGAAGGAGGCGATCGACGTGGACATTGACTCCCGCGCGTCAGCCCCGAAACTGCGGCCTGGCATCAATGATCTGCCGCCCCGCCCGAAGGCTTTTGATGACCGGCTGGCCTGGTCAAGGGCGGTTGCCGTATGACGGGCAGGGGCCCTGTGACACTGCTGTACGGCGCGGCGCGACGGGTGCTGCAGCCGGTGATGCGCGCGGTGCTAAAACGGCGGATCACGCAGGGCAAGGAAGACACGGCCCGCGCTGGTGAAAAGCTGGGCCAGCCGACACTGCCGCGCCCCGATGGCCAGCTTGTCTGGGTCCACGCTGTCGGGTTGGGCGAAGTTCTGGCGCTGCGCCCCTTGATCGACGCGCTGAAGGCTGCGCGCCCCGGTCTGGCGGTGCTTGTCACCTCGACCGCAAGATCTTCGGCGCAGGTGATCGCGCGCAACCTGCCGCCGGGCGCGCTGCATCAGATGTTGCCGCTGGACGGCCCGGATTTCATGCGACGGTTTCTGGATCACTGGCGGCCCGCCCTGTCGGTCTGGTCCGAACAGGATCTTTGGCCCGGTGCGGTTTCGGATACGGCGGACCGGGGCATCCCCCTTGCCTATGTCAACGCGCGGATGAACGCCGCGTCCTTTGCCAAACGCGCAAGGTTGGCGGGGCTTTATCGCGACATGCTTGGCCGGTTCGACCTGGTGTTTGCGCAGGACGCGGAAAGCGCTGCGCATCTGCGCCAGCTGGGGGCCGCGACGGTGACGGAGATGCGTTCGCTCAAACCCGCCGCGCAGCCTTTGCGCGTGGATGAGGGCGAACTTGCCCGTCTGCGACATCAGCTTGCCGGTCGGCGGGTGTGGGTGGCCGCGTCGACCCATGCTGCCGATGAGGCGGTGGTGATCGGGGCGCAGCAGCGTCTGCAAGACGCAGACCCGGCTTGGCTGTTGATCCTGACGCCGCGCCTGCCAGCCCGCACTGGCGAAATCGCGGCGGCGCTGGCGGCGGCAGGGCTTTCCTTTGTGCAGCGCAGCCGTGGCGGGGCGATCGGGCGGGACACAAGCGTTCTTCTTGCCGACAGTTTTGGCGAGCTGGGGCTGTGGTACAGGCTGGCCGAAAGCGCGTTTGTTGGCGGGTCATTTGGCGGCGGCGGTGGGCATAATCCGTGGGAGGCGATCTGTCTTGGAGTGCCGGTGTTCAGCGGGCCCGACACCGCTAATTTTCGCATCGATTATGCCGAGCTTGCAGCACTCGGCCTGGCACGCCAGATACAGCCCGTCGACGAGGCTGCCGGGAGGCTTGCCGACGAGGTTGCACACAGCGCTGGGCAGGGTGGCGGCGATGGCGCCTGTTCGCTGGTGCAGGCCGCGCGGCTGGAGGTCGACGGCCTGGCGGAAAGGCTGCTTCGGTTGATGGATGGGTCGCGGTGATACTGCAGGTATTCCTCATCCTTTACCGGGCCTTGTGGGTCGTACTTCTGCCTGTGGTGCTGGTCTATCTGTGGCACCGTGGGCGCCGCGACCCGGACTATCGCACCCATCTGGCCGAGCGGTTCGGCTTTTACGACCGTGAGTTGCCAAAGGGCGCGATCTGGCTGCATGCGGTAAGCCTTGGCGAAATCCGCTCGGCAACTGGGCTGATCCGGGCGCTGCTGGCGCGGGGCGACAAGGTCCTGCTGACCCACTTCACCCCTGCCGGACGACGCGAGTCCGCTCGGCTTTTCGGGCCCGAGATCGCCTCTGGCCAGGTCACCGTCGCCTGGGTGCCGTTCGACATGGCGTGGTGCTATCGCCGTTTCCTGAAAGCGTGCAAGCCGCGCATCGGCCTGACCCTGGAAGTGGAGATATGGCCCGCGATGATCTTTGCAGCCCGTGCCGCAGGGGTGCCGCTCTACCTGTGCAACGGGATCTACGGTACCCGGTCCCTTGCGCGTGACAGCGCCGGGTTGCGGCTGCGTCAGCGGGTGATCCGTGGCTTGGCAGGAGCCTTTGTGAAATCCCGCCTGCAGGCAGAGCGGTTCGCCTCTACCGGGTTGAAGAACGTGATTGTGACCGGCGAATTGCGCTTTGATCAGCCGGTTCCGGCGCAACAGGTGCGCGCGGCGGAAACCCTGCGCGCGACCCTTGGGCCCGACCGGGAGGTGATCACGATCGCAAGCGGCGTTCAGGTCGAGGAAGAGCTTTTCCTCAGCGTGATCAGGCAAAGCAGGGATGCCGCGAAGGCCGACACCCGGCCGGCCCCGCTGTTTGTCTATGTGCCACGGGCACCCGAACGGTTCGGTGCGGTTGCCGCTCAACTGGGTGCCGCTGGGTTGCAGGTTTCCCGGCGCAGTGAAGCGCTGGCCGCCGATCTGACTGCGCCGACGCCGCTTGGCCCGGTGGACGTGCTGCTGGGAGACAGCCTTGGCGAGATGTTCTTCTACCTCGCCCTTGGTAACCGGGTGATTGTCGGCGGCGGTTTCAACCCGCGCGGCGCGCACAACATCATCGAACCCCTGATGCTGGGCAAGCCGGTGCTGACCGGTCCCCACATCTGGACCATCGAGTATCCCTTCGTTGAGGCTGAGTTGGCTGGTATCGCGCGCAGGGTGCCAGACGGAGCGGCGCTGCTTGCCGCCCTGCGCGAGCCGCCTGTGGATCTGTCGGACAAGATTTCCGTGTTCCTGTCCGAACACAGCGGCGCGAGCGCCCGTACATTGCAGGCAATCGACCGGGTAATTGCGACGCCAACACCCTTCTGATCCGGTTGGCCGGGGGCAATGTGGGCACGAATTCCCGATCAGCCACTGGTTGCTGCTGCAAAGCCAATGCGACCGGTCGCGGAACCAATTGCGCCGCAGCCCGGTTGACAAAGCTGGGCGGGCTTGAACGGCGGTGAGGCATGGCATCTCGGGCAAGTTGGAAAGGGACGCTGAAGATAGCGGAACTGCTCTGTCCGGTCGCGCTTTACACGGCGGCATCGACGTCGGACCGGGTCGCCTTCCACATGGTGAACCGGGCCACTGGCAACAAAGTTCGGCGCGAGTTCGTGGACGCGGAAACCGGCGATGTGGTCGAGCGGCAGGACCAGATCAAGGGCTACGAACTTGGGGGCGGCGAGCATGTGCTGCTGACCCCGGACGAGATCGCCGCTGCCGTGCCTGAAAGCGACAAGGTGCTGGATGTTACAAGTTTTGTGCCCTGCGGCCAGATCGACGACGTGTTCTTCGACAAGCCCTACTACCTTGCACCCTCTGACGCTGCGGCTGCGGATGCCTTTGTGCTGATCCGCGACGGCCTGCGGGCGCAGGGCGTGGCAGCCATTGCGCGTGCGGTTCTGTTCCGCCGGGTGCGGACGATGCTGATCCGGGCGCATGGGTCGGGGCTGATCGGCACGACGCTGAATTTCGACCACGAGGTCAAGGCGGCTGACGAAGCCTTCGCCGAGGTCGTTGACGTGAAGATCACAGGTGAAATGCTTGATCTGGCGCGACATATCATCGAAACGAAGCGCGGGTCGTTTGATCCCTCCACCTTCGATGATCGCTATGACTCGGCGTTGGCCGAGCTTGTGAAAGCCAAGCTGGAAGGTCGCAAGATCGCGAAGAGGCCCGAGCCGAAGCGGGAAACGAAGGTGAATCTTCTGGCCGCGCTGCGCGAAAGCGCCAAGGTCGCAGGCAAGAAGAACGACCAAAGAACCGCCACGCCGCGCCGGAAGGCGGGATGACTCATGGCGCTGGAAACCTACCGCGAGAAACGGAATTTCGGTGTGACGCCCGAGCCGAAAGGACGCCGCGCCAAGGGCAAGGGCAACAGCTTTGTCGTGCAAAAGCACGACGCGACCCGGCTGCACTATGATTTGCGGCTGGAGATGGACGGTGTCCTGAAAAGCTGGGCAGTGACCCGCGGCCCCAGTCTGGTGGCGGGGGAAAAGCGGCTTGCGGTGCATGTTGAAGATCATCCGCTTGAGTATGGCGACTTCGAAGGAACCATTCCAAAGGGCGAATACGGCGCTGGCACGGTGATCCTTTGGGATCGCGGGCAGTGGATGCCAGTGGGCGATGCCGCGAAAGGCTATGCGAAGGGCCATCTTGAGTTCGAGTTGCAGGGCGAAAAGCTGCGTGGCGGCTGGCATCTGGTTCGGATGCAAGCAAAGCCGGGGGAAAAGCGCGAAAACTGGCTGTTGATCAAGGCCGACGACGAATATTCGCGGCCCGAAAACGCACCCGATCTGCTGGAGGAAAGCCCGTTGTCGGTCAAGACAGGGCGCGACCTGCCCGAGGTCGCAACCGAAGCGCCGGGCTGGTCGTCAAAAACCGGTCACATCGCCAAGCCGGGCAAACCCCGCGCGAAGCTGCCTGAGCCAGACAACGACGCTGAGCCGCGGGTCGCCGATGTGGCATCGCTGCCCGGCGCCAAACGGGCTCGGCTGCCCGAGTTCGTTGAGCCCATGTTGGCCAAGCTGGCCCCCTCGCCGCCGACTGGCGAGCGTTGGCTCCACGAGATAAAGTTCGACGGTTATCGGCTGCAGGCCCGCATAAAGGCAGGGCAGGTGCGGCTGTTGACCCGAAGCGGTCTGGACTGGACCGCGAAGTTCGGCCCCGAGCTCGTCAAGGCGCTGGTTGGGCTGCCGGCACAGGCGGCGCTTCTGGACGGCGAACTGGTGGTGGAGACGGAGCTGGGCGCGTCGAGCTTTTCCGCGCTTCAATCTGACCTGAGCGAGGGGCGAACCGACCGCTTCGTTTATTATGCCTTCGACCTTTTGCATTTCGACGGCCACGACTTGCGCAAGGTTCCCTTCATCCAGCGCAAGGCGGTGCTGGAGCGCCTGATTGCCACCGCCGACCGGCGTGTGGCCTACAGCGACCATTTCGTGGAAACCGGCGATATGGTGTTGCGCCACGCGTGCCGGCTGAGCCTTGAGGGCATCGTGTCGAAGCTGCGGGATGCGCCATATCGCACGGGCCGGGGGACTGGTTGGATCAAATCGAAATGTTCGGACCGGCAGGAGTTCGTGATCGGTGGATATGTTCCGTCGACCACCTCGCGTCAGGCGGTGGGTTCGCTGGTTCTGGGGGTTCATGAGGCGAGTGGCCTGACCTACGTGGGCCGGGTCGGCACGGGGTTCAGCGCTTCGGTTGCGGCGTCGCTGTTCCTGCGGCTAGAGGCTATTGCGGTTCCCGAGAGCCCGTTCGCGTCTCCCCTGACCGTTGCCCAACGCAGTCAGGTGCGTTTTGTGAAGCCCGACCTGGTAGCAGAGGTGGAGTTTCGGGCGTGGACGGCGGATGGGCATCTTCGCCACGCCGCGTTTCGCGGTTTGCGCGAAGACAAGCCGGCCACCGAAATCCGCCGCGAGGTGGCGGTGGCGACCACGGCGCCCGCGCCGCAACGTCGCACGGTCAAACTGACCCATCCGGACCGGATCTACTGGCCTGACGCCGGTGTCACCAAAGAAGGTTTGGCGGACTATTATGCAGAGGTCTGGCCCCACATCGCGCCGCATATCGTCGGCCGCCCCTTGGCGCTGCTGCGCTGCCCCGAAGGTATCGAGGGGCAGCAGTTCTTTCAAAAACACGCCTGGAAGGGGTTGAGCGACAAGATCGCGCTGGTCGAAGACCCGAAGGACCGCGGCGAAAAGCTTATAGCGGTCAACGATCTTGACGGGCTCATCGGCCTGGTTCAGGCAGCCACGCTGGAAATTCATCCCTGGGGATCGACGCTGGCCGATTGGGAGCGACCGGACCGGATCGTGATCGACCTTGATCCCGGCGAGGGCGTAGTGTGGGGCGCGGTGCTGAACGCCGCGCGCGAAGTGCGCCAGCGCTGCCGGGATGCGGGGCTAAAGGCTTATGTGAAAACCTCGGGCGGCAAGGGACTGCATGTAGTCTGTCCGTTGAAGCCGCAGGCGGACTGGGCGGCGGTCAAGACGTTCACACGGCGCATGGCCGAGGCGATGGCCGCAGACTCGTCCGATCTTTATGTGTCCACCATCGCCAAGGCCAAGCGGCAGGGCAAGATCCTGATAGACTACCTTCGCAACCAGCGTGGCGCGACTGCCGTCGCAGCGTTTTCGACCCGTGCAAGACGCGGTGCGCCGGTATCGACACCGGTGACTTGGGACGAACTGACCGAAAAGATCGGCCCCGCGCATTTCAAACTGGATACGGTGCCCGCGCGGCTGGCTGCGCTTGCAAGCGATCCGTGGGACGGCTTCTGGAAAGCTGGTGTGCTGCTTAAGACACCGGCAAAAGGGCGGAAGGGCTGATCAGCTTTTGCCCTTTTTTTCGGCCGCAAGGCTGCGCTTCAATGCATCGGTGATGCTGACGACGTTGCTTTTGTCCGGCGTTGGCATTTCGGATCGTGCCGGTCTCTTTCTGCCCTTCTTCTTGGCAGCGATGATGTCGATCAGCTTGGCCTGCACCGGGTCTTCGGCCATCGAAGGCTCCCACGGCCCAGTGCGTTCCTTGATCAGCGTCGTGACGAGTTTCATCACATCCGGCTCAGGCTTGGCATCCTCGACGGAGGCAAACTTTTCATCTTCGCGGCGGACCTCGTCGCCATAGCGCAGGGTCCAAAGCACGATGCCCTTGCCGCGCGGTTCCAGCATGACCGCCCGTTCACGCCGGTATAGCACGACCCGTGAGATGCCGACCGTGCCGGTCGCCTGCATCGCTTCGCGGATCACCGAAAACGCCTCTTCCCCGACCTTGTCATTGGGCAACAGGTAGTGCGGCTTATCATACCATATCCAGCCCACGCTGTCGGCGGGAACGAACATCTCGATCTCGATGGTGCGCGTGCTTTCCAACGCGACGCTGTCGATCTCGTCGTCATCCAGCAGCACAAAATCATCCTCGCCGCGCGGATAGCCTTTGACCTCGTCGCCGTCGCGGAGGGGCTTGCCCGTCACGCTGTCGACATAGTGGCTAACCACGCGGTTGCCGGTCTTGGCGTTCATGGTGTGGAAGCGCAGCTTTTCGGTTTCGGTCGTGGCGGGCATCATCGTCACCGGGCAGGTGACGAGCGACAATTTCAGATAGCCTTTCCAGAATGATCGCGGCGCCATGCCGAAAGACCCTTTGTGCGCGGCATGCTCACCGCAAGCCGAAGAAGGAAAGGATCGCGATCACGATCACCACGAGGCCGACAAGATAGACGATATTGTTCATTGAACTCTCCAACACCTGTTCGGCGCGGCCCGTTGCGGCGCGCATAAAACGAACAACCCCAGCGCAGCAACTAAGTTCCGAGTTGGGGGGGAGTGGGAGCTTTTCCGGGAACAAAGTCACGGCGTGTGGGCTGCACAGAGGGAAGCGATGCACCACGCGAGAGAGGAGCAGACGATGCCCAACGCACCACGGCCAGCGGCCCGCAAACGGTCAATCCTCGGGTCGCCCGGCAACGACAAGGCCGACCACGAAGGGTCGCCGCATGATCCGACAGAGTTCAAGGGCACGCCGTCCGACCCTTCGGGGACGACCAAACGTCCGGACGATGCCGACAAGGCAAGGGCCAATTCCAAGCCGTGAAATGTGCCGGACGCAGCCAGAAAGCTGCTGCGCCCGGCGGGTTTTGTCAGGCAAGGTCGAAGCGGTCGGCGTTCATCACCTTGGTCCATGCGGTGACGAAAGCGCCGACGAAGGCGGCTTCGCTGTCCGATTGCGCATAGGCTTCGGCCAGGGCGCGCAGTTGCGAGTTCGATCCGAACACAAGGTCAACGCGGGTTCCGGTCCACTTGACCGCGCCAGTGCTGCGATCCCGGCCTTCGAACACGTCGTCAGCTTCGGATGCCGCCGACCATTTCGTCCGCATGTCCAGCAGATTGACGAAGAAGTCGTTGGTCAACTGGCCGGGGCGGTGCGTGAATACGCCATGCGCGCTGCCATCAACATTCGCGCCCAACACCCGCAAACCTCCGATGAGCACGGTCATTTCCGGCGCAGTCAGCGTCAACAGCTGCGCCTTATCGACCAGCAATTCTTCCGCCGAAACGGAATAGCCTGCCTTCAGATAGTTGCGGAACCCGTCTGCGATCGGCTCCATCACGGCAAAACTTTCCACGTCGGTCTGTTCTTGCGTGGCGTCGGTGCGGCCGGGAGCAAACGGCACGGTGACCGCATGGCCTGCAGCCTTTGCCGCCGCCTCGACGCCTGCGTTGCCCGCAAGCACGATCAGATCGGCCAGCGAAATCAGCTTGCCGCCGGTTTGCGCCGCGTTGAAGCTGGTCTGGATGCCTTCCAGCACAGCAAGCACACGGGCCAGATGCGCGGGTTGGTTGACCTCCCAATCCTTCTGCGGTGCAAGGCGGATGCGCGCACCGTTCGCGCCGCCGCGCATGTCGGAGCCCCGGAAGGTCGAGGCCGAAGCCCAGGCAGTGCTGACCAGATCAGCGATGCCAAGGCCGGAAGCAAGGCACCTTTCCTTGAGGTCGGCCGCGTCAGCAGCGCTGATCAGAGGATGGGTGGCGTGCGGCACCGGATCTTGCCAGATCAGGTCTTCCGTCGGAACCTCCTTGCCAAGGTAAAGCACCTTCGGCCCCATGTCGCGGTGCGTCAGCTTGAACCAGGCGCGCGCATAGGCATCGGCGAATTCCGCCGGGTTCTGGTGGAAGTGGCGCGAGATGGGTTCGTAGATCGGGTCCATCCGCATCGCCATGTCGGCGGTGGTCATCATCGGTGCGTGGCGGCGCGACGGGTCGTGCGCGTCGGGCACCAATGTTGCCGCCGCCGGATCGGTCGGCTGCCACTGCCATGCACCTGCGGGGCTTTTCACCAGATGCCAGTCAAAGCCGAACAGCATGTCGAAGTAGCCGTTATCCCACGTGGTGGGGGTCGGCGTCCATGCGCCCTCGATCCCGCTGGTGGTGGTGTGAACGCCGAAGCCGGAGCCGAAAGCGTTCTTCCAGCCAAGGCCCTGCTCGGCCAGGCCGGCCCCTTCAGGCTCGCGCCCGACCAGTGCCGCATCGCCCGCGCCGTGGCACTTGCCAAAGGTGTGACCACCTGCAACCAGCGCTACGGTTTCGTAGTCGTTCATCGCCATGCGGGCAAAGGTTTCGCGGATGTCGCGGCCCGAGGCGACCGGATCGGGCTTGCCGTTCGGGCCTTCGGGGTTGACGTAGATCAGGCCCATCTGCACTGCCGCCAGCGGGTTTTCCAGCTCGCGTTCGCCGGTGTAGCGCGCATCGCCCAGCCAGGTTTCCTCGGACCCCCAGTAGATGTCCTCCTCCGGCTCCCACACATCGGCACGGCCGCCGCCGAAACCGAAGGGCTTGAATCCCATCGATTCCAGCGCGCAGTTGCCCGCCAGGATCATCAGGTCAGCCCAGGAGATGCGGTTGCCGTATTTCTGCTTGATCGGCCACAGCAAACGGCGGGCCTTGTCCAGGTTGGCATTGTCGGGCCAGCTGTTCAGCGGCGCGAACCGCTGCGTCCCCGACCGCGCCCCGCCGCGCCCGTCGGCGGTGCGGTAGGTGCCGGCGCTGTGCCAGGCCATGCGGATGAAGAACGGGCCATAGTGACCATAATCTGCCGGCCACCAGTCCTGGCTGTCGGTCATCAGGGCGTAAAGGTCGGACTTCAACGCGTCGAGATCAAGTTTCTTGAACTCATCGCTGTAGTTCACCGACGGAATGGGGTTCGACATCGGCGTATTCTGATGCAGAATCCGCAGGTTAAGCTGGTTCGGCCACCAGTCGCGATTTGACCGTGCCGCAAACGTGGCTTGCTTTGCCACGCCATGCATCACCGGGCATTTGCCCGTTCTGCCGCTGTCATTACCGTCCATTGTGCGCTCCCAAGCTGTGTTGATGCATGACGAATGCTACGAAGTGGCGGCACCGCGCCCACGGTGCCGTCCATCTGCATCGGTGTTTGATGAGACACTATAGTCCGCTTCGGCGATTAGTTTAAGTTGAATAAACTGATGGGAGCGATAAACAAAAGCTATGAGAAACCTTTCGATCCGGCAGCTGCGCTATTTCGATGCCCTTGCACGACAGGGGCATTTCGGGCGGGCTGCGGAGCTGTGCTCGATCTCGCAGCCGGCGCTGTCGATGCAGATCAAGGACCTTGAGGAAAGCCTTGGGGCAGCACTTTTCGAACGCGGCGCGCGGCAGGTCAGGCTGACCGGATTTGGCGAGGTGTTCGCACCGCGCGCGCGGGCGATCCTGCGCGCGATGGAAGAACTGGAGGATTTGGCGCAAGCGTCGCGTCAAGGGAGTATGGGGCGGCTGCGGATCGGGGTGATCCCGACAGTCGCGCCATACCTGTTGCCCCGCCTCATCGAAAATCTGGCGCGGCTGGGCGGCGGGCTGGACGTGCAGGTGCGCGAGACGGTGACGCCAAAGCTGATTCGCGATCTCGAGGAAGGTCGCCTGGACACGGCGATCGTTGCCCTGCCGGTATCCGAGCCGTCGCTGACGGAAGTGGCCCTGTTCAGCGAGGTTTTCGTTCTGGTGCGGCCTTTGTCAGACACTGGGAAGCCGGTTCCCGGGCCAGAAAAGCTGCGCGAAATGCGGCTTCTTCTGCTGGAGGAAGGGCACTGCTTTCGCGATCAGGCGCTGTCGTTTTGCAGCCTTTCGCCCCTCGCGCCGCGCGAGTTGATGGATGCAAGCTCGCTGACGACGCTGGTGCAGATGGTGGGGGCGGGGATCGGCGTGACCCTGATCCCCGAGATGGCCGTCGCGGTCGAGACGCGTTCGGCGCCGGTGTCGATTGCGCGCTTCCGCCCGCCCGAACCGCAGCGGACCATCGGCATGGTCTGGCGCAAGTCGAGCCCGCTTGCCGCGCAGTTCGAAACGGTCGCAGCCACGGTGCGGCAGTCGGCGCTGGATCTTGCCGCAGACCACGCAGCAGCCGCCAGATGACGGGTTCGCTTTTCCTGCCGGAGATGTAAGGCTGGCGGCCAGAACCGCACGCCAGCACAAGACGAGGCCACGAATGACCCACGATTTCAACCAGCCGCTTGGCGGCAACGACATGCCGCGTTTTGGCGGACCGGCCACGATGATGCGTCTGCCCGCTCAGGCGACCGCCGAGGGGCTTGATGCGGCGTTCATCGGGATTCCGATGGATCACGGCACCTCGAACCGCCCCGGCACGCGGCTGGGGCCGCGCCAGATCCGCGACGAATCGCGGATGCTGCGACCCTACAACATGGCCACGCGGGCGGCGCCGTTCGAGGCGATGCAGGTGGCTGATATAGGTGACGTGCCGATCAATACGTTCGATCTTAAGAAGACCGTCGACATTATCACCGCGCATTACCGGGAGGTTCTGTCGCACGGGGTGGTCCCGCTGACGCTGGGGGGCGACCATACGCTGACCTGGCCGATCCTGCGCGCGATCAAGGAGCGGCATGGTCCGGTGGCGCTGATCCATGTCGATGCCCATGCCGATATCAACGACACCATGTTCGGGGAAAAGGTGGCGCATGGCTGCCCGTTCCGGCGGGCGTGGGAGGATGGGTGCTTGCAAAACGACAAGGTATTCCAGATCGGGCTGCGGGGGACGGGATATAGCCCGGAGGATTTCGACTGGGGCCGCAAGAATGGCTGGACGGTGGTGCAGGCCGAGGAGTGCTGGCATAAATCGCTGACGCCGTTGATGGCGGAGATCAGGGCAAAGATCGGCGATGCGCCGGTCTATCTGAGCTACGATATCGACAGCCTGGACCCCGCTTTCGCGCCGGGGACGGGGACGGTGGAGCCGGGGGGGCTGACGATCTGGCAGGGGCTGGAGATCGTGCGGGGCTGTGCGGGGCTGAACCTTGTTGGGGGCGATCTGGTGGAGGTTTCGCCGCCTTATGACCCGTCGGGGAATACCGCGCTGGTGGGGGCGAACCTGCTGTATGAAATGCTGTGCGTCTTGCCGAAGGCTGTTGCGCATCGGTTGGCGCAGGGGTGAGGCGGCGGGCGTGTCCCACGGTGGGACACGCTTTGCACTTGAATGAAATCAATGACTTGGCGAGTCTTGTTCAGAAACTGTTAACCTGTTTGTCTGGCCTCAGAACTCGAACGCGTCGGTCACCAAACGCCGACCGAGGGTCATCGCGTCGGCGACGTGAACCATCGGGGCGAGGTCGACGTCGCTGGTGCTGGTGCTGACAAGCTCGGCCATGCGGGCGTAAAGCGCCGGGTATTCGCCCATGATCGACGGCTCGCCCGTGACGGGTTTGTGGTCAAGTTCCAGCACGTTGCCGCCCATGCGGAGCGCGAGGTGGCCCTTGTGGGTTTCAACCTCGATATCCCAGGTTTGCGGGCCTTCCTGCCGCCAGTCGAAATCGGCGCTGACGTTGCCGGAAAAGACCAATGCTGCGGCAATCGGGGTCTGGCGGTTGGCGGGGTAGGTAAGGGTGGCTGCGGTCACATGCACCGGGGCGGGCAGGATCTCGGTCAGGATCGAAAGCGCGTTGATGCCGGGGTCGAACACTCCCATGCCGCCGGGTTCGAACACCCAATCCTGACCGGGGTGCCATTTGCGCACATCCTCGCGCCAAGTGATGTTGGCGCGGGTGATGGTCTGGCCGTGCAGCCAAGCTTTTGCCGGGGCAACGGCACGGGCCATGCGGCTGTGCCACGTGGCATAAAGGCTGACGCCCATTTCAGCGGCGATGGCTTGCAGCGCGTGGATTTCGGCCAGCGTGGCACCGGGCGGCTTTTCCAGCATGACATGGCGGCCGGCGCGCAGGGCCGCTTCGGCGTAGGCAAAGCGGGGCACCGGGGGCAGGGCGAGCGACACCACGGGAATGTCGGGTCGTTCGGCCAGCATGGTGTCGATATCGGTAAAGGCCGGGATGCCGGGGACGGTGCCGTGGCGGCTGACGGTGGCGGCAAGTTCCCAGTCCGGCGAGGCGGCGATGGCGGGGACGTGCTGGTCGATGGCGATCTTGCCGATGCCGACGAGGGCGATCTTGGTCATGGTGTCATCCTTTCAACCTAGGGGGCAGGGAGCGCGCCCCCCCACCCCAACCCTCCCCCATGAGGGGGGAGGGAGGTGCCTTGCGGGCCCTTGGTGGGTTAGTGGCTTTCGCGGCCCACCGCATTGCCACGGCAACCGACGAGGAAATCCATGTCGGCGCCCTTGTCGGCGCCTTGGACGTGGTCGTGGTAAAGCTGCGCATAGCCACCGTTCGGGCGTTCTACCGGAGATTTCCATTCGGCGAGGCGCTGGGCAAGTTCGGCGTCGGAAATATCCAGATGCAGGCGGCGGTTTGCCACATCCAACTCGATCATGTCGCCGGAGCGGACCACGGCGAGGGGGCCGCCGCGCGCCGCTTCGGGCGAGGTGTGGAGGACGACGGTGCCGTAGGCGGTGCCGGACATGCGCGCGTCGGAAATGCGGACCATGTCGGTGATGCCCTTGCGCAAGACCTTGGGCGGCAGGCCCATGTTGCCGACCTCGGCCATGCCGGGATAGCCGCGCGGGCCACAGTTTTTCAGGACCATGACGCAGGTCTCGTCGATGTCGAGGTCCTCGTCGTCGATGCGGGCCTTGTAGTCGTCGATGTCTTCAAACACCACGGCGCGGCCCTTGTGCTGCATCAGGGCAGGGGTCGCGGCGGAGGGTTTCAGGACCGCGCCATCGGGGGCGAGGTTGCCTTTGACGACGACCACGCCGCCGGATTGTGTCAGCGCCTTTTCGGTTGGCAGGATGACGTCTTCGTTCCAGTTGCGGACGTCCTTCACCTCGTCCCACATGGATTTGCCCGAGACAGTGATCGCGTCCTTGTTCAGAAGGCCCGCTTCGCCAAGACGCTTGATCACGACAGGAAGGCCGCCAGCGTAGAAGAACTCTTCCATCAGGTGTTTGCCCGACGGCATCAGGTTGACGATGGTCGGGACATCGCGGCCGAGCTTGTCCCAGTCATCAAGCGTGAGGTCGATGCCGACGCGGCCCGCCATCGCCAGAAGGTGGATCACAGCGTTGGTGGAGCCGCCGATGGCGGCGTTGGTGCGGATCGCGTTTTCGAAGGCATGCCGCGTCATGATGTCGGAGGGTTTGAGATCGTCCTTGACCATCTGCACGATGCGCCGCCCGGTGAGTTGCGCCATCATGCGGCGGCGGCTGTCCACTGCCGGGATCGCGGCGTTGCCGGACAGCGCCATGCCGAGGGCTTCGGCCATCGAGGCCATCGTCGAGGCGGTGCCCATCGTGTTGCACGAACCCGGCGAGCGGGACATCGAGGCTTCGGCCTCGACGAATTCCTCAGCGGTCATTTCGCCTGCTTTCACGGCTTCGGAGAATTTCCAAAGGTGGGTGCCGGAGCCGATCTTTTCGCCGCGGAAGTGGCCGTTCAGCATCGGGCCGCCGGTGACGCAGATCGAGGGCAGATCGACCGAGGCCGCGCCCATCAGAAGCGACGGGGTGGTCTTATCGCAGCCGACAAGAAGCACGCAGCCGTCCATCTGCTGGCCCCGGATGGTTTCCTCGACCGCCATCGCGGCGATGTTGCGAAACATCATCGCGGTCGGCCGGAAGCCGGATTCGGAGACGGAGAACACCGGGACGATGACGGGAAAGCCGCCCGCCTCATAGACGCCATGCTTCACGCGTTCGGCCAGATCGTTGAGGTGGGCGTTGCACGGGTTGAGTTCGGAGAAGGTATTGAGGATGCCGATGACCGGCCTTCCGTCAAAGAGATCAGCGGGATAGCCCTGATTCTTCATCCAGCCCCGATGGTAGATCGCGTCTTTCGACGTGCCGCCGAACCATTCCTGCGAGCGGAGTTTGCGGGGCCATTTGGCGGGTTTGAAGGTCATCGTTCCTCACATGGTTTTGACCGCGGCTGGGCGGTCGGACTTTGGCGCGAAGGCCAGGGTTGCGTGGCGGTTGCAGGACATTTGCATCCTTGCGGCTTATCCGTCAAATCATCGTCGGGGGCCAAAGCATGGCGGAATTGATATGAGTAGGGCGGCTATCTGGGGCGTTTGAGTTCGGTAACGTCGCGCACGAAGGTGTAGTCGTGGTAGCCAAGCCGCGCGGCAGGGTGGTAGCGGGTCACGTCGAAGCGGCCGTTCACCAGGCAATCATCGCGCAGGTGGATGCCGGTGACCTCGCCCAGGACCATGTAATCTTCGCCCAGAAGCTTCAGAACCTGCACGACGCGGCATTCAAGCGTGGCGGGCGCGCCTGCGACACGGGGGCAGTCGATGGTTTCGCACTCGGCCTTCGGCACGCCGACGGCGGCGAATTCGTCGGTGCCGCGCGGAAAGCGGGCGGAGGTTTCGTTCATGGCGTGAAGCGAGGCTTCCTCGACGATATTCACTGCGAAAACGCCGGCTTCCTCGGCGTTCCTGATGCTGTCACGGTAGTCGCCGGCGAACATCAGCTGCGGCGGATGGTACGCGGTGGCATTGAAGAACGAGTAGGGGGCAAGGTTGTCGCCCATGCTCGCGCGGGTGGAGACCCAGGCGATCGGGCGGGGCGAGACGATGGCGGAGAACGGGCTGTGCGGCAGTCCGTGGCCATCGGCGGGGCGGTAGAACATTCCTGTGCCTTTCGCGATTTGATCCTGACATGGGGCCATGTTACGGCGCGCATCAAGCAGAATCGGGAGGGCCTTCGCGCGTGTACAGGCTTGAGGAAGAGACCGAGGCCGACTGGTGGGAGGTGGAGGCGCTTTACGACCTTTGCTTTGCGCCGGGGCGTACGGCCTTGTCTTCCTACCGCCTGCGCGAAGGGGTGCCGACGGTGGCGCCGCTGTGCCTGACCTTGCGGGATGACGATGGCACGCTGGCCGCGGTGATCCGCTACTGGCCGGCGCTGATCGGCGAGCATGACGTGCTGCTTTTGGGCCCGATCGCGGTGCATCCGACGCGGCAGGGCGAGGGGTTGGGCGGGCTTTTGATCAACGAAAGCCTTGCCGAAGCGCGGCGTATAGGGTGGGAGCGGGTGATGCTGGTGGGCGATGAGCCATACTATTCCCGCTTTGGTTTCAAGAAGTTGGAAGGCGTTCTGATGCCGCCGCCGACGAACCCGGATCGGGTGCTTGGGTTGGCTTTGAAGGCGGGGGCCTGGGATGGGGTCACGGGCACGGTGAGCCGGGCGACCTGAGGACGGTTTGCGGGGCCGGTCGCCGGGAGGGTTTCACACCCTCCCGGACCCTCCCGTGGGATATTTGGCGAAGGGGAATGCTGGGGTCGGAAAGTCTGGAGTCCGAAAGTCTGGAGTCCGAAAGTCTGGGGCCGGATTGCATCGCGGGAAATCCGGGCCATATTGGGGGGATGGACCAAGTGCCTGCCGTTCCTGCCGTAGTTGCCGATCCCGCACCGCAGATCGCGGCGCTGGCGGTGCGATTCAAACGCGCCAACGGGCCGGTGATGCGGCTGGTGAACCGCTTGGGCGGGTCGATCGAGAGCAAGCTCGGGTTGGTGCCGGCGCCGATCCGTGGACGGATCGAGCAAGTGACGGAGCGGGCGCTGGAGGCGGCTTACGGTGTGGCTGCACAGGGCGCGCGGGTGCCCGACATGGGGCCGAACGGGCCGGTTTATGCTGCGATGGCGACCGGGGCTGCGGGCGGTGCGGGGGGCATTGCGACCTCGATCGCGGAGCTGCCGGTCACCATCACCTTGATCTTGCACACCATTCGGGCCGCAGCGGCGGAGGCGGGTTATGACCCCGACGAGCCCTGGGTGAAGGCAGAATGCCTGAAGGTTTTCGGCGCGGGCACGCCGTTGGCGGTCGATGACGGGATCAACACCAGCTTTCTGTCGGCGCGCCTGACGATCACCGGGCCGGCGGTGCAGAAGATCATCGCGTCGGTCGCTCCGAAACTAGCGGCGGCGCTGGGGCAAAAGCTGATGGCGCAGGCGGTGCCGCTTCTTGGCGCGGTCACTGGGGCGGCACTGAACGCTGCGTTCCTGAGTTACTACCGCGAGGTGGCGCGGGTGCGCTTTGCGCTGATGCGGCTGGCCGAGGTGCATGGCGTGGAGCCGGTGCTGGACGCCTTTGCCGAGGCGGTGCGTCCGCCGGTGATCCGCAGGGCATAACCGACGTCTGCGTTGTGTCTGGCAGGTGTATGGCAGGCGTATGGCACTTTCCGCCCCCTTGCACCGCTGCACCGGGGCGCATAAGAACCGCGCGCAGTAGCGCGGAGGGACCATGCCGCTTCTGGTAATGAAATTCGGCGGCACATCGGTGGCCGATCTTGCCCGCATCAAGAATGCGGCCGGCAAGGTGAAGCGCGAGGTGGAGCGCGGCTATGACGTGATCGTCATTGTCAGTGCCATGTCGGGCAAGACCAACGAATTGGTCGGTTGGGTCGAGGGCACCTCGCCCTTGTATGACGCGCGCGAGTATGACGCGGTGGTTTCGTCGGGCGAGAACGTCACGGCCGGGCTGATGGCGCTGACCTTGCAGGAAATGGATGTGCCGGCGCGGTCGTGGCAGGGCTGGCAGGTGCCGATCCAGACCACCTCGGCGCATGCCGCGGCGCGGTTCGTGGACATCCCGCGCGCCAACATTGATGCCAAGTTCGCCGAAGGCTTCAAGGTGGCGGTTGTGGCGGGGTTTCAGGGTGTAAGCCCCGAGGGCCGGATCACTACGCTGGGGCGTGGCGGATCGGACACCACTGCGGTTGCGTTCGCGGCGGCCTTTGCGGCGGAGCGGTGCGATATCTATACCGACGTCGATGGGGTCTACACCACAGACCCGCGGATCACGTCGAAGGCGAGGAAGCTGGACAAGATCGCCTTCGAGGAGATGCTGGAACTGGCCTCGCTGGGGGCAAAGGTTCTGCAAACCCGGTCGGTCGAACTGGCGATGCGCTACAAGGTGCGGCTGCGGGTGCTATCCTCGTTCGAGGACACCGACGAAAATTCTGGAACGCTGGTCTGCGACGAGGATGAGATCATGGAATCGAAAGTTGTGTCCGGCGTGGCCTACAGCCGGGACGAGGCGAAGATGACGCTGGTGCGCGTCGAGGACCGGCCGGGGATCGCGGCGGCGATCTTCGGGCCGTTGGCGGATGCGGGCGTGAACGTGGACATGATCGTCCAGAACATTTCCGAGACCGATGCGCCGGGCGACAAGCGGGCTTACACGGACATGACGTTCTCTTGCCCAACCAATCAGGTCGCGCGCGCCAAGAAGGCGATCGAGGACGCGCGGGACGAGGGCAAGTTCGTCTATGCCGATCTGGTGACCGACAGCGATGTGGCCAAGATTTCGGTGGTCGGCATCGGGATGCGGAGCCACGCAGGCGTGGCGGCGCGGATGTTCTCGGCGCTGGCGGCGGAGAACGTGAACATCAAGGTGATTACCACGTCGGAGATCAAGATTTCGGTGCTGATCGACCGCAAATACATGGAACTGGCCGTGCAGGCGCTGCACGACACGTTCGAGTTGGAGAAGGCGTGAGGTCAGGCTGACGGGCCTGCGGTCGGCACGTCGCTGTGGTTGACCTCGGCGTTTGAGGCGTTGCGGCTGTCGCCGATCACCTCGGCCACGCAGGCGGCGAGGTCTTCGGACGACAGGGGCTTTTGAAACCATATCGCATTCTCGCCGCCGATGAACTTGGCTTTGGACGGGCTGTCGCAGATCACGAGGATCGGGACCCCCTCGTGGCAGAGGCGGCTGACGATGGCGGCGCGGCGGTTTGTCAATGCCTCGTCATCGACCACGACCGCGCCGTAGCGCAGGTGGGGGGCAGCGCGGCTGACGGTGGGAATCCCGACCGCATCTAGGGCTTGGGTCACATCTAGGGCGAGAAGGACTTCTTTGGTCAAAAGCAGGACTGAGCTTGCTGCCGGGGCGGTCTTGCGGGTTTTCATCATGTGCCGATGGTTGTGGGTCACGCGGGATGTGGGCTGACTGGGAAACCGGAATACGACGCCAACTGATGCAGGACAGCGATTACACGCTGCGCGAGGCGGTGCCAAGCTGACGGCTGCGGGTGTCCGGCGGAATGCTGCCGAGCGCTATGCGGGGGGCGGAACAGCGGGCAATGCCTTCGATTTGCGCGCGCGGGGGGTGGTTGGGGCGGAAACCGCGTGCCCCCTACTTCACGCCGGGGTTGCGCTGTGGTCTAACGATGCCGACCTAGAACAGGATCCGTGATGCCCGAACGCAGCGAAAGCGACAGTCGCAAGCTACTGCGCCGTTTGCGCGATACGTTGGCCACGCCCGGCAAGGGGCAGGACCGGCTGGATGCCATCACCCATCTGATCGCCGACAGCATGGGGACCGAGGTGTGTTCGATCTACCTGTTCCGCGACCCAGAGACGCTGGAGTTGTGCGCGACCGAAGGGTTGAACAAGGACGCCGTCCACAAGACGCGGATGAAGTTGGGCGAGGGCTTGGTGGGCCGTGTGGCGCGCAGCGGGTTGCCGGTGAATGCGGCGGATGCGCCTTCGGAGAAGGGGTTTCGCTACATGCCCGAGACGGGGGAGGAGTTGTTCTCGTCCTTCCTTGGGGTGCCGATCCAGCGGGTGGGCGAACGGCTGGGCGTGCTGGTGGTGCAATCGAAGACCGCGCGGCAGTTTTCCGACGACGATATCTATGCGCTGGACGTGGTGGCGATGGTGTTGGCCGAAATGACCGAGCTTGGCGCCTTTGTCGGCGACGATGGCGGGATGCGGGCCTTGCACAAGCAGCCGGTGATGCTGCGCGGCAGTTCTGGGCAGGAGGGTGCGGCGGAGGGCCATGTCTGGCTGCACGAGCCGCGCGTGGTGATCACCAACCCGGTGGCGGATGATCCCCTGACCGAGATCGACCGGATCCGCGATGCCGTGGGGCAGCTCAGGGTGTCGGTGGATGATCTTTTGTCGGCCGAAAGTCTGGACAAGGAGCAGAAGGCGGTCCTGGAGGCCTACCGGATGTTCGCCCATTCGCGCGGCTGGCTGCGGCGTATGGAGGAGGACATCCAGCGCGGCCTGTCGGCCGAAGCGGCGGTGGAGCGGGAGCAGAACGCGGCGCGCAACCGGCTGGAGCAGGTGCCGGACGCATACTTGCGCGAACGGTTGCAGGATCTGGACGATCTGTCGAACCGCTTGCTGCGCATCCTGACCGGGCAGGGGCGCGATACCGGGGCGGAGATGCCGGAGAACCCGGTTCTGGTGGCGCGCAACATCGGGCCGGCGGAGCTGCTGGAGTATGGGCGCAAGCTGAAGGGCGTGGTGCTGGACGAAGGCTCGGTCGGCAGCCATGCCGCGATCGTGGCGCGTGCGCTGGCAATACCTTTGGTGATCAATGCCGGCCGCGCCGTGAACGAGGCGCTGAACGGCGATCATATCCTTGTCGACGGCGATCAGGGCATCGTGCATCTGCGGCCCGAGGAAACCGTGGCGCGGGCGTTCCGCGACAAGATCGCCATGCTGACCGAGGCGCAGAAACGCTATGCCAGCCTGCGCGGGCTGCCTGCGACGGCGACCTGCGGGGCGACGGTGGCGCTGCATATGAACGCGGGGCTGATGGCCGACCTGCCCAGCCTTGAAGGATCGGGCGCCGAAGGGGTCGGGCTGTTCCGCACCGAATTGCAGTTTCTGGTGCGATCAAAGATGCCGCAGCGGGCGGAACTGGCGCGGCTTTACGCGCGGGTGATGGACGCGGCCAAGGGCAAGCGCGTGGCGTTTCGCACGCTGGACATCGGGTCGGACAAGGTGCTGCCCTACATGAAGCCGCCCGAAGAGCCGAACCCTGCGATGGGCTGGCGTGCGATCCGGGTGGGTCTGGACAAGCCCGGGGTGCTGCGGATGCAGTTGCAGGCCCTGATCCGGGCCGCGGCGGGGCGACCGTTGACGGTGATGTTCCCGCTGATCACCGAGCTTGGTGAGTTCCGCGAGGCGCGCGCGCATGTGATGCGCGAGTTGCACCGAGAGAAATCGCTGGGCCATCTGGTGCCCGAAAAGGTCGAGATCGGCGCGATGATGGAAACGCCTAGCCTGGCCTACGCGCCGCAGGCGTTTTTCGAGCTGACCGACTTCATCTCGATCGGGGGGAACGACCTGAAGCAGTTCTTCTTTGCCGCCGACCGCGAGAATGAACTGGTCAGGCGACGCTATGACACGCTGAACATTTCGTTCCTGTCGTTTCTGCAGCAGATCGTGGCGCGCTGTAGGGATACGGGCACGCCGCTGTCGTTCTGTGGCGAGGATGCGGGGCGACCGATCGAGGCGCTGGCCTTGGCGGCGATCGGATTTCGCAGCCTTTCGATGCGTCCGGCCTCGGTTGGCCCGGTGAAGGCGCTGATCCGGCAAGTCAGCCTGATCGATGCGCTGGCGGTAATCGAGGCGGCGCGGGCAGATGGCGCGGAAAGTGCGCGGCCGGCGCTGATGGACTGGCTGGCAGGGCAGGGCGGCTGAGCGTTCAGAGCGCGCGCCAGCCGATGTCGGACCGGGAAAACCCATCGGGCCAGTCGAGCAGGTCGATCATGGAATAGGCGCGGTGGTGCGCCTCCTCCAGTGTTGCGCCGCGCGCGGTGATGGCCAGCACCCGCCCGCCGTTGGCAGTGACGAGGCCATCCTTCAGCGCGGTGCCGGCGTGGAAAACCATGTGGCGGCTGTCTTCGGGCATCCGGTCGAGGCCGTTGATCACGCTGCCTTTGGCGTAAGGGCCCGGGTAGCCGCGGGCGGCCATCACAACGGTCAGGGCGTGGTCGGCGGCCCAGTGGACCTTTGCCTCGGACAGCCGGCCCTCGGCGGTGGCGAGCAACAGGTCGAGGGCTTGCGCGCCAAGGCGCATCATCAGAACCTGGGTTTCGGGGTCGCCGAAGCGGGCGTTGTATTCGACAAGGCGGGCGCGGCCGTCCTTGATCATGAGGCCCGCGTAGAGGACGCCTTGGTAGGGCGTGCCGCGGCGGGCCATTTCGCGGATCGTGGGCAGCACGATTTCGGCCATCGCCTGGGCTTCGATTTCGGGCGTCAGGAACGGGGCGGGGGAATAGGCGCCCATGCCGCCGGTGTTCGGGCCGGTGTCGCCATCGCCCACGCGCTTGTGGTCTTGCGCGGTGCCGACGGGCAGGGCGTTGGTGCCATCGGTGAGGATGAAGAGGCTGGCCTCTTCGCCGTCCATGAATTCTTCGATCACCACTTCGGCGCCTGCCTCACCAAAGGCGCCGCCGAGGATGTCGTCGATTGCGACGAGGGCTTCTGTTTCCGTCATGGCAACAATCACGCCTTTTCCGGCGGCGAGACCGTCGGCTTTGACAACAATCGGGGCTCCTTGGGCGCGGATGTAGTCCTTGGCTGGCGCGGCATCGGAAAACCGTGCCCAGGCGGCAGTGGGGGCGGCGCAGGCGTCGCAGATTTCCTTGGTGAAGCGTTTTGACGCCTCCAGCCGCGCGGCGGCGGCGGAGGGGCCGAAGGTCAGAAGGCCAGCGGCCCGGGTCGCATCGGCAACCCCGGCGGCGAGGGGCGCTTCGGGACCGATGATGACGAAGTCGATGGCGTTTTCTTCGCAGAAGGTGACGACGGTGCTGCCATCGAGGATGTCGATGTCGGCGCATTCGGCAAGCTGTGCGATGCCCGCGTTGCCGGGGGCCACGATCAGCCGGTCGGTTTTGGGGTTCTGCTTCACGGCCCAGGCAAGGGCGTGTTCGCGGCCACCGGAACCGAGGATGAGGATGTTCATGGCTGTCTCCGGCTTGGCCTTTGGCTTTGGGCGTCATAAGGTTTGCCCATCCGGGAGGCAAGCTGCATGGACCTGTTCGAAGATACCCCCGCGCCGCAGGGCAATCAGCCGGAATACACCGTGTCGGAACTGTCCGGCGCGGTGAAGCGGGTGATCGAGGGCGAGTTCGGCCTTGTGCGCGTGCGCGGCGAGGTGGGGCGGGTGTCGCGCCCGGCCTCGGGCCATCTTTACTTTGACCTGAAGGATGATCGCAGCGTGATCGCGGCGATCAGCTGGAAGGGGCAGGTGGCGCGGATGCAGGTGCGGCCTGAGGAGGGGATGGAGGTTGTCGCCACTGGGCGGATGACCACGTTTCCGGGGCAGTCAAAGTATCAGCTGATCGTCGACGATGTGGCGCCTGCGGGAGCGGGTGCCTTGATGGCGATGCTGGAAAAGCGGCGGGCGGCGCTGGCGGCGGAGGGGTTGTTCGATCAGGGGCGCAAGCAGAAGCTGCCGTTCCTGCCGGGGGTGATCGGGGTGGTGACGTCCCCGAGCGGCGCCGTGATCCGTGATATCCTGCACCGGCTGCGCGACCGGTTTCCGCGCCATGTGCTGATCTGGCCGGTGGCGGTGCAGGGGCAGGCCTGCGCGGGTGAGGTGGCCGCGGCCATCAAGGGGTTCAACGCTATCCAGTCCGGCGGGCCGATCCCGCGGCCCGATGTCATTATCGTGGCGCGGGGTGGCGGGTCGCTGGAGGACCTGTGGGGGTTCAACGAGGAGATCGTGGTCAGGGCGGCGGCGGCGTCGGACATTCCGCTTATTTCCGCCGTGGGGCATGAGACGGACACGACGCTGATCGACTATGCATCCGACCTGCGTGCGCCGACACCGACGGCGGCGGCGGAGCTGGCGGTGCCGGTCAGGCTGGAATTGCTGGCGGGCCTTGATGCGACCGGCGCGCGGCTGGTGCGCGGTGTGGTGCAGGGTGTGGGCCAGCGTGGGCAGCGGTTGCGCGATCTGGGGCGGGCCTTGCCGAGGCTGGAGGCGCTTTTGTCGGGGCCACGGCAGCGGCTGGACGGGGCGGGCGCGCGGATCGGCGCGGCGCTGGGGCTGGCGGTGGCGCAGAAGCACCGGCAGTTCGACCGGGTGGCGGGGCCGATGCGGCCGGAGTTGCTGCTGGGGCTGGCGACGCGGCGGCATGACGGGATGCGCCTGTGGGAACAGCGGTTCGAGGCGGCGCTGGCGCGGCGGCTGGAACGCGCGCGCGACCGGGCTGACAATCTGGCGGGGCGGCTGGTGCCCGCCCTGGCCCGGATGATTGCCACCGCCGACCGGCAGGTGATTGAGGGCACGCACGAGTTGGCGGCCAAGGGGATGCGGCTGGATGCAGCGGCGGCGGCGCGGTTCCAGCGGTTGTCGGACCGGCTGGACGCGCTGGACCGCACACGTACCACGCTGGGTTATGCCGAGACGCTGAAGCGCGGCTACGCAGTGGTGCGGGGCGACGGTCATGTCGTCACCACGCGGGCGGCGGCGGAAAAGGCGGCGAGCCTTGAGGTGGAGTTTGCCGACGGGCGGCTGGCCTTGGGCGCGCGGGCGGCGCGCAAGACAAAGGGCGAAGAAGGCGGCGGGCAGGGCAGCCTGTTCTGAAGCGCGCAGGCGTGGGTCAGGCGCCGACGTCGGGGCCGGGGCAGGCGAGGGGAGTGTCGGTCTGGTTCACCTCGCTCAGTTCAGCGCCGGGGGCCATTTCGACCGACAGCGCCTTGAGGCCGGTGCCGCCCTGCCAGAAGGTCCAGCAATGCGGGGTCGGGTCGTATTCGTAGACAAAGCAGATGTTTTCACCCTGCGGATACCAACTGCCGTAGTCGCAGGTGTTTTCCGCCACGCTCCAGCGCACCTTGCGACCGGGCAGGTATTCCTCGGTGCCGAACACGAGGCCGAATTGCGAATAGGTCAGGGTCTTGCCGGTGACGTAGGCGTCGAACGCCTCGGCGGTCATCGGGGTTTCCGCGATGGCGGCGAGGGGCAGGCTGGCCAGAAGGGCGGCGATCAGGGTGCGCATCGGTCAGACCCCCACATCGGGACCGGCGCAGGACAGGGGATTGGTCGTGCGGTTGGATTCAAGGATTTCCCAGCCACCGTCCGGCCCCATGTAGCGGCCACGGATGCCGCCGTCTTCGAGGAAGTAGAGCCAGCACTGCGGGGTTGGCTCGTTGTCGTAGACAAAACAGATCTGGTCGCCCTGCTGATACCAGGTGCCGTAGACGCAGGTGTCGCCCTCGAAGGCCCAGCGGACGGAACGGCCCGGCAGGTATTCTTCGGTGCCGAAGAGGCCGTCGCCGTAATCGTAGGTGATGGTCGAGCCGGTGACGTTGGCGTCGAACTCGGGCCCGGTGAGGGGCGTTTCGGCGAAGGCGGGGAAGGCGAGGGCGCTGAGCAACAGGGCAAGACGCATCGAAGGCTCCGGTCTGGATTGGGGCAGAGTGCCAGAGCGGGGCGGTGATTGCCAGTCAAGCGCGCGTGTCCTTACGCGGGGTCGGCGGTTGCCAGCGGGCAAGGTGGGGGGCCATCGCCTTGCGCCATGTGCTCGGCAGAAGTGCCATCGTCGCGGCGAGGGGCAGGGGCCAGGGCAGGGTCGGCGCGTCGTCGGGCAGGCGCAGCGCGGGGAAGGGGCGGCCGGGGTGGGTGTGGTGGTCGGAATGGCGCGGGGCGTTCAGGAGCATGGCGGAGGAAAACCAGTGCGGGGTGTTCCAGCTGTGCCGGGGGCCGACGGGTTCAAGGCGGCCATCGGGCAGGCGGGCGCGGGTCAGGCCGTAGTGCTGGACGTAGTCGGAGAGGAGGATCTGGGACTGGGCGTGGAGGGCGAGTAGGGTCCATGTGCAAACGCCCCACGGGCCTGCGAGGGCGAAGGCGAGGGCGAGGCAGGCGAGGGCGCCGGTGAGGTAGAGTGTGTAGGGGTGGAGGCGGCGGGAGTTGCGCGCGCTGCGGTCGGTTTCGGCCTGCCAGCCTTGGCGAAATCCGCCCATCCACGCGCGTCGGGCGAAGCGGTAATAGCTTTCGCCCGCGCGGGCGGTGTTCGGATCGTCGCGGCTGGCGACGTGGCGGTGATGCACGAGACGGTGCGACGAGGCGTGCTGGCCAAAGAGGAGCGAGGTGTAGAGGAGCACACCAAGGGCCACGAGGCCACGGCGCGGGCGGTGGATCAGTTCGTGCGCGGCGGGGTGGGTGACTTGGCCGAACCACAGGCCCGCGGCGAAGAAGGTGACGATGCGTTCGGGCGTGGACAGGCCGCTGTCGCCGGCAATGGCCCATGTGGCAATGGGCAGGGCGGCGAGGTGGGCGGCAGCGATGGTGATGAGAAGGGCGGTGGCGGCAGGAAACTCTTCCCCGTCAGCGGTGCCGGAGGTGAGGGGGATCAGTTGGTCCAGGAGGATCGTCAGGGCCGCCATGTAGAGAAGGGCGAGCCAGAGCCAGGTGCTGCTGGTCGCCAGCCCGATGAGGAGGAGGGCGACGGGCGCGAGCGAGGCGGAGGCAAAGGCTGCGAGGGGAAGGGGGCGCATCATGCGCGGAAGTGTAAGCGAAGCGAAGGGGGACGGGGAAGCGCGCATAAGCGCACGGGTGTGCGGGAGGCGGGTGTGCGGGAGGCGGGCCTTTCATCGGCGCGGCAAAGCGATTAGGTGAAGGGAAATGCCATTAGGGGGCGCGATGTCCTTTTTCACCAAACTGAAGGACCGGCTGTTCCGGTCGTCCGACAAGATCGGCGACGGGCTGGAGGCGCTGGTCGCTGAGGGCGCGGATGAGGCTGCGGTGCCGGAGGTGCCGGAACTGCCAGCGGAGGTGAGCGCGCCGGAGGCTCCGGCAGTGGTCAAGCCGGTGGTTCAGCCGATCAGCCCGCCCGAGCCGGAGGCGGCACCCAAGCCGGGGATCCTTGGCCGGATGTTCGGGCGGGTGGCCGACGAGCCGCGCCGGGTGCTGGACGACGCGATGCTGGAAAGCCTGGAGGAAATGCTGATTCAGGCCGACATGGGCGTGGATACCGCCGTTCGGGTGACGGCGAACATCGCCGAGGGGCGGTTCGGGCGCAAGATCTCGACACCCGAGTTGCGGGCGGCGCTGGCGACGGAAGTGGCGCGGATCATGGGGCCGGTGGCGCGACCGATGCCGATTTACCCGAAAAAGCCGCAAGTGGTGCTGGTGGTGGGCGTCAACGGATCGGGCAAGACCACGACGATCGGCAAGCTGGCAAGCCAGTTCAAGGCGGCGGGCAAGACCGTTGTGATTGCGGCGGGCGACACCTTCCGCGCGGCGGCGGTGGAGCAGTTGCAGATCTGGGGTCAACGCGCGGGCGTGCCGGTGATGACTGCGCCCGAGGGCAGCGATCCGGCGAGCCTTGCCTTCGACGCGATGACGCGGGCCGAGGCAGAGGGCGCGGACCTTCTGATGATCGACACGGCGGGGCGGTTGCAGAACCGGCAGGACCTGATGGAGGAACTGGCCAAGATCGTCCGCGTGATCCGCAAGAAAGACCCGACCGCGCCGCATAACACGCTGCTGGTTCTGGATGCGACGACGGGGCAGAACGCGCTGATGCAGGTGGAGATATTCCGCAAGATCGCGGATGTGTCGGGGCTGGTGATGACCAAGCTGGACGGCACGGCGAAGGGCGGGGTGCTGGTGGCGCTGGCTGACAAGTTCGGGCTGCCGATCCATGCGATTGGCGTCGGCGAGCAGATCGACGATCTGTCGCCCTTTGATCCAGACGAATTTGCGCGCGCGCTGGTTGGACTGGACACCTAGACGATGCGGGCAGCATGACCGAGACGCTGCAGGCGCTGGAAGGCACGACGGCGGGTGAGCATGTGGCGCTGTTGCTGGCGCTGATGTCGGCGATTGCACATGCCTGTTTCGGCGCGTTGCAGAAGGGGCGGCACGATCCTTGGGTGACGCGCGGCGCGATCGACGCGTGGATCGCGCTCCTGGCGGCACCGGTGGCGCTGTTTTTGGTGCCGTGGCCGGTGGGGATGGAGTGGGCGGTGCTGGTGGGCGCGCTGGGCATCCATTTTTGCTACAAGCTGACGATGGCGCTGGCCTATGAGCGGGCGGCTTACACGGTGGTCTATCCGGTGGTGCGGGGGTCTGGCCCCTTGATCACGCTGGCCTTTGCGGCGATCTTTCTGGGCGAGCATTACGGGCCGTGGCAGTGGCTGGGCGTGGCGATCCTGTCGGCGGCGATCCTGGCCCTTGCGGGGGTGAACCTGCGCGGCGCGCCGGTTGATCCACGGGCGCTGAAGGCGGGGTTGGCTTGGGCCTTTGCCGGCGGGATGCTTGTGGCGGTCTACACCACCTATGACGCCTGGGGCATCCGGTTGACGCCGGACCCGTTCACCTTTCTGGCATGGTTCTTCTTTATCACCGCGCTGGACTTTCCGGTGCTGATGGGGGTGAAGCTGTGGCGCGGCACCACGTCTGTGGCGGGCGAGGTGCGGGGGCTGATGCTGCGCGGGGTGATCGGGGCGCTGGTCGCCTTTGTCAGTTTCGGCGGGGTGATGCTGGGCACCCGGATCGGCAAGGTGGGCGAGGTTGCGGCGCTGCGCGAAACCTCTACTGTGTTTGCGGCGCTGATCGGCTGGGCGGTCTTGGGCGAAAAGGTGGGCCGCCTGCGCGCGGCCCTGATGGCGGGCGTCGCGCTGGGCGCGGTGATGGTACAGGCAGGATGACGATGGCAGGCAAGACGATCAACCCGGTGCTGAAGCAGGTTCTGGAACTGGGCCCGACTCTGGTGTTCTTTGCGATCTACATGTGGATCAAGGAAGACAAGTTTCAGATCGGCGGCACCGAGTATTCGGGGTTCATCGTGGCGGCGCTGGTGCTGGTGCCGATCCTTCTTGTCTCAATTGCGGCGCTATGGTGGCTGACCGGGCAGTTGAGCCGGATGCAGATCTTCGTCGGGGTGATGGTGATCTTCTTCGGCGGGCTTACGGCGTGGTTCAACGACGAAAGCTTTTTCAAGATGAAGACGACCATCGTCTACGGCACCTTCACCACCATCCTGACGGTTGGGTTGCTGCAGGGGCGCAGCTACCTGCAATGGGTGATGGCCGAGGCTTTGCCAATGCTGCCAGAGGGTTGGATGATCCTGACGCGGCGGCTGGCGATGATGTTCGCGGCCCTCGCGGTGTCCAACGAGGTGATCTGGCGCACGCAATCGACCGAGCTTTGGGTCAAGCTGGAGACCTTCGGGATGCCGGTGGCGCTGTTCCTGTTCCTGATGTTGCAGATCACGATGCTGAACCGCTATCTGATCGAGCCACCCGAGGAAAAGTGACGGTTGCTGTCCGAAATGCCTTTCAAGGGTCCGGGTTCTGCCCAAGCTCTGCCTTAAGTCGCCGCTAGAACAGGGCCAAGCGATTAGAGGTTTGCCATGTACCGTAGCCCATTTGACCTGATCCGTTTGTTCCTGAGCCTGTTTCAAGACCTGACCGCGCTGCCGCGCACGATCTACATTCCCGGTGCGGTGCTGCTGGCCTCTTACCCCATCCTTGCGGTTGCGCACGGTGCCGACGCGTCGGGTCAGGCCTTTGCGACGGCCTTCCTGCTGGCGCTGGCGGTGCGGATCGGCCTTGGGTTCGAGGGGATGGTGCGGCGGATGCTGCTGAAGTTCAGCGCAAGCCAGACGGTGCTTCTGGCGCTGGCAATGTCGGTGCTGCCCTTGGCGGTGGTGGCGCTGGCAAGTGATCCGATTTGGTGCCAGCGCATCCAGAGCGCGTTTTATGTGGTGATCGGCGGTGTGTTCCTGCTGGACGTGCTGCGTGGCCGCAACGACACCGCGGCGACCTTCTGGCCGGACCGCGAGATGCAGGATTACCTGCCCAACCTGTCGCGGATGATGGTGATCTACAACTTCAGCTTCCTTTTGCTGAACGAGACGCTGATCAGCACGCTTGACGCCTCGCATTGGCTGCTGTTCTGGGCGGTGCTGCCGGTGATCGGCCATACGGTGCTGCGGGCGCTGGTGCTGACGGTGATCAACCTTGACGACGAGGCGCATCCGGTCTGAACCAGGGGGCGGGCGAGGAAGACCAAGGGCCGCGTTTCGACGCGGCCTTTTGTGGTTTCGGGCAGGGTTGACCACGCCGGGGACGGGGCGTAGAGATCGGGTCGTGGCGATTTGTCTCCGGATTGCGGGCCACGTTAAACAAACCGCTAAAGAGGTGAAGGGCATTGGCCCCGGCACCTTTGGTTGTCCGGGGTTTTTTCTTGGCCGGAGGCCGCCACAATGACGAAAGACTGGAAAACCCGCACGAAACTGGTGCACGAAGGCACCCGTCGCAGCCAGTATGGCGAGATGGCAGAAGCGATTTTTCTGACGCAGGGTTTCGTCTACCCTGACGCGGAAAGCGCCGAGGCGCGGTTCATCAAGGCGGGCGAGGATGAGTTCATCTATGCCCGCTACGGCAACCCCACGACGCGGATGTTCGAAGAACGCATCGCGGCGCTGGAAGGCACCGAGGACGCTTTTGCCACGGCCAGCGGGATGGCGGCGGTGTCGGGGGCGCTGACCTCGATGCTGCGGGCGGGGGATCACGTGGTCAGTTCGCGGGCGCTGTTCGGCAGTTGCCTTTACATTCTGGAAGAGGTGCTGACGCGCTATGGCGTGAAGGTGACCTTCGTCGACGGTGCTGATCTGGACCAGTGGCGGGCGGCGGTGGTGCCGGGAACGAAGGCGGTGTTCTTCGAGTCCATGTCGAACCCCACACTGGAGTTGATTGATATCACGGCAGTTTCCGCGATTGCCCATGCGGCCGGTGCGCTGGTGATCTGCGACAACGTGTTTGCGACGCCGGTGTTTTCGCGCGCGGTGGAGCAGGGTGCGGATGTGATCGTTTATTCGACGACCAAGCACATCGACGGGCAGGGCCGCGCCTTGGGCGGTGTAGTTTGCGCCAGCCGCGAGTTCATCCGCAAGACGCTTGAGCCTTACATGAAGCATACCGGCGGGTCGATGAGCCCGTTCACGGCGTGGATGCACCTGAACGGCATGGCGACGCTGGACCTGCGCTGCCGGGCGATGGCGGATGCGGCGAAGGACATCGCGTCGGCGCTTGAGGGCCATGAAAAGCTGAGCCGGGTGGTTTATCCGGGCTTGCCGAGCCACAAGCAGCACGCGCTGGCGATGGCACAGATGGGGTCGGGCGGGACGCTCTTGGCGTTTGACCTGAAGGGCGGCAAGGAAGCGGCGTTCCGGTTCATGAATGCGTTGGAGATCGTGAAGATCTCCAACAACCTTGGCGATGCGAAGTCGATCGCGACGCACCCGGCGACGACGACTCATCAGCGGCTGCCGCAGGATCAGAAGGACGTGCTGGGCATCACACCGGGGCTGATCCGGCTGTCGGTGGGGCTGGAGGACGCGGGCGACCTTACGTCGGATTTGATGCAGGCGCTTTCGGTGGCGTGAAGGTCGCGGACGGCCCTTGCGTCGCACTATTATGTGATTAGATCAGGCGTGCTTCCCCCCGGACCAGGGTGATCCGGGGGCAGGCGTAGCCCGTATACTCTCCGGAAATTGAAGGCAGGCCTTGCGCTGCCGGAACCGAAAGGACCACCCGATGAACATCCACACTCCCGATGCCCTGCGCAAACCTTCGCGCGACGAGGCGGAAGCGGCGCTGAACCTTTTGCGGCTATGGGCGGGGCATTCGTCGGATGCCGAGATCGCGCTGCTGGACCCGAGCGTCGGCAACCTGCTGCCGGGCGCTGGTTATCCGGTGTTGTCGCGCAATTATCCGGCCGATTTCGTGGTCACGGACGCCTACAAGGCCGGCCTGCCCGATTTGCAGAACGGGCCGGCAAGCCTGATCGTGGGTGAGAAGGCGGTGATCCAGCACGTCGGCATTTCCAACTTTCGCCTGCCGATCCGTTACCAGACGCGCGACAACGGTCCGCTCACGCTGGAAACCAGCGTGACCGGGACCGTCAGCCTTGAGGCGGAAAAGAAGGGCATCAACATGAGCCGCATCATGCGGTCGTTCTACGCCCATGCCGACAAGGAGTTTTACTTTGGCGTGATCGAGGCGGCGCTGGACGACTACAAGCGCGATCTGGGGTCGTTTGACGCGCGCATCCAGATGCGGCTGTCGTTCCCGATGCAGGTGTCGAGCCTGCGGTCGGGGCTGAAGGGCTGGCAGTATTACGACATCGCGCTGGAACTGGTGGAAAAGGCTGGGGTCAGGAAGAAGATCCTGCATCTGGATTACGTCTATTCCTCGACCTGCCCGTGCAGTCTGGAACTGTCGGAACATGCGCGGATGACGCGGGGGCAGTTGGCCACGCCGCACAGCCAGCGGTCGGTGGCGCGGATTTCGGTGGAACTGGTCGGGGACCGGCTGTGGTTCGAAGATCTGGTCGAACTGGCGCGCGACGGGGTGCCGACCGAAACGCAGGTGATGGTCAAGCGCGAGGATGAGCAGGCGTTTGCGGAACTGAACGCGGCAAACCCGATCTTCGTGGAAGACGCCGCGCGCAGCTTTTGCCAGGCGCTGAAGGGCGATCCGCGGGTTGGCGATTTCCGGGTGGTGGCAAGCCATCAGGAATCGCTGCACAGCCACGACGCGGTCAGCCTTCTGACCGAGGGGCCGACGTTCGCCGCGGAAAGCCTTGATCCGCGCCTGTTTCAAAGCCTGATCCACGCCGGGTGATGGACGGCATGGCAATTGACGGGCCGGACGCGCCCGCGTAGCCATGCCGCACCATGATTGATATCCGCCCCGTCGCCTATGTCATTGGACGCATTCTGGTTGTCCTGGCCATTCTCATGGTGGCGCCGGCGATCATTGACTGGCGGGCCGGTGACCCGAACGGCATTGCCTTTGCGCAATGCGCGATGATCACCGGCGTGGTCGGCGGCGCCTTGTCGCTGGCCACGGTGAACGGGCTGGGACAGGCGCTGGATGTGCGGCAGGCCTATCTTCTGACGGCGGCGATCTGGATCGTGGTGCCGGGGTTCGGTGCGCTGCCGCTGTATTTCGGCGCGCCGGGGCTGAGTTATCCCGACGCCTTCTTTGAAAGCGTGTCGGGGTTCACGACCACGGGTGCGACGGTGATCTACGGGCTCGACACCCTGCCGGTGGGGATGAACCTGTGGCGCGGGATGATCCAGTTTCTAGGCGGATTGGGAATCGCCTTCATCGCGATGATCTTTTTGCCGTTGATGCGCGTCGGGGGTATGCAGTTCTTCCGTACCGAGGGGTTTGATACCTTTGGAAAGGCGTTGCCGCGTGCGACCGACATCGCGCGACAGTTGCTGTTCGTGTATATTGGAATGAACACGATCTGCATCACGACATATCTGCTGATCGGAATGACGCCGCTTGATGCGGTGGTAAATGGCTTTGCGACCATCTCAACGGGCGGCTTTTCGCCTTCTGATCTTTCGTTCAATAAATATCGGGGTGCGGGCGAGTATTTCGGTGCGTTCTTCATGATTATTGCCAGTTTGCCCTACATTCGCTACGTGCAACTGGTGAACGGGACGGTCGGGCCCATGTGGCGGGACAGTCAGGCACGGGCCTATATTCGCTGGCTGATGTCGGCGGTCTTGATGGTTACAGTCTGGCGGGTGGCGACATCTGAGATGGGATTGGAGCCAGCGTTCCGCGAAAGCTTGTTCAACCTGAGTTCGATCATGTCATCCACCGGCTTCGGGGCTGGAAGTTTTCCCACTTGGGGCGGGTTCATGCTGATCGTGGCCTTTGTCGTGGGTGTAATTGGAGCGTGTTCGGGATCATCAGCGGCGGGCATAAGTGTTTTCCGAGTTCAAATCTCGATGTCCGCCCTGCGGCGCGAAATGAAGCGGATTGCCAACCCTTCAAGTATCGACCCGGTGAAATACGATGGCCGGACTGTGGACACAGAGGTTCTGGACGCCGTCGTAATGTTCATTTCGAGTTACATCCTGCTTTTGGGTGTTACGAGCGTGGCGTTGACGCTGGTCGGCGTCGACCCGGTGTCGGCCTTGTTCGCAGCCTGGACGTCACTTGGGAATATCGGCTACGGGTTCGGACCGCTGTTAGCGCGCACCGGTACTTTCATTGATTTTCCGGACGCTGCCATTTTCATCATGACGCTTAACATGATCCTTGGCCGGTTGGGCCTGCTGGCGATCCTGGTGCTGGTGTTGCCGGCGTTCTGGCGGCGTTAATCCCAGCAGGAGACGAGGACGGTCATCCCGGTTGCCGCGCGGCTAAGGTCTTCGGGGGCCATAGCGCCCGCTTGTGCCGACTGGGTGGGAAGGATGCCCGCCGTGCCTAGGGTGGTGGCGATCTGCGCGGCGGATGCGGCGTAGGCCACTTCGGGCGGAAGCTGTCGGGTGCCGAGTGCGGCGCGCGGCAGAAGCATCCCCAGGACCGCGCCGGTGCTGTCAAGGACCGGGCCGCCGGTATCGCCCGGGAGCGCGTCGATCGCGAGGCGCTTGACGCCGGGTTCGCCGTTGAGGCCCGACAATTCCTCCAGCGTGCCGAAGCTGAGGACGGCACCGGGCAGGCGATCCTCATAGGAATATCCCGCCAGCGCCACTTCGGCACCGACACGGTCGGGGGCAAGCTGGAAGGCCGCGACGCTGCGCGGGGCCAGCGGCGTCGCCGGGCGGAGCACCGCAAGGCCGGTTGCCGCGTCATTCAGCGTGACGGTCGCGTCTTCGGTGCGGTCGATGGTGATGCGACCGCAGCCGGTAACGGCTTCGGCCGTGGTCAGCACGGTCCCGGTCGCGTCGATGAAGAAGCCCGAGCGGCTGAATTTCGGCTTGCGCACTTCGAGGCCGGACAGGAGGCCGGTTTTCGCCTCGGCGGACATGGCGACCATGCCGGGATCGAGCGCGCGGTCGGAGGAGGATTTGAAGCTGCTTTCGATGGCTTGCAGGATGCGAGCGTCGCGCCGGTCGTTGCCGGGGGTGGAAATCACCATCCAGCCCTTGATGAGGCCGCCGGCCAGTTCGGCGTAGGCGGTGGTATCTGTGGTGGCCGAGGTGCCGCGAATGCGGAACGATGCCTCATTGCGCGTCCGCTCGCCGGTGAGGGGCACGTCCTTCAGCGATTGCAGGATGTCGTAAAGGCCGTAGAGGCTGGATTGATCGCCGGGCTGCGAGATCAGGAGGATGCGGAGGTCGGACCCGCCCTTGGCACGGAAATGCACGAAGGGCGGTTCGTAATGGTCGAATTCCACCAGGCCGAGCGGTAGGGTCACCTCGATGCCGCTGTCCACCTCGTTCACCTTGGCAAAGCCATAGCTTGCCGTCTCATCGCGGAAGGCGTTCAGGAGGGCGGCGCGCTGGCGCGAGGTCAGGACGCCGGTCGGTTCGATGGCGTTCGCTTCCTGCCATGCGGCCATCGAGTTGCGGGTGCCAGGGCCGTAAGCGCCGTCGATGGCGCCTGCGTAGAACCCGAACCATTGCAGGGCGGCTTGCAGCTCTTTTCGGGCCTCTTCGGACAGCGCGGCTTCGGAGGCGCGGGCGTCGGCGCGGGTTTCGTCAGGCAGGGCGGTGGCGGCTTCGGGCGTGGCTTCTGGTTCTGCCGCCGCTTCGGCTTCGGGCAGGGCTTGCGGGGCAACCGGGGCCGCGCCGGCAACGGGCCAGAACCGGTCACCGAAGTCGCGGTCAAAGGCGATAAAGCTGTCGGATGGGATCAGGTTCTCGCGCAACAGCGTGGCCAGCCGCGCCGCGCCGTCGCCCGCGCCGTAGGGGCCGAGGGCGATACCATACCAGCCCGACCGCAGCCGAAAGCCGACGGTTTCGGGAAAGATCGCAGCATAGGCGCTGGCGCGGGCCTCGGCCTCGACAAGGGTGGGCTGGGCCTCGATCTGAATCCAGACCTGCGGTTCATCCTGCGCTTGGGCGGTCAGCGAAAAAAGGCTTGCGAACAGAAGAACAATGGCAAAAACGGCTTTTGACATGCGAGGCGCGGTCCTGAGGGTGATTTTGTCCGGCTCACCATGCGGGAAGGGCGGGGCCGGGGCAAGGGCCAACCCGGCACGGGTGTCACGGCAATTGACCCTTCCGGCCCCAATGGATAGGGAGGGCGCGAGTTTACCCGCCACCGGGTTTTCACCGCGTTTGCCACCGGCTTTGCCAAGGGTTCGCCATGACCGATATGCCCGCTACCCCCCGCAGTTTTCAGGAAATCATCCTGCGGCTTCAGGCGTATTGGGCGGCGCAGGGCTGCGCGGTGTTGCAGCCTTATGACATGGAAGTGGGCGCCGGAACCTTCCACCCGGCCACCACGCTGAGGTCCTTGGGGACCAAGCCCTGGGCGGCGGCCTATGTGCAGCCCTCGCGGCGCCCGACCGACGGGCGCTATGGCGAAAACCCGAACCGGTTGCAGCATTACTATCAGTATCAGGTCATCATCAAACCCAGCCCCCCGGACATGCAGGCGCTGTATCTGGGGTCGTTGCAGGCGATCGGCATCGACATGGGCCTGCATGACATCCGCTTTGTCGAGGACGACTGGGAAAGCCCGACGCTGGGCGCCTGGGGTCTGGGCTGGGAGGTCTGGTGCGACGGGATGGAGGTGAGCCAGTTCACCTACTTCCAGCAGGTTGGTGGGCATGACTGCAAGCCGGTCAGTGGAGAGCTGACCTACGGGCTGGAGCGGCTGGCGATGTATGTGATGGGGGTGGATCATGTGATGGACATGCCCTTCAACGATCCGCAAAGCCCGATCCCTTTGACCTACGGCGACATCTTCCGGCAGACGGAGGAGGAGTATTCGCGCCACAACTTCGATCAGGCCGACACCGGGATGCTGTTCCAGCACTTCATGGATGCCGAGGCGGAGTGCGGGCGCATCCTTGGCGCGGCGCAGCCCGACAAGGCGGGGCGCACGATCGTGATGGCGCATCCGGCCTATGACCAGTGCATCAAGGCCAGCCACATCTTCAACCTGCTGGATGCGCGGGGCGTGATTTCGGTGACCGAGCGGCAGGCCTATATTGGGCGGGTCCGGGCGCTGGCAAAGCAATGCGCCGACGCGTTCCGGCAGACCGCAGCGGGGGCGGACCTGTGAATGTGGGCAAGATCGCAGCGGGGTTTATCGTGATCGTATCGCTGATCGGGGGCGCGTTCCTGTATTACACGCAGGTTTACGCGTATTATCAGCCGGTTGCCTTCCAGCCGGGGGCCGAGATCATGCTGACGCCGGTCGCCGGTGACGCACCGGAGCCGATCATTGCCGAAGATGTGACCGGGATCGACGGCGAAAGCTCTCCGATCCGGTTCCGGGCGTGTTTCAAGACGCCGATGACGCTGGCGATGCTGTCGGAGACCTACCGGATCTATGACAAGGCCGAGCCTTTGAACGCGCCGGGGTGGTTCGACTGCTTTGATGCCGCTGCCATCGGGGCGGCGCTGGAAAAGGGCGAGGCGGTGGCCTTCCTGTCGCAGGCCAACATCCACCCCGGTGTTGACCGGGTGGTGGCGGTGTTTCCCGATGGCCGCGCCTATGCCTGGCACCAGTTGAACGACAGCCTTGAGGATTGAGCGATGCCTGACCTTCTGATCGAGCTGTTCTCTGAGGAAATCCCGGCGCGGATGCAGGCCCGCGCGCGGGAAGATCTGAAGAAACTGGTGACCGACGGGCTGATCGAGGCGGGCCTGACCTATGCCAGCGCGGGCGCGTTTTCGACGCCGCGGCGGTTGGTGCTGTCGGTCGAGGGGCTGACGGTCGAGTCGCGCGCCGTGCGCGAAGAACGCAAAGGTCCGGCGACGACGGCACCTGCGGCGGCGGTGGAGGGGTTCCTTCGGTCGACCGGGCTGACGCTGGACCAGTTGGAGCGGCGGGCGGACAAGAAGGGCGAGGTCTACTTTGCCGTGGTCGAAAAGCCGGGGCGGAAGGCCGAGGCGATCGTGGCGGAAGTGTTGGAGGGTGTGATCCGGGGCTTTCCGTGGCCGAAGTCGATGCGCTGGGGGGCGGGGACCTTGCGCTGGGTCAGGCCGTTGCAGCGGATTTTATGCCTGTTGTCGGACGAGGGTGGCGCGCATCTTGTGCCGCTGGAGGTTGACGGGATCGTTGCGGGGAACGTCACCGAAGGCCACCGCTTCATGGGCGCGGGGCCGTTCCCGGTGCACGGGTTTGACGACTATGTGGTGAAGTTGAAGCGGGCTTTCGTGGTGCTGGATTCGGCCGAACGCGAGGCGGCGATCTGGCAGGGCGCGCAGAACGCGGCCTTTGCGGCTGGCATGGAAGTGGTGCCGGATGCGGGGCTTTTGGCCGAGGTGGCGGGGCTGGTCGAATGGCCGGTGGTGCTGATGGGGCGGATCGCGCCTGCGTTTCTGGATTTGCCGCCGGAGGTGCTGCAAACCTCGATGAAGGAGCACCAGAAATTCTTTTCGGTGCGGGCGAAATCGGGGCGGATCGAAGGGTTCATCACGGTCGCCAACATTGATGCGGCGGATGGCGGAGCGGTGATCCTGCAGGGCAACCAGAAGGTGCTGTCGGCGCGGCTGTCGGACGCGAAGTTCTTTTGGGAGAATGATCTGCGGGTGGCGAAGGCCGGCATGGGCGAGTGGCTGGACGGGCTGAAGGCCGTGACGTTCCACGGGAAGTTGGGCTCTCAGGCCGAGCGGGTGGAGCGGATCGCGGCTTTGGCGCGGGAGATCGCGCCGATGGTTGGGGCAGACGCTGCGCTGGCCGAACAGGCGGCGCGGGTGGCCAAGGCGGACCTGCGGTCGGCGATGGTGGGCGAGTTCCCGGAATTGCAGGGCCTGATGGGCATGTATTACGCCCGCGCCGCCGGAATGCCGGAGGCCGTGGCGCTGGCCGCGCGCGACCACTACTCGCCGCTTGGTCCATCGGACGCGGTGCCGACGGAGCCTGTGTCGGTGGCCGTGGCGCTGGCCGACAAGATCGACACGCTGACCGGGTTCTGGGCGATTGACGAGAAACCGACGGGGTCGAAGGACCCGTTTGCACTTCGGCGGGCGGCGTTGGGGGTGATCAGGTTGGTGTTGGGGACGCGCAACGAACTGAAGCTAAATGTCCGACTGCTCGACGGATTAATCCAAAATGACACAGCTCAAGCTTGGACAACTGCGAAGCAAGGCATCAATGCTTTGATTGAGATCGCGGGTCTCAAAACGTTTTCTGATACCTATCCCGTTGATCTGGTTAAGATAGATGGGATCAAGGCAGACCTCCTCGCCTTCCTCCACGACCGCCTCAAGGTCTACCTCAAGGATCAGGGCATCCGGCACGACATCATCGACGCCTGCCTTGCGATGCCGGGGAATGATGACCTGACGCTGCTCGTGAAGCGGGCGGAGGCTCTGGCTTCGGTGATGAAGACCGAGGATGGAGCGAACCTGCTGCAAGGCTACAAGCGCGCCAACAACATCCTGACCCAGGCCGAGGCCAAGGACGGGGTGGAGTATTCCTACGGCGCGGATGTGAAGTTTGCCGAAGGGCCGGAGGAGAAGGCGCTGTTTGCCGCACTTGATGCTGCGGAGGCGAAGATCGGCCCGGCGATGGCGGTGGAGGATTTTGCGGCGGCGATGGCGGCGATGGCGGCCTTGCGCGGGCCGCTCGATGCATTCTTTACCGCGGTGCAGGTGAATGCCGAAAGCCCGATCATTCGGCGCAACCGGTTGAATCTGCTAAGCCGCATCCGCACAATCTGTTCCGGTGTGGCCGACCTTTCGCGCATCGAAGGCTGATTTTCCGGCATTAATCGTTCGCGTGCTGACATGTCACGCTTGATTGACAGCGTTTTGCGCGTATCCTGCGCGGCGTCGAAAGGTGCCGCAGTGCAGAAACACGACCCGATTCCCGAATTTACCCAGATCAGCCCTTCGGCGGGGATCGCGACGGCTACGCATGGCTGGCGCGCGAAATGCCTGCAACGGCTGGTGCGGCTTGACTTGCCGGTGCCGAAATCGGTTGCGCTGCCCGCGACGACGGTGCGCGCGATTGCGGCGGGGCATGGGGTGGATGCGAACGGAGTGCTGGAGCATTTCGGGGATGGGCCGCTGATCTCGGTCCGGCCCTCGCCGGCGAACCCCGATTGGGGTGGGCCGGCGACGATCTTGAACATCGGGTTGAACGCCAAACGCCACGCGCGGCTGGCCGAAACGCATGGCGAGACGGCGGCGGATGCGCTGTTCGTGCGCTTCGTTCAGGCCTATGCGATTCATGTCGCAAGGCTGGACCCTGACGTGTTCGACAGCATCAAGCCGGGACCGGGCGCGCTGCGCGAGGTGCTGCGGCATTATGAGGTCGAGACGGACGAGCCGTTCCCGGCGGACCCGGCGGTACAATTGTCGGAAGTGTTGCGCAGCATGGCGCGGGCGTGGGAAGGCACCTCGGCGCGGCTGCTGAGGCAGGCCAAGGGTGCGCCGGAAGAGGCGGCGCTGGGCCTTGTGGTGCAGGAGATGGCGCAGGGCATCGGGCAGGGAATCTCGGGTTCCGGCGTGATCCAGTTCGTCGATCCGGTGACGGGCGTGCCGCAGATCACCGGGCGCTATCTGGGGCAAAGCCAGGGCCGCGACGCGCTGAAGACGACCGAGGCGCTGTATCTGACGCGCGACCCGCGGGGGCCGTCGCTGGAAGAGGTCTCGCCGGAGATTTTCGCGACGCTGGTGGCGCATGGCGCGGTGTGCCGGGTGCGACTGCGCGAGGAAATGCAGATCGAGTTCACCATCGAGGATGGTCGGCTGGCGGTCTTGGATGCGGTGAAGGTGCCACGATCGGCTCGGGCGAACCTGCGGATCGCGGTCGCCTTGGCCGAAGACGGCGTGATCCCGCGCGAGGATGCGGTGCTGCGGGTGGAACCGCGTGCGCTGTCGGAATTGCTGCACCATCAGGTTGATCCTCGCGGCCCGCGTGACGTGATTGCAAAGGGGATTGCCGCCAGTCCGGGGGCAGCCACGGGAAAGCTGGTGTTTTCGTCGCAGGCGGCACAGGCAAGCGCGTCGAAGGGCGAGCCGTGTGTTCTGGTGCGCCGGGAAACCGCGCCGGAGGATATCCGGGGGATGCACTCGTCGGTCGCGGTGCTGACCGAGCGTGGCGGCATGACCAGCCACGCGGCGGTGATCGCGCGGGGGCTGGGGTTGCCTTGCGTGGTGGGCGCGTCGGACATGCGGCTCGATTCGAAGGACAGGAAGCTGACCACGGCGGATGGCCGCGTGTTCCGCGAGGGCGACGTGGTGACGCTGGACGGATCGAAAGGCGAGGCGCTGGCGGGCGAGGCGGAGATGCTGCCACCGGCGCTGGACGACAGTTTCCGGCGGCTTTTGTCTTGGGCCGACGAAATGCGCGATATCGGCATCCGGGCCAACGCGGATACGCCGGCAGATGCCGAAACCGCGCGCAAGTTCGAGGCGCAGGGCATCGGGCTGTGCCGGACGGAACACATGTTCTTCGACGAAGATCGGCTGATCGTGATGCGCGAGATGATCTTTGCGGACACGCCGCAGGACCGGGCGCTGGCGCTGGCGCGGCTGTTGCCGATGCAGCGCGCGGATTTCGTGCAGTTGTTCGAGATCATGCAGGGGCTGCCGGTCTGCATCCGTCTGTTCGACCCGCCTTTGCACGAGTTTCTGCCGCAGTCGCGCGAGGGCTTGCGCGAACTGGCCGAGGCGCTGGACCGGCCGCTGTCGGAGGTGGTGCGGCGGGCCGAGGCATTGACTGAAGTGAACCCGATGCTGGGGATGCGGGGGGTGCGGCTGGGCGTCGTGCTGCCGGAAATCTACGACATGCAGGCGCAGGCGATCTTTGAGGCGACGCTGGAATCGGCGCGGCGCGGCGCGCCCGTGGTGCCGGAGATCATGATCCCGCTGGTGTCGGCCAAGCGCGAGGTGGAACTGGTGAAAACCCGGATCGACGCGCTGGCGGCGATGGTGCGGACGCGGGCGAAGGCGGATTTCGACTACAAGCTGGGCGTGATGGTGGAAACCCCGCGCGCCGCGCTGCGGGCGGGCGAGATTGCGCAGCACGCCTCGTTCCTGTCCTTCGGCACCAACGACCTGACGCAGATGACCTATGGCCTGAGCCGCGACGATGCCGGGCGGTTCATGAATACCTATGTCCAGCAGGGCGTGTTTCCCGAAGATCCCTTCCATATTCTGGACGTGGACGGGGTGGGCGAGTTGCTGCTGATCGGGGCCGAACGGGGCCGCAAGACGCGCGGTGATCTGACCCTTTCGATCTGCGGCGAACATGGCGGTAACCCCGAATCGATAGAATTCTGCCGCAAGGCGGGGTTTGACTACGTGTCATGCTCGCCCTACCGGGTTCCGATGGCCCGTTTGGCCGCCGCGCACCTTGCGCTACGGGATCGGCAAACAATCATTTGAAATCGGACGCTTATACGGCGTTCTTAAAATACAACCTGAAGTGGTGCGGCGCATTTCCGCCGACCGTACCGCCGTTTTCGTTGCAATTGGGCAACAGTCGTGGACCTGCGCGAGTCGTTTGACTAACCGCTGCCTTAATTGCTCGGCGGTGCGGATCGCCCGGGCGCAACTGACGGAAACGACCACGATGAAATCCATGCGATTGCCTTTCTGTGCCGCGTTGCTTGCGGCGGGAGTGCTGGCCAATGCTGGCTTCGCAGACGTGACCCTGAGTGGGAAGAACGACCCGGGCGTGACCATCGGGGGGCAGATGACCGCCCTTTTTGGCACCGAAAAGCAGCGCTTGCAGGGGCTGCCTGATGAAACGATGAGCGAAATCGCCGTTGGCCCGAAGGCGGCACAGCCCGGCAAGGCCAAGGTCGGAACGCTTGATTACAGCGAGTCGTGGCTGGCGGCACAGGCTGCCCCCACTGGCGATGCTGAATGGCAATGCCTGACCGAGGCGCTGTATTTCGAGGCGCGCGGCGAAAGCGTGAAGGGCCAGTTCGCGGTGGCCGAAGTGATCCTGAACCGGGTCGACAGCCCGCTTTACCCGCGCAGCGTCTGCGGTGTGGTCAAGCAGCGCGGGGGCGGCGGATGCCAGTTTTCCTACGTCTGCGACGGCAATGGCGACAGGATGCGCGACGCGTCCTCGCGTGATCGGGCGGGTCGCGTCGCGCGGGCCATGCTGGACGGGGCCCCCAGGGCACTGACCGAAGGCGCCACGCATTTCCACACCAGCGCTGTGCGCCCCTCCTGGGCGAAGCGCTTCCCGATGACGGCCTCGATCGGCGCGCACAAGTTCTACCGCCAGCCCGGTTCGCGTGGCTGACAGCCTGTGATGTCGCAGGCCTTGCGCCCGGTGCCGCCTTCGGCGTAGGGCGCGCGGCGCGGCAGGCTATGCTGCGGGCCTGAGCGGAGTGCGGCAATGACGACAGACAGCGAGCTTGCGTTCGCCCATCCCGAAGCACGGGCAGAGGCGTCTTCGACCACAGATCCTCGCGACCGGATTTCGCTGCGCGACCATCTGGTCGAGGCCGATATCGGCGCCTTTCAGCAAGAGCGCGGGCACAAGCAGCGGCTGCGGTTCAATGTGGTGGTAGAGGTGCGTCCTGCACCCGCGCCGCTGGACGACGATGTCGACCGTATCCTCAGCTATGACAAGATCACCGAGGCGATTGCGGCGGAACTGGCGGCAGAGCGGCTGAACCTGCTGGAAACACTGGCCGAGCGGGTGGCAGAGCGGGTGCTGGCGGAACCGGCGGCGATGCGCATCTTCGTGCGGATCGAAAAGCTTGATGTCGGCCCCTATGCCCTTGGCGTGGAAATCGTGCGGTCGCGCGCCGAGGTGCCGGTGGCGCGGGTGGGTGCCGACGGAGCCGAGGCAGAGGTGCATCCGCTGGTGGTCTATCTGGACAACCCGGCGATTGCCGATCCGGGGCTTGGTGCGCGGCTGGATGCGCTGCAGGCGCGGGGGCTGCCGCTGATCCTGGCGGTGGGGCTGCCCGATCTGCCGCGCCCGGTGACCGGCCACAAGCCGACGCAGCGGCGGATCGACCTGCTGGCGATCGAGCAGAACGCCTGGTCACTGGCGGCGCGCGATCCGCGCTGCGTGGTGGTGGCGACGCGGACCGAAATCGACTGGGCGATGCGGCGGGGGCAGACCGTGGTCTGGGCACCGTCGAAGCTGGTTCTGGATGCGGTGGACGGGCCGCAGGGCACGGCGCCGGTCACGCTGGCGCTGTGGCTGGCCGAGGCGATGGCGGCGACGGCGATCGTGCTTCACGGCGATGTTGCAATTCCGGCGGGAAGCCGCGTGCCGGTGGAGCACGCCTGAACGCTGGCCCCTTGCCAAGCGAACGGGCATCGGCCAATCCCGTTGCGATGAAATATCTGCGACCGATTGCAATGACGGATGCCGCGCGGCCCGAGGCTGGCCTGTCGCTGGCCGGGGGCTGGTGCTGGTTCGACCGGGTCGAGGTGCTGGAGCGCGGCGCGAAAGGGCGGGTCGTGCCTGTCAGCGAAGTGCCTGCCAACGCGCTGCACCGCCTGACTGCTGCGAGGCCCGCCTTTGCCGGCTTGGGCATGGACCGCCCGAGAATTATGGGCATCCTGAACGTGACGCCAGACAGTTTTTCCGATGGCGGGCAGTTTCTGGCACCGGACGCCGCATTGGCGCAGGCGCGGACGATGGCCGAGGCGGCCGAAATCATCGACATCGGCGGCGAAAGCACGCGTCCCGGGGCGGTGGAGGTTTCGGTGGCCGACGAGGTGGCCCGGACCGCACCGGTAATTGCGGCCTTGCGGGCGGGCGGGATGGAAGCGGTCATCTCGATCGACACGCGCAAGGCGGCGGTGGCCGAGGCGGCGCTGCAGGCCGGGGCCGATTTGGTGAACGACGTGTCTGCACTTGGCTTTGATGCAGCGCTGGGCCCGCTGGTGGCGCGGACCGGCGCGCCGGTGGTGCTGATGCACGCCCAAGGCGCGCCGGCGACGATGCAGGACAATCCGCAATATGCAGATGTGCTCTTGGACGTCTATGACGCGCTGGAGGCGAAGGTCAGGGTGGCCGAGGCGATGGGAATTGCCCGCAGCCGCATCGCGGTGGACCCCGGCATCGGGTTCGGCAAGACGGCAGAACACAATCTTGCGCTGATCCGGGGGTTGTCGTTGTTCCACGGGCTGGGCTGCCCTATCCTGCTGGGCGCGTCGCGGAAACGCTTTGTCGGCACCTATGGGCAGGCAGCAGACCCGGCGGCGCGGATGCCGGGGTCGGTGGCGGTGGCGTTGGCGGGCGTGGCGCAGGGTGTGCAGATGGTGCGGGTGCATGACGTGGCTGAGACGCGGCAGGCGTTGCGGCTGTGGCTGGCAGTGAACGGGAGTGGGGCATGAGTGACAGGTTGTTCGGGACGGATGGGGTTCGGGGGCGTGCCAACAGCTGGCCGATGACGGCGGAGCTTGCGTTGAAGCTGGGTGCGGCGGCAGGTCGTTATTTCCGGCGTGACGGCAGCGCCGCGCACCGGGTGGTGATCGGCAAGGACACGCGGCTGTCGGGCTACATGCTGGAAAACGCGCTGACGGCGGGGCTGACCTCGACGGGGATGAACGTGCTTTTGCTGGGCCCGGTGCCGACGCCTGCGGTGGGCTATCTGACGCGGTCGATGCGCGCCGATCTGGGGGTGATGATCAGCGCCAGCCACAACCCGCATCAGGACAACGGGATCAAGTTCTTCGGGCCGGACGGGTTCAAGCTGTCGGACGGAGCCGAGGCGGAAATCGAGGCGATGGTGGTGGGGGACGTGACGCCCGCCAAGCCCGAGAACATCGGTCGTGCCAAGCGGATCGAGGATGGCCGCGGCCGGTATCAGGAGTTCGTCAAGACCAGCTTCCCGTCGGGCCTGCGGCTGGATGGTCTGAAGGTGGTGATCGATTGCGCCAACGGCGCTGCCTACAAGGCCGCACCCGAGGTGTTGTGGGAACTGGGCGCCGAGGTGATCCCCGTTGGCGTCACCCCGAACGGCACCAACATCAACCTGCGCTGCGGATCGACCCATGTGGAAACCGCGGCGGAAGCGGTGGTGGCGCATGGCGCGCATGTCGGCATCTGTCTGGACGGTGATGCCGACCGCGTGATGATCATTGACGAGGCGGGCCGAGTGGCCGACGGCGATCAGATCATGGCGCTTCTGGCTGGGCGCTGGGCTGAGGACGGGCGTTTGCAGGGCGGCGCGCTGGTGGCGACGGTGATGTCGAACCTTGGGCTGGAGCGGTATCTGGACGCGCGCGGGCTGCGGCTGGAGCGCACCTCGGTCGGGGACCGCTATGTGGTGGAACGGATGCGCGAGGGTGGCTTCAACCTTGGCGGCGAACAGTCAGGCCACATCGTGATGACCGATTATGCCACGACTGGCGACGGGCTGTTGGCCGGGCTGCAGTTTCTGGCCGAGATGGTGCGCAGCGGCAAGCCAGCGTCGGAACTGACGCGCAATTTTGAAACCGTCCCGCAGCTTTTGAAGAACGTGCGCTTTGCCGCTGGAGGGCGGCCGTTGGAAGCGGATACCGTGAAGGCAGTGATCGCGGCCAGCGAAGAACGCATCAAGGGGCGCGGGCGCATCCTGATCCGCAAGTCGGGGACTGAGCCCTTGATCCGGGTGATGGCGGAATGCGAGGACGAGGGGCTTCTTGTCGACATCGTCGAGGGCATCGTCGATGCCGTGCACACAGCGCTTCAGCGTGACGGGGATGGCCCCTTGTCCTGACAGGACCACAAGGGCGTCAGACAAGCGATGGACCACCGGGCATTGCCCGGCGGTCCGATCAAGTTCACTCGGCCGTTAGCAGCTTCCAACCTTCCGTGGGGTTGAAGCTGTCGATTGCGCCGGCAACCTCCAGCGTCTTGTCGCCAAGGTTGGCTTCATAGATCTGGCCATTCTCGCCCATCATGAAGCTCATGATGCCCGAGTCCCCAGGCTCTGCCGGATAGGCCAGCAGGGCATGGCCGGCCACCATGTTGCCCTCGACCATATAGTCGTAGGCCCCGCCTGGTGCCGCTTCGCCCTGACGGGTCAGAATCCGGAAGAAATAGCCAAGGTAGGGCACCGGAGCCTGGTCGACACCGTCGATGCTGACGCCATCAGCCGCCGCCTGCGCCATGAAAGCGCCGATCGGGCTGTCGGGCGTGCCTTCTTCCGGCGGCCAGTAAAGGCCGTCGCGCTTGCCCGGCGTGGACACGATGGATGACGCGAATTCCATCACGCCGTCGCCGTCGTAATCGGTCTCCCGAAAGGCCGCCTGCACGGCAATCGCCCGCCGGAACACCTCTATCACGTCCAACTCGTTCATCCCGATCCGCCGCGCGAGGATCTCGTCGCGGGCACCGGCCACGTCGAAGGTCCAGCCCGCGTCAGACTTGATCATCGCAACCGGGAAAGCCCAGAGGCTGCGCCCGATCTCCAGTTCAACCCGGTTGTCTCCTGCCGGAACGATCTGGTGGAACGTGTTGTACTCGGCGAGGAACTCTTTCCTCGCCTCGGCATCCTGCTCGGGATCGTCTGTGCCGATCAGGTCGTCCGCTTCAGGCCCGAAGATCGTCAGAAGTGCTGGGCGGTCCTTTGCGATCAGCGCTGCCACGAAAGCCTCGGTTGCGGCTTCGGGGGTGGGGTAGATCGCCGGTTCGGCAAAGGCGACGGATGCGCCAAAGCAAAGCGCCACGGTCGACGAAAGCAGTTTCATTGCCATTGCCATCTCAACGTCTCCTTCCGCTTGAGCGTCCACGCGACGAGGCTGCCTTGCTACGGCCTCCCGACGAGGGTTTGTATGCCGGTGCACGCTTGGTTGTGCTCTTTGGCCTCGACGCAGCCTTCGGCGTCGCCGACTTCTTCGGTTTCGATATCTGCTTCGGTGCGGCCTTGGCCTTCGGTTTGGCCTTTGCGGCGGCCTTCGGCTTTTCCGACAGCGAGAAGGTCGGTTTGTTTCCGCCGGCCGGGGTCTTCCCGAGGTCACGCTTGCCGGTTGCCGCAGGCAGGGTCGACACGCCGCCCCTGGTTGTCTTGGTCGTCGCGATCTTTTCGCGAGCAGCATCGCGGCTGGCAGTCGAGGGCTTGAACGTTCCGTCTTTGCGGTTGGACACCCGGTCGGGATCGGCGTCGCCGATACGGCCAGGCAGGGTTGACGGACGTTCGCCTATGCCGCCTATGCCGCCAATGCCGCCTGCGCCGCCAATACCACCGACGCCGCCTGCGCCGCCAATACCGCCAATACCGCCTCCGTCACCGGGGCGGTTGATTCCGTTGCCGTTGCCGTTGCCGATATTGATGCCGTTGTCGATGTTGATGTCGCCGCTCCAGTCGATGTCGTTGCCGCCACCGTTCCAGCCGTTGTTCCAGCCGCCATCCCAGTCATCATCATCGAAGATTTCGTCCAGGATGATCGCGCTGCCCCAGACGATCGCGCCGGTCATCAGGTAGTCGTCCCAGTTATCGTCATCGGTGACATAGACGGGGGTCGCCGGGGCGGGCTGGGTGTAGACGGTATCGGTGTATTGCGGAACGTAGACCACTTCGGGGTTGGCCGAACTGATCGTGATGCTGCCCGACTCGTCGTCTTCCTCGACGGTCATCGCCTCGTTGTCGACAAGATAGCCGTTCAGTTTTGCCTGTGCGCGCAGCCGCTGAAGCGAGGCCAGCACGTCATCGGTCTGGGCAATGACCGCGTTGCCGGTGTCTTCGGTCCACTCCATGTGCTCGGCCATCCGGGCGATCAGCTCGGGAAAGCCCGCCGTCAATTCGCGGACCGGGTCCGGCCAGTCTTCGTCGGCAGCCAGCGCGCTGCGGGCCTTGTCGTCCAACGCGGCGTTCTTAGTCAGAAAACGGTCGGCCTTGAGCACGTCGACCGGGTAGGTCGTGGCCAGCAGCACCTGTGCCAGCAGCTCATCGGGGTAAAGCGCGATCGGCGAAAACAAGGTGTCGAGTTCGTCAGCCGTGAAGAGGGCTGGAGACGCGGCCTCTGCCGCAGAATCTGCCGGAGTTTCGGTTGAAGCCTCCTGAGCGTAGGCGGGATACTGCAGCGGTATCGTTGTGCCCAGAAGGACCGCCATTACCTTCATGCTGGTTGGAGTGCGCATTCTGATCCTCGTTTCCTTCCAATGGCTGACAAAGGCTATTACGGCCTGACACGCCCGGCGCTTTAGGACCTTCTGCCTATGGCTAACCGAGCACTGCAGTTCGCAGCTTGATTCGTCACACATCTCTGCGGCGTTCGACATGACATAGGTCATATGGCGACCGTTAAATAACAAAGGGCGCCCGGATCGGGGCGCCCTTCGGTTGGCGGGCAAGCTGTCCGCCAACGCTGTAGCTGCGGATCAGTTGCGGGCCTTGTCGACCATCTTGCCCTTGGAGATCCACGGCATCATGGCGCGCAGCTTTTCACCGACCTGTTCGATCTGGTGTTCGTCGTTGATGCGGCGGGTGGCCTTGAAGAACGGCTGGCCGACGGCGTTTTCCTGCATGAAGTCACGGACGAACTTGCCGGTCTGGATGTCCTTGAGGACGGCTTTCATCCGGGCCTTGGTCTCGTCGTAAGGCAGGATGCGCGGGCCGGAGACATATTCGCCGTACTCGGCGGTGTTCGAGATCGAGTAGTTCATGTTCGCGATGCCGCCTTCGTAGATCAGGTCCACGATCAGCTTCACTTCGTGCAGGCACTCGAAGTAGGCCATTTCGGGCTCGTAGCCGGCTTCGACCAGGGTCTCAAAGCCCATGCGGATCAGTTCCACAAGGCCGCCGCAAAGCACGGCCTGCTCACCGAAGAGGTCGGTTTCGCATTCCTGGCGGAAGTTGGTCTCGATGATGCCGGAACGCCCGCCACCGATGGCGGAGCAGTAAGAGAGGCCGATTTCCATCGCCTTGCCGGTCGCGTCTTGGTGGACAGCGACAAGGCAGGGCACGCCGCCGCCCTTGGTGTATTCGCCGCGCACGGTGTGGCCGGGGCCCTTGGGGGCCATCATGATGACGTCGACGCCCTTCTTCGGCTCGATCAGGCCGAAGTGCACGTTCAGGCCGTGGGCGAAGGCGATGGCCGAGCCTTCACGCAGGTTGTCGTGGACGTACTTCTTGTAGGTCTCGGCCTGGAGTTCATCGGGCATGGTGAACATGATCAGGTCGCACCACTTGGCGGCCTCGGCGATGTCCATGACCTTCAGGCCTTCTGCTTCGCACTTCTTGGCCGAGGCGGAGCCGGGGCGCAGGGCGACGACCACGTTCTTGGCGCCGCTGTCGCGCAGGTTCAGGGCGTGGGCGTGGCCTTGGCTGCCGTAGCCGAGGATGGCGACCTTCTTGTCCTTGATCAGGTTGATGTCGCAGTCACGATCGTAATAGACGCGCATGGCGGTGTCCCTTGCTTGGTTGATGGCGGGAGAATAGGTAGTTTTCAGCACGACAGGCTGCGTTGTTTGACGAATTTTGCAGTATGTGCAAAGAGTCATGCGCCAAAGTGCAAAGAACTGGATGATTCATGCAACTGGATGATACCGACCGGCGGATCCTTCGGCAGTATCTGGCGGAACCGGGGCTGGAGCGCGCATTGCTTGCAGAGCGTGCGGGCGTCACGGCGGCGACGCTTTGGCGGCGGCTGGAGCGGTTGCGAGAGGGCGGTGTGATCCGGGCCGAGACGGCGCTGATCGACTGGCGGGCCTTGGGATACGAGGTGGAGGTATCGCTGCGCTTCACGCTAGACAAGACCAACCCGCGGGCGTTCGACGAATTCATCGCGGCGGCGCGAGGGGTGGCCGAGGTGATCGGGATCGAAACCTTCCTTGGCCGGGTCGATGTGCGACTGAACGTGATCGCCCGCGACATGGCGCATTGGACCGAGGTCTACCGCGAGAAGATCCTGATGCTGCCGCATATTCAGGAGGTGGAGGCGCTGATGCTGGTGTCGACGGTGAAGGATGCGGCGGGGTTGCCGCTGTGACCAATGGCGTGATCAGCCTTGATGATCTGGACCGGGCAATCCTGCGGGTTCTGTCGGAGGATGGCGCGGTGAATGCCGGAGAGCTTGGTCGGCGGCTGGGCCTGAGCCAGCCTGCGGCGTGGCGGCGGGTCAGGCGGCTGGAAGAGGCGGGCGTTCTGGCCGGGCGGCGGGTGGAAGTCGACCGCACGGCGCTGGGCTTTGGCGTGACGGTGTTTCTGGGGGTTAAGCTGGCGACCAAGGGCCGCGTCAGCCTTGAGGATTTCGAGCGCGCGGTTGTGGCGATACCCGAAGTTCAGGTGGTGCAGCATGTGCTGGGCCTTTTCGACTACCGCCTGCGGGTGGTGGCGCGCGACATCGCAGACTTTGAGCGTGTGCTGCGGCGGCGGATCATGACGCTGCCGGGGGTGGGGCAGGTGGAGGCCAACGTGCTGTTGACCGAAGAACGCAGGCCCGGTCCGATCGGATGAGGCGGATGTCGGATTTGAGTATTTGTGAGCAGAGCAAATGCGGTAGGGTTGCCGTGAATTCGAGGAGGATCGCTTATGCCCGGACTGCACGCTGACGTTGACCCCGAGGGGCTGGAAGAGTTTTCGGTGGTGTTCACCGACCGCAGCCTGAACCACATGTCAGCAAAGTTCCAAGGCGTGATGCGGGAGGTGTCGGGCCTGTTGAAAGAGGTCTACAAGGGATCGGCGGTTGCCTTGGTTCCGGGTGGTGGCACCTATGCGATGGAGGCGGTGGCGCGGCAGTTCGGGCAAGGGTCGGTGCTGATCGTGCGCAACGGGTGGTTTTCCTACCGGTGGAGCCAGATTTTCGATGCGGGCGGGTTCGCCGGCGAGACGACGGTGGTGATGGCGCGGCAGACCGGGAACGGCGCGCAGGCGGCTTTCGCGCCGCCACCGGTGGAGGAAGTGGTCGCCCGCATCCGCGAGGCGCGGCCAGAGGCGGTCTTCGCGCCGCATGTCGAGACGAGCGCGGGGATCATCCTGCCGGATGATTATATCGCCACGGTCGCGGCGGCGGCGCATGAGGTGGGCGCCCTTATGGTGCTGGATTGCATCGCGTCGGGTTGCGTCTGGGTGGATATGGCCGCGACCGGGGTCGATGTCCTGATCTCGGCACCACAGAAGGGGTGGTCAGCCTCGCCCTCGGCCGGGGTCGTGGTGATGAGCCCGCGGGCCGAGGAGCGGCTGGCCGCGACCACGTCGAACAGCTTTGCCATCGACCTGAAGAAATGGCGCAGCATCATGGCGGCCTACGAGGGTGGCGGGCACGCCTACCACGCGACGATGCCGACCGATGCGATCGTCGGGTTCCGCGACGCGATGCTGGAAACAAAGGCGATGGGCTTCGAGGCTGCGAAGGCCGCGCAATGGGCGCTGGGCCGGGCGGTGCGCGCGCTGATGGCCGAAAAGGGCGTGGCGTCTGTCGCGGCTGAAGGGTTTCAGGCACCGGGGGTAGTGGTCAGCTATACCGGCGACCCGGACGTGCAGAACGGGTCGAAGTTCAAGGCGCAGGGCTTGCAGATTGCCGCTGGGGTGCCGCTGCAGGTGGGCGAAGGGGCCGAGTTCCGCACCTTCCGCATCGGGCTCTTTGGCTTGGACAAGCTGGCCGACGTGCCGGGAACGGTGGCGCGGCTGAAACCTGCGGTGGACGCGGCGCTGGGCTGACGCATTCAGCGCAGCCCAAGGCCCGCTTTCATCAGCGTCCGGCGCACCGGGGTGGCGGAGTAAAGCAGGTCCAGCGCCCGCGCACGCAGGTCGCGCAGGGCTGGGCTGCCCGCCATCGAGGCGCGGTTCAATAGGTCGATTCCAGTCACGCGCGCCTGCACCTCCAGATGCCGCTTGCGGTGATAGCTGTCGAGCATCGCGGGCGAGCCGAGGTCAGATCGGTTCGCGGTGGCAAGGTCGAGAAGGGTGGCAAGGTCGGCAAGGCTCATGTTCAGGCCCTGCGCGCCGATCGGTGGCACCACATGCGCGGCTTCGGCCAGAAGCGCCGTGCGGGGGCCTGACATGCGGTCGGCGATCTGGCTGATGATCGGCCATTGCGTCAGGCGCGAGGCAAGGGTCAGGGGGCCGAGGACGCCTGCCGAACGGGCGTTCATCTCGGCCTCGAAGGCCGGTGTCGGCAGGGCCGCAAGACGGGCGACCTCGGGCCCGCTTTCCATCCAGACCACGGCGGAGGCCGGCTTGCCGTTACGGTCGGGCAGCGGGACAAGCGTGAAGGGGCCGCCAGAGCGGTGCACCTCGGTCGAGACGTTGTTGTGCGGCAGGTCGTGGCTGACGGCGAAGGCCAGCGCCTTTTGCCCGTAGCGCATGGTGCGCACGCCGATCCCCACGGCCTCGCGCACCGGCGAGGCGCGGCCATCGGCGGCAATGACGAGGCGGGCGCAGAGGGTGCTGCGATCGGTCAGTGTGACGAGTGCTTCGGTTTGCCGGGTCAGCATGCGGGCAAAGCCGATTCCGGGGCGGAAATCCACATTTGGAAGTTCGGCAAGCCGGGCGACCATCTCGCGGCGGAGAAGCCAGTTGGGCAGGTTCCAGCCGAACGGCAGATCGGAGATTTCGGCGGCGTCGAAATCCTTGGTCAGGCGGGGATCGGGGACTTCGCCGCCGGCATCGACAATCCGCATGATCTGCAGCGCGGCCGCGTAGGGAGCGAGGCGGTCCCAGAGCCCGGCAGCGGCAAGGGTGGCGACGGCGGGTTGCAGGAACGCGGTGGTGCGCAGGTCGGCGCCCGCAGCGTCAGCCTCGGTCACCGGTGGGGCGGGATCGACGCAGACGACCGAAAACCCCGCGCTGCCGAAAGCCGCCGCAGCCGTGAGGCCAGCAACGCCCCCGCCGGAGATGAATATGTCGGTGGTGATGCGGGTCATCAGGTATCCTTTCCCACGCGGCAGTCTAGGCTGCGGCGGCGCGAGGGACCAGAGGCGATCCGTGGCGGGGTCAGGGCAGCGTGACCCAGATCAGAAGGACGAACATCACCGGAACCAGCGTGACGGCGGTAAGGACCAGCGCCGGAAGACCCCATGTCATCACGGCAAGGATTACGAGCGTGACGAAGATCACCACGGCGTAGACGGCGGCGTCGACATCTTTGGCAATGTCGCGGGCGACCTGACCCAGCACCGGCACGGCGTAAAGCGCACGGCGGCCGCGCGACAGGGGAAGGGCTTCGGCGGCGGCTAGGGACATCGGTTCTCTCCTTGTTGCGCTGTGCATGTATGCGCTGCGGCGAAGAGGTAAAGCCCGCTAGGCTGCGGCGCAGCGTCACGCCATGAGGCGGGCAAGGAATGTGCCGAGGTCGTCTGTGTGATGGTGGATATGGTCCGCCGGATCGGGGGAGGGGGCGACATGGACGGTGCGCATGCCCATCGCGTGCGGGGCGGCAAGGTTGCGCGCGTCATCCTCGAACATCGCCGCGCTGGTGGGGGCGAGGCCATCGAGCGCGAACACCGTCTCGAAGGCGGCGCGCTCGGGCTTCGGGCGGAAGGCGGCGTGTTCGACGCCGTAGACGGCATCGAAAAGGCCAGCAAGGCCGCGAGCCTCCAGCACTCGTTCGGCGTAGGGGGCGCAGCCGTTGGTATAGACGATGCGCCGGCCGGGCAGGGCTGCGATGTTGGCGGCAAGGCTTGCGTCGGGCGAGAGCACGGAAAAGTCGATGTCGTGAACGGTGGTGAGGTAGGGCGCGGGGTCGACGCCGTGCTCGGCCATCAGGCCCGCAAGGGTGGTGCCGTAGGTTTGCCAGTAATGGCTGCGCAGGTGGTCGGCGCGGGCGCGGTCGACGCTCAGGGCGGCCATCACCCAGTCGGTCATCTTGACCTCGATCTGATCGAAGAGGCGCATGTGCGGCGGGTAAAGGGTATTGTCGAGGTCGAAGACCCAGGTGGTGACGTGCGTGAAATCGGGGTGCGGCATGGCCGGTATCTAGCGCGGCGGCGACATGGTTGGGAAGGGTTGATCGGCGCGGGGGCGGCGGTTAGGGTCCGCGCAAGGCAACGGGAAGGGCGGGGGCAGGTGCAGAAAGACGCGTATACGCTGATCCTGGAGGCGATCGACGCGGGGCTTTACAAACCCGGCGATCGGCTGGTGGAGAGCGAGCTGGCCGAGCGGCTGGGCGTGAGCCGCACCCCGGTACGCGAGGCGTTGCAGCGGCTTGAGACGCAGTCGATGCTGACGCGGGATGGGCGCAGCTTGATCGTGGCGAGCCTTGATCACAACCAGCTGGCCGAGCTTTATGCGGTGCGGACCGAGCTGGAGGGCTTGGCGGCGCGGCTGGCGGCGCGGCACGCGACGCCTGAGGAAGTGCGGGTGTTGCGCAGCATGGTGGAGGAGGACCGGGCTTTGCTGGGCGGCGATCCGCAGGCGCTGAGCCGGGCGAACAAGCGGTTCCACAAGCAGATCCATCTGGCCAGCCACAACCGGTTTCTGGTGCAGCAGCTGGACCTTGTGCACCGGTCGATGGCGTTGATGGCGACGACCTCGTTTGCCGCCGAGGGGCGCGACGAGGTGGCCTTGGGCGAGCATGACGAGATCGTCAGGGCGATCGAGGCGGGGGATGGCGAGGCGGCGCATCAGGCGCTGAAGATGCATATCAGCCGGGCCTTCGAGACGCGGTTGAGGGTGGACGCGGGCGAGATTCGGCTGCGCTGAGAGGGCATGTCCCACGGTGGGACATCTTGCACGGGGCAGCAAGATCAACGGCTTGCGGGCGTCGTCAAGGTTTCGTTAAAGCTTGGTGTCGACCGGATCGAAGATGCCGTGGGTGGTCTTGTCCCAGTAAAACGGGTTGGTCACCAGTTCGACCAGTGCCTTGTAGGCGGCGAGGGTGGCGAGGGGGAAGTAAAGCTTCATCGTCGGCACCCAGAGCGCGCTGAGGCCATGCCGGGTGCGGCGCACACCGATGATGCCTAGCGCAAGGTTGGTGCCTTCGGTCAGAACGAAGGTGAAGGCGATGGTGAACACCGCCCAGTCGGGCAACACCGCCTGCAACGGGTGTGAAAACCCGAAGGGCACGATCAGGAACGACCAGAACACCGGCGCCAGCACGAATTGCGCGATGGTGCCGAGGAACATGATCTGAAAGCCGAGAAACGCCCTTGGCCCAAGCTGCTGCCACAAAAGGCGCGGCGCGCGCATGTGGACGGCCCATGTCATCACGTAGCCCTTGATCCAGCGCGACCGCTGCTTGACCCAAGGCAGGGCGCGGCAATTCGCCTCTTCCTCGGTCACGGTGTCGATGAGTTCGGTGCGGTAGCCGTGGCGGGCCAGGCGGATGCCGAGGTCGGCGTCTTCGGTGACGTTGTGGGCATCCCAGCCGCCGAGCGCGTCAAGCACGCTGCGGCGGAAGAAAAGCGTGGTGCCACCCAAGGGCACGACAAGGCCAAGCCGCGCGATGCCGGGGAGCACGAGGCGGAACCACGCGGCGTATTCGATGGTGAAGCAGCGCGACAGCCAGTTGGTTCGCGGGTTGTAATAATCGAGCACGCCTTGCAGACAGGCGACCTGCGGGCCGGAGCGTTGGAACCGGTCGACGACCTTGCGGATCTGGTCGGGATCGGGGGCGTCTTCGGCGTCATAGACCCCGACGATGGCACCGCGGGCATGGTCGAGCGCGTGGTTGAGCGCGCGCGGCTTGGTCTTGACCTGACCTTCGGGCACCACGATCACCCGCATCCACGGCGGCAATTCCGCCAGCGCCAGCGCATCGCGGGTGATCTGGTCATCTGCTTCGACCGCGAGGATCACGTCGAGAAGGTCCGGCGGGTAGTCGAGCCGGGCAAGGCGGCGGACGAGGCGGGCGGCAATGTCGCCTTCGCGGTAGAGCGCCACGATGATCGAAACGATGGGCTGCACGCCGTGCGGGGCGGCGGTCGTTGTGTCTGGCGGTGCGCGAAGGGCGGCGCCAGTGGCGAGAAGTTTGAGCAAAAGCAGAAGGATTAGCGACACCGTGGCAAAGGCGAGGAGGGCCAGACCAGCAGCGATGGGGAAGGCGAGGGCCAGAAGGACAGGTGCGGCAAGGCCGGCCATGAGGAGCGGTTCGTCTTGCAAGCGCGGCCATGAGCGGCAGCTTTCGGCCTCTGCCACCCGGTTTTCGGCGGTCTGCGCCAGACTTGCGCCGCGACGGGCGTGGATCGCCGCCTCAATCGCCCGGGCGGGCGCGATGGCGAGGCTGGCCGGCCCAAGCCGGCTTTCCAGCATCGGGCGCAGTTTGCGAAATTCTTCGGGCCGCGACAGCGCGACGACGGTGACACCGCCGGCCTGCCTGCACGGCACCAGCCCATAGCGCAGGCAATCGGAGGCACCTACAAGGTCGATCAACCGGGGGTCTGGCAGGCTGCGGTCAAGATTGACGACATTGAGCCCCCAGGCGCGGGCCGAGGTCTGCACCACATCGCGTTCGACGATAAGGCCCCGGGCGCGCAACGCCTCGGGCAAAGGGCCGGCTTCGCGGCCGCGTTGCGAGAGGGCGTGGACCAGATCATCGGACCCGACGACCCGGCCGCGCAGCAGCGAGACGCCGAGGCCTTCGGGAGCGGGGACGTGCGGTTCGGTGATCTGGCGGGCGAGTGACGGCATGGCGGCGCTTCCTTGACCGGGCAAGGATGCGCGCGATGGGTTAACGGGTGGTTAACCTCGTAAAAGCCGCCTCAGGCGGCGCGGCGGGCCTGCATCGCGGCGGCGAAGCGTTCGAAGAGGTAATAGCTGTCTTGCGGGCCGGGCGACGCCTCGGGGTGGTATTGCACCGAGAAGATCGGCTTGCCGTCGACCGCGATGCCGCAGTTCGAGCCGTCGAAGAGCGAGACATGGGTTTCGGAAACGCCCTTTGGCAGGGTCTGGCTATCCACCGTGAAGCCGTGGTTCATCGAGGTGATCTCGACCTTTCCGGTGGTCAGGTCTTTCACCGGATGGTTCGCGCCGTGGTGGCCGTGGTTCATCTTGACCGTGCGCGCGCCAAGGGCGAGGGCGAGCATCTGGTGGCCAAGGCAGATGCCGAACACCGGCAGATCGCGGTCGAGGACGCCCTTGATCATCGGCACGGCATAGGCGCCGGTCGCAGCCGGATCGCCGGGGCCGTTCGACAGGAACACGCCTTCGGGGTTCAGCGCCAGCACGTCTTCGGCAGTGGCGGTAGCGGGAAGCACGGTAACCTCGCAGCCGGTGGAAGCAAGGCAGCGCAGGATGTTGCGTTTCGCACCGTAGTCGATGGCGACGACGCGCAGGCCGGGGCCGGTGCGTTCGGTATAGCCCTCGGGCCAGGCCCAGCGCTGTTCGTTCCAGCGGTAGGATTGGGCGCAGGTCACGTCCTTGGCCAGATCGAGCCCGACGAGGCCTTTCCAGGCGCGGGCGCGGGCAACGAGTTTCTCGATGTCGAACTTGCCGTCGGGGTTGTGGGCGAGGGCGACGTGCGGCGCGCCCTGCTGGCGGATGGCGCGCGTCAGGCGGCGGGTGTCGATGCCGCCGATGCCGATGCGGCCGATGCGGGCCAGCCAGTCGGTCAACTCGCCAGTGGAGCGCCAGTTCGACGGTTCGGTCGGATCCCACTTCACCACCATGCCGGCGGCGGCGGGGGTGGCGGTTTCGTCATCTTCCGGCGTGACGCCGGTGTTGCCGATGTGGGGAAAGGTGAAGGTCACGACCTGGCCTGCGTAGGACGGGTCAGTCATGATTTCCTGGTAGCCGGTCATCGCGGTGTTGAACACCAGTTCCGCGACCGTCTCGCCGGTGGCGCCGAAGCCGTGGCCGTAGAACAGGGTGCCATCGGAAAGCGCGAGGCAGGCCGTGGGACGCGGGGTGGAGGCGGATGGCATGGGCGGGACTCCCTTGGCGCAAATCTGGCGCAACCTACGGGCCGGGGGCGGGCGGGTCAAGACGGGGAGGCAAAAGGATAGTCGCATGATTTCAATGGGTTGAAATTAAGGGGGTGAGTTGCGGTTCGGGGCGGTTGGCTGTATGGTCGGATGTTCGGAAGAAACCCTGGGGATGGATAAACCGATGTCACTGCGCGACCGTCTGCAAAGCGCCCTGAAGGACGCGATGAGGGCGAAGGAAGCTGACCGGCTTTCGACGCTGAGGCTGATCAATGCCGCCATCAAGGACCGCGAGATCGCCAACCGGGGCGACGGCGGCGAGGGGTTGGTGTCGGACGCGGACATCCTGCAGATCATGGGCAAGATGGTGAAGCAGCGCCACGAATCCGCGCGCGCCTACGAAGAGGGCGGGCGGCTGGAGCTGGCGGAGAAGGAATTGGCCGAAATCGGCGTGATCCAGGAATTCCTGCCGCGCCAGATGTCGGAGGCCGAGGTGGAGGCGGCGATTGCCGATGCCGTGGCCGAAACGGGGGCTGCCAGCATCCGCGACTGCGGCAAGGTGATGGCGGCGTTGAAAGGCCGTTACACCGGGCAGATGGATTTCGGCGCGGTCGGCGCCTTGGTGAAGGGGCGGCTGGGCTAGGGCTTCAGCGCCGCGAGGCGGCTGCGCAGGTCGTGGGCAAGGGCGATGCGTTCCTCTTCCGACAGGAAGGCACCCAGTTCCACCTCGCGGTTGTTGCCCGTCAGGGTCAGGTAATTCGGCACCGGGCCGCCGGTTTCATGAAGCGTGACACGGACCCAATGGGGATTGGCCTGCCAGTCCTTGCGGGCGCGCGGGCTTTGGTGGGTAAGGGTGATCGTGTCGCGGGTAAGGTGCAGGTCTTCGACAATGCGGGCATCCTTGTAGCTGCGGTTCAAGGCGAGCCAGATTGCGGCGACGGCGACCACGACAAACGGCAGGATCATCCAGAGCGCCGACTTGCCGACCAGCCCGAACAACGGGATCGCGATCAGCGCAGCGGTGCTGCCGATGAACCAGACAAAGCCTCGTGGCGACAGGGACCGGTGCGGCCAGAGGCGCAGGCGGGTTTCGGGCGGTGCGGCGGGTAGGAATTCGTAGGGCATGGCGCGAAGGTAATGCTGCCGCCGCGCCCGTCAATTCCTACCCGCCGCGACCGATCAGCCCAGCCGTTCCAGCAGTTTGCAGTAAGCGGTCTGTCCGGTGCGGAAGTTCGACAGCCGGAAGAACTCGTTTGGGGCGTGCAGGTTTTCGTCGTTCATGCCGAAGGCGAAGACGGTGGCGTGGATGCCGGTTTCCTGCAGGAGCATCGTCATCACCGGGATCGAGCCGCCGGTGCGGGTGATGTAGGGGGCTTTGCCATAAACCTCGGTCAGCACCTCGGCGGCTGCGGCGCTGGCGTTGTGGCCGTTGGGCAAAAGGAACGGGTCGGCGCTGCCGGGCAGGCGTTCGACCTTGACCGTCAGGCCCTTGGGGCAGTGCGCCTCGATATGGGCTTTGAGGAGGTGGAAGATCTGGTCGGGGCGCTGGTTGGCCACAAGGCGGCAGGTGATCTTGGCGAAGGCTTGGGCGGGAAGGACGGTCTTGATGCCGCCGCCCTGCCAGCCGCCCCAGATTCCGTTCAACTCGAACGTGGGCCGCCCCCAGAGGCGTTCGCGGGTGGTGTAGCCCTCTTCTCCAAAGACATCCGGCACGCCGAGGCTTTCGATATAGGCGGCTTCGTCGAAGGGGACGCGGGCGATGGCGGCGCGGTCTTCCACGGTGAGGTCGATGACGTCATCGTAGAAGCCCTTGACGTTGATCTTGCCGTCCAGCCCTTTCATCGAGGCGATGATGTGGGAAAGCCCGTGGATCGGGTTGGCGATGCCGCCGCCCTGCTGGCCGGAATGCTGGTCGCCTTTGGCGCCGGTGACGGTAACTTCGGCGGCCACCAGACCCTTGAGGCCGGTGATCAGGTTCGGCTGGTCTTCGGCCCATTGGCTGCCATCGGCCGAAAAGATCATGTCGGCCTTCAGAAGCGCGCCATTGGCCTTGATGAAGGGCGGCAGGTGGGGCGAGCCGATTTCTTCCTGCCCTTCGAAGAAGAATTTGACGTTCACCGGCAGGCGGCCCGTGGTTTTCAGCATCGCCTCGGCGGAGAGGATCGGGATGAACATGCCGCCCTTGTCATCCGACGCGCCGCGCCCGTAGACGCGGCCATCGCGGACCTGCGGATCGAACGGGGGCGTGTCCCAGAGGTCGAAGGGTTCGGCGGGCTGCACGTCGAAATGGCCGTAGATCAGGATGGTGGGCTTGTCGGCCCCGGCATGAAGCCAGTCGCCGTAGACGACGGGGTGGCCGTCGGTCGGCATCATGCGGACGTTTTCGATGCCGGCGGCCTGCATGCGGTCGACGACCCAGTTGCCGGCGGTGACCACATCGGGGATGTGCGCGGCGAGCGCGGAAACGGAAGGGATGCGGACGAAATCGACGAGTTCGTCCACGAAGCGCTGCTGATGCGCGTCGAGGTAATCTGACCAGTTCATTGTCTGTCCTTTCAGGCGTCTTTTCAGGCGGCGGGCATGCGGGTTTCGACAAGTTCCGCCCAGTAGGAGGCGCCGTAGGGGATCGCCTCGTCATTGAAGTTGTATTCGGGGTGGTGGACTTCGGCGGTGTTGCCGTTGCCGACCTGGATGTAGGCGCCGGGGCAGACGTTCAGCATGTAGGCGAAATCCTCGCCGCCCATGATGGCTGGGCAGTTGGTGTCGACGCTGCCGGGGCCGCCGATCTTTTCGGCAACCGCGATGGCGTAGTCGGTTTCCGTCTCGGCGTTGACCATCGAGGGGTAGCCGGGGTTCCAGTCGATCTTGGCCTGTCCGCCGAAGGCCTCGGCGGTGGAGGTGACGATGGCGCGGAAGCGGTCTTCGGCGATCTTTCGGGTGGTGGCGTCAAAGCTGCGGACGGTGCCGCGCAGTTCGACGCGTTCGGGGATGACGTTCCAAGCCTCGCTTTCGGTCTTGAAGGAAGTGACCGAGACGACGAGGGATTCCAATGGATCGGCGCTGCGCGAGACGATGGATTGGAGGCTGGTGACGATGGTGCAGGCGATGAGCGTTGTGTCGACGGCGCGGTGCGGGTAGGCGGCGTGGCCGCCTTTGCCCGAGACGTGGACGGTGAAGTTGTCGGTGGCGGCGTAAAACGGGCCGGGCTTGATGGAAAACTGGCCCACGGGCAGGCCGGGCGAGTTGTGCATGCCGTAGATTTCCTTGATGCCGAAGCGCGGGATCAGGCCATCCTTGACCATCGCCTCGCCGCCCGCGCCGCCTTCTTCAGCGGGTTGGAAGATGACGGCGACGGAGCCGTCGAAGTTGCGGGTTTCGGCCAAGTATTTGGCGGCGCCAAGCAGCATGGCGGTGTGGCCGTCATGGCCGCAGGCGTGCATCTTGCCGGGGGTCTTGGAGGCGTAGGCTAGGCCCGTCGCCTCAAAGATAGGAAGCGCGTCCATGTCGGCGCGCAGGCCCACGACATGGCCGCGGGTGTCGGTCTTGCCCTTGATGACGCCGACGACGCCGGTGCGGCCGATGCCTTCGACAACCTCGTCGCAGCCAAACTCGCGCAGTTTTGCGGCGACGGTCGCGGCGGTGCGGTGAACCTCGTACATGAGTTCGGGGTTTTCGTGCAGGTCGCGGCGCCAGGCGGTGATTTCGGCCTGCATCTCGGCGAGACGGTTCTTGATCGGCATGGTGTCCTCCTCAGGTTTGCAGGACGCGGTGGCCCGGTGCGACCTCGATGTAGGTCGAGGGGGCGGGGGTGTGTCCCAGCGGAAATATCGGTGACGTGATGGGTTTGAAGGTCAGATCGTCGGCGAAGCGGCGTTTGCGAGGGTCGGCGATCGGAACGGCGGAGAGAAGCGCGCGGGTGTAGGGGTGCTGCGGGTTCTCGAACACCGCGGCGCGGGGGCCAAGTTCGACGATGCGACCGAGATACATGACGCCGACGTGGTGGGCGACGCGTTCGACGACGGCCATGTCGTGGCTGATGAAGAGGTAGGAGAGGCCGAGGTCTTCCTGCAACTCCATCATCAGGTTCAAGACCTGCGCCTGCACCGAGACATCGAGGGCAGAGACGGCTTCATCGGCGACGATGAGCTTCGGGTTGACCGCAAGGGCGCGCGCGATGGCGACGCGCTGGCGCTGGCCGCCCGACAGTTCGTGCGGGAAGCGGGTCATGAAGGCGCGAGGCAGGCGGACGCGGTCGAACAGTTGTTCGACGCGGTCTTTCAGGTCCTGGCCGGTGGCGAGGCCGAAGTTCTGGATCGGTTCGGACACCTGATCTTTGAGGCGGCGGTAGGGGTTCAGGCTGGCGAAGGGGTCCTGGAACACCATCTGCATGTCGGCGCGGGCGCGGCGGAGATCGTGGTGCGAAAGCGCGCGGATGTCGCGGCCGCCGATCAGGATTTCGCCGGAGGTGGGCTCGATCAGGCGCAGGATGGAGCGGCCGGTGGAGGATTTGCCGCAGCCGGATTCACCAACGAGGGCGAGGGTTTCACCGACGTTGAGGGTGAAGGAGACGTCTTCGACGGCGTGGACCTGAGCCACGGTGCGGCGGAGGATGCCGCCTTTCACAGGGAAGCGGGTGGTGAGGTTTTTCACCTCCAGCAGCACTTCGGGCTTGCGCGCTTTCGGCGCCACGGCGGCGGCGCGGGCGGCCTCGTCGCCAATTAGGCGCATGCGTTCGGGGGCGGGTTTGCCCTTCATCTCGCCAAGTTTCGGGACGGCGGCGAGGAGGGCGCGGGTGTAATCTTCCTGCGGGTTTTCGAAGATCTCGGTGACGGTGCCGGTTTCCACGATGCGGCCTTGGTACATCACCACGACCCGGTCGGCCATTTGGGCGACCACGGCCATGTCGTGGGTGATGAAGAGGACGGCCATGCCCTTTTCGCGTTTCAACCGGTTGATGAGGGCGAGAATCTCGGCCTGGATCGTGACGTCAAGGGCAGTGGTGGGTTCATCCGCGATCAGGAGTTGAGGTTCGCAGGTCATCGCCATCGCGATCACCACCCGCTGGCGCATGCCGCCCGACAGTTCGTGCGGGTATTGCTTCAGGCGGCGTTCGGGTTCGGGGATGCGAACAAGTTGCAAAAGCTCAAGGGCACGGGCGGAGGCAGCTTGTTGCGTCAGACCCTTGTGCAGGATGAGGCCGTCGGTCAGTTGGCGTTCGATGGTGAAGACCGGGTTGAGCGCGGTCATCGGTTCTTGAAAGATCATCCCGATTTCGTTGCCGCGCACGCCCTGCATCACCTCGGGCGAGGCGGTGGCGACGTTCAGCGTGCTGCCATCGGCGCGGGCGAAGGTCAGCGCGCCTTCGGTGATCTGGCCGCCGCCAAACTCCACCAGACGCATCAGGGAAAGTGAGGTGACGGATTTGCCGGAGCCGCTTTCGCCCACGACGCAGACGGTTTCGCCGGGGGCGATGGTGAACGAGACGTCTTCGACACCGATGACGGTGCCGCCGCGAGTGGGAAATTCGACGCGGAGGTGGTCGACGCTGACGATGGGTTTGACGGGTGCGTTCATTTTGACCTCGGGTCGAGAATGTCGCGCAACACGTCGCCGACCATGTTGAGGCCAAGGACGGTAAGGGCCACGGCAAGGCCGGGGACGAGGGCTGTCCACGGTGCGATGTCAAGCTGGTCGCGCGAGGCTTGGATCATCAGGCCCCACGAGGCGGCGGGCGGCTGGGTGCCAAGGCCGAGGAACGACAGGCCCGCTTCGGCGAGGATCGCGAAGGCGAGGCTGATGGTGCCTTGGACGATCACCGCCGGCAGGATGTTCGGCAGGACGTGGCGGACCATGATCATCACGTCGGTGGTGCCCGAGGCGCGGGCGGCCTCGACATAGGGCATCTGGGCCACACGCAGCGCCTCGCCCCGGATGATGCGGGCGAGGAAGGGGGTGAAGGCGATGCCGATGGCGATGATGGTGTTTTGCACGTTCGGGCCGAGGACGGCGCTGATCGTGAGGGCGAGAAGGAGGGCCGGGAAGGCGAGGAGGGTATCCACCAGCCGCATCAGGATGTTGTCGGTGCGCCCGCCGAAGTAGCCGGAGATCATGCCAAGGGGCAGGCCGAGGACGATGCTCATCATAACGGCGGAGACGGCGATTTCAAGCGAGGTGCGCGCGCCGAGGACGACGCGGAAGAGAAGGTCGCGGCCAAGCTGGTCGGTGCCGAAGGGGTGCTTGAACGAGGGCGGCGAGCGGCGGGCGGTCATGTCCATCGCGGTGGCCGCATCGGGCGACAGGATCAGCGGCCCGAGAATCGCGACGAGCGCGATGAGGATGAGGAGCGTCAGCCCGATGATGCCTTTGGTGGTGAGGAAACGGCGCATCGCGTCACCCTAGCCTGATGCGGGGGTCGATCGCGACGTAGAGGAGGTCGACGGCGAGGTTTGTCAGCATCACCACGGCGGCGACGACAAAGACGGTGGCTTGAATGAGCGGCAGGTCGCGGTTCAGAAGCGCCTGATAGGTCAGCCAGCCCATGCCGGTGTAAGAAAACAGAAACTCCATCACGATGATCGAGCCGAAGAGGTAGCCGATCTGGAGGCCTGCGATGGTGATGACCGGGCCGATGGCGTTGGCAAGGGCATAGCGCCAGATCACGGTGCGTTCGGACAGGCCCTTGGCGCGGGCGACGCGGATGAACTCCTGATTGAGGATGCCGGTCATGGTGGAGCGGGTCATCCGCGTCAGGTGCGCCATGAGGCCGAGGCCGAGGGCGAGCGAGGGCAGGAAGGCGTGGCGCAGGGTGCCGAGGAAATCTTCGGCAGGATCGACGAAGCCCGAGGACGGGAACCAGCCGAGCCAGCGGGCGAAGACGAGGATCATCACGATGCCCCAGAAGAAATCGGGCAGCGAGACGCCAAGGAGGGCGGTGGTGGAGCTGGTGGTGTCCTGCCACTTGTCGCGGTGGACGGCGGCCCAGACGCCAAGGGGAACGGCGAGCACAAGGGCGATGGTCATCGACATCACGACGATCACGGCGGAGGCGGCGGCCTTTTGCACCAGAAGTTCGGCAATGGGTTGCTTGAAGATGAGGGAGGTGCCCCAGTCGCCGGTAAGCATCCCGGCGACCCAGCGGCCGTATTGCACGAGGAGCGGGTCATTGAGGCCAAGCGACTGGCGCAGGCCTTCCAGCGCTTCGGGGTTCGACTGGGTGCCCATGATCATCATGGCCACGTCACCGGGCAGGATGTTCGTCACCGCGAAGGTGACGATGGTGATCAGGAACAGCGTCAGGATTACCGACAGAAGCCGGTTCAGGATATAGGTCACGCGCACCCCCGCAAGGCAGGACGGCGGGCCCGGGATAGGGCCCGCCGCTTTGTCATCAGGCTTTCAGCCAGACCTTGTGGAAGTTGAGGTTGGAGCCGTTCGGGTGAACGACTGTATCGAGCCCCATGACCGAGGGCTGTGCGCCGATGGTGCCGTTGCGGAACCACAGGAGGACGTCATGCGCCTCGTCCCAGATCTGCTGCTGCACGGCCTTGTAGACATCGGCACGGGCGGCATCATCGACGGTGATGCGGGCCTTTTCCGTCAGCTCGTCGATGATGGGGTCATTGATGCCGCGGTAGTTGAACGCGCCCTTGGAGTTCCAGACGCTGTAGTAGAGGAAGTCGCTTTCCCACAGCGTGAAGAAGTTCATCATCGTCATCTGGTAGTCCTTGTCGACCCAGCACTGGGATAGCCAGTCGGCCCAGGTCAGCTGTTCGATCGTCAGGTTCACCCCGGCGGCCTTGAACCATTCGACAAGGATTTGGGCGGTTTCGATGTGGTAGGGGTAGTTGGTGGTGGCTTTGAACACGATGTTCAGGCTGCCTTCGGGATAGCCTGCCTCGGCCAGAAGTGCCTTGGCGCCTTCGATGTCCTGCGGGCGCTGCTTGAGATCCTTGTTGTAGGCCGCATCGGTCGGGAAGCTGGGCGAGGGGGTGGTGGCACCCTGGCCCCAGAGCGCGCCCTGCATCAGCGCCTCTTTGTCGATGATCATGTCGAAAGCGATGCGGACGCGCTTGTCCTTGAACGGCTCGTAGGTGTGGTTCATGTTGATGAAGTCGAAGTTCAGCGGGAACCACTTCTTCACCTGAAGCCCGGCGTCGGCTTCGATTTCACCCACGCGGTCCAGCGGGATGTCGTTGATCATGTGCAACTCGCCGGTGCGCAGGCCGGTGAGGCGGGTGGTGGGTTCGGTGATCTCGCGCGCTTCGACGGCCTCGAGGTAGGCGGGGCCTTCCCAGTAGTCGTCGTGGCGGGCCATCTTGACCACGGTGCCGACCTCGTAGCTGACGAACTTGAAGGGGCCGGCGCCCATCGGGTTGGTGCCTTGGGTCGGGCCCGAATCCACCGGCATGATGACGCCCGCGCCGTTTTCGGCCAGACGCGACAGGAAGGGCGCGTTGACCGCGCTCATCTTGATGACGACGGTCAGGTCATCGGGGGTCTCGATGGCGGCCACGTTGTTGAACACTTCGAAGTTCACGGCACCTGTGGCGGGGTCCTTGCAGCGTTCGAAGGAGTATTTCACGTCGGCCGAGGTCATCGTGGCGCCGTTGTGGAATTTGACGTTGGGGCGAAGCTTGAAGGTGTAGGTCAGGCCGTCGGGCGCCACCTCGAAGCTTTCGGCGAGGCCGGGGATCACCTTGAGGTTCGCGTCCACCGTGACGATGGAGGAGTGGATGTTCTGCAACACGCGACCCGACGAGGCGGTGCCGGTCTGGTGCATGTCTAGGTTCTGGGTGGTTTCCGAATGGCCCCAGATCAGCGTGCCGCCCGATACGGGGGTGTCCTGTGCGAAGAGGGCGGTCGGCAGGCCGCCCATGAAGATGCCACTGCCGAGGATGGCGGTGGAACTGCGAAGAAAGTCTCTGCGCTTCATCGGTGATAGCTCCCTTGTTGCGGGCCTGTCCCGGCCCTGGGTGTGAAACCGCATTGGTTGCGGGCAGGCTTTGGGCTTAGCGTGGAAATTCAGGGCGGCGGTCAGCGACGGCCAAGGCCGCCTCCAGCGCCATTCCAAGGTTCAAGATCGACCCCTCGTCAAACAGCCGGCCCCAGAGCGAGATGCCTTGGGGCACGGTAAACGTCTTGCCGGCGGTATCCGCCTCGCCGGTGGTCAGGCTGCCGGAAGCAAGCGAGGCGGGGCTGCGGGTGCCCAGATCCTCGAACCCGGCGCGCAGGTGCAGGCAGGGGTGGCCGGTGTAGTTCGACGCGATCAGCATCGGGCCGGTCATGAACGGGCCGATCAGCACGTCGCATTGGGTAAAGAGGCCGTCGAGCGCCTGCATCACCACGTAGCGCAGGCGGTCAAGCTGGACATGGTCGACCGCCGAAAGGAAACGCGCCTTGCGCATGGCGTTGGGCCAGGCGGCGGCATCCTGCCAGGTGAGGGTGTCGTCGGCGTTGGTCAGGGTGAGGTCTTCGAAGCTGGCGGCGGCTTCGGCGAAGAGGATGTTCATCAACGCGCCGTAGGGCAGGTCTGGCAGGGTGACCTCGACGACCTCCAGCCCGAGGCTGCGGACGGCGGCGAGGGCGGCGTGGTCGATGGCGGTGGCGCCTTCTCCGAACGCCTCGGGCAGGTAGCCGACCTTCAGGTGCGCGATGGGGGCGGTGGCGTCGAACACGAAGGGGGCGGCGATGGTGGAACGGTCGGCAATATCGGCGCCGTTCAGAGCGGCGAGGACGATGGCGGTGTCTTCGACCGAGCGGCAGATCGGGCCGACCTTGTCGAGCGAGTTGCACAGCGCCATCGCGCCGGCTCGGCTGACGCGGCCAAAGGTCGGGCGCAGGCCGGTGGTGCCGCAACGCTGGCTGGGCGAGGTGATGGAGCCGAGGGTTTCGGTACCGATGGCGAATGCGCAAAGCCCGGCTGCGGTGGCCGAGGCGGAGCCTGCGGAAGAGCCGGAGGAGCCTTCGTTCAGGTTCCACGGGTTGCGGGTGACGCCGCCATACCAGATGTCGTTGTAGGCCAGCGCGCCGACCGTGGTCTTGCCAAGAAGCACGGCACCTGCGGCGCGCAGCGTCTTGACGATGGTGGCGTCAGCTTCGGGGATGCGGTGCTGGAAGGGTTCGGCCCCCCAGCCGGTGACGATGCCCTTGGTATCGAAAAGGTCTTTCAGCCCGTAGGGTATGCCGTGCAGCGGGCCAAGGTTGATGCCCGCGCGGGTCAGCGCATCGGCGGCGTCGGCTTCTGCGAGGGCGACCTCGGGGGTCACGGCGGCGAAACACTCAAGTTTCGGGCCGATGCTGGCGATGCGGTCGAGGTAGATCTGCGTCAGGCGGCGGCTGGTCAGCGCGCCCGTTCTGATCCAGGCGCCAAGGTGGGTGACTGGGGCGAAGGCGATGTCTTCGTCGCTGCCGGGCAGGGGGGTGTGGAAGGTGGAAAGCGTCAGCGCGTCGGCCCCGTGCGGCATGGCGAAACCGGGCAGGCGCGGGTCGAAGCGCATCGCCATCGGAACCGAATTGGCCAGCGGCACGGCGCGGCGGGCGACGGCCGATGTGATCTGACCTTCGAGGTTGTCCAGCATCTGCTGGCGCTCGGCTGGCGTGTAGCTGACCGCCATGAGCCGTTCGGCGGCTTCGATGGTGGCGAGAGTGATCGTTTCGGTCACGGGCAACCTCGGGTCAGGGGTGCAGGATGCGTTTCAGGTTGTCGGCAAGCGTCGTCAGGTGGCTGCGCATCGCGGCTTCGGCCCCGTCGGGATTGCCGGCCTCGATCTGGTCGATGATGGCGTGGTGTTCGGTGTCACTGATTCGCAGGGTTTCCAGCGAACGCGCCTTGGAGCGAAAGTCCCGCCAGGTCTCATTGGACCGGATTTCGTCGATCATCGAAAAGGCGGTGAAGAGCGGCTTGTTGCAGGCAGTGCGCGCGATCAGGCGGTGCAGCGCGCCATCCCAAATCTCGATCGAAGCGTTGTCGGTAGATTCGAGCGTGCGCCGGGCAAGGTTGCGCATCCGTTCGATATCAGCCGGAAGCGCGTGGCGGGCTGCCATTGCGGCAAGGGTCGGTTCGATACAGAGGCGCGCCTCCATCAGTTCGGTGAAGTTCGTCTCGCCCACCACCTCGGCTGCCAGCATCTGCGTCTTGTCGGGCGGCTGGCCGGCAAAGGTACCCTTGCCCTGCTTGCGCCAGATCAGGCCGTCAGCCAGCAGCGATTCCATCGCCTGCCGCACGGCGCGGCGGCTGATGCCCATGCTTTCGCTGAGGTCGCGTTCGGTGGGCAGCCGCCCGCCGGGTGGCAGGTTGCCGTTCTCGATAATGCCAAGCAGGCGCGCGCGAACAATGCCGGCGGCGTCCTTTTCGATGGCTGAGGCGGGCAGGTTTATCATGAGCGAACCAATCGGTACTTGGTTCAAGCAGGATGAACGACCGCGCGATTCTGTCAATTGGAAATTTCGAGGTCAAAACATCTGCGCGGCGGGAATCGGCGTTGTCGGGTTCAGGTCTGGCAGGCAAGGCGGAAATGCGCGCGTTCCTGCCTGAAAATTCGGCGTGGTCGAAACGCTGGTCGGGGTGCACGGGCTGCGACTGGACAGCCGAGGGCACATAATTGTGTGGCAATTCGCAATTGGCCCGTGCGCAGGACTGGTCTGCAAACGAAAAAGGCCCCGGGAACGATCCCGAGGCCTTTGTCCGATGGTGAGCTGCGCTTTAGTGGGCGTGGCTGCGGTCCCAGTCTTCGCGCTTTGGCAGCTGCTCGAAAGTGTGTTCGGGCGGCGGCGAGGGCAGGGTCCATTCCAGAGTGTCGGCGTATTCGTTCCAGTAGTTGTTCTGGGTCACGCGGCGGCCCCACATCAGGGTGTAGAACACGATCCCGATGAAGAACACGAACGAGGCGAAGGAGATGAACGCGCCGATCGAGGAGAACCAGTTCCAGTAGGCGAACGCCTCGGGGTAGTCGATGTAGCGGCGCGGCATGCCTTGGCGGCCAAGGAAGTGCTGCGGGAAGAAGGTCAGGTTCGAGCCGAGGAACATCGCCCAGAAGTGGATCTTTCCCGCCCATTCCGGATACTGGCGGCCCGACATCTTGCCGATCCAGAAGTAGACGCCGGCGAAGATGCCGAACACGGCACCGAGCGACATGACGTAGTGGAAGTGTGCCACCACATAGTAGGTGTCGTGGTAGGCGCGGTCGACGGCGGCCTGGCTGAGCACGATCCCGGTCACACCACCGGCGGTGAACAGGAACAGGAAGCCGAACGCGAAGAGCATCGGGGTTTCGAACGTCACCGAGCCGCCCCACATGGTGGCGATCCACGAGAAGATCTTGATGCCGGTTGGCACTGCGATGACCATCGTGGCCAGCATGAAGTAGGACTGCTGGGTCAGCGACATGCCTGCAGTATACATGTGGTGCGCCCAGACGACGAAACCGAGGACACCGATCGCCACCATCGCATAGACCATCGGCAGGTAGCCGAAGATCGGCTTGCGCGAGAAGGTCGAGATGACCTGGGAGATGATCCCGAAGGCCGGCAGGACGATGATGTAAACTTCCGGGTGGCCGAAGAACCACAGGATGTGCTGGTAGAGGACCGGGTCACCGCCGCCCGAGGGCGAGAAGAAGGTGGTGCCGAAGTTGCGGTCGGTCAGCAGCATGGTGATGGCGCCGGCAAGCACCGGAAGGGCCAGCAGGATGAGCCAAGCGGTCACGAAGATCGACCAGGCGAACAGCGGCACCTTGTGCATTGTCATGCCGGGAGCGCGCATGTTCAGGAAAGTGGTGATCATGTTGATCGCGCCAAGGATCGACGAGGCACCCGACAGGTGCACGGCGAAGATCGCGAGGTCCATCGCGTAGCCGCCTTCGGCCGTGGTCGAGAGCGGCGGGTAAAGCACCCAGCCAACGCCCGCGCCGGTGCCGAGGTCGCCACCGCCGCCGGGGGCAAACAGCGAGGCTACGGCCAGCGAGGTGCCGGCGATGTAGAGCCAGAACGACAGGTTGTTCATCCGCGGGAACGCCATGTCCGGCGCACCGATCTGCAGCGGCATGAAGTAGTTGCCGAAACCGCCGAACAGCGCCGGGATCACGACGAAGAACATCATCAGGATGCCGTGCGCGGTGATCGTCACGTTCCAGATGTGGCCGTTCGGGGTGCAGGGCGAGCTGGCGTCAGCGATCAGGCGAAGGCCTTCCTGGCACATGTACTGCACCTGCGGGTGCATCAGCTCCATCCGCATGTACACGGTGAAGATGACCGAGATCAGGCCGACAAGACCGCCGGCAAAGAGATAGAGGATGCCGATGTCCTTGTGGTTCGTCGACATGAACCAGCGGGTAAAGAACCCTGGTCGGTGATGGTCATGGCCATGGATGGCTGCGTCCGCCATTGGCGTCCTCCGGTCTTGATTGCAACTGCTGTCGGCGGCTGGTTGGCCCAGACCGCCCGGTTCCCGTGTGGACATGTCTTTAATCCGGCCAACCGACTGTCGCAATGTCTGACTTTGACGCAGGGCCAGATTTCCGGGTGATTTCCGGGCAATTGGCGGCTGGGCTGCGACAAAAAGCGCGGCCTCTTGCGAAGCCGCGCCTTAAAGCATGTGGTCGGGACGGACTGCGGCGCGACCTGTGCTGCGACGTGGTTACTGCGAGACGGAGGCCAGATAGGCCGCCACATCCTCGCCGCCCGCGCCAAGCTTGAAGGACATCTTCGACTTGGCCGCATCATCGCCGAGCGCGGCTTTCAGATAGCCGGACGGATCGGAGGTGTAGGCCGCAAGCGAGGCTTCGTCCCAGACCGCGCCGGTCGCACCGAGGGCCAGAATCGAATCGCCGTAGGTATAGTCTGGGTCCGACGCCACCGCGCGACCGATGATGCCATAGAGGTTCGGCCCGGTCTTTCCACCTTTCTGGATCGCGGTCCCGTCGGGGGCCACCACCGAATGGCAGGCCTTGCACTTCTTGAACGTATCCTCACCCGCCGCTGCATCGCCCGCGAAGGCCGGGGCGGCAAGGGCGGCGGCCGAAACGATGGCCAGCAGGATGGTCTTGGTCATTTTGTCCTCATCTGTCACGGGGCGCGAGTCGCCTTGGGATGAAGATGTGGATGGAGGGGCTTGATATGCAATAGCAACGCCGCCCGCTGCGTCAAAAAGCACGGTTTGTCGGGTGCGTGGAGGTCAGACCGGGCAGACCCCGAAGCTGCGCTGGAAGGTGGCCATCAGCGCGGCGTCAAGGTCGGCCATCGTGACCGGCAGGCCAAGGTCGACAAGGCTGGTGACGCCGTGGTCGCGGATGCCGCAGGGCACGATGCCGTCGAAATGCGACAGGTCAGGTTCGACGTTGATCGAGATGCCGTGAAAGCTGACCCAGCGGCGCAGCTTGATGCCAATGGCGGCGATCTTGGCCTCGGACGGCTGCCCATCGGGGCCGGGGCGGTCGGGCAGTGTGACCCAGACGCCGACGCGGCCAGGGCGGATCTCGCCCTTGACGTTGAATTCGGCGAGGGTGGCGATGACCCAGTTTTCCAGATCGCGCACGAAGCAGCGCACGTCGCGGCCGCGCTTGCCCACGTCGAGCATGGTGTAGATCACGCGTTGGCCTGGGCCGTGATAGGTGTATTGCCCGCCGCGCCCCACGGGATGGACGGGAAAGCGGTCGGGATCGGTCAGGTCGGCGGGTTTGGCCGAGGTTCCTGCGGTGTAAAGGGGCGGGTGTTCCAGAAGCCAGATCGCCTCGTCGGCGCGGCCTTCGGTCATGGCGGCGACATGCGCCTCCATCGCGGCGAGGGTCGGCAGGTAGGGCGAGAGGCCCGGCAGATGTACCCAGTCAGTCAAAGCTGGCGGTTCCCTTGTTGCAGGTGAGCCGAGTGATGCGACAGTGCTGCGGGCGATGCAACCGTCACCCGGCATGTTGCGCGAGTTGGGTGCGCGAATCCCTCTTTTCAATGCGGTCGACTGCCGCTAAGTAGCGCCTGTCCGACGCCGGAACCTGTGCGGATGTGGCGGAATTGGTAGACGCGCAGCGTTGAGGTCGCTGTTCCTTAACCGGAGTGAAAGTTCGAGTCTTTTCATCCGCACCAGTTCCGGCGGGACATACCAAGGACGCAGGGTAACACCTGCGTCCTTTGTTTTTCCTGGAAGCTTTGGCGAAAGGCGGGTTTCCCGCAGGCCGCACGCGGGCGGGCCAATCGGCGGGCAGTTGCGCGGTTCTCTGCCCGGAATTCCCGCAATCTTGGATTTGCCCCCGCGTTCGCCACTTGTGCGTTGCAATACAGGGTCCCATTGGCTTTAAGCTGTCACAAAGAACAAGCGCAGGGTCACCTGCCGGATCATCAGGGAGACGTGGGTGGCGGCTGAAACCCGGAACGACGCATTCGTCGCATTTGAGCGTGTGCAGAAAAGTTACGACGGGGTCACCCTTGTCGTGAAGGATTTGAACCTGAGCATCGGCAAGGGCGAGTTCCTGACGATGCTTGGCCCGTCGGGATCGGGCAAGACGACCTGTCTGATGATGCTGGCCGGGTTCGAGACGGCGACCAACGGCGAGATCCGGCTGGATGGCCAGCCGATCAACCAGGTGCCGCCGCACAAGCGCGGCATCGGCATGGTGTTCCAGAATTACGCACTGTTCCCGCACATGACGGTGGGCGAAAACCTAGCCTTTCCGCTGGAAGTGCGCGGCATGGGCAAGTCGGACCGCGATGACAAGGTCAAGCGTGCGCTGGACATGGTGCAGATGTTCAGCTTCATCAACCGCCGCCCGGCGCAGTTGTCGGGCGGCCAGCAACAGCGGATTGCCTTGGCGCGGGCACTGGTGTTCGACCCGAAGCTGGTGCTGATGGACGAACCCCTTGGCGCGCTGGACAAGCAACTGCGTGAGCACATGCAGTTCGAGATCAAGCACCTGCACGAACGGTTGGGCATCACGGTGGTTTATGTCACCCACGATCAGGGCGAGGCCTTGACGATGAGCGATCGGGTGGCCGTGTTCAACGACGGGCGCATCCAGCAGCTGGCAACGCCCTCGGACCTGTACGAGCGACCGGAAAACAGCTTTGTCGCGCAGTTCATCGGCGAGAACAACAAGCTGCCCGGCACGATCGAGGAGTTGTCCGGCGACAAAGCGCTGGTGCGGTTGCAGACGGGCGAGTTGATTGATGCGACACCGGTCAACGTGAAGCAGAAGGGCGCGGCAACGCTGGTCTCGATCCGGCCCGAACGGGTGGAGTTCAAGCCCGAGATGATGCCGCCCGGCGCCCATATGATCGACGCCGAGGTGCTGGAGATCATTTACATGGGGGACATCCTGCGCGCCGTGCTGCGCGTCGCGGGGTCGGACGATTTCGTGATGAAGATGCGCAATACCCTGAACCAGACCAAACTGGTGCCGGGGCAGAAGATCAAGGTGGGCTGGCATCCGCAGGACGCCCGCGCGCTCGATCCTTGAGAGACCGCCGGGCGGCTGCCGCCCGCGCGGAGGCTATTTCCAAAAAGACCAACCAACTGGGAGAACCAAGAATGAAGAAACTACTCGCACTTTCCACCGCGCTGACCGTGGTCGGCTACACCGCCCATGCCGACGTCGTCGTGATGTCGTGGGGCGGTGCCTACGGCGAAGCGCAGACCGAAGCGCACGTGAAGCCGTGGTCGGCCGCATCGGGCATCAACGCCACGATGGTCGACAGCGACAACCCGGCCCCGGCCGTCAAGGCGATGGTCGAAGCCGGCAACGTGACGGTTGACGTGGCCTCGCTGGAATATGCCGATGCGATCCGGCTTTGCGACGAAGGCATGCTGGAGCCGATCGATATCAGCGTTCTGCCGGCCGGAGCCGATGGCACGCCTGCGGCGGACGACTTCCTTGCAGGTGCCGTGACGGATTGCGCCGTGTCGACCGACATCTGGTCGAACGTGTTTGCCTATGACAGCACCAAATACACCGCCGAGACTGCACCGAAAACCGCGGCGGACTTCTTTGACCTCGAGAAGTTCCCCGGCAAGCGCGGCCTGAAGAAGGGCGCAAAAGCCGTTCTCGAATTCGCGCTGATGGCCGACGGTGTGCCTGCTGCCGAAGTCTATTCGGTGCTGAACACCCCCGAAGGCGTGGACCGCGCGTTTGCCAAGCTCGACACCATCAAGTCGGACGTCGTCTGGTGGGAAGCTGGCGCGCAGGCACCGCAGCTTCTGGCGGACGGCGAGGTCGCGATGACCACTGCCTACAACGGCCGGATCTTCGCGGCGGCGATCAACGAGGGCAAGCCCTTCGAGATCGTCTGGGACGCACAGGTCTACGAGAACGAGATGTACGCCATTCCGAAGGGCGCACCGAACAAGGACGCGGCGCTTGAGTTCATCAAGTACGCGACCTCGACCGAAGGTCTGCGCGCGCAGGCCCAGCACATCTCTTACGGTCCGGCCCGCAAGTCGGCCCTGAAGGAAGAGCTGGTGTTCAAGGACGGCAAGACCGTGATGGCACCGCACCTGCCGACCGCGCCGGAAAACATGGGCAACGCGCTGGAAACCTCGTCTGATTTCTGGGTCGACCATGACGCGGAACTGAACGAGCGGTTCCAGGCCTGGCTGGCGCAGTAAGCCTTTATCCGGGCGCGGGGGGCAACCCTCGCGCCCGTTTCCTTTCGCGAAAGACGAGGCAGGCATGGCCGAGGCCATCGAGACGACCCCGACGTTGCTGACCACCGCTGACGGACGCCCGTTGAAGACGGCGCTGGCCGAGGCACAGGCAAAGGCGCGGCGACGGGCCTTTTTTCTGGTGGTGCCGCTGATCCTGTTCGTGATCGTGACCTTCCTCATTCCGATCGGCTACATGCTGAAGCGGTCTTTCGAGCATGATGGCTTTGCGTCCTCGGCCCCGGCGATGGTGGCTTGGTTCGCGGCCAACCCGGATTTCGACCCGACCAATCCGCCCGAAGAGGCCTTTGCGGCGCTGGTCAGCGACCTGACGCGGATGCAGGCCGAAAAGACCACCGGCATGGCGGGCACGCGGATCAACTATTCGGTTCCCGGCACGATCAGCCTGTTCAAGGGCGGCGCGCGAGCGGCAAAGAATTTGCAGCCGCCGTTCAAGGAGGCGCTCTTGGCCGTGGACGCGGAATGGGGCCGCCCGGCGTTGTGGCGTGGGATGCAATCGGCAAGCCACGTCTACACCGCCGAGTTCTACCTTGTCGCTTCGGACCGCAAGCTGACCGATGACGGCTGGGCGCGGGGCGGCGACAAGGAGCGGATCTACCTTTACCTTTTCTTCAAGACCTTCCTGATTTCCGGCATCATCACCTTCCTGTGCCTCTTGCTGGCCTTCCCGGTGGCGCACCTGCTGGCGACCCTGCCGATGGCGAAATCGTCGCTGCTGATGATCTTCGTGCTGCTGCCATTCTGGACATCGCTTCTGGTGCGAACGACCTCGTGGATCGCGCTGTTGCAGGAGCAGGGCGTGGCGAACGACCTTCTGGTGGCGCTGGGGCTGATCACCGAGGAGGGCCGGTTGACGATGATGTACAACATGACCGGCACCATCGTGGCGATGACGCATGTGCTGCTGCCGTTCATGATCCTGCCCTTGTATTCGGTGATGAAGGTCATACCCCCAAGCTATGCCCGCGCCGCGCGCAGCCTTGGCGCGACATCGTGGACCACGTTCCGGCGGGTGTATCTGCCGCAGACGCTGCCCGGCATCGCGGCGGGATCGCTGCTCGTTTTCATCCTCGCGGTTGGCTACTACATCACGCCGGCGCTGGTCGGCGGGGCGGATGGGCAGTTGATCTCGAACCTGATCAGTTTCCACATGTCGAAATCGAACTGGTCCCTGGCGGCGGCGATTGCGGCGATGCTGCTCGCGTCGATCCTGCTGTTGTATTGGCTTTATGATCGTCTGGTCGGCATCGACCGGCTGAAGTTTGGCTGAGGAGAACATCATGGCCCTGCCGACCTATGCCTCACCCTTGGAACGCGTCTGGTACTACACCTACATCGTGATTTGCGTGTTGGTGTTCCTGTTCCTGATCGCACCGATCCTGATCGTGATCCCGCTTTCGTTCAACGCCGAGCCGTATTTCACCTTCACGCCGAAGATGCTGACCTTCGACCCCGAAGGTTATTCGTTGCGCTGGTACGATGCGCTTTTGACGCTGGGCCACCCGAATGCCGACGCGGTGCGCGACGGGGCGTGGTGGGCGACGGTCTGGGAACGGTCGACCTGGGTGCAGGCGGCGAAGAACTCGTTCTGGGTTGGTCTGTGGGCGACGGTGCTTGCTACGACGCTGGGCACCATCGCGGCGCTGGGTCTTAGCCGCCCGGAGATGCCGTATCGGCGCTTGATCATGGCGCTGATGATCAGCCCGATGATCGTGCCGATCATCATCATCGCAGTGGGGATGAGCTTTTTCTATGCCAAGGCCTGCGTCGCACCGGACAGCGCGTGGTTTTCGGTGTTCGGGATGTTCCTGAGCGAGAAGGGCTGTCTGGCAAACTCGCACCTCGGGGTGATCGTGGCCCATGCGGTGCTGGGCATACCCTTTGTCATCATCACCGTGACGGCGACGCTGTCGGGGTTCGACCAGTCGCTGATCCGGGCGGCGCATTCGCTGGGGGCCAACCCGCGCACCACGTTCTTCAAGGTGGTCATGCCGTTGATCCTGCCCGGGGTGATTTCGGGAGCCTTGTTCGCCTTCGTCACCTCGTTCGACGAGGTGGTGGCGGTGCTGTTCATCGCTGGCCCCGATCAGCAGACCATCCCGCGCCAGATGTTCAACGGAATCCGCGAGGCGATTTCGCCGGCGATTCTGGCGGTGGCGACAATCCTTGTGGTGATCTCGGTGCTGCTGCTGGCGACGGTGGAATTGCTGCGGCGGCGGTCTGACCGGCTGCGCGGCGTGACCGGGCGCTGACCGGTCAGGGCAGGATCTGTAGCCAGAACCAGGTGGTGACGATGCTGAGGCCGGTGGCCATCAGCACGGTCGAGGCTGCGACGCGCTTGGCCACGCCGTAGAGGTTGGCAAAGACATAGGCGTTCACGCCGGGGGCCATCGCGGCGGTGATCACGGCAGACCGCAGCGCGGGCGTGTCGAGGTGAAACACCTGGGTGCCGAGCGTCCAGGTGATCGCCGGGTGCAGGATCAGCGAGATGGCTGAAAGGGTGGCGATGGCGCGCATGTCGCCTTCGGGCTTGTAGCGGTAAAGGACGCCGCCAAGGCCGAAAAGTGCTGCGGGCAGGGCGGCGCGGATCACCATGTCGATGGCCGACCACGCGATGGCGGGCAGCGGCAGGCCGGAAAGGTTGACCGCAAAGCCGCACAGGATGCCGATCACAAGGGGTTGCGACAGGATCGCGCGGACGACCTGTCGCGCGAGGGTAAGGGGGGAAAGCCCAAGGCCGTGAGACCGGGCCAGTTCCATGCAGGTGATGCCGAAGGCGTAGAACACTGGCGCGTGGACCGAGATGATGGCGAAGTTGCCGGTCAGCGCACCTGTGCCGTAAGCGCGTTCGGTGATCGGCAGGCCGAGAAGGAGCGAGTTGGAAAAAAGCCCGACGAAGCCGAAGGCGATGCTGTCGGTCAGCGGTCGGTCGAAGATCAGGCGCGCTGCGGCGAACCCCGCGCCAAAGCCCGAAAGCGCGCCGATGTAGAACGACAGCATCAGCCCCGCGTCATAAGCCTGCCCGAGATCGAGCCGCGCGATCGACGCGAAAAGGAGAAGCGGCAGCGCGAAGCCTTGGGCGAAGTGCATCACGCCGTCGACCGACGTGTCCTTGAAGCCAAGCCAGCGGGCGGCGACGTAGCCGAAGCCGATCACGATGAAGACCGGGAGGATGACGTCGAGAAGCGCGCTCACCTCTGCCGGCGACCGGGGGTTTTGCACCCCCGGACCCCCGTGGGATATTGTTGCAAAGCGGAAGAGCGGCGGTCAGGGCTGGTTGTCATAGGTGACGACCATTCCGTCATAGGCGGGAGTGATGTGGGGGGGCAGTTCGGCGGCGAGCGTGGCGTAGTCGAGGTCGTTGTGCATGTTCGTCAGGACCGCGCGGGAGGGTCTGGCGCGGGCGATCCAGTCGAGCGTGAGGGCGAGGTGGGCGTGGGTCGGGTGCGGCTTGCGGCGAAGCGCGTCCACCACCCAGCAGTCGAGCCCGTCTAGGTAAGGCCAGCTATCAGCCGGGATCTCGACCGCGTCGGGCAGGTAGGCTAGGGGCCCAATGCGAAAGCCGAGCGCGTCCATCGATCCGTGTTCGGCGCGGAACGGGGTAAGGGTCACGGGCCCGCCGGCTCCGGTGACCGTGACCGGGCCGTCGAGTGTGTGGAGGTTGAGGATCGGCGGGTAGGGCGAGCCTTCAGGTTGGATGAAGGCGTAGCCGAAGCGGGAGAGGAGCGCCTCTTGCGTCGGGCCGTCGGCCCAGACGGCGAGGCGCTGGCGAGTGTTGAACACAATCTGGCGCAGGTCGTCGATGCCATGCATATGGTCGGCGTGGGAGTGGGTGTAGATTACGGCATCAAGTGTGCCGACGCCGGCGTCGAGAAGCTGGTCGCGCATGTCGGGCGAGGTGTCGATCAGGACGCGGGTGATGCCGGCTTCGGTCTGGCGTTCGACGAGCATCGAGCAGCGGCGGCGGCGGTTCTTCGGATTGGTGGGGTCGCAGTCGCCCCAGTCGCCAAGGTTGCCGGGACCGCCAAGGCGCGGGACGCCGCCGGAGGAGCCGCAGCCGAGGATGGTGAAGCGCAGGGTGGCCATCAGGCGGGCCTCGCTTTGGAAAAGAGCCGGTCGAAGTTGGCGGTGGTGGCGGCGGCAAAGTCTTCTTCGGACGTGTTGAAGACCTGCGCGCCGGCCTTGGCGGTAAAGGCGGTGTAGGCCGGTTCGTTGCGTCGGCCGCGGTGCGGCGGCGGGGCAAGGTAGGGGCTGTCGGTTTCCAGAAGGATGCGGTCGAGCGGGGCGCGGGCGAAGATGTCGCGCAGGGGTTGGCTTTTGGGGAAGGCGGCGATGCCGGACATCGAGAGGTAAAAGCCGAGGTCAAGTGCGGTTTCGGCCAGCGCCGCGCCGGAGGAAAAGCAGTGCATCACGCAGCCGTAGGGCTTGGCGCGGAAGCCTTCGGTCAGGATGGCGGCCATGTCATCATCGGCGTCGCGGGCGTGGATGATGAGCGGCAGGCCGGTTTCCTGCGCAGCTGCGATATGGATGCGCAGCGAGGTTTGCTGGATGGTCTTGCTGTCGGCGGTGTAATGGTAGTCAAGGCCGGTTTCACCGATGCCGACCATCTTGGGATGCCGCGCGAGGGCGATCAGTTGGTCGAGCGTGGCGAGGGGTTCTTCGGCGGCGCTCATCGGGTGGGTTCCGGCGGCGTAGTAGACTTGGCGGTAGGCCTCGGCGATGGCGCGGACCTGGGGTTCGTTTCTGAGCCGTGTGCAGATCGTGACCATGCGGGTTACGCCGGCCTCTGTGGCGCGGGCGATGATCTGGGGCAGTTCCTCGGCAAAGTCGGGGAAGTCGAGGTGGCAGTGGCTGTCCACTAGGTCGGGGGGCATCGGGGTCACCTTGAGGCGAGGGTGCCCGCCGTCTCGTCGATCTGGAGGAGCATATCCATGAGAAGGGCGGCAGGGTCAAGGTTGACCGCCTTGCCGCGACGGGCACGGGCGGAAAGGGATTGGGCGAGGTCGGCCCAGTGGCGGGCGGCGGCGGGGGTTGGCGAGAGGCGGGCGAGAAGGGGCGCTTCGTTCGGCGCTGCTTCGGGCGGGGTCTGGTGGAGCGTTCCGGTGCGGGCGAGGCGGGCGAGGAAGAGGTCGATCAGGGTGACGAGAAGGTCGAAGGTCTCTGCCGCACCACGGGCGCCGGCGATATCGGCCAGCGCGAGCGCTTGCGGGCGATCGAGGCGGGGGAGGGTGGAAAAGAGGCGGATGAGAGCGGCGTAAAGCTTCAGGCCGTCGAGGTTGGTCAGACGGAACGCCTCGCCCACGGAGCCTGCGGACAGTTCGGCGAGGGCTTGGGTGTCCGCGGGCGCGACAGAGCCGCCTGCTTCGGTGAGGGCGGCGGCGAGGTCATCGGGGCCGAGGGGGGAAAGGCGCAGCTCGCGGCAGCGGGAGCGGATGGTGGGCAGGAGGCGCGCTGGCTGGTGCGCGATGAGGAGGAGGGTGACGCGGGCGGGGGGTTCTTCGAGGAGTTTCAGCAGGGCGTTGGCGGCGGCGGTGTTGAGTTCATCAAGGCTGTCGATGATCGCGACGCGGCGGCCACCGTCGGCGGCAGAGAGGGAGAAGAAGGATTTCATCTTGCGCACCTCGTCGACCGAGATGACTTGGGAGAGGGCGGTCTCCTTCTCGTTGGGACCGCGGCGCAGGAGGAAGAGGCGGGGTTCGGCAAGCTGGAGCATGCGGCGGGCGACGGAGTTCGCGGGGTCGATGTCGAGCGTGGTGGGGGGCGGCGGGGCGAACATGCCGCCGTCATCGTCGGGGGTGGCGAGCAGGAACCGGGCGATGCGCCAGGCGAGGGTGGCTTTGCCGACGCCTTTGGGGCCGGTCAGCATCCAGGCGTGGTGGAGGCGGCCGGTGGTGAAGGCCGAAAGCACCTCGGCCTCGGCGGCGGCGTGGCCGTAGAGATGGGCGGTTTCCCGTGGGTGGGGGGCACCTTCGATGCGGTCGGGATCGGGGAGGGGGTCGGTGGCGGCCATGCCGGGGAGATTGCACGGCGAGGGTGGCGGGGGGAAGGGGGTTTTGCGGGCAGAGCGCCTGTCCCACGGTGGGACAATGGGGTAATGGTATAGAGGTCAAAGGTTTAGGAGCGCTGTTCAGGAACGGTTAAGGGTTTGGGCCTTGAATCGAGGGCCGCTGCTGGACGCTTGGCGGCAGGGCGATCTGCACATCCTTTGCCGGCTGGGCCGCGCGGCCAGCGGTGTGTTGCAAAAGTGATGCCGGGGGGCGGCCCAGACGGGTGCAGGCTGGACGCGTGCCGCGACAGGAGTGGCCGCAACGCGGCGGCCCCGCGCGTTCCGAGCGGCAAGGGTGGCTGCCGGGGCGAGCCTTGCGAGGTGGATCGGGCGGATTGTGGGTCCGGCCCGCGTCACAGCCGACTGCACCTTTTCACTAACTGCGGTCGGCGGCGAGTGCCTTCAAGCGGTCAGGTCAGGCGCTGGGTGAAGCCGGAGGGCGAAAAATCGGTGTGGCGGTTCTATTGGAAGGAGAAAAGGGCTTGCGGCGGTGTGGGCGTGAGGGGGCAAGACGCGGCGGAACGGTTGTCAATACGCCGTGGGCAACGATGTCGGGCCGGGAGCCGGCGAGCGGCGAGGTCAGGCCTGGCGGATCCGCCTGACGAGATGCAGGAGCATGTAGACCTCGACCGTCGCGAGAGCGAGGAGCGTGGCCGTGTTCGCATCCGGTCCGCCATTGAGGATCAGCCCAACCACCACATCGCCCAGTTCGATGAAGATGCGGGTCGCAAGCATTAGGGCAAGAAGGACGGCGCTGTTCAGGAGCAAGGCTATGACGATGCCGACGACCGAGCCAAGGATGCGGACTCCGGTGGAGTAGAGGCCGAAGCGTTCGGCGAAGGTGTCGACCGTGACGCCGGGAAAGAAGGCACCGGGAGTGACCATGTATACGTAGGCAAAGAAAATGCCTGCCAGAACGAGAAGCCAGCCAAAGACCTTGGCGCGGGTCGGGATCGGAGCGGAAAGTGTGGCGGTGGAGAGGCTGAACATCTGGCTTATTCCAATTGGGCTTGCGGAAAGGGCTGCAGGGATCAGGTGCCACTTGCAATGAAATGCGACAAATGAAACGTTATGCGCAAACATATGAATAGTGTGCATGCGACCTGACCTGAACCTCCTGGTCATTCTAGACGCCCTCTGCCGGTACGGATCGGTGTCGCGGGCCGCCGAGCGGCTTTCTCTGAGCCAGCCCGCGATCAGTCATGCGCTGAACCGCTTGCGTGCGGCGACGGGCGACCCTTTGTTCACCCGGAGCGGACGTGGCCTTGTGCCAACGCCGCGCGCGCTGGCCTTGGCCGAGCGGGTTGCCGGGATTGTCGCCGAGGGTCAGGCCTGCCTGCGGCCGGAGGCGTTTGATCCGACACGGGATGCCATGCGGTTTCGGGTGGGAGTGAGCGATTTCGCCGGGCTGACCCTCGTGCCGCAGATCATCGCGGCGCTGATGGTCGAAGCGCCACGGGCCATCATAGAGACGCAGCCGGTGGGGCCAGGCCTGTTGCGGCAACTGGAGGAAGGCGGGATTGACCTGTCGTTCTGGGGGACCGATCCCGTAGCAGCGCCGTTTCACCATCAACCGCTGTTCGAGGACGAATATGGTCTGGTTCTGCGGCGGGATCATCCGGCTTTGATGGTCGGGGCTGGGCGGATCACCCTGGGCGACTACCTTGGTCTTTCGCATGCCGTGGTTTCCCTTGGCGACCCGGGGAAGAGCGGTGTTGACATGGCCTTGGCGCGGGATGGCTTGTCCCGGCGGATCGTGTTGGTGTCACCGAGCTTTGCGGCGAACCTTGCTGCCGTTGCGGCCAGCCAGCTGGTTGCCACGGTGCCGATCCGCCTGGCGCGCAATTTGCCCGATGCCCTGGTGCAGGTTCCGTTGCCAATCGAGGTTCCGCGCTTCCGCTATGGCATGATCTGGCACGCGCGGGCCGACGCCTCCCCGGCGCTGCGCTGGTTCCGGGGCCTTATCGGCCGCGTGGTCGGAGAAGCGGCTTAGCGATCAGGGCGGGAGGTGTGATGCAACCACGTGCCAGACACGCGCGGCGACGGTGTCGGGGTCTGCATCAGCATCGATCACGCGGAAACGAGTATGTTGCGCGGCAAGGGCAAGAAACCCGTGGCGCGCCTTGGTCTGGAAGGCGAGGCCCATATCCTCGAACCGCAGTTCGGTGCCGGCGCGGGCGGTGGCGCGTGCCAGGCCGGTGGCGGGATCGAGGTCGAAAAGGAGGGTCAGGTCAGGTTCGACGCCGATCATCAGGTCGTGCAGGCGGTCGACGGTGGCGGAAAGGTCGCCACGGGTGATGCCCTGAAAAATCCGGGTGCTGTCGGCAAAACGGTCGGTGATGACGATTTCGCCGCGCGACAGGGCAGGGAGGATGGTCTTTTCAAGGTGGTCACGGCGGGCAGCGGTGAAAAGCAGGATTTCGGTTTCGGGCGACCAGCGGTCGGTTGCGCCTTCCAGCACCAGACGGCGGATTTCCTCGGCCCCGGGGCTGCCGCCGGGTTCGCGGGTTAGGGTGACGGGGTGGCCGTGGGCGCGCAGGGCCTCGGCCAGAAGGCGGGCCTGGGTTGACTTGCCGGAGCCGTCGATGCCTTCGAAGCTGAGGAACAGGCCCGGCATTCAGGAGGCCGGAGCCTCGCCCATGTAGCGCGTGTAAAGCGCGCTGGCTGCGGTGGTGACGCGGCGCATGAAGCCAGCCTCGGGCACGTCGGCTTCGGCCACGAGGGGTATCTTGTGGTCGGGCAGATCGGGGACGTGGATGATAAGCTCGGCCACCGGGGTGCCTGCGGTGACGGGAGCGATGAGCGGGCCTTTGTAGACCACCTCTGCGGTCATGCTTTCCTGCACGAGCGCGGGGACCAGCAGGCTAACATCGGCGGCAGGGACAAGGCCGACGCTGTCGGTGGTGCCCATGAACACCTCGGCCTCGGCGACGCGGACGCCGGTCTTGGCGACGGTCTTTTCGGCGAACTGGCGGAAGGCCCAACTGACGATCCGCTCGGCCTCTTCGGCGCGGGCGGTGTCGGAGGGCAGGCCGGTGATCGCGAAAATGATCCGGCGGTTGCCCTGCTTGGCCGAGCCGACAAGTCCGTAGCCCGCCTCGGCGGTGTGGCCGGTCTTCAGACCGTCAGCGCCTATGCCAAGTTTCAAAAGCGGGTTGCGGTTGAAGCGGTTGTCGGGCGACCGGCCCTTGTAGCTGTATTCCGTCTCGCCAAAAATCTGATAGTATTCGGGGAATTCTTCGATCAGGCGTTTGCCCAGGATGCCGAGGTCGCGCATCGACATACGGTGACCCTCGGCCGGCCAGCCCGATGCGTTCTTGAAGGTGGAGGCCGTGAGGCCGATCGCGCGGCCGCGTTCCGTCATAGCTTCGGCAAAAGCCTCTTCCGTGTTGCCGCGCGGACCGCCCAGACCTTCGGCCACCACGACGCAGGCATCGTTGCCCGAGTTCACGATCATGCCGTGGATCAGATCCTGCACGGTCGGGCGGTCGTCGTGCTGCAGCATCATGGTCGAGCCGCCGGCACGTGTCATCTCCACGGCCCGGTCAGAGACGGCGAAGGGCGTGTCCATGGTGACGCGGCCATCACGCAGCGCCTCGAACAGCATGTTGATTGTCATCAGCTTGGACATCGAGGCGGGCGGGACGGACTGGTCGGCGTTCTTGTCCATCAGCACGGTCTTGGTGGTCATGTCATAGACCCACGCCGCCGTCGCCGCCGTCTCGAAGGCGCGGGCGGGCAGGGCCGCCGCGAACAGCATCAGGATCGGAAGGGCAAGGCGCAGGCGGTGGAACATGGATGGGTCCTTTCGCGGGTCGCGAGGGTCAGGTCGGCGTGGCGGGCCGGGTCATTTCTTGCCCGGTCATTTCAGGAAATAGGCGTCGGCAAAGCCGGCCGCCTTGGCCTTGCCAAGGGTGGCCGCGTCGCCGCGTGCGGTGACGGTCCAGTAGACCTTGCCATTGCTTTCTTCCTTGCGCGCCGTTGCGGGAACGCCCGCTTTGGCAAGCGCGGCCACGGCACGGTCGGCGTTCGCCTCTTCCGAGAAGAAGCCGATCTGGATCGGACGGCCGGCTCCGGCCGCTGTGGCCGGGGACGGCTCAGATCCGGGCTGGGCTTCGGCGGTGGATTTTGGCTGCGCGCTGGCACCCACGGCAGAGCCGATGGTCGCCCGCGCCGGGGCATCTGATTTCTTGGTTTCAGGTTCCGGGGTGGCGGCTGGGCTGCCACCGTCGAGTGGCGCAGTTTCTATATCGGAAACAATCGCTGCCGTGGCGGCGGCTTCACCCTCGGCCCCGGCGGCAGCGCCAGCTGCGGCGGCGGCCTTCGCGGCGCGTTCGGCCTCACGTTTGGCCTTGGCCTCGGCGCGGCGTTCGCGCCAGGTTTTTTTCTTGACCGGCTGGTCCACAGTTGCGGCGTCGGCATCGGCCGGAGCGGCGCCTGCGGTGCCGTCACTCGCAGGGGCGGAATCGGCATTTGCATCAACTGCATCGACTGCGGCGAGGGCGGCAGCGGCGACGGCCGTGGCTTCGGCGGCCCCGCCTGCCGCAGATTTTGCAGCGGCGTCGCCGGTCTTGGATGTTTCGGTCTTCGAGGTTTCAGTCTGGGCGGCTTCAGTCTGGGCGGCTTCGGTCGCGGCATCACCGATCGCTTCGGCTGCCGGGGCAGCAGCGGGCTTTGGTGCGGCCACTTCGGCACGGCGCAACGCGGTTACGTTGATTTGGGCTGGCTGGCCGGCCAGCAGGCCAAGCGCCTCGGCAGCGTCGGAGGAGATCTGCAGTTTTGGCCCGGGGTTGTCGCGTTCGCGCCGGAAGAGCGCGCCGACGACCGACTTGCCGTTCGACGGGTTGCGCATGATCACCCGCTCGGGGTCGGTGGTGTCGGGTGATGCGACCCAGACCCCGCCAAGTGATGGGCGGCCATCCCAAAGCGCGGTTTCGGTGACCTGAAAAACCTCGGGCGCCTCAATGTCTTGCGGTTTGCCTGATGCTGCAAAGGACGGGGAGGACGACGCCTCCTCGCCCGTGGAGGGGCCTGCGGCGAAGGGGCCTTCGCCCTCGACGCAACCGGCAAGCAGCGCTGTCGCCGCCACGCCCAGTGCCAAAACCCGGAATCTTGCCCTTGCCATCTTGCGCCCTCGTGATTGCGCGGTCTGGGTGCCACGCTTTGTTTTCCGCCCGCGCCGGATGCAGGTTTTGGCCTGCTTATTCCCCCGGTTTGACCGGGTGGACCGACGCAGACTTTGCTGCTGCGCCCGCATCATACCCATTGCAAGCCAAGGTGGAAAGGGTTCTGGCACGCAGCACCCTTCACGATCAGCGGAATTCGCCGCGAGCTCGCCCTTTCAGAATCATCCACCGCCCGCTAAGCCGCTTGCGTCGGAGGAGTGGCGGAGTGGTTTAACGCACCGGTCTTGAAAACCGACGTGGGTGGAAGCCCACCGTGGGTTCGAATCCCACCTCCTCCGCCACCATTTTCCATTAAATCAACAAAATAAGGGAATTTGGCCCTTACGCCACCCATTAATGTGTCGCAATATGTGTCGCAAATCAGGCCGCGGGCTGTCATGCTGATCTGCGCGCATTGCTCACTCAAACTCAAAAATCTGTCGCGCGATTCCATCTGGCGCCAGAGGTCACTCCCACCATAAACGCCTGCACGTGAACCCGTCCAACGGCCACACAGAGCGATCGGCACCAGGTCCCTATCCTTCTAGCGAAATCGGGGGGCGTCACCATCCCGTCACCCCGAGCGAAGCCGGAAAACTCTGCCTTCGGGCGGTCCAGGTGTTAGGATTGGACAACTTCCGGCCAGACGGCCTTTCTTTGGAAGCTTCATGCCAATGTGGTCACAGAGGTTTGAATTTTGGGGCTTCGCCGCCCGGCACGTCGTCAGCGACTGGAACACTGGGAGCTTCAATATGACACACTCGATCGCATCCATGAGCGAGAAGTCAGACATCGGAGGCGCGCGGGGCGACGGCAGCGTAACTAGCCTTGGGGCCGTCCTTCCGAGCTCCGGGCAGACGGCGTGGCGATCCGTCGCCACCTGTTCCCTGACCTCATGGCGATGCTTGACATAGCCCTCGTGCCTGTTCGCTTTCCCGATTGCCACACTGGACGATCGGAAACCCAGGGTACGCCCGGATCAGGTTGATTTATATATAAGAAGTGGGGATGGTCCTTATGCTGTCTAAAGAGGACTGCCGATCGGAAAGAACAGCATGCACAGCTTCATATGAGGGTCCGAACATGACCTTCTGCGATCTGTGGTTGCTTGTGGGAGCCTTGTCGTCAGCCATGAAGCACAGCGAGGCACGGTTCAGACTGATGACGCGGATACGACAGCCAAAGATGAAAACGATTAATCCAGATAAAGGCGACAGATGAATACCCAGACGACCAACACCTCCCTCGCTGATTTCATCTGGAAGAACGCGGACGACCTCTGGGGTCCATTCAAGCATGTCGACTTCGGCAAGGTGATCCTGCCATTCACGCTTCTCCGCCGCCTCGAATGCGTGTTGGAACCGACCCGGGATCAGGTCCGTCAGACCGTGGCGGCAATGAAGGATAGTGGGATCAACTTGGGCGTGATCCTTCCGACCCAGACGGGCTATCCATTCTACAACACCTCGAACTACGAACTGCGCAGCCTTGGCGCGACCCGGACCCGCCAAAATCTCGAAGATTACATTGCCAGTTTCTCGGACAACGCCCGCGTCATCTTCGAGCAATTCGACTTCGCCAACACGCTGGCCCGGATGGACAAGGCCGGGGTCCTCTACAAGATCTGCCAGAACTTCGCCGCAATCGACCTGCACCCGGACGCGGTTCCGGAACGGGTCATGTCCAACGTCTACGAACACCTGATCCGCCGCTTCGGAGCCGAGGTAAACGAAGCCGCCGAAGACTTCATGACCCCCCGCGACGTGGTCCATTTGGCCATCGAGCTGCTGCTCGACCCGGATGACCAAATGTTCATCGATAACCCGGGCCTGATCCGGACCCTTTATGACCCGACCTGCGGGACCGGAGGCTTTCTCTCGGACGGCATGGAGCATGTGAGCGCGCTGCGTGATCGGTATTCCATCGCCCCCGTCATCGTGCCCTACGGCCAAGAGCTGGAGCCGGAGACCCACGCGGTCTGCCTCGCCTCGATGCTGCTTAAGACCGTCGAGTCCGATCCGGGCCGGGACCTGTCGAAGAACATCAAGCTGGGCAGCACCCTTTCCGACGACAAGTACGCGAACGACAAGTTCCATTACTGCGTGGCCAACCCACCCTTCGGCAAACCGTGGCAGCTGGATCAGGCCGCCGTTGTCCGGGAAAATCAGGAAAAGGGTTTCGAAGGCCGCTTCGGTCCAAAACTGCCCCGGATCAACGACGGGTCGATGCTTTTCCTTCTCCACCTCGTCAGCAAGATGGAGGCGCCGGAACGAGGCGGCGGGCGGGCGGCGATTGTCCTGTCCGGCTCGCCCCTGTTCAACGGGAACGCGGGTCAGGGGGAATCCGAGATCCGGCGTTACCTCCTGGAGGAGGACGTGGTCGAGGCGATCATCGCCCTGCCAAGCGAGATCTTCTTCCGGACCGGTATCGGCACCTACATCTGGCTCCTGTCCAACAAGAAGCCGGCCCATCGGAAGGGGAAGGTCCAGCTGATCGACGCGACCGCGATGTATGAACCTATGCGCAAGAGCGAGGGGAACAAGCGGCGCCGGGTCGGGGAAGACCAGATCCGCCAGATCGTCCAAATGTATTCCGACTTTGCCGAGACGAAGGAGAGCCGTTTGTTCGACAGCCGCGCCTTCGGCTATCGCCGGGTCAAGGTCCTGCGCCCGCTGCGCAAGAAGATCGTGATTTCGGCCGAGGAGCTGGCGGCGCTGGCGGATGAGACCGCCTGGGGAAAGCTGTCGGCCGGGGAACAGGCCGCCTGGACCGCGCTGTTTGACGCTGACATGGGTGCGGAACACAGTTGGCACCAGTCCGAGGCATGGGTGAAGAACGCGGCCAAACGCGACCCGGGGCTGGGCAAGGTGAACGCCGCCCTTATCAAGGCGTTCCAGAAGGCTTTCGGAGTCCGCGACCCGGACCTTGACCCGGTTCTGGACAAGAATGGCGCCGTGATCCCCGATGACGACCTGACGGATTTCGAGAACATTCCGCTGGGCATCGACATCCGGGACTACATGGCGCAGGAGGTGCTGCCCCACGCGCACGATGCCTATGTGGATGAGGATTTCCGCGACGAGTACGACGGCCAGGTGGGTGTCGTGGGGTATGAGATCAACTTCAACCGCTACTTCTATGAATACCAGCCGCCCCGCGATCTTGACGAAATCGACGCCGAGCTAAAGGCGGTTGAGGCCGAAATCGCGGCGGTGCTGGCGGAGGTGACGGAATGAGTTACCGTCGCCATGCCGAGGTGAAACCTGCAAACGCGCCGTGGATTGAGGAAATCCCGGAGCACTGGGATGAGCGCCCCTTCTATGCGGTCGCGAAAGAGCGGTGGGCGAAGAACATCGGGATGAAAGAGGATAACCTCCTGTCCCTCAGTTACGGAAACATCATACGCAAGGACATCAACACGCCGAACGGCCTGCTGCCTGAGTCCTTTGAAACGTACCAGATCGTCGAACCGGACGATGTCGTTTTCCGTCTGACCGACCTTCAAAACGACAAGCGTAGTCTGCGGTCAGCGATCTGCCTGGAACGGGGGATCATCACGTCGGCCTATCTGGCGGTCCGGTCAGAGGGCGTACTCCCGGGCTTCATGAGTTACCTGATGCGGGCGTATGACGTTCAGAAGGTCTTTTACTCAATGGGTGGTGGCCTGCGTCAGTCCCTCGGGTTCGAAGATCTGCGTCGGATGTCGGTCGTCGCCCCCGATCCAGATGAACAGGTCGCCATCGCCCGCTTCCTCGACCGCGAAACCGGCCTGATTGACGGCCTGATCGAGAAGAAGACCCGGTTCATCGCGCTGCTCAAGGAAAAGCGGGCGGCCGTGATCACCCATGCGGTGACCAAGGGCATCGACCCGGACGCGCCGATGAAGGACTCGGGCGTGGATTGGCTGGGCCGCGTGCCCGCCCATTGGGAGGTGCTGCGCATCGCGGCCCTGTTCCGCGAAGTTTCGCGCCCGGCGGACCCGGCCCTGCCGGTCCTGTCCGTCTCCATCCACGACGGTGTGACGGACGGGGAACTGGCTGATGAGGACCGGGACCGGAAGGTCGCCCTCAGCGAGGACCGGACAAAGTATCAGGGCGTCGCACCCGGTGATCTGGTCTACAACATGATGCGCGCGTGGCAGGGCGCGTTTGGGGCTGTTACGGTCAAGGGGTTGGTCAGCCCGGCCTATGTGGTCGCGGCTCCGGTCACCACGTTCCGGACCAAGTTCGTCGAACACCTTCTTCATACCAAGAGTGCTGCCGAGGAAATCCGCCGGTTCTCGCGCGGTATCGCGGATTTCCGGCTGCGGCTCTACTGGGATCATTTTAGAGCGCTGAAGGCGTGCCTGCCGCCACTGGAAGAGCAGGACCGCATCCTTTCCGCGATCGATGTGGAGACCTCAAAAATTGATGGTCTGACCGCCCTGACCGAGCGCAGTATCGACCTTCTTCGAGAAAAGCGCACCGCACTTATCGCGGCCGCCGTCACCGGCAAGATCGACGTGAGGGCGGCCGCATGACCACGGGTGAGACATTCGGGCGGACCATCCAGCTTTTCCTGGTCGACGGGAAACCAACGGGCCTGCGCAAGGCGACGATCCACGGCTGGACCGGCCTGTTGTTCGTCAGCGGGGCCTCGGCCTTCGGCGACTTGACCGCCCGATCCGAGGTGGACCGGACCGGGGTCTACATCCTGTCCGGCCCGGACCCTGACAAGCCCGGCGTGACCCGGGTCTATATCGGGTCCGGAAACTCGGTGTCAGAGCGGATCGAACAGAGCGCGAAGAAGCGCGACTTCTGGGAAACCGCGATCACCGTCACCACCAGCGACGATGACCTGTCGAAGGGCCATGCAGAATATCTGGAGGCGCGGCTGATTGCCGTATCGAAGATGGCGGGCCGTGTGACGCTGGACAACGGAACCCACCCCGACTCCGATCGCCGCCGCCTGCCGGAGGCCGATGTCGCTAACATGGAACAGTTCCTCGAAAACCTTCGGATCATCCTGCCGGTGATCGGACTAGACATGCTCAAGCCCCAGCCCCGTGCTGTGACCCAAGTTGCGAAACCTGCCGAGGAGCGGACGCTGGAAGAGATCCATTTCGAGATCCGCCACAAGAGCGGCGTCCAAGCGACCGCTGTCGAGGAGGATGGGGAGTTCGTCGTGCTGGAGGGATCAGAAGCTTTAAGTGGAACGGGACATGTCCAGCACTTGGGGTACGGGCAGCTAAAGGAAGAACTAATAGCAGATGGTGTTCTAGTTCCTGGGAACGGAGAGCGGCTGCGCTTCGCCAAACCTTGGTCCTTTAGCAGTCCTTCCGCAGCGTCAGCTGTCATCTTGGACAGGAACAGCAACGGTCGGCTGGAATGGAAGGTCAGAGGCTCGGCCCAGAACTATCACGAGTGGCAGCAGGCGCAGGCCGCCAGTCAGGAGCCGACCGAATGAGCGACCTGCATCACGAGAAGCACCTTGAGTCCTACATCGTCCAGAAGCTCGCCGCGGCGGGCTGGCTGGTAGGCACGACCGATGCTTATGACGCGGACCGGGCCATGTACGCGGAGGATCTGGAGGCCTGGCTCCGGGCTACCCAGTCTGAGAAATGGGACAGACTACAGGCGATGAACGGAGACAAGACCCTGACGTTGGTCATGGACCGGCTGGAGGCAGCGCTGGACAAACAAGGGATGGTCCAGACCCTGCGCCGAGGGTTTTCCATCGCGGGCGCGGGGCATCTGGATCTGTCCGAGGCAGCCCCGGAGGACCAGCGGAACGACCAGGTCCTGCATCGCTATTCGTCGAACCGGCTCCGGGTCGTGCCCCAGCTGAGGTATCATCCCGGGCGGGAGCTCGCCATCGACCTCGGCCTTTTCCTAAACGGCTTGCCGCTGGCCACGGTCGAGCTAAAGACGGACTTCACTCAGTCAGTCGAACACGCAAAGGCCCAGTACCGGCGCGACCGGCCTCCAGTCGATCCTGTAACAAAACGCAAGCACCCGCTCCTTTCGTTCAAGCGGGGTGCGGTTGTTCATTTCGCGATGTCAGACAGCGAGATTTGGATGACCACGAAACTCGCGGGCGCCGACACCTTCTTCCTCCCCTTCAACAAAGGGAATGACGGCCGGGCCGGCAACGCGGCCCGGGCTGATGGTGAGTATCCGGTCGCCTATTTCTGGGAGGAGATCTGCCAGCCGGAAGCGTTCCTGCGGATCTTCCACAGCTTCGTCTATGTCGAGAAGAAGAACGTAGTCGACCTGAATGGGAACTGGACGGTCAAGGAGACCCTGATCTTTCCTCGGTTCCACCAATTCGACGCGGTCAATACCATGATCGCAGACGCGAAGTCGAAAGGGCCCGGATACCCGTACCTGTGTGAGCATAGCGCAGGGTCCGGAAAGACTTCGACCATCGCCTGGACGGCGCATGACCTGGTAAAGTTGCGCCGGGATGATGGGGCGCCGATCTTCGATACGGTAATCATCGTGACGGACCGAAACGTGCTCGACGGGCAACTTCAGGACGCGGTCCAGCAGATCGACCACCAGAAAGGGCTAATTGCGGCAATCGACCGAGACACGTCCTCAAAGTCGAAGAGCGATCAACTGAGCGAGGCGATGCTTAATGGGACGCCGATCATCGTGGTGACCATCCAGACCTTCCCCTTCGCAATGGAGGCGATCCTGACCGAGCGGTCGCTGCGGGACCGGAACTTCGCCGTGATCATAGACGAAGCGCACAACTCCCAGACCGGGAACACGGCGTCAAAACTTCAGGCGACGCTGGCCCTGTCCGCCCGGAAGGACGCGGCGGAAATGACGGTTGAGGACATCCTCCTGGAAATCCAGCGGGCCCGGAAGCGCCCAGCGAACGTGTCCCATTTTGCCTTCACTGCGACCCCTAAACATTCCACCATGATGCTCTTCGGGCGTCCGACGAACCCTTCTCGCCCGGCTGGGAACGACAACCTGCCGGTCTCGTTTCATAAATACGAGATGCGGCAGGCGATCGATGAGGGGTTCATCCTTGACGTGCTGCGGGGATACGTCCCCTACAAGACCGCCTTCAACCTCGGGCAGGAGATCGTTGAGGAGAAGCGGGTCGACGGGAAAGCGGCCAAGCGGGCCTTGGCGAAATGGATGACCCTTCACCCGACGAACGTCACACAGAAGGCCCGGTTCATCATCGAGCACTTCTCGAAGAACGTGACCCACCTACTCGACGGGAAGGCGAAGGCGATGGTCGTCACCAGCTCCAGGGCCGCCGCGGTCCGGTACAAGCGCGCCTTCGACGCCTTCATCGCGGCCAACCAAGCATACGGGAATATCCGGGCCCTGGTCGCCTTTTCGGGGAAATTGACCGGGCGCGAAGTGATGCACCCGAACGATGACCTTCTAAAGGGGGACGCGTTCATCGTCGAAGATGACGCCGAGTTCACTGAGGCGAACATGAACCCGGACGCGGCCGGCAAGGACCTGCGCCACGTTTTCGACCGGCCGGAATACCGGGTGATGCTCGTGGCGAACAAGTTCCAGACCGGGTTCGACCAGCCGAAGTTAGTGGCCATGTACGTGGACAAGAAGATCGCGAACGCCGTCGAGATCGTTCAGACCTTCTCTCGCCTGAACCGGACCTTCCCCGGGAAGGACCAGACCTTCATCATCGACTTCATTAACGACCCAGACGTGGTCTGGGCCGCCTTCGCCCAGTATGACCGGGGCGCCCGGATCGAGGAGGTTCAGGACCTTAACGTCATCTACGACCTGAAAGAGTTCCTCGACGATCAGGGGCTCTATGACGAGACGCACATGCTCGACTTCCGGCGGGCCCGGTTCCGGACCGCGGTCGCCGCCGCAAGTGGCGCCGACGATGAGGCCGCGCACAAAGCGATGTTCGCGGCGACTCAGGAGCCGACAGACGCCTACAACCGGCGCCTCGCCGAGCTGCGGGATCGGGCCGGCGCAGCCGAGGACGCCTGGCTGCGCGCGAAGAGCGCCGGGAACGAGGACGGGATGAAGCGCGCTGATCACGAGCGCCAGCAGGTCGAGACGGCGATCGTCTCCCTCACCGATTTCAAGGCGGGTCTGGCCCGGTTCGGTCGGCTCTACGCCTATATCGCGCAGCTGGTCGACCTCGGGGACCCGGCCCTCGAAACCTTCGCCGCCTTCGCTAAGCTGCTGGCGAACCGGCTGGACGGGATACCTCCAAATCAGATCGACCTGCACGGGATCGCCCTGACCGGATACCATATCGCGGAGCGTGAACCGACAGGGGGCGCAACTGAACCCGAAGAGCCTATTCTTCAGCCCGTCAAGGGTGGAGGTGGAGGCGGGCGCCCCGGCGTGCTACCGGTCTACATCCAGGAACTGATCGAGCGGCTAAACAGCCTCTTCGGCGAGGCGACCCCGATCGAGGATCAGGTCGCCTTCGTGAACCAAGTGGCGGCAATCACCCGCGAAAACCGGGTGGTCATGGCGCAGATCGAGAAGAACACGAAAGATCAAGCGATGAAGGGGAACCTGCCCGGCGCGGTTCAGGCGGCGGTGGTCCGCGCCATGTCATCGCACAGCGCGCTTGCAACACTGCTTCTCAGCAAGGACCGGCAGGCCCTGCCGATCCTTGAAGGGGTGATCTACGAGATTCTGAAACGGGGCGAGGCGTTAAACTTTAGTACTGATTGAACAGATGGGGCTTGGGCTGGGCGAGCCCCATCTCCCGACGGTGCTCAGCACCCAAGTTAAGGAGCATCCTGCAAAAGACTTCCAACGGGATTGTTCCTTCATCTGCGATTGAGGTACGATCGGAGGTGCAAGGCGACGGAGAGGATTTCACCCGCCTATTAAGTGTCTTCGTTTAAAATTAACAATCTTTCGGATAGGTGGCTAGATTGGTTGCATGGGAATTTGTTGAAAATCATCTTCGAACCTTGGCTGCGGCCACGTTTGTCTTGAAGCTTATAAACTTAGCAGGTGGTTTGCTGCTTGCGCTTTCTGCCTACCTCCAAGGGACAGGGGCAGAAACGGGATCGTCAGAAGGGCCGCTTTTTTGGGTCGGTTTGGTTGCCTTCGCCGTGACAACCGTTCTGCTGTTTGCGATTGAGCAAAGCCCAGCGGATCAGCTCAAAGCCCTCCATGCGTCGGAGATCAGGGTCGCGGAACTTGAAGATGACTTCGAAGGTTCAGAGGCTGCTCGCGAAATCTTCTCATCTTGGCTCAGCTTGACGAAACTGTTGCAGGAACTGGTTGATCAGGCGCTCGTAGCGGAAAGAATTTCCGAAGAGGAGAAATGCGATCTTTTTCGGGTGGCCGTTGAGTTCATCGCTGCATACAAACTTCGTCTCTTCGGCATGTCAGATGATTACATGAATATATCTGTATACGAATATATTGAGCGCGAGAACCTGCTGAAGTGCATAGCCTGCTTCCGATCTCGCCCTTCTGATGCCGTGGGCGAGCACAGATCCTGGACGCCAGGGAGTGGACATGTGGGAAAAGCGTTCGAAATGAAAAGGGAATTGATCTGTGGAGACGCGACCCACCCTGACGTTGCGGCATGGATCGCTGCCCCGCCTGACAATTTCAAAGATGATGATGTCGAACTGTATGTATCGTTGGCATCAATTCCGATGAGCGTTCGAGCCACGAAACCGCTTGGTGTCCTGATCATGACGAGCGACCAGCCAAATCGGTTCAAGAATGGTGCGGATGACGACCCGGATGGCGGTCTTTCGCCAAAGCTAGCGGTGGATGCCCTACAGGATGTTGCTTCTCAACTTGCTCAACTGCTCCACTTGGCGCAAACTAAACACCATCGACCGGAGGCTTGACATGAATGTTAAAGAACTGCCGAAGGGTGTGAAAAATACCAAGTTTGGTACGTTGAGCAGAGAAATTGAAGAAAGCGTCTCGGACGCTGCTTCTGGGAAGAAAGGCGCGACCACCCGCGCCATTAAGTACGCCAAGCTTCGGGAAGTCCTGCTTAACAGCCGGTGGCAGGGCCACAAGAAGCGGGCCTGAGCGCGGACTCTTTTTGACGATCCGGCGTCGTGGGGGCGACCTCGTTGCACCGCTTGAGTCTGTTTGTCTAGATGGATTGTCTCAGTGCGAATCTCATTAACTTGAGCTGCGCTGCTGATCGGATGCAGCTTGGGCCTATTTCCTTCATGCGCTTGGTGGCAGCGGCACCCTTAGGTGTTCATCGTACGTGCACTTATTGAGTAGGTTCCGGGTCCTTGCGAAGTGGCATCCGCTCGATCTCGCCTCTAGACTGCAACTCCAAGATCAGGCGCGCGATGACATTCGTCTCTCGGTCGTCTGCCGGGCTGTAGAATCCGAGGCGCTTCGCAAGCTCCTTTAGGGCGGCCATCTGGTCGTTGAACTTGAACTCGATGCCGTGCTGGGTCTGCTTGACGCCCACGAAGAACTTGCGCTCGTCGTCGGTCATTAGGCGGGTGTCCTTAAACCTGACCCTGAACTCTCCCTCGCCGTCACATTCTGGGCAGTCGGCGTGCGGCGCCTCGCTGAACCGGTAGCCGTAGCCACCCTTGTCGTCCGGTGGGGTGTAGACAGCGTGGTGCAACTCGCCCTTGCCCATGTAGACTTCCATCGCGTCGGCGAACTCGCGGTGGGTCTTCCACTGATGTCGGTGCTCGATGCCACGGCAGTAGCGGCAGGCTCCGGTCACATACTCCGTGATGGCGGCCGCGTCTCCGAAGGCTATGGCCTTGAGGCGGTCGAGGACGTTCAGAACCTTCACGTCAAGCGCGGCGAGAATCTTCTGTCGTTCTTCGGAAATACGCGCTTGAATGTAAGCAGATGTCAGCAGACGATGAGCACTCTGTCGCGTCCCCAATCCGTCCCGATACCCCGCTTCGCGATAGGCGCGCGAAGCGTTGCCGTGGATAAGATAGTGGCGAACGAACGCTTCGTGGCGCGCATCGGCGACTTTCTTTTCGGTCGTTGCCATTGGCCCGTCCTTTCAATGTGGGTTGGCTGTGTCAGGCCTAGGAATCCGGCTCAAGTATGTCTGGGGTTGCCTCAGTGGTCGTTGCAGGCGTAACCCCGTAACCTTCAATATACTTCAATGACTTGCCAAGATTTACAGGCGTAACCCCTGGCTCAAGGTTACGCTTTGAAATGCTTGTAACTTCTTGATTTTGCGCAAGGGTTACGGGGTTACGCGTCTGTGGGGTATAGCGGGCGGCGGCGGCCTCAATTTCGGTGCGCAAGTAGACGCGCGCCGCCGCTCCGTTCAGCTTCAGAACGCGCACCTTTACCCCGAAGGGCTTCAGCAGCTTTGCGACACTCTGCGCTGTGACCGGCCTCCCGTGCCGCCATTCCGCCCAGGGGCGCTCTTCGAGCAGCAGCAGGTCGCCGACCAGTTCTGAAGATGCGATGCGATCCACGCGGCGGCTGGCAAACATCTCAGCCAAGTCGCGCAGCATCATCACGCCCGCCGGTTCCGTATCTTCGTCTTGCGCCTGAGCTTGTGCAGCATAGGCGCTAGCGACGCGGTCCGGCCAAGCGCACCCCAAGGCGGCGGCTATGCGATGCAACGGCGTCCAGTTGTCCCGGCGGCGGTCATCGCCGCAATCGGGCGGCTCGGACTGCATCGCAGCGATGCGATCTGCTGTGTCTACTGCCCAGCGGGCGAGCTGGCGACGGATGCGCAAAAGCTGCTGGTGCAGATCGAAGGGCAGGCGGTCAACAGGTTCGTCAGGCAAACGACGGCGCAGCCCGATCACGATAGACCGCGACATAAGCGTGTCGCGCTGCGCTCCGATCCCGGCAATCGCCATCGCGCACCAAGTCGAGAACGCCACCGGCAGATGTTCGCCATTTACCTCGGCGACGCGGATCACACGGGCGGTTCGCCTGGTGTGGCCGGAGTTGAGAACACCGGCCAGTTCCTCGTTCTGCGTCATCCAAGTGTCGGCTTCGTCTAACAACAGGGTCGGCTGCCATGCCTCTATCGCCCGGAAGACGGCAGCGGGAGAGGCGTTCGAAGCGATGAAACCCCGCTGCACCATTGCGTCCAGGACTTCAAGCAACGTGCTTTTACCGCATGCCTTCGTCGGGCTGGTCACCATCAAGCGCGGCCACAAGCGCCAAGTCTCCATGAGATAGCTGCCGAAAATCCAGAGCGTGGCGGCGTCGGCATCGCCAGAAGCACCGAACACGACATGCGCCCGCAATCTGTTGCGGATTTCCTCTGCCAGCGAAGCGCCGTCTACAGGGTCCAGCCATGGCGTCAGAGTTTCAATGCCAATGCTATCTGCGTCATCGACCTGTTGTTCGCGCGCGTCACGGGGCCGAACTTTCTGCACCTCGGCATCCAACACTGACACGCGCCAGCCCAATCGGGCGCCTGCGCCTTTCCTGGCGATCTCATAATCAGCCCGGTCTAGCGCAGAGAGCCACTTCACTTCGGCCATGGCGTCAGCGGCGGTTACGTCTTTCGCCTTCGCCGAATCTACCCATTCATTCCCGTCCATAATTTGCCCCCCTGACAGCACAGAGGAAGGCAGCGCGGTCATGGTCATTGAAGCTGCGCCAGATCGCCATGAAGGCGGTCTTGCGGGTGCCAGTCGAAAGTTGCGACTTCGGCAGCCGTTCCAGCCCGGCAAGTGTGTAGGCGGCCAGCTCGTGCGGCGGTGCCGACGCTGCCCACAAGCGGGCGTCACCGACGACCAATCCAAACGGGTCACCCAGCAGCGGCCCGCCCGTTTCGGCGGTTTCCAGATAGGCGGCGCAGATCGCGGCGCCGTCGATCGGGTGAGAATGAGCTAACGCGAAGCACACGGCCTCAGCCCAAGCTGCGCGCATCCGCAACGCAGGGTCGGCGATCTTGGTTTGGAAGGTCATTCGTCGCCTCCCCCGGCCAGCCCTGCGACCACAGTGACCACGGCGGCTTCCGCCTGGGTCAGGCCGAAACGGTGTACAAGGGCGTTGATACAGAGAACATCGTGGAGGGTCGCCCAACCGAAACGCTTCGTTTTGTCTTGTGTCATACTCTGCCTCATTCTTGCGGGCAGGGCGGTGTCAGGCTATATTCAAGGCTCACACTATGCCAAATAAACGAATACAGCCGCCGCCCTTGCCGGGGTGGCGGTTTCGTTATGCGGTGGCCCGCTTGGCCTTAGCTTGTTCAATGAAGTCGATCAGCTCGGAACGCGGCCACCGGCTCATGTTTCCGAGCTTCACGGGTTTCCGAAGGGTGCCGTTCGCGACCCAACGCCAGAAGGTTGGTTCGCTGATGCCCAGCTCTGCTGCACCTTCCCGGGCATTCAAAAGGGGATCGCTGAGAGTCATAATTAGTACCTCATATGGTTTGATATGAGGCGATAGTGGGCGCATCTTGGGTCGGCCGAATAGCTGGGTCGCTTGCGAAAACCTACCTACCTGTAGAGCCTTAACCTACCGACCTGTTAGTGTGAGATACAGGTTGAGGCATGAGATTTCCGTGGAAAAGCCCAGCTGCATTGCCCGGGAAGGGGTGGGTAGGTTCCGACTAACGGGTGGGTAGGTTAGCCACCCGTAGGATTCGCACCGCCAGAACGATTCCAGTTCGCGACCGTGGCGATACGTTCTTTGGCGCTGGCCGAGATCTCACCTTCGCCCTGCCACACGGAGGGGTTGCTAGTGATCCACCCATCGATCGCTGCCTTGGGACTTTGCCGCAGCTTCTGCGTTTGAGAGAGCGCGCGCCACGCTGCAACAGCCATCGCTAATTCAGGAGCAAAATGATCATGTGATGGGTCCATGAAGTCGTCTTCATCCGCTTGTGACGCTGGGAAGAAGAAGCCCGTTTTGATGCCTCTTTCCTGCAGCCATACTTTCAGGTCCCGCACGTCCAGCATGGTTCTCGACCAGTCTGGTTCTTTCGCAAGGAAAACGGAATCTCGGCCATCATCTACGAAATCAAACTCAAACTTACTCGGGTCGGTCAGCCAGCGTTGAGGAAGAGCCCAGTATGGTTCCTTACGATCCGACTGGAACCCATTGTAAACCCGGTACTCAAGCACAGCTTTTAGCCTGCCGAGGCGCACCGCGGTCTTCAGTCCGGTAAACGTTGCAACGAAGCCAGGGTGACCATCCGTTCGCTTCACTTCCTCCCGCTGCAAAGAATCCACCCCCTCGAAATACACTTCGTCTACCGCGCTCGGATCTCCTCCAGCGATGAGAATGGCTGCGTCTTCCACCGAGACGTGATCTGAAAGCCTCCAATAGAAAAGCGGGTCATCTTCCATCATGTTTTCACCATCTGCAAAATCTTTCCAGTTCGTCCGGTTACGTGATTTCCCCAGCGGGCCATCACGATCTTTCGTTGTGATCTAGGGAGACCTAAGTTCGTTGGTCAACAACGTTGCGATATTGCCGCTGGAACGAACTCCCATTTGTGCTAGCAAGCGGTTACATGCTTCAGCGCAGCAAATGTCCCAATATGCGCTCTACATCCGCAGTGGTCATCACTCCAAGGCGAGCGATCTTGCGCGTCCGGAAAGCATCATATGCGGACAGATTGCTGTTTGCGCCCTTGCCATCCTTGCCAATCCAACCACGCCCTTTAGGTAGCTTGTCGTCACGGTCGATCGTAGACGGAAGTCCGGCAGGCAAGTTTTGCGCTGTCACCCAAAGGTTCACCCGAGCAGGGTGATATTCGATGCCTACCACGCGGTCACGCCCGCGTACCTGCCAGACCTCCAGATGGACTTGCTGGCTAGTCGCATGCTGCGGCGGCACGACCGCGAAATCCAGCAGCAGCGATCTCCGTACAGCCTCCCGCACAGCCGTAATATCTTCGGTCATGACATACTCCGCAGTTTGTTCCCGAGTGCCTCAGAAAGTGACCGGACATTTCGGACGATGGCGGGCACGTCATGAACAGGCACAGCTAATTTTGTCGCCTTCCCGCGGTGGGCAAAGGGTCTCCCGTGGGCAATCGTGTTGCGCAGGTCAGTCAGCTTGTCGGGGATCAAAAGGCGGGGTCCCAGAATGTCTGACCTCATGGCATATAAAAGCGAGAGTTTTTGGCTCAGACCCATTTCGAGGAGAACCGAACCGGAGCCATCTTTATCACGGGCCCGACGTAAACATTTTTCGAAATCTTCGCGCGGGCTGGGCCGGTTTGGTTTTTCGCGCCTTGCCGACAAGAAACGTGCCCACGCAAACTCGTCGGGGCCTGCAAACCGTGCAATAACCTCCCCCACCTTTTCTTCTACCTCGAGAAGCAAAGCAAAAATTGCGAGCCGGGCAGATAAGCGGGCAAGATCGTGGATCGTTACTAGCCCCACAACGGCGTCAGCCGCCGGATCGCTGACCAAAGAGAAGCGTGTACCGGCCGCGCGCGCGACAAAGTCGATGAGCGGCAGATCGGCCGAAATGGGCTCTGCATCATCCATTTCGTCCTGTACTCTAGCGACCACGTTGGCACGGTGCCGGTCGACTACTCCGACGATCGGCGCGGTGACCGACGCACGGTCGTCGCCATCAATGACAGGCAGGCAGTCGTAATAGTCGGGCATACCGCTGAAGGCTTGACGGACGGTTTCGCGGCGCAGGGCGTTAGCGAAACTGCAGCGAGGGGTCATGATGTCCCGCAATGTCAAACGCTGGCGGAACACGCCCTGATCGACGTGCCGGTAATCGTCGAGGGGTGGCAACGGCAGGCGTAAGGTCATGGCAAAATCTCTTGAGGAATGGCATCCAGTAGCCCGTTGCATTCGCCCCTCCGCGCTGCTGCATCGTGGTCGCTCACTTCGGTGACGCCAGTGGTGATATCGACGGAGCGGTATTCGCGCAGGTGTTTTGAAACGGACCACAAGAACGACAGACCGTTGATGTGTTTTGAGAAATCTGACTCTCTTATCGTTCTGGCAACAGCGAGGCTAGCTTCGTTTCCGGATTTATACGACCTAACACGCGCGCATGAGGTGGTGCAGAATGTGAAATAGACGGAGTGAAAGTATTGTAGCTTGCGGCAGGCGAGCACAAGCACCGTCCTACGCCTTCGAGCGAAAGGCCCCGGAAGTGAGATATCCGCTTTCCACAGTATTCTGGCTTATGAAACCCGTCCCCAACCAGTTGGGCCGGAGCGGGTTCCTTCTAACTCCACGGTTGTGTTCTTCCTTGCTTTCTATTGGCGTTACCAACTTATCCAAAGCGGAGAGGGAGCCCGACCGGAGTCTTGCAACGCGATGTCGAAGACAAGACGTTCAAGATCGCGCACCTGTAAATCCGCTGGGCGGGATGCATCAAACGGAACGGGTCGGCCGGCAGTGCGCCAAGGTCCCAGGCCTTGATCAAGATGAATGCTTAGTCGCCGCCCATCCGACCATTCCAGGAGCATTCGGCGAGGATGCGGACAGCGCGCCTGCGGCTGAAGCTGAACTGCAACGCCGTCGAGGGCTTTCTGCATAGTGACCGTTCGAACGTTATCGTCCGACCAGTTATCGTGCAGAAGCCGGGGCTCAAATCGAAGTGCGCTTTGTTCGGCGGTGATCACGCTGATTTTGGTCGACTCGGTGCGGCCAGGTAAATGTTTCAATAGCTCGGCCAAAAGACGCAGCGTCAGCGGGCTGCGGAGATAGCGGTCCGTGTAAGTCGCCGAGACAAGTTGGCCGCCGGATACAAATGACTGAGGGCGTCGTGATCGGATCAGTTTCCAAAACCGCTGCCCGAAACCTGCTACCGGGCCATCCAGCTCGGTTGCGATTTCAATGAAGACACTGTTCCCTTCCTGAAACTGAGCGAGCTTCATAGGCGCCAAAGGATTGCTCATCGCGATCTCCGGGCCCGTTCCGGCGATCAAGGGCCAGTCGGTGGTTTGGCCCCAATTCGCTTTGGGATTGGAGACGTCTGGCCGCGTAGCGACACAGATTGCTCTGCCAGGCCAATGAACCCTGGCCGTTATCGGCCAGCCCTTCATTTCTGGTGGAGTTTTGGTCACATGAAGCGAGGCGCCGGTTCTGGAAAGTAGCCGGAAGAGGTCTAGTTTTTCGGACAGCTCCATCGTCGGAATTGCGGCCTCTGCAATTGAGATGGACGCGCGCCCACCGCCTTGGACAAGTCGACCGAGGGTTGCTGTCAGTGGCCAATCCAGCAAATCCCAATCCGTCGGGTTTCCATGGAAGAATAAGTCCAAGGCTGTCAGATCACCGATCGCCATGCGACGTTCGAGCCAAGTCGTGAGCGGCTCGGTAATGGCGCGGCTGTCGGCACCAAAAAGTTTCAAATCGTCGGGCAACGCGAGGTGCGGCAACATTTCCTTCAATATGCGGGCAGCACCGGGCCGATCCATTGATCCCAAGTCGTACTGCACATCCCGGCGCAAGATGCATTCCGGACAGCCGCTGACGCAATTGGCTGGGCAATCGAGCCTTTTGGATGCTGACAACAACAGAGATGGCAGGTCACTCTGTGCCGTTACGGCAAATCCCGCACCGCCTGAAGCGCGATCAAACAAACAGATGGACATGCGTCGCTGACCATCTGAACGGTGGCCGGGTTCGGCTGCTGTTCCGATCGCCTCCGCTTCCACTCCTAAGCGAGCAGCGACCACTTCGCGAAGGGCTGCGGCAATGGCAAGAGCTTGACCGCGGCCTTGTTCGGTGACGGGTAGAGCGTTTAACTGCAGTTCGAACACATCGGTCGCAACCTGATGACCCAAGATTACGTTGCGACGGATCTTGCGTGAGGACTCGTCGTTTCCAGGGCAAAGGCGATCATTACGGGGATTATTGCGGATCGGTTGAAGTGGCTGATGCCCCAGCAGCGCTCGGGGCACGGCGGTTTCTGACGAAGGCCCATGTTCTGCAGCGGCGCGACCACAGGCGATGCAGATTGCGAAGCCTTGGCCGGCTGGCCCTGATGCAGTGAATAGTACTTTACCTCCGCGTTCAGCCCGAAGACGGCCGATTTCGGCATTCGACAGCGTTTGCCAATCGGCTTTGTCTGTAGTGACGCGGGGACGATCCGGGCGCACCCATTCCAGCGTTTCATAGGCAACATGCGGCCGGGATGTGCCGAGAAAGCCGGATGGACGAAGAATTTCGCGCGTGGTCGTCAATTCTTTACAAGCTGGGCAGGACGGCATCGGTGCCCGTGAAATGCCAAATGCGCCACAATCACGGCAGGTCCAGTGGCTGCGCAGGTCTTCTACAGAGTCCGGGTCGTTGCGATTGCCCCAAGCGGGTAGAATACCGTCAGACCGATGCACGAGCCCATTTATGACCACTTCGGAGCCCGGGGCATAATCGCGGATTGCAATGTCGAGCGAGCGGGACGGGCCGCCTTCACTTCCGTTCCCTGGTTGGCCCACATGATCGAACGCAACGACGTCTACGGGGAAACCGTAAGCGGGTGTGAAACCGCGCCTGGCAAGATCGGTCATCATGAAATCACGACGCATCCGGCGCGCGCGGTATTTGTAGAAGTTGTGCGTTGCGTCACCTTCTGGCGCCGACCTTTGTCCATCCACCAAAGTGAGATATTCCAGTCGCCAGCGATTACGCAGGTCGTCAAATGCAAGGGCTGTGCGCTCCGTCAGCGCCGACTGTCCTTCCAGTGCCGTGCCGGTCGTCAGCGTCTTCAGCGCCCCGGTGACAGACGGATCAGTAGCCCACTCGCTGCGCAGTGCTACGAGAAACGCATCTGCCTGCGGATCGGAGATAAACGGGCTTTCCGGATTTTCGGTGGCACCAAGGAAAGTTCCGATCTGGGTGGTGACCTTTATGCCGCCTTGACCCCGCAAGAACATCGCAAGCAGCAGGGCATTCACGTGCCGTTGCACAATTACTGCGCTGTCGAGGCTTACACGGGGCGCAGGAATGATGGCCGATAGTAGCTTTTCGGGAGCATGGAATACGGACCAGTCGAGTGGTTGATCCTTGCAGAAGGTGAAGGAAAGCGCCCATGGCTCGCCCCGCCGCCCCGCCCGACCAACCCGCTGGCGGTAGTTTGTGGGGGCAGGGGGCACGTTGGTGTTCACCACGACCCCGACATTGGGAATATCGACGCCCATTTCCATCGTTGTGGAGCAGTTCAGGATGTTAATCCGGCCCTGTCGGAAAGCGTCCTCATAGGTTTGCAGACTGCCCCGATCGATCTGTGCGGAATGCTCTTGCGCTCGTAGGAACGGCGCAAATTCGGCAGCGCGGTCATGCAAGTCGGTCCAAAGGCCCCGGGACTTAAGGATGGCTACGTTGGAATCACCCTCAATCCACGCGTGTAGCGTGTCTCGTTCTACGCTGGAAATTCCTGTAGCGCGGGCGACCGGCAGCCGGGGAAGTGCGACGGCGCTCAATGTCGGCCCAGCCTCAATGTTGTTGAGGGAGAGCCCGGCAAGCGAGTAAGGCTGCAAACGCCCTGTCAGAGGGCAAAGCCAGGCCGTGTCTTGGCGCGCGAGGGCAGCGTGAGCAAAGGACAGTTGCCATCCAGTACCGAACTTCTGAATCGTGCCTGATTGTTGCAGGGTCGTCCAGATAGCTGCCAGTACGGCCGTCGTGCGGTCACAGTCAATGCCCGCCTCCGCGCTCCCTTTGGTCAAAATGAAAATCAACTTGACCAGGCGGCGGTCACTCTTGGCCGTCGGCCAAATGACAGGGCGGCCCTTTGCGGGAATATCCTCAGGACGTGTGCCCGGCTCCATTACGATCTTAGTTTGTTGCTTTGGACTAATCCAATGAGCCGCATCAATCGTGCGGTTGCCATCGGTGAAGCCTGTGGCAAGATCGACTGCCAGATTGGTGCGGAACTCGCTATCGATCGCCGCAAGTAATAGAGAGATCCAAACTTCGGCACCGTGGCCAGCCTCAGCCAGAGCGGCGGGAACATTGGTCGCTGCGCGGCGTTCGAGTTCAGGGAACGATAATCGGGCCAGTCCCATGGTCTCAGCGTTGTTTTGCATCCGCGGGCGCCGGAACATCTCACGCAGCAAAAATAGACGGGCTAGCAGGTCGGGGTGTTCGGCCAGAACATCGCCACCATAGGGCCGACCTTTCCAGACAGCACCCGCATGGTCGATTAGTTCGACGTTGCGCGACAGCCGAGAGACCATGTCACCCCAGCTCACGACGGCGGCGCCTTCAGTCAGATCTGTAAGTTCCCGCTTCTTTTCCGCTAAGAGTGTCGCGAGAGCGGGGTTGCTAGCAAGAATAGGAATTAGCGCCTGCAATTCTTCAATCTTGGCCGGGTCGCCTGCGCCGCCTTCTTGGACTGCATGCCAAATCGCGGCGCGCGTAAGGTTGCGTTCAGCTTCCTGTTGAAGTTTGGCGGCGAAGCGAGCTGTGCCTTGGCGACTGTCGGTAAAGGACAAAAGTCTGCGACCACCTGACGGCATTCCCTGCGGGTTTTCTGCCGGAGGCATGCCCGCGAGCAAGCTTGGAATAGCGTTGCCCAGAAGAAAAGGCGCGCCGAAATGCTGGCGGACCAGACCTACGGTTTTGTGGCCGGCGCGCGGACAGCAGGCGCGCTCAGATGCAACTGTCACGTGGATTTCGACGTGGCCTGGATCATCGGTAGCAATGTCGCGTAGAGCGGCGTCTGATAGCCGAAATGGCAGTCCCGCACGGGTGGGTGTGGCGGGCGTGATCAAGACTTCAGTGGATGGGCCAGTAGGTTCGTCATCGTCTTCTGGCTCGCTGTCGAGGACATAATCGTCCTCTGACTCGCTGGGCGGCATCTGGTTCAAATGTTGAATCGAACCTGAAGTTCGTTGTGCGAGCAGCCACGGCGTACCACAATCTGCGCAACCGACGATCTCGAATACAGGATCACCGCAGGTGCACCGATCCCGAGAGAACAGATGGATCTGTCCAAATGGCCAATCGGCGCCCTCTCTGGCGAGTTCCGGTGCCCGGTCAGCGCAGGCAGGGTTAACACAAGCCCAAAGACCTGCCTGAGCCCGATGGAAAGCGTGTACACGGTACGGCAGAAGGCCTGGTGAGCTGGGAGCCTCACGAGCAACAGCAGCCGCATCGATGATGCGTTCGGCGGCGCTGGCCTGCTCTGGTAAGGGTACTTCTGGACACAATACTCCGGAAAGAGATGTCAGAGGTTGCCCGGATGTTTGCATCATTCGGCGTGCCGACTGAACCCTCGGATGCCCTGCCAGAAGGGACCACAGCTCGGCGGGGCTGCTTGACTGCAGCAATAACTTTGAAAGATCTGAGTCCGTGCCAGGCCGGGGAAGCAACGGCTCCGCCTCTTGCCCCAGAATAATATCCACCTGATCTGTAGGCACGCCGCCTAAGTCTGCAACAAAACGGCGCAGGTCTTCAATTGTCTTTGCTCCCTCGCCAATGGTGGCGGAGGTGGCAACAAGACGAACTTTAGACGGGTCCACACCGAAACCCTGCCGCACCCTCCGCAACAGCAGCGCCATCTCAGCCGCCTGCGCGCCGACGTAACTATGCGCCTCGTCCAGTACGATCCAGCGAAGCTGCCCTTGGGATGCTTCAAGGATTGCCCGGTCCTGCGCTCGGGTGAGCATATACTCCAACATCGTGACGTTGGTCACCAAGATGTCGGCCGGGGTAGATCGCAGGGTTCTGCGATCCGCGATCTCGGCCGGTCCGGGTCGACGGGCGGGAGAAGGGCTGTCCGGTGTGTGCCGATTGTACATCGCGTAGGACAGTCGACCAGCAAATGGCGTGATCCAGGCCGAAAGCCGTTCCTTCTGCGAGTCTATCAGCGCGTTAAGCGGATAGAGCACAATGGCCTTGATACCCGCGCCTGTGGCTTGCCCCGGATTGGTAAGAAGGTCATTTAGCATCGGGACCATGAAGCATTCAGTCTTGCCCGAGCCAGTGCCGCTGGTGACCATGTAACTGCGGCCACGCGCTGCACTTTGCCACGCCTCAATCTGGTGTTGGTAGGGATGCAAGCCGCGCGGGAGCGCCTGATCGCCGGCTCCGTCCAGAGCCGCGACCAGATCTTCACGCAGCAGTGTTCCAGCAAGCGATCCGAAGTTGTAGGACGATGGCTTCCACATCCGCGCCAGTTCATAGATTGGCGTGGCAAGCAGGCTGTCGGGACCACCCGGCGCTGATGAAAGTCTTCTCAAAAGCATGTCGCGGGCTGACTGCGAGGATAGCTTGCCACGCGCGACGATTGCGGACGCCGCACGTTTGCCGATACCGGCGAGGGTCTGCCCGTATCCGGATGTTTGCAGGGACATTTATGCGTTTCCTTGTGCAAGCCAAGCGATGGCTGCCGGAACGGCCGCATCGAAATAGGCAGGGTCGTAGGTGCGAAAGTGCAGGATCGCGATCGCGACATCCGCGGACGGAAGACCGGTGCGGATGCCGGTTGCGTATTCGGCCACAATTAGAGGGGTGTGGATCAATCCGCGCATCGCGGGATTGAGGGCATCAAAGCCGATCGGAACGCTGAGAGCTTCGAGTTCTGGGAAGAGCTGATCCTCGCCTTCCTGGCGCATCACTGCTTCACGGGCGAGACGCAGCAGGGACGGCGCAGGCGCATTGATTCCCGGAGGGATGCGCCCAAAAAGTGCCGCGTGTTTCGGAAACAGCCCTGTTTGGACCGCGGCAAGTATCACCTGGCCGGCAAGATCCATACGGCGCAGGAGCACCTCGCGGAGACGAGCCGAGACCTGTTGATCCGCATACGTCAAGGACTCCTTGTCAGTCAGGCCCATCGTTAGCAACATGTTCGAAAGCCGGGCAGTTTCGGAGCGAATGGCAATTGCCCATGCCGAAACAGGCGTGGTGCACCAGGAAAACGGGCTGAAATCCTCTAGAGCCAGCCTGTCGCCCAGGCGATCAGGCGTTGCGCGCAGCACCAATAGGACCGCCGCTTCCGGAGTTTGTGCCAAGGCGAGAGTCTGATCCAGCACGGCCAAGTCCGACGCGTCACCAACTGCATCGAGAAGACATTCGAACAACGCAGCGTCTCCCACTGCTGTAGGCAACGTCATGCTGCGCAAAGCACTTGCAAATGCGGGCACGCGCGACAAGCGCGTTAATGCGGACCCAGCTTCGATGAATGGTCTGCCGAACCGAGCAAGCGACGCTTCCGAAGCTTCGGTCTGGATCGGGCGAGCGGGTCGCATCGTTCCACCCGCGTCATGCGGCAGGACAAGCCATGGCCCGGGGTCAGCTGAAAGCATGGCGTGGATGTTGGTAGTCGCGGTGATCCCGTGACTATCAACCAGCAGTTCTGGACAGGACAAGTTCACGCATCTGACGTTCATTACAGGATGCGGATCGATTGCCACAGACTGCTCGACGGCGCTATTCACGCCCTCATCCAAAGCAACAGACGAGGGGCGTCTGGGCTGATCGGTCTCTGCCGTGACAAGATTCTCTCCGTCCCACTGCACAGACCGTTTAAAACGCCGAAGAACCAATCGAGGGCTTTCGTACTGCCCGACGATAAGCCGTAGACGGATATGCGAGTCTGGCCCGCCGATCGCGAGGAGCCCGCGGATCAAGGGAAGAAATGCAGTAATCGCAACCTCAGAACTCAGATTTATGAGCACCTTCTGGTGCGAAACCTTGCTGTTCGTGTCGATAAGCCGCAGCTGAAGCTGGCCGTTCCGCCCTTGGGGCAGGGTAATTCGCCAACCGCGCAGCTCATCCAACGAAACCGCCTCTTCCTTCGCGAGCAACCGATCTCCGGGTGCAACGATCCAGCCGCGGTCTGAGGGTCGGGACATTGTGGCATCAAGGCGCTGGCCACTGCTTGGATCGAAAAAAAGGATGGCCAGCCGAGCAGTTTCCGTTTGCCTCGTTGGAACGTCAATGGTTTGACTTCCGTCCGGAGCAACTTCCACGAGTGCGCCATGTTCGACGGACATCAGGCTGCCGGGTGTAAGGCCGGCTACCTGAACGCGCACACCACCGTCTGGCAACGATGTCGTGCGCAAGCGGAGTGTCTGGGGGACTAGACGAAGCGCCTCGACCGCTTGCACGGCGCCTTCCGTCCCTTTCCAGCCAACCTGAACCATCCCCAAGCTGTTGGTCGCCGGCAAACCATTGCGCCAAGTTCGCTGCCCTGCGCTTCGCCAGAGAAACTCCGCCGGAGAAGCCGCCCGGACCGAACCTTGTGCTGGTTCAACCATGAAAGCCGGACAGCCGCGCCAGACAGGCCCGCCTTGGGTGTCGCGAATACCTTCGGCGACGGCACCATGGCAAATCAATCGATCCACGTGATCATCGTCAGCTGCGGTTGTCACTCGGAACCGCCAGCCGCCATCTGAGCCGAAGATGTAACCACTTCCGCTTACCATATACAGCAGATCAACGCCGACGGTTCCCGCTGGTTCAACACTTAAGGATGCATCCGCTTTTGGGGATGTTCCGGGTCCTAAGAGCAGCCAAACCTGCTGCGCCCGGGTTCGAACCGACGTTGATCCAATACGGCGTAACCGCTGAGGCCTTCCCAAACCATCAGCAGACTCCATCGACCAGAACGTCGGCATCTGTTCGGAAGAAAGTCCGTCGCCACTGGGGGGGGTGAACGAGCCAATGACCCGTCCATCAGCGACCATCTGAAAGACGGCTACCCGATCTAGTGGAAAATCGAACTGAGCTGTACGCGGACCACTTTCCCGTCTTACCGTCCACAGGTCAGGTGTGCCGTCATCTATCTCGGCGGCAAGCATCAGGGACGGACAAGCTTCGCTCATTGCCAGGTCGGGACGTAGACGAAAGCGGCGCAGTCCTTGTGGGATTGGTCCGAGGAGCCACTTGGGCAACTCCGCGTGACCAGAAATCGAAAGCTGCGCCTTCCATTTCCCAGCGCCAACCGACACCAGCGAACGTTCAACGATCTCGCGCCTGGTGCGTTGATAGTCGGACTTCAGCGCGTCGCGCAGAAGGCTTTGCGCGGCAGCGCTTTCAATGCGCAGTGGCAGAGCAGCGCGCCAGCCAGGTCGTTGGGCATCCAGCCATGCTTCTCGCGCGACGGTCGGCAGATCTTTGGGACAAAGGCCTTTGAGGTTGATCAGTTGGTTTGCAAAATCAGCGAGCAGACAATGAAACTCGTCGGTTCGAAATCCAGCTGACAAGACTTGGGCCCGACGCTCTGCAAGGATGCGAAGTGAGCTTGTAGGTGCTCCGGCTCCCAACGTCTCAATATCCTGCATTAGGGCAGAAATGAGAAGTCTGTACCTCCCAGCTTCAGTAAGCAGGTGTTCAGGCAAGCCACCCTCTGCGACCAACGTCTTCAGGTAAATTGTCCCCGCATCAGTCTGTCGTGGAGCTGGTCGCCGGAACTGCGCAAGCCCGTGCGCGACGAGCTCTCGGCCAATCGCTTGGTCTTCAGGTAATTTCAAAGCCTCAAATAGGAAAGACCAAGATACGGAACCGCCTTGAAAATCTCGTCGAAACTTTTCTGCGGCCCAAATAACAAAGCACATTGCATGTGCCAACGGTTTTGGTGCCCTTGGGAGCCTGGACTGCAGCATTTCCTGCAATGCCGCGAACGAGCTGCTGCTTAGGCGGTAGGTGTGCAAAGGCCTACCGGACACCGCATCAATGCCTGCGGCGAGTAGCGGGGGCGGCAAGGTCATGCGTTAAGAAATATTTGAAAGGCCTGTCCGGCTAGCACGTTCAGAAACACTTTGAATTAACCCATTGTTGACATTCATCTTCTCCGAACAAGCTGTACTATGCAACTTTGGTTTTTCTGTGGTGCGGAGCTCGCTAGCGTGACTTTCTTGCGGACGCCCTCTTCTTTAACGCAGCATCGCCAACATCCCGGAGCGCTCGCTGGCTGCAACGCGTCCGGCTGCGCGGAGATGGTGGCTTGATCGCTTTGTTGGTGTGACGCGGCACGCGAGAGGCGGATTCCGCCGTTTCGTGCCTGCAGCAAGGGCGGTTTCCCGGCTAGGGGCAGACCCGTCCTCATGCCATCAGCCTCCATCGGACCATTAAATGGCTGCCGAGCGCGAACATCGTGAAGAGCTGGGTGCGTTCCTTGACGAGGCCGCGATTGCGCGTCTTCAAATCGCCGAATTGATCACCCTTAACAGATGCTCGACCTTGGCCCGCACCATCTCGATGATGGTGTCGTCCACTCGCCCAGAGGATGCAGTGGGGCGCCGGTCTGAGCCTTGCGCATCACACCCTAGACCTTGCCCGGTCTCTTGAATGCCGCTTCGCGCTCGGCGCTGACATAGCCCTTGTCGGCCCGGACCGACGAGCGGCCTTTCGGTGCTGTAACCTTTGCCTTGCCCGCACAGGTCGGATAGCGAACGCAGCCGAGGAACTGCCCGTAGCCGCTTTTGCGTTCCATCAACCAACCGTCTTTGCATTTTGGACAGGTTGGGTAACTGGCGCCGCAGCCACAGCGAACCTCGGATGTCACGTCCGCTCGGCGTGGCAAAGATTTTCCGCAAGATGGACAGGCAGGCAGAAGGTTTCCACAATGCTGCACATGCTCGCAGCGATACCAAATGCGGCCGTCCTGACCGGCGACTCCCACCAAGCGGCCTCCGCACTCACCACAGGTATTGGCCTCCGGTTCGGTCCCCGGTGCCCCTGCGAGGCCGTAGGCGGCGTCATTCCGTAGCTCGGTGACGAAAGACGACGGTCGCGCGTTGGACGCCATAATTGTCAGGGTATGGCGCGCGCGGGTCATAGCGACATACATAACACGCCGTTCTTCGGCATTCTGGAACGGCTCCTCCTCCGGCGAAACCAACGACAACAGGGCGTCGTCGACGATCTCTGACGGAAAGCCCACGCGCCCACTGTCGGCGTTCAAAAGGATCACATGGTCGGCTTCCAGACCCTTCGAGGCGTGGATCGTCTTGAAAACGATCTTCAGACACGGGAAACGCCGCCGTAGGTCCTGGATGTCTGGTTCAACGAAGCGGTAACGGCCGAGCAGCAGGACTGTCGCGGGCTTTGCATCCGGCTCGGCAGCCCCGGCTACTGCGGTGAGGACCTCGGACAGTTTATCCCCTTCCTCGCCCTTGGACACCGTCACGATCCTGATTGCCGGTTCGGTTGCAGTCCCGGCCGGGATGATCTGCTTCGGTATCTGTGCGGGGTTCCGCAAGACGAAGGTTCTTGCGGCGAAGGCGATCTGGTCGACTGAACGGAAAGTCCGACCGAGATCGACGGCCCGGTGCACTCCAACCTCGCCATCGAAGCTGCCGCCGAAAACTTGACCGAAATGGCGCATCAAATGGATGTCGGAACCGGCAAAGCGGAAGATCGACTGCCAATCGTCGCCAACGGCGAAGATGCGCGCGTCCGGATGCTGGGCCTTCAACGCCTTCACCAGCCGGGCCCGGCTCTGCGAAATATCCTGAAATTCGTCGACCAGGATATGGCGGAACGGGCTGACATAGCGGCCAGTCTCGGCATGGCCCGCAGCGCGCAGGATCATGTCCTCGAAATCGATCCTGTCGCCTAGACGCTTCTGATACTCCTCGAAGACCGGCGCGAATACATTGAGAAACGCCTTGGCCCGCCTTCCCAATTTCAGTCGCTCAGATTTGCTCTCGCAATCCCGCAGGCTGTATCCGCCACTCTTGAACTTGCGCAGGAAGGTTCCGAGCAGCTTCGAGAAATCGTCGACCTGATTCATCTCGACGATCCTGTCATAGATCGTGTCCACAGGGCGGGGCTTAAGGATCACATGCGGTGCCAACTTTTCCGCAAGGCCTGTCAGCAAACGCCCTTCTTGCCGCTCATAGCTGAAGGTCTCAATCAGGGTGGTCTCATGCTCGGCGTGGACCTGACGCTTCCACTCCATGCCAGCCAAGTATTGGTCCCGATCAACGAACGGAGCCGTGAACAACCGTTCACTGCCATCGGCCATATTCTGGCGCCGCACTCCAAAATGCTCGATGTAAATGCCGCTTTCGGTCAGTCGGAAGTCGGGCTGGTAATCACGCCTTCCGGTTTCAGGTATCTTGTGCTCGTAGACCGGTTCATACGCGTATTCGACACCGTTTTCATAAAGCCAGTTGGCGATCTGAAGCTCTTCGTAACTCTTGACCTTCTCGCCCTGAAGCGTGCGAAGGTCTTGGATTTCCATGTGGGAATAGAACTCATGCTTGGTCTTGAAGTCCCATTCGGTCTTTGGCTCCACCAAGAAATGCGCGAACCACTGAATGATCGCCTTCGACACGTCTGATAGTCGAAGGATGAGGTCCTTCAGGATCTGTTTGATCAGGTTGGTGAACGCCAAGTCATCGGTAGCATGGTCCGCGAGCGCCGGTTTTGATCCTTCTACGAACCCAATGATGTCGTAGGCAATCGCATGGAAGGTTCGCGCCACAATGGGCACCCCCGAGCGTGCTTCGACCCTTTCCGACATCTCCGCGGCCGCGTTCTTCGCGAATGCAAGCAGGAGGATTTCCTCCGGCTTACGGACACCTGCCTTTACAAGATAGGCAGCTTTGGCGGTGATCACGCTCGTCTTGCCTGACCCTGCGCCAGCCAGAACGAGCGTTGCATCTTCGTCCGCCACGACCGATAGACGCTGCTCTGGGGTCAGCGGCTTGCTTTCGATTGTGTCGAAGAAATCCTTCCAGCGGTCGAGCTCCGCCGACACAAACGCGGCGATGCCACGGGCCCGAGCCGTCCGCGGGTCGGAGGTGAAATTTCGGATTGGCGCGATCCGCGCGTTAGCCTCACGACCAATGGCTTCGACATTCAGCTTGGATAGGAGCACGGCTTCCAGATGGCGGGCCTCCCCCAAGAGCGTCGCGATCTGGCAGGCGGCCGGGTATCGGGACGGCGCCACTAGCGCCCTCACGCCATCAAGGATCCACTGAATACGATCAGCTTCTTTTTCAAGAGCTGCGCAATTGTAACGAGTCCATGCCTTTCTGACGTCGTATGAGAACTTCTCGGCCTCGACGTGGCGCGCACCCTTCAGGATGAACTCGTGATTTTCGCCTGACCTGATGGTCAGAGCGCTTCCGAGCCATCCTTTCTTGACCGTAGGTGGGCTTGCCAGTGCTTGGAGGGAAAGAGACGCCACATGGCCGCGGCGAATTATACGAATGCGATCCCCGTCGATCTGCATTGAGCGGGCAGACTTTCCAAAAGGATCAGCAAAAATGCCGAAAAAAGGGCGCTGCTGAAGCAATAACTTAGGTCCTTTCATCTCCTTCGATTAGCTTCCGGCGTCCGGAAGGGAACCGCAAGCGTGTCCGTATGATTAGAGAGTAAACGCAGGTCCAATTTCAAAAAAGTTCCCAGTCCGTGATTTCGTGAGCGCCTAAAGCGATAGAGGGGCACGGGTTCCGCAGGCCTGCCCCGCCCACCGGGTTCCCTGGCTAACTGGTTTCGCGACGATCGGTTTTGAGCGAACGCACCACGCCGATCCGTGACAGCACACAACGCGGCAGATCAGAAGCGCTCAAGAACGTTTACGCTTGGGGCCAACAGCCAAAGTTCACCTTTAGAGATCAAATTTGTAAGCGAGCGCTGCTAGAGCCCCAACCATAATCTTCCGGTCCCTAATCCCGAGCACACGGAGTAGTTCAGCCTCAAGAGTGTCGTGCCTGTCAACGTCGATGGCGGACAGGTAGATGGCACGGTCAGCCAGATACGAGTCAGACTCGCCGAACTCAACCGCCTCTGCAAGTCGCCCCTTAGCTTTTAAACTATCGAAAACTTGCGTCAAACTGTAGACTGGCGAGCCTTGGTTCTCGATGAATTGCTCCGCGGCCGCCAAGCCATCCATGGCTAAAATTCCAACACTGATTGCGGCGATGGCCGTGTCAAGTTGGCTTCCACTTTTCTCAGCGGCATCGATGGCGCTGCCGATCTGGTCAGTCTGAATGTAGAGGTCAACAAGTTTACGTTGTACATCATCTTGTTTATTAGCGAGCTGGCTAAGATGGTCACCCATGGCGTTGTCGCCCAGGAAGTAGAACTGTGCAGCCAAGTTTATCGACATGTTTTCTTTCGCAGTTGTATCAAGCGTGCTGATCTCGTCGACGAGTGTCCGGAGGCGGTGAATGTCCCGGGCAGCGCCTGCCGCCCAGATCTCAGCACTCATCTTGTGCAGTCCGGCTGGCATTGCAGCAATAATAAACGAAGACAGTGAGGCGTCTCCGGACAATGACGCTGCTTCTGCGGCCTCCTTGAGTTGAAAGTCGGCTGACACGCCCATTCTTTCAAGCCAGTAGACTGTCGCATCGGCGTCGCCAATTCTGGCGTTGAAGATCATAAGGTCCCCGGCTAACTCATCCCTGTCGCTTACACTAAGTGATGGGTGATCGACCAAGCGTGCCGCCGCATCAAAATTATCCAAGTCTAAAAGGAAGGTTGCGAACATCCGCAGCATGAAACTCCGCTCAGATTCGGGAATACTCTCGACGACAGAAACGGCCGTTTCAACTTGGCCATCGATGGCCAAAACATGAGCGATTTCAAGTAAAAGTTTCGCTGTTTGGTAGTCAAGCTGGGATTGAGAGAGTGTCGAGCGGGACTCTATAAAAGATATAAGGGCAGGGGCACGTGCGGCGTCCCGTAAGCCGATCGCTATACTGGCAAACGCTTGGGACTGACTTTTGAAGTCACCCAAATCATTCGCTATGCCTTCAGCCAGGTTCAACACGCAAGCCCGTCTATCAGAGCAACTGGTGATACCCTGCGCTAGCGTAATTCTGGCCTCCTCGATAGCAGCGTCGAGACTTTCGAGAGAAAGCTCCGGTATCTCACCGAGTGCAATGCGGACGGCCAGAGCGGTCGTCTGATGCTTCTGCAGGACCTCCCTCACTGCGGCACGTGCCGAAGTGATCAAGGTCAGTCGCGTCATCAGATCCGCTACGCCGGGTTCATCGAGAGATTGAGCTGCCGCGACATCACGCGAGGCGGCGACGATAAGCGCATTGGCGGCCGCGTCGGCAGTTTCGGCGACAGAAGCTGAAGCGGATGAGAAAAGCAGCACGAAAGCGATGAAAAGATACTTGATCATTCTAGCAGTCCATATCTGGTGGCTGATGAGTCGGCGGGATGGATCACCTCCACCATTACTCAACTGCCAATGTACGAAGGGTATCAACCAAAGGCCGTCAACGCCGCGTGCCGACTGCCAATGTTCGAAACAAACGCAGGTTTTCGCTCTGCGGGGCTAGGCGGCAGACTTTTTCGACCTCAAGAAATGGTTAAGAATGATCGCCGCAAAAAGAACATCGCAGCCCATCCAGATCACTCGCGGCAATTCAACCGGAATGAAAGGGTTCATGAGGAGTGCTATCGAGCCAAAAACAACAACAGTCAGACTGGCCGTCTTGGTGGCTTCGTATGTTTTCCATGCCAGGACCGCTGCGCAGCCAAAAACGATGACCCTCAGAAGTTGGTAGTATCCGTAGGGCAGCGGCAGCAGCGCAATAAGCAGCATTGCGGCAGGCAATAGCCAGATTGCCGGATGAAGTTGTTTCATTCTATTCCTTTGCATGGGCTCTGAACGATCTGTCTTGTAGAGCTGCGTTCGCCTTCTCAACGGACAGCATCGAGGTGGTGTTTACAAGCTGAACGCTCGATTCCCCTCTTGGCCCCAGATCGTAGCCTTTTGATGGCGATCCGATGCGTCCAACACGTCAAATTGCCAGAGCGGAAAGTGTATCGTGCAGTTGCGTGAGGTCGGCCCCAGCGCCATAGCGTTCCCGTTGCAGGGAGTGGCCCATGAGGTCGCGCCTGATGCGTTCATCGACGCCTGCACGGAGCATTCTGTCCTCGAACGCATGGCGCAGCCCGTAGAGCGTGTGGTTCTCGGTTTCCAGAAGGCCGTTTTCGCGCAGGTATTTGTTGATCGTGTCACTCAGGCTTGGATTGTCGGCATAGCGGGGGAACCCATCGGGGAATGCCCGGAAGGCTTCAAGGCTGACGCCCAGCAGGGGAATGACACGCCGGGATGCGCTGGTTTTCAGGGTGCGCCCGTTCGGCTCTATGCTGATATGCGGGATATTTGCATCAAGCCGTATTTGGCTGCGGGTCAGTCCAGCCCCTTCGCTTGGCCGGTAGCCGGTGTTGACCATGCCGAGAAGGATCGCGCGGGCTTCGCCGTTCATCCCGTTCAGGGCGCCGGGGGCCAAGAGCTTGTCGCTGATCCATGCCACGCTGAACGCGCGCCTGATGGCCGCCTCTTCCTTGGGCAGGGCGAGGCCCTTGGTTGTCCAGAGGATCTTGTCCAGCGCCCCAGCGTCGATGGCGACCGCGCGCAGGGTGGACGTGACGTGGATGAAATCCTTGTTCGCGCTGTTGCTGGTCAGACCCTCGGCCATCAGCTTGTCCTTCCACCAACGCTTGAAGGCTTGCAGATCTGCGGTGGTGACGTCGAGGTATGGCTTGTCTCCGATCACAGCCGCGAAGTTGCGCAGCGCCTTGAGACGCGGGTTTCTTGCGCGCCTGATCTGGTCCTCGGACTTGCCCTTGAATCGGATAGCCTCGACCTTCCAGTATTCATCGAGAGCATCCATGACGGACAGGGCAGGGATGGGAACACCACCGAGCAGCGCCTCGGCCTCGGACAGGTCAATCTGGCCCTTGCGGTTGATGACCGCCTCGATGCGCTGCATCAACTCTTCGATCGGCAGCTTGGCGACCGCCTCTGCCGGGTAGTAGGTTCGGCCCCGGCGCTGTGCGAGGCGCTTCGCGGCCGCCAGGCGTTCGGCTCCGTCGCTGGTGGCGCCATCGAGCTTGGCTTCCCATGCGTCGATCATGTTGTCCCAGACCACGTTGGCCTTGGCCCTCGCGTCTGTCTCGCTGTCCGTGTGCAGGCTTATGCTGATGTGGACGCGCGGCTCCACCTCCTTGAACCGGAGGGGAACGCGGCGGCGCATATGGAAGGCAGATCCACGGCGAAGCAGCTTCATGGTCTGGGATATTGGCAGAACGCTACACCAGAGGCAACCGAAGATGGGATGCAGAATGTGTCGCAAAATGTGCCGCAATATTTCTCTTGGCGTGTAGCGATTTCCGCTCTATTGTTCGGAAGGTGAAATTTTATGAAGGGAAAACAAGTGGTTCCGAATATCTCGGGTTTTCAACCCGTGCCGCGCATGGCGGACACCTCCTCCGCCAATACCGTGCGCTCTCCCTTCACGGCTTCCAGCGCCACCCGCACCTTGAATGCCGCGTCGTGGTTCCTGCGTTTCGACATGTTCCGATGTCCTCGTGCTTGGAGACCAGCAGACGTCGGATCGTAGCTTCCGTCACTGTCCGATTTCCGGGGGTAGCTCACAGTGAAGCGAGGGAAAGCCAATCAAATTTTCTAAGGACTTGATGTGGAGAAGGTTCGAAGACAGCCGATCGCTGCGCCGGAGGCGGCGCTGGGGACGCTTAGAGAAATGACGTTCGGTGAGCAGAATGCGTACAGGTTGGCGTGCGAAGAGCGGCTCTAATGATCTTCTACCGGCCGTCAGCTCAGCGCCGCCGCAGCCAGCGCCACAGCCGGCTTGCCCGGCTCTTGCGCCACCAGAGCGGGCCTTCGTAGTTGCCGGGCAGAGCCGGATCGAAGGCAGGATCGCCAAGGTCGATCAAGCGCTCCTCGAACGAGTCCCAGACGGTCAGCATCTCGGCATCCGCCACGGTGTAGTGTGCGCCGAAGCCCTTGGCTGCGTCGCCCGGACCGAGGCCCTTGCTCTGGGCGCGCTGGCGGTCAAGCATGCGCTGCTTTCCCATCAGCTTGTAGTGCCACAGCATCAGTTCGTTCCGACGCGGATAAACAAGTCTGCCCTTTGGCCGTGAGGCGTGTCGTCCCGGCTGAAATCCGGTGTCCGTGATCGCGGCGGGATCGAAGATCGCCAGCTTGTTCATCCGGTGATACGGTGCGCCCTGCGTGCGTGTCCGCACAAGGGTTTCATCAGCGGCGGGAAAGTCCTCGCTCACCATCTGATAGCCAAGTGCGGGGATCAGCGTAACGCCCTCGCCCCGATACCGATCAAGATACGGGCCAAGGCCGCCCCGCACCGTTAGATGCTCGTCCAGCGCGGTGATGATGACCCAGTCCGCCGTTCCCCTGCTCTCCCGCCACGCCTCATTCTGGAAGTGCTGCTGCGACAGCACGAAACTGTCGGCAATCACCCGCTGGAAGCGACGTACCTCGACCTTCGGATGCGCCATCAGGATATCAAGCGAGCCGTCGGTCGAGCCGTCGTCGGCTACGACGTAGCGGTCCACCACCGGATCAAAATGCCGAAAGAAGAAAGGGAGTATGTCCGCCTCGTTCCAACACAGGGTGTAGAGGTGAATGGTCATTCGCCGCCCCGCCTCACGATGCGGGCGGGGTTCCCGGCGACCGTTGCCCCGGCGGGCACATCGCGCCCGACGACCGCGCCGGCGGCGACCAGCGCGCCCGCTCCGATCTTGACCTCCGGCAGGATGACCGCGCCCACTCCGATCACGACATCATCGCCCAGTGTGATCATCCCGGCCAGCACCGCCGCCGGCCCAATCGACACATAGTTACCGCAGGTCAGGTGGTGCCCGAGGACGGCGCCCCGGTTCACGACGACAAAATCGCCAAACCGCGTCCCGGCGCCAATGATCACGCCAGCGTTGACGTAAAGCCCCTCGCCATGCGGCAGGTCGCGCGGGCGGATCACTGTGGGATCAATCAGCGACAGGGGCGTCGCAAAGCCTTGCGACCGCGCCTCGGTCACCGCCGCGCGACGGTTCGCGGGAGTGAAAAGCGGCACAATGAAGGGCAGGTCGCGAAGTGCGGCACCGGTCCCCGCCAGCGGGACCGACAGAGCCGGGTCGGACAGGTGGCACGGACCCGTACGGTTACGAATGCCCGCGACCACCTCGATCCCGGCGCGCGACAGACTTTCCTCGAACTCCACAACGATGCTCGACCCCGTGGCGTAGATCACCGCGCGCATTCTGCCGCCCCCCTACGAACCGCGTCGATGATGGCCTGCGTGGCGGGGCCTGCGACCTCGGGCTGGATCGGCAGGCTTAGAACCTCGGCCGCCAGCCGTTCGGTGATGGGAAGCGGCGGTTGGGCGTCGCGATAAAACGCGGGTTGCCAGTGCAGGGGTGGGGTGTAGTGGACGGCCGTGCCGATGCCATCGCGGGAAAGGCTGGCGGCCAGCAGATCGCGCGCAGGGTGAGCTATCACGAACTGATGCCAGACCGCGCCATCATCCCATCGGGGCAGGGTGACCGCCCCCCCGATCCCCAAATGAAGCGCCGCCGCTATGGCGCGGCGTTCGGCAATCGCTTCGTCCAGATGCGGCAGCAGGGCAGCAAGGATTGCCGCCTGCACTGTATCTAGCCGCGAGTTTCCGGCGACCACGTCACTGATCCGCCGAGCGTCGGACCAGCCATAGTTCGTCTGCGAGCGGACCCGTTTGGCAAGGGCTGCATCCTGCGTCACAACTGCCCCCCCATCCCCTACGGCGCCAAGGTTCTTGGTGGGGTAGAACGAGAATGCCGCTGCGTGCCCCCAGCCTCCGGCCCTGCGCCCTGCCATTTCTGCCCCATGCGCCTGAGCACAATCTTCAAGAAGGAATAGGCCTTGCTGCGCCGCCAACGCGGTCAGCGCTGGCATATCGGCCATCTGCCCGTAGAGATGCACCGGGACCAAGGCAGCCGTGCGGGGGGTGATCGCGGCGGCAGCGGCAGCGGGGTCCATCGTGCGAGTTGCTGAATCAACCTCTACGAAGATGGGCACGGCCCCGACAAGGCGGATCGCCTGCGCGGTTCCGTGTGCGGTCAGCGCGACCGTTATGACCTCATCCCCCGGGCCAATTCCAGCGGCTCGCAAGGCCAAGACCAGCGCATCCGTCCCGTTCCCGCAGCCAATGGCGTGGCCCACGCCGCAAAAGGCAGCAAAGGCCGCCTCGAAGGCCGCGACCTCTGCGCCTCCGATCGCTGTACCGCCGTCCAGCACGCGCGCGATAGCCGCATCGACCGCTGCGCGATAGCGGTAGATCCTCAGCATCGGCGCAGCTTGGGGAACCATCTCCATCATCTCGTCGTCTCTTGCGCTGCAAAGAGAGCGGGTTGTGGTTCGGGATAGTAGTTTGTCTGGGCGTAAGGCACCGCGGCCAGACCTATCAACAGCGTTCCCGGGGCGAAATCGCGCATGTGGTTCAGGACCCCCGCCCCGATCAGCAGGGCGATACCTGGGTGGTCCAAAACGACAGTCGCCTTCTGCACGCCGGCGTCAAGATCGAAGGTTACGCTTCCGCTTGCAGCAATCAACACCTGAGGGGTCGAGTTGGAATGGCCACCCCGGCGCACGCCGAAGGGGTCTTCCGGCGCTTTGATCAAGAACATGCGAGAAGCGTCGAACCCAACAAGATTTCGGAGGTCGAGAGGGTAAAGCCTGCCACGCGCATCGTCATGGCAGGTCAGTTCAATTAGCCTGCATCCGGGCAGATCAGCTTCAAAACCCATCAGCACACACTCCCGATTTCCAACACGCTGGGTCGCACGATCTTCGAAATCTGGCAATGCTCTACAGGCAACGGAAGATAATCATGATCTGGCCTGCTGCCGGTTTTGTTGACGGGCAGTTAAGCTAACCCGGCCCTCTTTTCGAACTCGACCGGGCTGAGGTAGCCGATGGTCGAGTGCCTGCGAACCGTGTTGTAGAACCTTTCGATGTAGTCGAACACATCTGCCCTGGCGGCATCGCGCGTCCGGTAGATCTTCTTGCCGATCCTTTCCGTCTTGAGCGACGAGAAGAAGCTCTCCATGACCGCATTGTCCCAGACATTGCCGGACCGGCTCATCGAGCATTGCACGCCGTTGTCGGCCATGAGTTTCTGGAACTGCTCGCTGGTGTATTGGCTGCCCTGATCGGAATGATGCAGGAGCGCGTCCGGCTTGCCGCGCCGCCAGATGGCCATGACGAGGGCGTCGGTGACGAGTTTAGCGGTCATCTCTGCCTTCATCGACCAGCCGACCACGCGCCGAGAGAACAGGTCGATGACCGTCGCAACGTAGAGCCAGCCCTCGGCGGTCCAGACATAGGTGAAGTCCGCGATCCACTTCTGGTTCGGGCGATCAGCATGGAACGCACGATCCAGAACGTTCGAGGCAGCCACTGTCAGGCGCTGCCCCTCGTCCTTCGGCAATCCGCGCCGACGCGGCCGTGCCCTGAGCGCTTGGGCCTGCATCAGGCGTTCGATGCGATGCAAGCCGCAGTCGACGCCCTCGGCCAGAACATCGCGCCAGACACGCCGGGCTCCATAAGTGCGGGCGCTGGCGATGAAGCTCGCCCGCACCTTCGCGCCGGTCTCTTCGTCTTCCCGGCTGCGCCTCGACGGAGCGCGGCCAAGCCAGGCATGGAAACCTGACCGTGACACATCCAGCGCGTCACACAGCCAACTCACCGGCCAGATGTGGCGGTGCTTCGCGACGAAAGCAAACCTCATGTCACTTCCCTCGCGAAGTAGGCGTCGCCAGTGGTTTCTCGAACCAATGGCGCAACCACTGGCAACCCTTTTTTAGGATGTCGCGCTCTGCCTTGAGTTTGGCGACCTCTCTGCGCAGCCGATCAATCTCCAGCCGCTCAGGCTTCATCTGCCCGTGACCCGGAAACGCCTGCGAGGGATCCGTCTCCAGCTCCCGCACCCACTTCCGCAGAACATTCGCATGAACCCCCAGATCGCGTGACGCCTGAGCCGACGTCACCCCTCGATCCCTCACCAACTTCACCGCCTCAAGCTTGAACTCGCGGCTGAACTTCCGTCTCTCCATGGAAAACTCCGATCCCGTTGAAACACCCTATCTCGGTGTCCACAAAACCGGCAGCAGGCCAGCAATCTCCGACTGCAACAGGTCACCGACGATGCGGGGCGACTCATGCTGGCGCTTGATGCCTGCGGCCATAACTTCGTCATAGGGGCTGCGCATCCCGTAAAGCTTGAGGCTGCCCATCAGGTCTAGGATTTGGATGCGTTCCATGTCGGCTGGTCCTCCTGATGCTGTCGTAGCGGGCGCAATTGGCCAGGTGTTTGTCGGTCAGGCGCAGCGCTGTGGTGGTGAGTAGAAGTGGCGTCGGGGTTGGATCGCGTCGTCGAGCAAGGATGTTGATGACGACCGGCGCGGAATGGACACCCTGATCCACGGCTTCGCGGCAGGCGGATTCGACGGCTTGCAGTCGGTCTTGCGTCGGATCGTGGCCATTGCGGGTGGGAGAACCCAGTCGTTAAACGGGCTCCGTTGCGCAGCGCGCCGGGTTTGCGTGCCAGAACAGGCACATCGACCGTCTGGCCTCCCGACAGGCCAAAAACATCTTGCTCACAGCATCGCGCTATAAAAGTTATGGGAAATTGGGATTAAGTGATTTGTGGAGCGGTCTGCGCCAATCCTTCAGTTAACTCGTCAGATAACCCGCATCGGTATCGAGCACTGTTGTCGCGGAGTCGTCACGAATTTGTCAGCTCCGAACTCTTTTAGGCATTGCAATTATCACGCTTTCAATCGCGTCTGGTCATACTTGCTCTGACCATCGCATCTTTAAATTTCGACTGCATAAAACCACCTCATTATCCAGTATGGTTCCTTCGCTGTGCTCGTGGATGTTCTGATTGTGACTGGAACTTTCGGTTCGTCCCGTACCCTGTTACTGCTTAGGTGGCGATCTCAACTAAAAGGCTTTTTACGCCAAAAAAAGATTGACATTTTGGCCTGCTTTGATTATCGCGTGTCGGATGTCACGCAGTAATTGTATACTCAACGATTGACCTGTACAAGCGCGGCGGAGCCTTTCGAAAGCCTGTACTCCCAAGGAACAAATTAATGAGCGAGCAGCCCTTAAAAAAATTGTTATACGTTGTTTCGCGCTTTCCTTCGTTGACAACCACTTTTACGGCCTATGAAATGTCGACCATTCAAGAGGCTGGCGTTGACGTTCACGTCGCGACGGTCTGGTCCTCCGAAGAGGGCGAGCCACAGACAGTGGAAAAACAGTTTGTTGACAAGATCTGCGATCTGCGCCTGGGCAACCCGGCACTCTGGCTGCGCTCTGTTCAGCAGATCTTGATCAAACCGCAGATCCTTATCCTTATCTTTCAGCTTCTCGTCGGGCATTTGATTTCTGTCTACGCCATGCTCAAGCTGCTGGTGAGCTTGCCCAAAGGTCTTTACTTGGGTTATTGGGTCAAAAAGCATGGCTTCCAGCATATTCACGCTCACTTTCTGTCGTCTCCTGCGACAGTTGCTCTGATCGCCTCGCGGATCAGCGGTGTTCCCTACACCGTCACGATCCATGCCTTCGACATTTTTGCGACGACGCCCTATGAGCGAAATGCGTCCATTCCTTTGAAATGCGATAAAGCCGCCGCCTGCATTGTGATTTCAAAATTCAATCTCGAATATATGCGTAGGACATGGCCCGATATAAGAGGTCGATTCGAACTCATTTATAATGGGATTGATGTTGACTTGTTCACCAATAAAACAGAACGCGTCACTGATCCAAATGTGTTCCACATCCTCTCGAATGGGCGATTGGTCTACACCAAGGGCCACACCTTCCTGCTCGAGGCGGTTGCGAAACTGCGCAAGAAAAATCGAAATGTAAAGTTGCAAATCATAGGGGGGGGGCCTCTTGAGAGCGAACTTCATGAGCTCGCAGATCGGTTGGAGATCAAGGAGCATGTAACCTTCACAGGCAAGATGCTTCAGGAAGAGATTATTCAGCGTTACCGAGCGAGTGATTTGTTTGTTCTGGCCTGTGCGATTTCGCCTGATGGAGATATGGACGGATTGCCCGTTGTTCTGGTCGAGGCGCTGGCCATGGAGATCCCAACTGTCTCCACACAAGTATCGGGTGTGCCTGAGATCGTTCAGGACAAAGTGACAGGTCTGTGCGTTCCGCCTCACGATAGTCAGGCGCTGGCTGATGCGATTGCCTACATGATGGATCATCCCGGCGAAGCCAGCAAGATGGCCAGAGCAGGTCGTCAGGTTGTAGCGAAGCAGTTCAATCGCCATGAGAGCGCACGCATGCTGCTGCAATTGTGGCAGACACTCTAGTTTTTCTGGGCAATATGGCATGGGTTTGCCCGCCGACGCCCGCTCACTCTGTACGAACATGATCACCGAGTATAAATTATCCATATCCTGCGTTAGAAAGGTCACTTATGTGCGGAATCACCGGTATCTATTCAACACGGGGGGCAGTCTCGCCCGGTCTGATCTCGGCCATGACCGATGCAATAATTCATCGTGGCCCTGATGATGGTGGGTTCTTCTGTGACGGTCCGATCGCCATTGGCAATCGCCGTCTCGCGATCATTGATCTGTCACCGGGGGGGCATCAGCCGATGGCCTTTACCGAAGGCGACATGTGGATGGTCTATAACGGCGAAGTCTATAACTTCATCGAACTCCGCGCTGAACTTAGAGCCAAGGGTTATCAATTCAATACGCAGTCCGATACGGAAGTTGTCCTCAAAGCCTTCCATGCGTGGGGCACAGATGCCTTCACCCGCCTGCGCGGGATGTATGCCGTCGCGATTTGGGACAAAAGGACTCAAACTCTGACGCTGGCCCGCGATCCATTCGGGATCAAGCCGCTCTATATTGCCCAGTGTGGCGATGATATTGTCTTCGGCTCAGAACTCAAATCGCTGCGTCTTCATCCTGAGTTTCCCAAAGAACTCAATGCCAGCGCGCTCTCTTTCTATCTTTCTCACATGTATGTACCGGAACCGCACTCGATTTATGCCAAGGTCGAACGTCTCCCCCAAGGTCATTGGATGAAGCTTGGCCCGAATGGACGTACAACTGGAAAATTCTACAATCCTGAGCCGCCCGCTGCGGCCAGCAAGCGTAGCTATGGCGAAACGGTCGAAGAATTGGTCCATGTAATGGAAGAATCCGTCAAAGCCCATCTTGTGGCCGATGTTCCGGTGGGTGTGTTTCTGAGCGGTGGCGTCGATTCCAGCATCGTTGTGGCGATGATGCGTCGTGCTGGCGTAGACAATATCAAGACCTTCACAATCGGATTTGAAGGCGCTTTTGCGTCTTATGATGAACGCCAGTACGCCAATATAATCGCCAAGCATTTCCAGACTGATCACCAGGAAATCGTCGTTCAACCCAGTATCGTCAGTTTGCTGGAAGATCGTCTAATCCAGAAATTCGATGAGCCCTTCGCAAATCCAGCGGCCTTGATCGCAGATGTGCTTTCGGAATTTACACGCAGTAAAGTTACTGTAGCTCTGAGTGGCGTGGGGGCTGATGAGTTCTTTGCAGGGTACCCGCGTTATCAGGGTATGCTGATCATGGATCAATTCAGGCGCGTGCCTGGCTGGATGATAGAAGCCGCGCAAAAAGCTCTCTCCGCAATGCCCAAAAGCCCAGACCGCCGCAACTGGATTGAGCGTGCGCGGCGTCTCTTTAATGCCACCAATGTCCCTGCCTCCAGCCGATATGAAGCGCTGACACGATTTACAGGCGATCTACAAGTCAACTCTTTGATGAACCCTGACATCGCGCAGAGGGTTGACGGCACTTCCGTGCTGCCTGGGATAACGACCTCTGATGGCCATCTACTAGAACAGCTTTTGCAGCTTGATCGCGAGACATATTTGCCCGGGGATCTGCTGACCTATACAGATCGTGCCAGCATGACACACTCGCTAGAAGTTCGGACACCCTTTTGCGATATCGTGGTTGATAAATTTGCTCGCACTGTGCCTGCAAACTATAAAATTCGCCGCAACGAACTGAAATTCATTCTCAAGGATGGATTCAAAACTATCGTGCCGCCGGAGGTCATGTTTCGCCCCAAGAAGGGTTTCAGCGTGCCGATCGGGGAGTGGTTGCTGGGTCCGTTGAAGCCCATGCTGCATGATCTGCTTTCCATAGAGAACCTGAACAAGCAGTATTATATCGAGCCGAAACGCGCCAGAGAGATCCTGACAGCCTTTGAAGCAGGCGAGCATCAATACGCATTTTTGCTCTGGGCGATCCTCATTTTCCTCCTTTGGGACTCACGAATAAATAGTATCTCGTAATACTTAGCTGCGGGCGAGGCACCGATAGCGGGTGTTCACATGGCCGAACTGTCGCCTGACCGCCTGAAACGTGTGCTCAACGCGTGCCCGAACCATGGGAATAATGCGGTTGGACAGTGCGTTGAGTGGATGCAGGTTGCCGCACTTCAGTGCCTTGCGTATGACGCCCAAGCCCTTGCCCACCCCTTGGAGCGCTTCTTCACGTTCGGTGCTAGGCGCCTCCCCGCCGTTGGCGTCGACGCCGATGTGCGCTTTTATGTCGAAGAACCAGTCGTTGCCCAGCGCAGGGTGATGGCTTTGTCGGCCAAGATACGCATTGGCGTCAGCGAAGATCGCTTGCGTCAGCCCGTGCCGTTTCCGCGGCGTCTGCTTCTTCATCGCGTCTCAATGATTGGGAATGGCGGGCGGTATCGGCATTGGCAGGGTTCCTTGCGGTGATGCCAAAGCCAACCGGAACAAGCAGGAACATGGAAGTTTTTTTGAAAGTTGCTTAGGCAGGCTTCTTTGCTTGGTTCCATCGATTGGCAAACCGGACGAGTCCTACGGCAAAGCCCGACCCATAGCTGAAATGCAGAATAGCGAACACCAGTGGAAGAATGAAGATATAGGAGGGTTGGCTGCGCAAGGCGGTAATCGCTGACGCGGCCAGATTGGCTACGATGTACACCCCAGCAAGCCCTGCAAACAGAAACCAAGTCGATGGAAACAGGATCGCGAGAATCGCTGTGACAAGCAATCCCGCAACCAGCAGCACCGGTGCAAATTGGCGCGGCTGCATCTGACGCGTATGCTTCTGCATGACACGGACTTTATAGACGCCGTATTGATAATACTGCCGCCAGAGCGCTCTTGGTGAGCTGCGGGGATAGTATTCTGACTTGATGCGCGGGCTAAGCAGGATTTTTCCCTTATTAGCACGCAGACGATAGTTGAACTCGTCATCCTGATTGCGCACGAACTCTTCGTCAAAGCCGCCGATCTCATTGAAGACTTTGCTGCGCCACGCCCCCATATACACCGTATCAACCCATTCTTCGTCTTCCGAATAGTGGAAGCGCGCTCCCCCCACGCCGAACGGTGTACTGGTAGCCAGCGCCACAGCCTTTCCAAATGTGGTGTGGCTGATGGCGTTCATGCGTCCGCCCGCGTTATCTGCCCCGGTTCTTTCCAGAGCAGACACGCATTCGCTCACATAATCGGGAGCGATGATCGTGTGTCCATCGACGCGGACGACAATCTCGCCATTTCGCTGTTTCAAAGCCAGATTGAAGCCCGTCGGCACGATACGTCCCGGGTTGTCAATGATTTTGAGTGACACATCGGAATGCCTGGTCGCCAGGTCCTGAATCACGGCACGAGTGGAGTCGGTAGACATCCCATCTGAGATCAGGACTTCCATCCGTGAGTGAGGATAGTCTTGGGTCAGAATGGCTCCCAGGCTGCGTGCAATGAAATCCCCCTCATTGCGGATTGGCATAATGATGGTCACAAAGGGAGAGGTATTCGTACCCAACGATTTGGCTCCTCGCTATGCTGCAATAAAGGCTAGGATCGGGCTGTTGCTGCTGACAATATCGCCGACAGCCGCAATCAATTCATTCACAATATTTTCTGTCATCATGTTATTCATTGGCAATGAAATCATGCGTAGATACGAATGCCAGGCCACTGGGATTGATGCAGGCGCCCAATCATATCTGTCTCTGTAGGGGGGAAGCTGATAAAGCGGAATGAAATGATCGCTCGCGCCGATGGCGCAATTTGCAAGTTTTTCGATGAATTCCCCACGATCATTACTCAGTTGTTCCAGATCCAAACGCAGTACCTACAGTTACAACGCATGCTGCGCGTTGTGCCGGGCAATCGGCACCTTTAATTCCGGGACTGCAGAGAAGGCGTTAGCGTAGATAACTTAAATGTTGTAGCGACGAAGTTCAAGATTTTCAAGGCGCTTCGGCTGTACGGAGCCAATTGCGGCGCGGATATCGGTCATGTTGTATTGAAGCCAGCATCGATGATTTCCTGGAAGCACCTGCCTGCTGAAGCTTTTTTTGTTCCTGCGGGGAGCGGTCAAGTGTCGGGCTGCGGGCGAGGCGCAGGGGGACCGCTGGCCCTGAGAAGGCCGCGACCCAGCGCCCGGTCGGACGCGCGAGCACTGATGTCCTGACAGTTCGTGGTGTCCCGGCACTGGCCCTGTTTGATCATCATCACTCGCTTCTGTTCTTACATTCGGAGTGGCAGCCGATGGCTGCCGCTGATGGGGCCGAACTGTCGTATTACCACTGGCAACTGTGATTAACCGGGTCGGTTTGCGACCCAGAAGTGGCCGCGCGCAGGCAACCGTTTGGTGTCGGTGCTTTCGGCTCATCGGGCCATGGAGGTGTCGCCGCCAGCAAGCAAGCGTCGCTGGTAACCGTTTCCCATCTTCGAGATCAGATCAGGCAGTCCTTGCCCACGTATGAGGGTTGCTGTGGTTCAATGTATGGGAACGCTGCAAACTGCCGTCTGGACCTGAAGACAGGCGGCTGGATCGCTGGCGGCGAGCGCTGTGGCGGTGATGATGCGTGCGCCGAGAATCTTCTCAAGCCGTCGGCTCGCAGGGTTAATTGTCCCGGGTTGCCACCAACGCCGACAATGTTCGTAAAGTGAAAGTGATTGTGGTTGTAGTGGGGCTACTCATGCTGTTGATGTTGTTTTATGAAAATTACTTATGACGCCAGCGAAGGACGCTGATGCGTTCGAACACTTCGGCCAGAGGGGACGGGTCCATCAACGCGCGGGAAAGGCAGTTGATCTGCGAACCTTCATGACGGCGACCTACCGCCACCACACTCGCACCTTCGCTCGCCAGACTCCTTTTGGGCAGCCGTAAGCCTGCTGGAGATGGGCCGCGCAGACTTCACTGACCCATTGCGATCAAAAGGCGGGGAAACTGCCATCGGTGCCATGGATCGCACCGGTACGGTTCGACGATTTTCGCGACAGTAGGAACGGCATCTTTGCGACTTGGTCGGCTGCGGTTGACCCGCGCTTTGGCAGCTGCGACGGTTCGATCAGGTTCCTGATCTTCTCGAGCCTTTCGACGATGCACTTCGGGTCGGCCCACCGCTCCCCAGCCAGACATGGGATACTGTCGTGGCCGCTCGGAGGATCAATTCGCTCGTTTGGCGGCCCCGATCCAGCGACGGTCGAATGTTCCGATTTGTCACGCCCGACGGCGATTTTTCACAATTTCTTGCAACATGGGAGTCAGCAAGGCTTGTCTACGGCAGTGACCCTCCGATCCGATCGTCTTTCAAGCCTGCCGAGCAAACCCCGCATCGCGGATGCTCCACTGGCGGCAGCGTGGCTTGGCCATGTCTACGCCGGAACAGATTATGTCGGTAGCTGGATGAGGTTCAAGTACCGAACAACTGAGGACGCAACGAACGTGCGTGGGGTCGATCTCAAAGGCGGTGTTTTGGGATGCATCGGCATCACGTCAACGGAGCGTAAAGCAACGCACTGGCTCGTCCCCTGTGTGGAACGCTGGCGTCTGGTACTTCGCCGACGTAAGCGGGCGACGGTGCGGTTCGGCCGGGCGCTACCGCAACTTATGTGCGCCTCATCCGGCAGCGTAGAGTGTCAATCCCCAAGACCTGACCGGCACATCCCCCCCCATCGACACAATCGCCAACTATGCACCAGACTGTTTCGACAGCGCGGCTGGAGGCGGCAGAAACCATTTGACACGAACCCACCAGAGCTTACCCTAGTTTCATTGCAAGGCGAATCATAGCTGGTAGTTCCCTAAAGGTGTAGAATGTTTCTGCGTTGGTTTGTACAACTATGCCGTGAATTCAAGGCGATGGGTCTGAAAAGGACCGGTGGATTTCTTGCAACAGTATTAGCGATCGACGCAATCATAGCTTTTTGCGTCACTGTAATATTTCTAAGCCTTATTGATAACTCCTATTTGGGTGACACGAATAAGTTTATTGCCGGATTGGTTTTTGCCGGCTTTTCCGTTGTATTGCTGCTTTATTTTCAGACGCAGAAATTCATCTGGCGATTTGTGTCCTTGCACGAGATCGCTCCTTTCACCTCGGCTGCGGCTCTGGCGGTCGGGTCGGGTTGCCTTTTTCTTTCGGCGACTGGACAAATTCCTGAAAGTGTGATGGCGTCGGGTTCCGGCGCGGTCGAATTCGTACTTCACGGGGTTTTCCATACATTTTTGCTATCCGCATCGTGGTTGAGCGCAAGGGTGGCTTGGCGCTCTTTGCAGGATCTTGTGGACAACGAGCGCGAACGAACTGCGCAATTCAGACCAGTCCTCCTTGTTTCGGCAGGTGTCGAATGCGTCCATCTTTTGCGGGGACTTGAGGGATCAAGCAACCCCATTCACCCCGTTGGCATCCTTGATTTCAGCCCGCATCAGACCGGACGCGAGATCCGGGGGGTGCCAATTCTTGGCAGCCCTGCTGAGTTGGGCAAGATTGTCGCTGCGTTGACCGCGAGAGGAATGCGGCCGGAAGAGGTGGTTCTGACCTCGCCGCTGACTGAAGAGCAGACGCTGGAAGTGATCGAGCGGTCTGTTGCGCTGAAACTGAAGGTGTCAAAGCTGCCGTCGCCGGGCGAGGCGAGGGAATTGATTGGACGTGGACTTTCGCCGGCCGAGCCGATCACGTTGCGGTCGATCGTTGGCCGCGAACAGTATGAATTTGACCGCACGCCGATCTCCACTCTGGTGGCTGGCAAGAGAATTCTGGTCACTGGGGCAGGGGGAAGCATCGGCAGCCAGTTGGTCGAGTTGATCGCGAGCTTCGGTCCCGCACAGATCTGTCTGGTCGACAATGGCGAGTTCAACTTGTGGAAGGTGGAGCAGCGCCTGAAGTCGACGTTTGCCGACCTGAAGGTGCTCCCCCGGCTGACCGATGTGCGCGACGCCAATCGGCTGCGTCAGGTCTTTGCGGAGGCGCGACCACACCTTGTGTTTCATTCGGCCGCGCTGAAGCATGTACCGATGGTGGAAACCAACCAAGCTGAAGGGGTTCTGACGAACATCCTTGGCACGAAGAATGTCGCGGATGCCGCTTTGGAGGCGGGCGTTCTTGCTATGGTTCAAGTCTCAACCGACAAGGCCGTCATGCCGACGAGCGTGATGGGGGTGACGAAACGGGTTGCGGAAATCTATTGTCAGGCGCTGGATGTGGGGCAGTCCGGGCCGCGGTTCATGACCGTGCGCTTCGGCAATGTCCTTGGATCGTCGGGTTCTGTGGTGCCGATCTTCGAAAAGCAGATCCAGGACGGCGGGCCGGTGACGGTCACGCATCCGCTGATGGAACGCTATTTCATGACAATCGCGGAGGCTTGCGAGCTTATCCTGCATTCTGCGGCGCATGGTGCAAGTGACAGCAATGCACGCGGCGTCATCAACGTGCTGGACATGGGCAATCCGGTGAGGATTGTTGATGTGGCGCGACGGATGATCCTGCTGCATGGGTTGATGCCCGACGAGGACATCAAGATTCAGTTCACCGGCATCCGTCCCGGCGAGAAACTGGCAGAAGATTTGTTCAACGACACCGAGACTCGTCTGGAAAGTTCGGTTGTTGGAGTTCATACAGCTTTGTCAGAGAGCGTGCCGCTGGCAACGATCAAGGCGGCAATCGCGACGCTGGTCGAGCTCGCCGCATCGGGCAATAACGGGGAAATCATGAAGACTTTGGCGGCCTTGGTGCCGGGTTATAAGGCGCCACCGCTTTCGGGCAACAGTTCGGAGGCAGCATGAACGCGCAGGGTGCCGACCTGAAGCCGGTCTTCTTGCCTTTTGCACTGCCCGATATCGGCGAGGCGGAGATCGCGGAAGTTGTCGAGTGCCTGCGGTCGGGCTGGATCACGACCGGTCCCAAGACAGCGCGCTTCGAGAAGGAGTTTGCCCAGTATATCGGTGGCGGCGTCGAGGCGATCGCCGTGAATTCGGCGACGGCGGGGCTGCACCTGGCGGTTGAGGCCTTGGGCATTGGCCCGGGCGACGAGGTGATCGTCCCGGTGCATACTTTTACGGCAACCGCCGAAATCGTTCGCTACATGGGTGCGGATCCGGTCTTTGTCGATGTGGAGCCGGGCACCCTGAACATGGACCCGACAAAGATCGAGGCGGCTTTGACGCCGCGCACCAAAGCAATCATTCCGGTGCATTATGCCGGCTTGGCCTGCAACATGGCGCCGATCATCGAGATTGCCCGCCGTAATGGCCTTAAGATCGTTGAGGACGCGGCACACGCGCTGCCGACGACCTTTGGCGGCGCCAACATCGGTACGCTCGACACTGATGCCACGGTGTTCAGCTTTTATGCAACGAAGACCCTTGCGACGGGCGAGGGCGGGATGCTTGTGACCCGAAACCCCGCGATTGCAAAGCGAGCCAAGATCATGCGTCTTCACGGCATTAGCCGGGACGTGTTTGACCGATATCGGGCCGGTGGGGCCTGGTACTATGAGGTGGTTGCACCCGGCTACAAGTACAACATGACCGATGTTGCAGCCGCACTGGGTATACATCAGCTGAGCCGGCTGGCCGAGATGCATTCGAAGCGCGAAGCTATCGCCGATATCTACCGGGCGGCCTTTGGCGACCTGCCGTTGGTCCAGCCCAGCACCGCGCCTTCCGGCGACGTGCATGCGTGGCATCTGTTCCCGGTAAGGGTCACAGCCGCCGCCGGCATTTCGCGCAACGAGCTGGTCGAGCGTTTGGGGGCGAAGGGCATCGGTGTCAGCGTACATTACGTTCCGCTACACATGCATCCTTACTGGCGCGACAGGTACCACCTGAAGGCGGAAGATTTTCCTGCCAGCACGGCGGCATATGAAAGCATGGTCAGCCTTCCGATCTACAGCAAGATGTCGCGCGACGACGTGGACCGAGTTGTGTCGGCGGTTCGCGATGCGCTTGGAGAGAAGCGGGCATAAGATGGATGGCATGCGTCCCGGTCAGCGGGCGGTGGACATAGTTGCATCTTCGGCTGGGCTGGTCGTGTTGTCCCCTCTGATTCTGATTGGCATTTTGGGAGTGAAGCTTACCAGTCCCGGCCCGGTGTTTTACCGGGCTGCGCGGGCAGGACGCGGTGGGCAGACGTTCTTCATGCTGAAACTGCGCACGATGCGCCATACGGCGTCGGATGGTCCGAAGATCACCGCACCGCAGGACCGGCGTGTGACACCTTTCGGGCAGTTCCTGCGCACGTCCAAGATCGACGAAATGCCGCAGCTTTTCAACGTTTTGAAGGGCGATATGTCGATCGTCGGCCCCAGACCGGAAGACCCCGACATTGTGCGTGACCTTTATGGCGCCGCGGAGTTTGAAACGCTTCGCGCGCGTCCGGGGCTCACCAGCCCCGGCACGATCTGGTACTACGAAAACGGCGAGGCCCAGCTTGACCCCACCGATGTGATGCGAAATTACGCGACCGTCATGCGCCACAAGCTTGGCATCGATTCGGAATATTTGCGGACAGCGACGGTGGCTTCGGATTTCATGGTCATGCTGGCCACCGCAGGGGTCATCCTGAAAAAGGTCTTTTCCAGACCGCGACCGACCGGCGACGCAAGCCACAGCGGCCGATCATGAACCGACGTAGGAGAGTACTTCCCTGAGCGGTTTCATGTACGCAGAAAGTCCGTCAGCAGCCCGTGACAGGGATGCGTTGTCGAGCGTGATGATTGGCTTCGCGTTCCTGGTGTTCGTGACCAATCTTGACCTTTTCCTGTCGGTTCGCGGCTTTCTTCCCATCAATACACTGATCCTGTTTGTGGCCTTCAGCGCGGTATACCTTGCTATGGTCCTGTCCGCAGGTGGACGGCAGAGTGTCGATCTGTTTCTATTCGGCCTGAAGTTGAACCGGCTGCCATTCGGCCTTTTCGCGCTTTGGATCATCGCACATGTGATTGCGTCGGGCAGGACCGTGCTGGCCGGAAACGACATTGATTTCACGCAGATTTTCCCGATCTTTCAGTTCGTCGTTCTGGCCTTTGGACTGCTGGTTGCGGTGGCCGACCCGGATGGCAAGCGGATAGCCGTGGCTGCCCGGTGGGCGATTGTGGTGTTGGGCGGATCGGTGGTTTTCGAGACGATCGTTCCCGGCGCACTTGGGGCTGATACTGCCCGTACCGGCGGGTTTGCCCTGAATGCGAACATTCCCGGTTTCATCATTCCCGCGTTGCTGGCCGTGTCTTTGGATTTTCGGCGGGTGCGGATGATCGACCTGATGGTGATGCTGGTTTCGCTTGTTTCTGTCACCTGCACGTTGTCTCGGATGGGAATTTCCTTTCTGGCAATGGTGATCGCGGTCTATGTCTTCTTTCATGTCTTCCTCGGAGCGCCGGAAAAGAGGCTGCGCAAGCTGGCTTTCATAGCGCTTTTAGTTGTAGGCCTGACCATGCTGGCGGTGGGCAGCCTCGCGTTTCTTGCGAGTTCAGCGAGCGGCAACAGCGAGTTTCAGGCGCGGATTGCAGTCCTGCTGTATGGCGGGGATGAGGTTTTCAACGACCCATACCGCGGACCGTTGCTTGACTATTTCGTGCAACTTGCCAGTCGGCATCCATGGGCTGGCTATGGCGCCGGTGAAACATTGATGAATGCCGCCGCAAGCGCACCGCTGCACCTTGGGCCGCACAACGTTTATGTCAGGACATGGGTGGATACCGGGATCGTCGGCATGGCGCTGTATCTGTCTTTTGTGGCTTCGATCATCGGTCTTGGCATCCTGCGAAAATCCGTATCGGCGGTGACGGTCGGCGCGCTTGTGGCGCTTAACGGCTTGTTTTCGCACAATGTGACGGACAATAAAGCAGTGCTGATCCTTGTGGGTGTGACGCTTGGACTGTCTGCCATGCGAGAGCGTGAGCAGTAGAAACGGCGTCTGGGTCGAGTGCATCTGCCTTGGCGAACGGCCCGATGTGCAAGTCTGATGACGGCAGTATGTCGCCCCAAGAGCGTGCAGCGCTGGGTATAATCTGGTGCCGCTGAGCTTTGTTCTGACGGTCGCCGGTTCCGTTGCACTTTCATTTGTCTGGTCGCCTAATCTCGTTTTGGGGGTGGCGGCGATTATGGCGCACCTGCTGGTCGTAACGAGAGTTGCGGCTAGGGCCGTGGCCGCTCGGCGTGTTGATATGCAGTCCGGGGTGACGGTACTTCACGCCTTGTTGGCTGGACATTTTGCATATGGGGTGGGATATCTCGTAGTGATTTTGTATCAGTTCAGCCCTTGGAAACCTCGACCGAATGTTCGCAGCACGCACTGACACCTATACCCTTGGGGCTATCTGCAAAAACTGGCTTGCAGTGGTTTGTATCGCGGCCACGATCGGTGCCGTATTTGTTCCGGGCTTGGCAGAAGCTGACACCGGGCGAACGTTCCATGTGTCGCCGACCAACGGAAATGACAAGAATCCGGGAACCCGTGACAAGCCGCTGGGGTCGATCGCGGCAGCCGTCGGTATGGTGGAGCCCGGGGACACCATTCTATTGTCGGCAGGGGTCTACAAGATCAAGAGCCGGAACTCCTATGGTGTTCGGATCACACGCGATGGAACGAAGTCTGCCCCGATCACGATGCGGGCTGAGGGTGGCGAGGCCTTGATCGACTGCAGTGCGCTGACCAAGACAAGAACCGTCTACTGTCTGCAACTTGAGGCCGACTGGTGGCGCATTTCCAATGTCGCGGTCACAGGAAGCAAACAGAACAGGAAAGGGGCGTGGGCTGTTGGCATCAACGTGCTGAACGCAAGCAACAATATCCTGCAGTCTGTGCGCGCCTTCAAGAATGCGGGACCAGGAATTGCAGTGATGGGGAAGTCTGGCAACAATTTGTTGCAAGATTGCGAATCCTTTTCAAATTACGATCCGCTAGCTGTAATTCCAGGTGGCAATGCTGATGGGGTTCAGATTGCCACGATCCATAAAAACATGGTCGGCAATGTTGTCTCCAGATGCAACGCTCACAACAATTCCGATGACGGCTTCGATCTTTGGAAGACCGAAGCGCCGGTCACCATTGAGTATTCGACCGCGCGGCGCAATGGTTTCATTCCCGGAACATCCGACAAAGCGGGGGATGGCGTCGGCTTCAAACTCGGAAAGAACACCTCGGGTCCGAAGCACCGCATCCTCTATAACCGCGCCCTGAACAATCGCGCCGCTGGGTTTGATCGGAACGGCGCCGCCAGAGCGCCGATCTATGTGGAAAACGTAGCTCAGGGAAACGGCGGCGGCGCCTACAAATAGAGGCTAGGCCCAATCTCGTTTAGATCGCGTTCCGGTTTTCACTGTCGCCGCCAGTAGCATCGCAAGCAGGAAGAACGAAATAAATCCCATTGCCGCAATGACGACGGGCGGGACGTTGCTTGGCGTGGCTGAAGCGACCGCGGGGGCAACCATGCGCGCGTCGTCGGACACGAAGTTGGCCAGTTCGCGCACTTCGAGCAGGCGCTGCAGCATTTCGCGATGCACGTTTGCCGTGACCTCGGCTTCGCGGACGAGAGTGGACAAGTTCGCCGGCTGTGCCGCTTGCTCGGTGAATTTGCCCGCGTCATTCAGCGCGTTCAGATCGGACAAGGCTGCCGTCAACGAGGTCACGGTGTCGTCAATCGGTGTTTCGGCAGCGTCGAGTTCGATGTTCGCGAGGAGGTCGTCCAGGGTGGCCAATCCCTGCTCGAGGTTGGTGATCGCCTGGCTCAACGTCTGCTTGTCCTCAGCGGTGACGGCGCTTTGCGCCTGACGAGCCTCGGACACCTTGAGGTCAGCCGCATCTGCCGATTTCGCAAGCAACGCCACCCGGCTTTCGATTTCGTCGCCGACCTTCTGCATTTCGGCTGCCTTGATGTCACGCTGTCCTTGCAGGAACTGCATCACCACCTCATTGGCGACAAAAGCCGCGAGGTCGGGATTCTCTGCCGTGAAAGAGACCTCGATGATGTCGGCTGAATTCACCCGACGGACGCTAAGGTGGCTGGCGATGTATTCTCGCAGTTCAGTCGGGGAGGCGGGGAGCGCTGCTGCCGGGCCGGCCTTGGTGGGATCATCAATCAGAACTTGCGCCACCCGGTCCAATGTATCGGGAGAGCGCAGGAGTTGGACTTGCGTGTCGACGACGACCTTTTCCCTGCTCAGATCAAGGGATGCCGGTTCGTAATTCAGCACGGACAGCGAGTAGGGGCTGACCAAAAGGGACGCGGTGGAAGTGAAGGTGTCGCTGCTGGAAAGACCGGTTCCAAAACCGATTCCCGCACCCAACAGGCCAAACGCAAGAATTGCCGGGATCCGACTGCGGATAAGCGAAAGCGGTGTCATTTGAGCCTCGACTTGTTCCAAGCGCAGATCCTCTTCCACTGTCAAACGCATGCGCGATGTCGTTTGAGCCTCGACTTGTTCCAAGGCAGATCCTCTTCCACTGTCAAACGCATGCTTGGCATGATATGCAAAGCCTTGCGATTGAACAACTAACCATAAGGCTTTGCCGACGCCAGATGGTTCACCGATGTGTGTGTGAAACTTTATGAAAAAGCGTTCGAAAAACATCGGTTCCAGTCCAGGTGGCTTTCAGCACGTTGGCCTTTTCCTGCCCAACTTTGATGGTGGAGGCGCCGAGCGGGCTTTTGTCAATCTGGCGCGCGGGATTGCGGAATTAGGCCACCGGGTTGATCTTGTCGTCGGCAACGCAACGGGACCGCTTCGATCCGAAGTGTCACCCTTGGTGCGGGTGGTTGATCTGGGCGCATCCAGACTGGCATTGGCGCTTCCCGGATTGGTCCGCTATCTGCGATCGGAACGGCCAGAATTGGTGTATTCCGCGCTGGAAGAGGCCGGCATATTGGCATTGCTCGCGCGGCGGCTTTCGGGAGTGGGGGCAAAGATGATCCCCAGCATCCGCAACACGCTGTCGGATGAAGCGCGGGTGTCGTCGCCTAAACGCAAGTTTCTTCTTCTACTGGCGCGCTGGCTTTATCCCTCCGCGGATGCGGTCATTGCGGTTTCGAAGGGAGTGGCCAAGGACGCGGCCGGTGTATTGCATCTGCCGTTGGCCTCGATCCACGTCATTCGCAACCCGACGCTGACACCAGACTTGCGCGAAGCTGCGATGCAGCCGGTGGACCATGCCTGGTTTACCCCGAAATCCGTGCCCGTCATTCTTGGCTGCGGCCGTCTTGCGCCACAGAAGGACTTCGCGACATTGATCGAGGCATTCGCGCTGGTGAGGGCGGAAAGACCATGCAGACTTATGATCCTTGGGGAGGGGCCATTGCGGCAGGAACTTACCCGTCTGGCCGGGGAACGGGGCGTTGCCGAGGATGTGGCGATGCCGGGATTTGACTCTAATCCATACCGGTACATGGGAAGATGCGACGTGTTTGTGCTGTCATCGTTGTTCGAAGGGTCACCCAATGTCGTCGTTCAAGCGCTTGCTTGCGGCGCGCCGGTCGTTTCGACCGATTGCCCAAGCGGCCCGGACGAGATTCTGGAGGGAGTCACGCGGGGAAAGCTGGTTCCGGTCGGAAATGCCGAACGCATGGCAGCCGCGATCAACCACTTTCTGGATGGCGGGGCTGACGGGCCGGTAATCGTCGATCTTGCCGGCTTCGATTATATCGAGGCTGCGCGCAATTACCTCGGCGTGCTGAAACAGGAAACCGCGAGGGGCAAATAGGCCCTGTGTCAGGATTGATCAAAAAAGGTATCGGGTGGCAAAATGGTGCGTGATCTGAGGGTTCTTCAGGCTATCGATCACCTTAAAGTCGGTGGCGCCCAAAGACTGTTTGAAGTCTTGCGGACCGGAACTCCGCAGGACCGGACGATCGAGATACTCTCGATGGGGTCAAAGGCCGATCCGCTGTATTCGCGGCTTGCGAAGGAAAACGTTGAGATACATGTGGAACCAGACTGCCGCCTTTGGAACCCGATGTCTTATGTGCGGATCTTCAAAGCCATTCGCCGCATTAATCCGGACGTCATTCATCTTCACCTGACCTATGCGACCATCATCGGAGCAGTTGCCGGCAAGCTGGCCGGGTATCCCGTGGTCGCATCCGTCCACAACACGAACACGGTTCAAGCGGCGGGGCTGCGGGGAACCAGTCTGCGGTTTCTTGAAACAACGGCCATTCGACTGTTCGTCGATCGGGTCATCTTTGTCGGCAAGGTCACGGCAGAAGCGAACCGTGATCGCTTTGGGCGGGTTCCGATGGTTACCATCGACAATGTCGTGGAACCACCCGATCCGACCTTGGGCGCGAGTCGCAAGGAAACGCGCGAAGCACTTGGGGCGCGGGATGGTGAGGTTGTCGTTCTGTCGGCTGGGCGACTGACCCTAACAAAGAACATCGGTCTCTTGCTGGATGCGTTTGCCCAGGTCGTTCGAGCCCACCCAGGGGCACGGCTTTGGGTCTGCGGGAACGGTGAGACGGCCGCAGACCTTGGCGAGCAGGCGAACACCTTGGGAATTGGCGATGCGGTGGTTTTTCTGGGCGAGCGGAATGACGTTCCGGTTCTGATGCACGCCGCAGACATCTTTGTCCTGAGTTCTGACGCCGAGGGCCTGCCGCTTGCCCTGCTGGAAGCGATGTCGGCTGGGCTGCCCGTCGTCGCCACTGCCGTGGGCAGTGTTCCCGACTATGTGGAGGGTGGCGCCGGCCTGATCGTGGCGCCCCGACAGGTTGACGATTTTGCCAGGGCCTTGGACAGGATGGTGGGTGACGCGGCCTTCAGAGCCGACGCCGGACGTGCGGCACTTTCGCGGGCGAATGCGTTCACCAATGTCGTGAAGTGGCGTGAGGCGCTGGAAGCCGAGTATATGAAGGCGAAGACCGGAACCAAATCCTGACGCGTCAGAAACCGCGCGACGCCAGAAGTCTTTGGGTGGCCGCCTTCAGCTTTTGCCGTTCGTCCGATGACAGAACGACCGTGTAGGCGAGTGTGAGCAGGATCACCGTCGCGGCGGCGAAGGTGCCCAAGCTGGCGGCAAGGCCATATTCGTTGTCCGCGTAGATCATGATCGCGCCACTGAGGACGGTCAGTGGAACGATGATGATGAAGCTGGTCGTATCCCATTTCAGATTAGAGACACGACTTGCCATAAGGGTCAGGACGACGGTCCGGACGACGCTGCCGAAGAGAACCGCAATGGACACTCCCACCAGTTCGAACGCGGGCGTCAAAACAAACATCGCCACAACGAAAGCCAGAGTTCCAAGAATATAGGCGACAAGTTTAAGACCGGTTCGCCTTTGCAGGATCAGCCCGATTTCGGTGATCCAGCTTATGGACTCTACTGCCAGTGCCATAAGGAGCGGAAAGACGATGACCGCTGCTTCGACGTATTTCTCGCTGGCAAGGAAAACGATCATCGGCCTTGCAATGCTGGACAAGGCCAGGACCAGCAGGCACGACAGCAGGACCAGGATTTTCAGGACCAGGTTGTAAGTGGACTGTGCGTCGGGGCGCTTTCCGATCGACAGGGCGAAGGGTTCCCATGCCGACTGGAACGCAAAGGCGAATAGCCCAAACAGCATGGTGATCTTGGCGCCAGCGGCATAAAGCCCGAGCGCATCGGTGGTTAGTAGAAGCGCCACGAGCGAGCGTTCGATCAAGGGAACGATCCGGCGAAGCGCGCTGATGGCACCATAAGGCAAGGTATAAGACAGCATCTGGAGAATGTAATTCAGCCTTGGGGTCGGCTTTAGCCATGCCCGAATATAGTAGATGCCAATCCCGGAAAAGACGGCGGAAGCCAGAAGGCCCGCAAACAGAATGCCACGAACTGACGCATCGAACAGGAATATTGCCGTCAGCCAGCATATAGCCTGGGTGAACGAGAACCCGACAGAAAGGAAAATATACTTGTTGCGGGAAAAGGTGACGCGCAACAGGACAACAACGAAATTCAGCAATACAAGGAAAGGCGCCTGGAGCAGAAGCATATTGAATGCCGGCAGGAATTCCTGATCAATGCCAAGAAGTGAAAGCGCCCGACCTCCCAGAAGCCAGGCCAGGGGCAGGGCCAATGCCAGAACATAAAGTCTCAGGAAAAACGACTGTGAGATGAGTTCGCGCCGCGTTTCGTGATCTTCGTACTCGAAGAAGTAGCGCGCAACACCGCTGTCCTGACCAAAAACGAGAAACACGGTCAAAAAGCCGCCAAAGAACTGAAGAATATCGAAGACGCCATACTCGGCGACGGACAGATACCGGACGATGATCGGAAATGTGATAAGTGACGCGAAGCGACTGATCGCAGCCGCCATGCCATAAACTGCCGAATCCTTGGCCAGAAAACGCAGGCGTCCGCCAAGGCTCATCGACGATGGATCGCCAGGTTGCGGGCTCTTTTCCAGGTCGGACCTCCGCCGTGCATCAAGCCGTCTTGCCTGACACGTTACGGATTCAGCGTCTGCCAGCAATATCAAAAGTATTCAAGCCTGTAGTTTCTCGGTGCAGAAGTAGGCCATTCACAACTCAATTACATGGGGGATCATGGGAGGGCCGCTTCGCATGTTTCGAAGCCAGGGCTTAGGCGCCCCGTGACGCAGCTCACGGGCATCCCGACCTTTCTGACTTTTGAGGGCCCCGTTGATGGTAAGCTGACACGACCCCTTCCTGAACCAGCGTGGTTGGGCTAGCATCGAAGTGCAAACAGCGTTAAACTTTCCGGCGGATCGCTGCCAGGTGGGCGGAAGATGGATTTCTGACTAGAGATGAATACAAATAAGAAGACGTTTCTTTTCATCATGCCTGGCACAGTCCCAATTGCCAATCCACGGGTGTCTCGTCATCTTGCAGAAGCTTTTCCCGACTTCGAATGCGAGGTTCTCGATTATTCGAAAGAACTGCGATCCAGGCCGATTTCCCTGATCTTAATCTGCTTGCGCACTGTGCTTGAAATGGGACTTGGAGTTCTCAAAGACAGAAGCAAGTTGCGTGATTCAATTCTGCGCACGGTCGCGACGGAGAACTGGATCAAGAGATGGGTCGCCGAGCGTGTTTCCGCAGGCAATGTTGCTTTCAGTTTCCAGATGCAGTCCCTGTTTGACGGGAGCGTTGCAGGTTGCTCGCATTTCGTGTTCACGGACCATACCCGTCTGGAGAACGAGAAATATCCGAAGACCGAACAAGGGCCGGCACAGCCGCAACGTATGATCAATCGTGAAGCCGAAATTTATGCAAATGCTTGTGTTGTATTTGTGCGCAGCGAAAACATTCGTCGGTCTCTGACGAACGAATACCGGACAGATCCGAAGAAGGTCGAAGTTGTTTATGCCGGATCAAACCTTCAGGAAGGCCGGCCAATAAACGATGCTGCTGTGGAGCGGGATCCGTTCACCATCCTCTTTGTGGGTCTTGATTGGGAGCGCAAGGGTGGACCGGAGCTTCTGGCGGCGTTTCGTCTGCTTCGAAAGAAGCATCCCGAGGCCCGTCTTGTGATTGCAGGAGCCTCGCCCGATGTTCCCGCTGATCTTGAGGGGGTCGAAGTGATCGGGGAAGTTTGCAACGACGTCCTCGGGCAGCTTTACCGGCGTGCCGGCATCTTTTGTCTTCCCACCAGGCGAGAACCGTTCGGAATTGTCTTTCTCGAAGCGATGCAACATGGCTTGCCGGTTGTTGGCACAGATATCGGCGCCCAGCGTGATTTCATTCGAAATGGGGAGACGGGTTTCCGTGTCCCGGTTCGTGACCCGGATGCAATCGCATCGGCCCTATGCAAGCTCTGCGATGACCCCAACGCGGCAAAGGAAATGGGGCAACGCGGCGAGCAGCTTATTCGTGACAGGTACAATTGGAAAAGTGTCGTGGAGAAGATTTCAGTCAGAATCCGGCGTGAGATCAGAGAATAGGCCGACGACGCGAAGGACGGAACGATGTTTTGTGCTGCAACGATAGCGCGGGAGGGGCGCCTGATCGACTTCATTCAGTGAAATGCAGGTTCTGGCAGGTGCGTTGGCGGCAGGGCAGAGTAGCCGTTCCGCCCGGCGATCCAGGTGCGCACGGGTGCCGGGGCGTGACCTTCGGGCCAGTCAAGGAGCACAAGGTCGGCGCGCAGGCCGGGCGCGATGCGGCCACGGTCGGCAAGGCCCATCGCGGCTGCGGGGTTGGCCGAGACCAGTTTCCAAAGCGCGTGCAGGGGGGCGATCCGGTCGGCCGACAGGCGCACCATAGCGCCAAGCATGGCGGGGTAGAAATAGTCTGACGCAAGGATGTCGCAAAGGCCGCGGACGATCATTTCGGCAGCGCCTGGGCTGCCAAGGTGACTGCCTCCGCGCATCGCGTTCGGCGCCCCAAGGACGATAGGGTCGCCCGCAGCGCGGGCGGCAAGGAAAACGCGTTCATGCATTGGAAATTCCGCAACCGTCGCGCCGAGGCCGCGATACCAGCGGCGGGTTTCGACCTGACTGTCATCGTGGCTGAGCATCGGGGCATGGTGATCGCGCGCAAGGGCGGCGATGCGTTCGATGCGGGCGGGAACCTTGTCGCGCTGCGCCCAGATGGTGGCAAGCAGGGTTACGAAGGCCGCGGTGGACATATTCGCCCGCTTGGCGCGGTCGGCCATCTTTCTCAGGAAATCGTCGGCAGCAAGGTCGGTGACGGGGTAATCCGGCACATGGTCGAAGGGGCGGTCGTGGACGGCGATCTCGGGGTGCAGAACGCCCGACGAGGTGTGGTCGTTGAACGCAAGCGCCGGGCGGTGTGGCCCGGCGAGGACATAAGCGATCAAGGGTTCCGCCTCGGTGCAGAAGGTTTCCCAGCGCAGCTGCAGGCGATTGTCGGTGGTCAGGCGCGGGCGCAGGGTTTCCAGCGCGCGGACCATTTGCCACCCGGTATCGACGCTGCGCAGGCCGGGTTCCCATGAGAGGGTGAGGGCATGGTAGGCGGTGGCGATGCCGTTCGATGCCAGCTGCCGGTCGGTTTCAAGAAGTGCCGCTTCGATCGGGACGGTGACGCCGGGGCGGGGCATGATCTGGCGTTCGAAGGCGTCGCCGTGAATGTCGACGAAGGCGGGGGCAAGTAGGCGGCCCTTGCCATCGATGAGGCTGGCGCCGTCGCGGGCAACGTCGATGCCGGTGATGCGGCCGGCTTCGATGCGGAGGGAGGCGGTTTCGATCCGGTCGTCAAGAACTAGGCGCGCGCCTTCGATCACCTCGGCAGTCATGCCAGCCTCTCGGCAAGAAGGTGCCAGTGCCAGGAGCCGGGTTTTTCATGCGGGCGGTCGTAAAGCGTGAACACCTCGAACCCCCACAGAAGGGCAAGAAGGTCGGACGCGGTGCAAAAATAGTGCGGATGGACCTTGTCGCCCTTGCCGTCGAAGACCCAGGTATTTCGGCTGATCTCGTGGCCCTCTGCCTTGGCCTGTTCGGGTGGCAAGCGGCGATTGGAAAGCATGGTGGCCATGAAACTGCCGCCGGGGCGGAGGACGCGGGCAACCTCGGCCAGGGTGCGGCGGACAACGGTTTCGTCGCCGTGGTAGATGACGTTCCAAGCGAGGACGTGGTCAAAGCTGCCTGCGTCGAACGGCAGGTCGGTCATCGGGGCGTGACAGGTCTCGATGGCAAGCGACTTGGTGAAGGCGGCGGCACCGATCGCGGCGACAGAAGCTTCGGCGGCATCCAGTGCGGTGACCTGATGGCCGAGTTCAGCAAGGCTGAGCGCGTGCCGACCGATGCCGGCACCAAGGTCAAGGATGCGGCTGCCGGGGGCCAGCGTCTGGGCATGATCGACGACCCACGGTTCGGGCATGGCCCACGGCGAAGAGCCGTCTGCCCTTTGCCATTCATCGTTCCAGTAGCGGTGCGCGGTGTCGGTGTTCATATCAGCTTCCCGCGGATCCAGCCCGAGCCTTGCTCGACAGCGATGACGAGTGCGAGCATCAGTAGGATGATCGCAAGGGCTTCGTCGTAGTTGAAAAGGTCGAAGGCGACCTTCAGATCGACCCCGATGCCACCCGCGCCGACAAGGCCAAGCGCGGCCGAGCCGCGCACCGATTTCTCCAGCGCGAAAAGCGAGGTGGCGGTGAACGAGGGCAGGCAGGCCGGGAACACCGCCGACACGATCAGGCCAACGCGGCTGGCGCCGATGGCGCGCAGCGCGTCCTGCGGGCCAGGGTCGGTTTCCTCCATCGCCTCGGCGAAGAAGCGGCCGGCAAAACCGATCTTGTCGACCATGATCGCCATGACGCCGGCGGCGGGGCCGAGGCCCACGATGATGATGAAGATGATCGCCCAGACAAGGTCAGGCACGGTGCGGAACAGCGCGATGACAACGCGGGCGACGGTGCGGATAATGGGGTGAGGCGAAAGCCGGTCGGTCGCGAGGATGGCGAAAGGAATGGCGAGGATGAGGCCAAAAAAGCAGCCGGCCACCGCCATTTGCAGCGTTTCCAGAAGCTTCCAACAGATTGGAATGATGCGGGTGAAATCCGGCGGGAACATCTGCGTCAGCATCCCCGACGGTGCGAAAAGCCGGGCGATGCCGCGGCCGAGCTTGTCCAGCGCGGGGGCCGTGGTTGCAAGCGATGAGATCACGAGTGCCAGCACCAGCAGCAGCGCCAGGTATTCCGGCAGGCTGCGATGCCCAAACCGGCGAGGGGCGGTAAGCGCGGTCATGCGGCCTCGACGTGGTCAAAGAAGCGGCGCAGACTAGGGGCGCTGGCACGGGCGGTGGGCTGGTCAAGCGTGATGCGGCCGTCGGCAAGGCCGAGGATGCGGTCGGAGAATTGCAAGGTATGTTCCAGACGGTGCGAAATCATCAAAAGCGACAGCCCGTTTTCGCGCACCAGCCCAAGCAGCAGCGCCATCACCTCTTCGCCGGTCTGCGGATCGAGGCTGGCGTCGGGCTCGTCGGCAAGAATGAAGGCGGGGCGCTGCATCAGCATCCGCGCGATGGCAACACGCTGCTGCTGGCCGCCCGACAGGCTGTCGACGCGGATCAGGGCGCGGTCGGCAAGCCCTACGCGATCAAGGCAGGCCATCGCTTCGGCGCGCACAGCGGCTGGGGCGAGCGCCTGAAACCACGCGCGCGGTCCGGACAGGCGCGACTGCACCCCGTGGACCACGTTCGACAGGGCCGAAAGGCGTGGCACAAGGTTGTGGCGTTGCCAGACGAAGCCCACCTCGGCCCGGAAAGCCCGCAGATCTTGCGGGTCCAGCGCCCGAACATCGCGGCCAAGCATCTGGATGCGACCGCCGCTCGGTTCGATCAGCCGGACGAGGCATTTCAGGAGGGTCGACTTGCCCGACCCGTTGGCGCCGATAAGTGCGGTGGACTGGCCGGGTGCCAGCGTGAAATCGAGTCCGCTCAGGACGGCGCGCCCGTCGAACGATTTGGCAAGGCCCGAGACAGCCAGAACCGGCCCCACCATCGTGGAGCCGGCCTGAAGCTCAAAAGGTGCCGCAGGGGCGTTCATCGCCGGATCACTGGCCGACGAATTCGGTAAACTCGGTAATGCCGATGTTTTCATACATCCGGCGCACCACGTCGTAATCGCCATCAGTCACCGTGGCGCTGAAGCTGCCGCCGATGTACTTGGCATTTTCTTCAGTCGTGGTAAGTGCCGCGAGCAGCACATCACCCTTGTCAGCAAAGGTCTTGCGCACGGTTTCGACCACCTCCGGCGCCACGGTCGGCGAGACCAGAAGCACGTCGTTCGGCAGGGTCACGCCCTTTGCGATGGTGCGGAATTTCTGATCCGGGAACTTCTTGGTGATGCTGTCGATATGGGTGCGGTTCAGGCCGATAGCACCGATATCGCCCGAAATCAGCGCCTCGACAGCGACGTTGCGGTTCAGGAACACCGGCTCGTAATCGGTGGAGTAGGTCAGGCCCGCTTCGGCAAGAAGCGTGACCGGCCCCAGATGCTGCGAGGTGGAGCCGATCTCGCCGAAGGACACCTTCATGCCCTTGAGGTCGGCGGGCGTCTGCACCGGGCTTTGGTCCAGCACAACGAGCGTCGAATAATAGTCCGGCCGGTTCCAGGTTACGACAGGCTGGGCGTTCAAGCGGGCGTTGAACACCACGTATTCAGCTGGGCCGGTCAGCACGAAATCGACCTGATCGGCCGCCATCGCCTCTACCGCGACGGTGCGTCCCGAAACGGGGAAGAACTCGACCTTGAGGCCGGAAGCAGCCTCGAAAGCGTCCTTGAAGGGGCCCATCTCGCGCTGGAGGGTTTCCAGACCGTCGATGTCGGTGACGGCGAAGCGGATCGTTTCCTGGGCAACGGCTTGCGAGGCCGCGACGGCACCGAGGGTGACAAGTGTGGAGAGAAGGAGGTGTTTCATGGTGAACCCGTACTGGTTGCGTCGAGGTCCACCTAGCTGGCGCGTGTGACTGGCAGACGACGGTTCGGTCAAAGATCCATGACAGGTTCTGGTTTTTGGCATGGCTTGTGGGCCGAGGAGCCCCGGACCCGCGCGATCACGCCATTCGGCTGAAGGAACCGGAAGGCCGGGCGATGCGTTATGGCAATCGCACAATAGCATTGGGGGGGCTGGCGTGACATTGCCTGATGGTCTTGCGGCCGGCACGTCGGAATCTGTGGCTGACGGGCGCGAGCTGCGTGCACTTTACGATTTCACCGATGCGATCTACCGCGCCCGGTCTGTCGACGAGATCTATGCGGCCGCACTCGACGCGATCACGACGACGCTGGGCTGCGACAGGGCGTCGATCCTGCTGTTCGACCCGGCTGGCGTGATGACTTTCGTGGCATGGCGCGGCCTGTCGGACCGGTATCGCCGGATGCTTGCTGGCCACACGCCCTGGCGGCCGGAGGATATCGACCCGTCTCCGATCTATGTAGCGGACATACGCGAAACGGATGAGCCGGACTGGATCAAGGACGAGATCGCTGCGGAGGGGATCGTCGGGCTTGGCTTTATCCCCCTGACGTCCGACGGCCGGGTGATGGGCAAGTTCATGACCTACTACCGCCAGCGTCAGGTGTTCGAACCGCATCTGACCACGCTTGCTGTTACCATCGCACGCCAGCTTGGCTTCAGCATCGGGCGGGCGCGGGCGGAGGCTTCACGCGAAGCTGCGCTGGCGGACCTACGTCTGTCGGAGGAGCGGTTCCGGCTGATGTCGGAACAGGCGCCGGTGATGATCTGGATGAGCGATCCGAACGGGCACTGCCAGCATTTGAACCGCATGGCGCGCGAGTTCTGGGGGGTTGAGGAAGGCGCGATCGGGACCTTTGACTGGTCTTCGACCATCCATCCCGACGACGTGGAGGATGTGGGGCGGCAGATGGGGCAGGCAGTGGCCGCGCATGAGCCGGTTGTCTTGCGTGGGCGCTATGCCAACGTGCAGGGCGACTGGCGCACGTTGCAGACCGAAGCCCGCCCCCGCTTTGGCGGTGACGGAAGTTTCCTTGGCATGATCGGGGTCAATGTCGACGTGACCGAACAGGAAAGCGTGGCACGGCAGCGGGAACTGATGCTTGGCGAATTGAACCACCGGGTGAAGAATACCCTCGCCGTCGTTCAGGCGATTGCACATCAGACCTTCAAGAGTGCCACGCCAAACCCGCAGGCCGCCGCCTTCAACGGGCGCCTTGGCGTGCTGGCGAAGGCGCACAACATGCTCTCGCGCGTGCAATGGGAATGCACGCCGCTGGACCGGCTGACCCTTGAGGTGCTGTCCGGCAACCCCGCCACCAGGACCCGGGTGTTCGCGCAGGGACCGGCGGTCATGTTGCAGCCGAAGCAGGCGCTGGCGATTGCGTTGGCGCTGCATGAGTTGCAGACCAATGCTTTGAAATATGGTGCGCTTTCGGTCGAGGGTGGAACGGTATCGGTGACGTGGCAACGCGCGGAGCCAAAGCGGCTTGAGATTGTCTGGCGCGAAACCGGTGGGCCGGAGGTGGAGGCCCCGACGCATCGCGGGTTCGGCACGATGATGATCGAGCAGGGCCTGGCTGCCGATCTGGAAGGGACGGCCAGAATTGATTTCCGGCCCGAGGGTCTGGTGTGCCGGATCGACGCGTTTTCCGGGACTGTGCCATGAGCGCGTTGGCAAACCGTCGCGTTCTGGTGGTCGAGGATGAATTCCTGATCTCGGCGATGCTGTGCGACATGCTGATCGCCGCTTCGGCCGAGGTTGTCGGGCCCGCGGCAAACGTCAGCGCGGCGCTGAAGCTGATCGAGGAAAATAAGGTGGACGGCGCCATTCTGGACATGAACCTGAATGGGCAATGGATTGATCCAGTTGCGGAGGCGCTGACCCAACTTGCAATACCGTTCGTGTTTACCACCGGCTATGGAGCGAACGTCCGCAGCCAGAAGTTCGGCGCTCGGACGATCGAAAAGCCCTATGCGCTGGAGAGTGTCGAAGCCGAGCTTGCGCTGGCGATCGAGGACGGCGCGAGGTCACAGTGTGATTGACCGGGGCTTTGTCGGTGACGATCAGCCGCCCCAGGTGTCGGACAGGGTGAAGCCCAACGGGAAGGGATCGGTCGGGTCGAGGCAAATCTGGCTGAAACCATAGATCCAGCCTTGGCCGGAAACGCGGTTCATGGTGGCGGGGTAGGGGCCGACGGTGGTTTCGGCGACCAGTTCGGTGGTGAATTCGCCGCCGATGATGGACCGCGAAATGACCACATCGCCGGGCTTGGCGCGACCGCGGGCATGGCGGGCGGCCATGCTGGAGTTTGATCCCGTGCCGCAGGGCGAACGGTCGGTACGCCCGGGGCGCAGCGTGGTGCAGGTGCGCAACGCCCCGTCGGGTTCGTTGGCGAAGAACATGACGTAGGACAGGCCGTCAAGCGCAGGTGTAAGCGGGTGCCGGGCGGGTTCGGTGGCAGCAATGCGGTTGCGCAGGTCGACACCGATCGTTGCAAGCTGTCGGGCGTTGTCGGGCGTTATCGCAAGCCCGATCTGGCCGACATCGACCAGCGCATAGAACACGCCGCCAAAGCAGAGATCGTAGGTGACAGCGCCCCATTCGGCGGTGTCCAGCACCGCGTCGCGCTTGGTCACGAAAGCTGCCGGCATGTCCAACGTGACTTTCACCACCTTGCCGTTCGTGCAGGTGGCCGTTGCTTTAACCAACCCGGCTGCGGTGTCGAGGGTGACGATGCTGACCGGCTCGACCATCGGCACCATGCCTGTCTCCAGAAGCGCCGTCGTGGCGCACATCGCGTTGGAGCCGGACATGGCGTGGGCCTGGTCCGGTTGCAGGACGATCAGCCCGACGTCGGCGACGGGGTCGCAAGCCGGGGTCAACAGGCAGAACGATCCCGCAGGGGCGGAACGGGGTTCGGAACACAGCCAGCGGCGCAGACTATCGTCGACCGTGTTCAGGTAGTGAAGCTTGGCGGCCATCGTGGCGCCGGGGATGTTCAGCACCCCCCCGATGATCACTCGCCCGACTTCGCCTGCGCAATGGACGTCGACGGTCTGGATGGTGCGGCTAAGATGCATGGGATCGGCCTTTCAGGTGCCTTAAGCCTTAGGAATAAAGTAGCCGGTTAGTTTGCGCGAGAGCGGTCTGCATGGTCAGAACCGGTTGATGCGGTAAGGATGCAAATCGACGGGCGGCCTTGCGCCGGTGATGAGGTCGCCCATCAGACGGGCGGTGGTCGCAGCATAGGTCAGGCCAAGGTGGCCGTGGCCGGTGGCGTAGAACAGGCCGCGCGTCTTTGCCGATGCTGACAGGATCGGCACCGTGTCAGGCAGCGCGGGTCGGTGGCCCATCCATTCGGTGAACGCCTCGCATTGCAGGTTGGGCAGGGCTTCGCGCGCGCGTCTCACCGTGATTTTGGCACGGCGATAGTCCGGCGGCGCGGTAAGACCGGCCATCTCGACCGTCCCGCCAACCCGGATGCCACCCGCCGTGGGAGTGACCATGAAGGCCCGGGCCGGCCAGATGATCGAGTGTTTCATCGTGATGCCGGGCGCCATGATCTGGGTGTGATAGCCCCGCTCGGTTTCAAGGGGGATCGGTTCGCCCAGGGCTTTGGCGAGGGTGGCGCTGAAGGCTCCGGCGGCGATGACCACCTCGTCCGCGGCGATGTGGCGGCCGTCTTTCAGCACGACGTCGCGGATGGTGTCGGAGCGGGTGAAGCCGGTAACCTCGCCCCGTTCGATGCGGCCGCCCATCGCGGTGAAACGGTCTGCAAGCGCGAGGACGAGGCGGTAGGGGTCTTTCATCGAGCGGTTCTGCGGGAAGCGCACGGCAAGGCCGATCTTGTCGGAGAGTTCCGGTTCCAGAGCCTTGATCGCCTGCCGACCGATCACCTCGTGCGCAAAGCCGAACCGTTCAAGAAGGGCGATGTGATCGCGGTCGGCTGCGAATTCGGCCTCATTGGCGTAAAGTGACAGGCAGCCCTCGTCGGATATCTGGTCGCCAAGCCCGGTATCGCGCAACAGCGCCATCGTATCGTCAAGCGCCCGGGCACAAAGCGCCGCCCCTTGGGCTTCGAGGTCGCGGAGCTTTGCCGGGCGCGAGGCGGCGATGAAGCGCAGGAACCACGGCGCGAGCCGTGGCATGTAGGACGGACGCAGCCGCACCGGACCTTCGGGATCCAGCATCCAGCCCGGGATCTGTCGCCACACCGAGGGGCGCGAGGCTGGCATGAATTCGGTCACTGCAATCGAGGCCATGTTGCCGAAGGACGCCCCCATGCCGGGGGTGTCACGGTCAAGAAGCACCACGTTACGCCCGCGCCTTTGCAGATCATGCGCGATGGCGGTGCCGATGATGCCCGCCCCGATGACGACAGTTGTCATGGCTTCCCCCGACGCGCCGGCCTATTTCCAGGTGATCACGACCTGCATCGCGGCGGCGAATTCAGCCTTTTCCGCCTCGGTCAGCGGGCCGAAAGGCATCCGGCAGTCGCCCACCGGCTGGCCCTGCAAGGCGCAGCCGTACTTCAGCTTTTGCACGAATTTGCCGGATTCCAGCACGTTCATCGCGGGCCAGATCGCGGTCATGATCGCTTTGGCGCGGGCATGATCGCCGGCGCGGAACGCGGCGTCCATCTCGCAGACCGGTTTCGCCATGCAGTTCGCAGGACCGCAGATCCAGGAATCCGCCCCCCAATACATGAAATCCCACGCGATGTCGTCGGAGCCGGACACCAGCTGGATGCGGCCAGCGTAGCGTGTGGAAATACCAATGGCGCGTTGCAGGACACCGGAGGATTCCTTGATCCCGATGATGTGTGGATTGTTGGCCAGCGCGTCGAGCGCCTCGTATCCGATTTCGACGCCGTCCTTGCCGGGATAGGAATAAAGCACCACGTCCATTTCAGTCGTGCTGGTCACGGTGTTGAAATGGTTGATGATTTCTGCCTGCGTCGGCTTGGTGTAGAAGGGCACGGCCAGAAGGACGGCGTGGTAGCCCATCGCCTTGGCGCGCAGGGTATTGGCAATCACCCCGGCGGTCGAGGGTGCGTTGGTTCCGGCGATCAGGGTTTCGGAGGGCAGCGCGAAATCCCTGACGAATTGCAGCACGCTGTCGCGTTCGGCATCGGTCATCAGGTTGTATTCCCCCGATGACCCGCAGGGCACCCATCCAGACACCCCGGCGGCACGCAGCGCCGTGAGGTGCGCCTTGAAGGCCGGGAAGTCGATCTGGCCCGCGGCATCGAACGGCGTGACGAGGGCGGGCATGACGCCGGACAATTTGCGCATTTCGGTCCTTTCGGGTTTCGCCGGGCCCGTTGTGGGGAGACGGCTTGGCGAATCTGGTGTCGGCAGGGTGTCGACGGGTGATTAGTGCCGTTTGCGGGATCGCGGGTCAACATGTATAATGTCTGTCGACACAAGCCGTTGGCGGGACTATCCGTTGGCGCGACATGCCGGAGACAGCGACTGTGACCGACGAACCAGAAGCCAAACGAGCCAAGGGGATGGGCGTCCGCTACGCCTATGAAACGATCCGCGACGAGATCCTTGATCTGACGCTGGACCCTGGGCAGTTGCTGGATGAAACTTCGCTTGCCGAGCGGTTCGGAATGTCACGCTCGCCGGTGCGGGAGGCGCTGATCCGGCTGGCGGGCGAGGAGTTGGTGGTGACGCTGGCGAACCGGTCGACCATCGTTGCCCCGATCGACGTGCAGAGCTTTCCCAAATACGTGGAGGCGCTGGATATCGCGCAGCGGATGAACACCCGGCTTGCCGCCGAATTGCGCACCGACGCTGACTTGCAGGCCATCGCGGCGCGGCAGCACGGGTTCGTGGTTGCCGTCGGGTCCGGTCGACACCTGGCCATGTCCGAAGCGAACAAGGCGTTTCACATGGCCATCGCCACGGCAGGCAGGAACCCCTACCTTGCGTCTTTCTACGAGCGGTTGCTCAACCAGGGGAGGCGGATGCTTCACCTGCATTTCCGCTATCTGGAGGCCGGCAACGAGGGCCATCTGTTGACCGACGAGCATGACGAGATGCTGGCGGCAATCCGTGACCGGGATGTGGAGCGCGCCGATACGCTGGCCCATCTGCACACCCGCCAGTTCCGCGACAATTTCATCGACTTCATGACGCAGGGATATCTGACGGACGCACGGCTGTTGTCTATTGGCCAGCCTTCTGCCGCGCCTTTGGCGGTGTAGATCGGCCTAGGTCGGGCGAAGGTCGATTTCCTTTTCCTTTGGAGGGCCGTCGACCTATCTTTGCCCGAGGATCGGTGCAGGATGACGCGGTTTGATGATCCCACTTGGAAAGCCTTCGACCGGACAGGTGGGCAGTCGTCTGCGCGCCGCCGGGCTTGCCGGGCTGCTGGCCGTGCTGTGCTGGACCGTTGCGGCGCCTCGGGCGGCTGCGGGCGATGTGCTTTTGACCTTTGACACCGAGTTCGACAATGACGCGGAAGCGATCGTGGAGCTTGGCTTGGCGGTCCCCGCGACCTATTTCTGGACCGGCAGCTATGCCCGCGAACACCCGAAGATCCTGCAAAATCTAGCCTCGCAGGGGCACACCATCGGGGCGCACAGTTTCTTTCATGACGATCTGACCCTGCTCGATCCAGAGCAGCTTCGGGCCGACCTTGATCTGAACAAGGCAGCGGTCGAGTCGATCTCGGGTGTCACGGTGACGGCGTTTCGGGCGCCCTTCCTGAAGTTCAACGACGCGGTGATGGCGGAGGTGCAGGAGCAGGGTTTCCTGATCGACAGTTCCGAAGAAGCCGCGTGGCCGCGCAATCCGAGGCTGCCGGTGCTTGGGGTTTCGGTGTTCGAAAACCTGCTCGTCTCGGACTTTGACATCTTTGACGGGCTTTGGCTGGATGATGCGACCGCGCTGGATTTCCTGATCCGGGCCTATGCGCGGCATGACGAAAGGGGGCAACCCTTCGTGATGCTTTTGCATCCGCGCATCATTGCCCGTCATGCGCGTGTGATCCGCGAGTTCATTTCGCATGTCGAAACCAGCGGCGGCCGGTTTCACACCTTTGACGGCTATATCGACACGATCAAAAGGTCGCTGGGGGCGCAGCAGACCGGCATCTGGGCGGAGTTGGGACCGACCTTCGATGTGGGAGCGGTGCTGGCGCAGGCCGAGGAGCGCAAAGCGACCGACATTTACCTGAGCCTGCCGAACCTGCTTGACCTGCCGCAGGGCCCGACGCTTGCCGCCGCAGCGGTGCGCAGGGCGCAGGCGCGCGGCTTGCGGCTGCATCTGGCCTTTCCGGTGATGCACAATCCGGGGCTGGCCGCTGCAAGCCCCGTTGTACGGATGGGCGATGAATCGGGTCGGCCGAGGCGGGACTGGATATCGCCCTCGCATCCTGAGGCGCGACGGCTGCTGATTGCGCGGGCGCGCGACCTTGTGTCATCGCTTGGGGTCGATGGCCTGCTGCTTTACGGGCTTGGCTATCCGGGGCTGGCCTGGGACTTTTCGCCCGCGGCCCGGCAGCGCTTCACGGCGGCGAGCGCGGTCATCGGCGTGGCGCCGGAAGACATCCTTCACAAGCACTATCTGGCCTGGACCCAGTGGCGGTCAGGCGAAACGGCGCTTCTGGTGGCCGAGATCGCCGCCGCCGCACGCAGCGCAAAGGCCGATGTCACGATCAGCGTTTCGCTGCCGGCGGTGGCTGCGACCGATTTTCGGATGCAGGAGCTTGCGGGGCAGGATTTCCGGCAAATCGGCGGTCTGGTCGATACGATCATCCTGTCTCGGTCTCTGGACGGCGACCGGGGTGGGGCGGCGCTGGCCCGAAGTCTGCTTGCAACGCGCGCACAGGCCGGAGCAGTGCGGATCCTGTCGGAAGCGGACGGGGCAGACAATAGGGGTGTCCACCTGACGGATTACATGAACGCAAGCGCTCTGCCGACGCTGCCAGACCTGCTGGCCTTGCGGTCCGGGACGGTTGCAGACCTTCGCACCCGCCAGGTGGACAGGCGCCGGACGATCTGGCCTGCCCTGACGCTGCCGCTTGGTCCCTGAGTGCGACAGACGATGACACCGCCGCCCGCCAGTCTGTGGCAATTGCGGGCGGGCGGTCCGGTCAAGCGGTTGATCCGAAACGCGGCAGCAATCCCAACGCGAGGTCGGCAGCCACGGCCCGCCGCGCTTCCTGTTCGGCAAGGGCGAGGGTGGCGATGTGGGTCATGCCGGCTTTCTTTGACAGCCCGTAGCCGCGGTCGTCGGCTGCACGCTGGTTCAGAATTTCGTGGAGGTTTTCAGCCTCGGCCACAAAGAGGGTTTCCCAACCCCGCGTGTCGCCCAGTCTGCACAGCACATAGACGCCCGCGACGGGGTTGAAGATCTGGCCTTCGGGAAAGACGTCGAAGATGTATGTGGTGCCGCTTTTGCCGCGCCAACTGATTGAAACATTGAGCATTTGAAGTGCATCCGGCCCGGCCTAGACCCGGACCAGCACTCCTTCCATGCGCACGGTGACCGGGGCACCGCAATGGAAGCGGTAGTACGTCAGGCCCGTGCTTTGCGCCCGGTGCGCGCGCGACTGCGCGCACAGATCGCGACCCGACACGAAACGCGAGGCGACATGGGCGTCTGGCGACAGCATCTGGCACGGCGAGACCGTCATTTCGGTCATTGGCCGACCCTGCCCGAAGGCGTTGGCGGGAATGCGGATCGGCTGGGCGCTGGGATGCTTGGTGAGGAAATCCTCGTCGAGATGCAGCTTGTCGATCCATTCCACACGCACGAGCGCGCCGGTGGCGGTGCGGATGTCATCGCGCACTCGCAGCGCCTCGATCGGCAGATCACCGAAGGCGGTGCCGACGCGGGTCTTGCCCAGAAAGCCCGGCAGGTTCCATTCCACCGGCGCGTCCGGTTCAACGTCTTCGCGTTCGCTGGGCGAAAAACCACCCAGGAGAGATTGCAGCACGGCCCCATCAAAACGGGGTAGTTCAGACATCATACGCTTCATTACAAACACTCTACTCAAAATCGGCCCGGAGCAATGGCAGTCGCTCGGGGCAGTAAATCCCCACGAACAAACATTACGCTTTTTCGAGGGGTAGAAGAAGTTGTCGAAAAGGACAGCAAGCGGTCTGTATACGTGATCAATCCGTAGGATGGGCAGTCATTGTAGTGGTTAAAAAAACTTTAACCAGAAGGGGTTACAACCTTGAGTTGAGGCGAGCTGACGATTCTTTGCGCCGCCCGAGGCTATCCGTCCAGCCGAGTCGCGGGGGCGTCGGCGACCGGTTCCATCGCACCGCTGCGCGCCATCGCAAGGCGCTTGCCCCGACCGGGGAGCGCGTCGAGTTGGCCTTGCGCCAGCACCACATCGCCGCGTGACAGGACTGTGTCGGGCCAGCCTGTGACGGTGCGCCCCGCATAGGGATTGTAGCCGGTCGCGTCATGCAGATCGTCGGCCCCGAACGTCACGCGGCGGGACGGGTCCCACAGCACAATGTCGGCGTCGAAGCCGGGTTCGATCCGTCCCTTGGTGGCAAGCCCGAACAGCGCGGCAGGTGCGGTTGCCGTCAGGTCCACGAATTTCTGCGCGCCAAGCCGCCCCTGACTGACCATCGCGTCGAACATCAGCGGCAGACGGAGTTCCAGCCCCGGCATCCCGTTGGCAATCCGGTTGAAGGGGGCGTCGGGGCCGTGGGCGAATTTGCCGGTTGAGTCCAGCCTGTAGGGCGCATGGTCCGAGGACACGACCTGCAGCACGCCGGTATCCAGCGCATCCCACAACGCCTGCTGGTCGTCGGCACGGCGCTGTGGGGGGCTGCAGATCAGGCCCGCCGCGGCGCTGCCCGGCAGCTTGAGCGCATCCTCCTGCATGAAAAGATAGTGCGGGCAGGTTTCCGCGACCACCGGCACACCGCGCGCTTGGGCGGTGCGGACGACTTCCGCGCCCTCGCGGGTGGAAATGTGAAAGAGCATGATCGGCTGGCCGGTGAATTCGGCGAATAGGCACATCCGGCCCAACGCTTCAACCTCGGCGGCGCGGGGGTGCGACAGCGGATGGAATCGCGCTTCAGTGCGTCCGCTGTCCAGCAGGCGGCGAGTCATCCAGCGGATCAGGCCGTCGTTTTCGGCGTGAAAGCAGACCAGCGCGCCATGTTCGCGGGCCGACCACAGCACATCGAGAATGGCTTCATCGGCCAGTCGGACCTTGTCATAGGTGGTGAAGATCTTGATCGACCGATGCCCCTCGGCGATCAGGGCGGGCAGGTCTTGGGTCAGATTCTCGCCCGATATGTCGGAGACGATCATGTGGAAGGCATGGTCGATTAGTGCACCGCGCGCCGCCAGCGCCTGATAGTCGTCGACGACGGTGCGCAGGCGCTTGCCGGGATGCTGCGCGGCGAAGGAGACGATGGTGGTGGTGCCGCCATGCAGGGCCGACCGGGTGGCGGTTTCAAAGGTGTCGGCGTTCATCAGGCCGGCGCCGGAGATCTGTTCGACATGGCAATGCGTGTCAACGCCTCCCGGCATGACGATCCGGTCCCGCGCATCCAGCCGTCGTGTCGCGGGCCCGAGGTTGCTGCCGATGGCGGTGACGCGCCCGTCGGTGACCGCGATGTCGGCATCGCCCGACCATGTGGCGGTGACGACATGGCCGCCTTCGATCAACAGGTCGTGCATGGTTGGCATCCCTCTGGAGCGGTTCACGGCGATGCATACCTACGGTATACAACGCCTTTAAGGCACGATAGTTTCAAGTCCACGGTCGGTGCAACAGCCCAGCCGGGCCGGCAACGAGGGGCCACGATGAAAGACGAGCCGATCACACCGCCGACGCTTGGTCAATCAGTTCATGACCGGTTGCGCGCAATGATCCTGTCGGGAGAGCTGCCCTCTGGCACGCCGCTGCAGGAAACGGTTTTTGCTGAACGGCTTGGCGTTTCGCGGACGCCGGTGCGCGAGGCGGTTGCGCGGCTTGCGGGTGACGGTCTTGTCACCCGGACGGCGGGCGGGGTGCCGACGGTCAGCCGGATCTCGATCAGCGAGGTGATGGAGATATTGCACGTCCGCAGGCTTTTGGAATGTGAAACCGCGCGGCAGGCGGCCAGCGTGAATTGCGCTCCGGAGCCGTTTCTGGCGCTGAGGAGCGTGCTGACCGGATATCTGGCAGGCGCGCGGCCAAGCGTTTCCGACTACACCCAGTTTGACGAAGACCTGCACATCCTGATAGCGCGGACCGCAGGTTCTGCCTTGCTTGTCAGCCTGGTTCAAAGCCTGAAGCTCAAGACCCGGATGTTCGACAAGGGGTCCATTCCCGAACGGTTCGAGCCGGGATGTCGTGAACATGTCGAGATCATCGACGCGATCCTTGCGCGCGACCCTGACCGGGCAGAAGCGGCGATGCGCCGCCATATCGAGAACGCGCGCGGCGCGATCCTGAGCCACCTTTACCGGCTTTCATGACAACGGTGGCAGGGGGCGGGCCAAGGGCCGTTGACTTGGTCGACCGAGTGTATACCGTGGTGCCGAACCAGTGGCTAGAAAGGTCCAGCATGGGCGCGATTGCGATGACCCGGCCTGCAGGGCCAAGCCTCGGTATTACCTTTCTCTACTACCGTGACCTTGATCGGGCGGTCGCCTTTTACGAGACCGTGCTGGGCTTTACCTTGGCCATCGATCAGGGGTGGTCGAAGATTTATCGCGTGACGGGGGCCGCACATGTCGGGTTGGTCGACGAAACACGGGGGATGCACCGGGCCAGTGATCCCAAACCCGTGCAGATCTGCATCCGGGTGCCGGATGTGGACGCGTGGCACGCCTGGGTCGCAGCGCACGGTGTCGGCGGGCTGACACCCGTGAAGGACAGCCCGGCGTTGAAGATCCGGGCCTTCGTGTTTGACGATCCCGAAGGCTATCAGATCGAGGTTCAGTCCGCGCTTGACTGAGCGGTGGGGGTGGGCGCGAAGTGAAGGAAGAAAACCTGTGACGATCTACATCATAAACCCCAACTCCAGCCGCACCGTCACCGACGGCATCGACCGCGCCATGCAGCCGTTCCGCACCCTTAGCCCGGTAGGGATCACAGCGTTGCAGATCGACGAAGGCCCGAAGGGCATCGAAACACAGGCGCATGTCGACGGCGTGGTGATGCCGCTGTTGCGCCGCGCCGAGGCGTTGGAGACCGAAGCCTCGGCCTTTGTCGTCGCCTGCTTCTCCGATCCGGGGCTGGCGGCGCTGCGGGAACAAAGCCGCCGTCCCGTCCTTGGCATCGCGGAAAGCGCGATCCTGACAGCGATGACGCTTGGCCAGCGGTTTGGAATTCTGTCGATCCTTTGGAAATCGGTGCCGCGCCACATGCGCATGCTGGGCGCGATGGGGGTCAAGGACCGCTGCGCCGCCGATCTGCCGCTGGAACTCGGCGTGGCCGACCTGACCGACCGTGCGCGCACCTTCGCCCGGCTGCGCGAGGTGGGCACAACGCTATGCAAAACGCACGGCGCCGAGGTGCTGATCCTTGGGTGTGCCGGTATGACCAGCTACCGCGCCGAATTGTCGGATGCCCTGGGAAGTCCGGTGGTCGAGCCCTGCGAGGCGGCGGCGGCAATGGCAATCGGTCGCGTGGCCTTGGCCCGCGCGCAAGACGGAAGGATGATCTGAATGACCCGGCTGACCGAAACCGCGCGTGGCGTCTATGTCATTGCCGTGACGCCCTTTCTGCCTGATGGCGGGTTTGATCTGGAAAGCACTGACCGGATGGTGGATTTCTACCTGTCGGTCGGCGCGACCGGCCTGACGGTGCTGGGCATGATGGGCGAGGCGCAGAAGCTGACGATCGAGGAGTCGCAGCTGATCGTGCGGCATATCCTTGCCCGGGTGGCGGGACGGGTGCCGGTGGTGGTCGGCGTGTCGGCGCCGGGGTTTGCGCAGATGGCCTCGCTGACCGAAATGGTGATGGATGATGGCGCGGCAGGCGTGATGATCGCGCCGCCGTCGTCGTTGCGGACCGATGACCAGATCGTGGCGTATTACACGCAGGCGGTCGGCTTCATCAGAGATGTGCCTTTCGTGTTGCAGGATTTCCCGCTGGTGACGGGGGTGCAGATGTCGGTGCCGGTGATCCGGCGGATCGTGGCTGACCTGCCGACATGCGTCTGCCTGAAGCACGAGGATTGGCCCGGTCTGGACAAGATCAGCGCCTTGCGTGCGGATGGGTACCTGAACCGGCGCATCTCGATCCTGTGCGGCAATGGCGGGATGTTCCTGCCGGAAGAAATGGCCCGCGGGGCCGATGGGGCGATGACCGGCTTCGCCTACCCGGAGATGATGGTCGATGTGGTGCGACATTCTGATGCTGGCAAGGCAGAGCGGGCGCAGGACCTGTTCGACGCCTATCTTCCGCTTGCACGGTATGAACAACAGCCCGGCATCGGCCTTGCGGTGCGCAAGTACACGATGGCCAAGCGGGGCATAATCGCACATGCCAGCCTGCGCAGACCGGGGGCCGGGCTGAACGAGCGGACCATTGCGGAAGTGGACCGGTTGATCCGGCGACAGGAAAAACGTCTGAAGGAATTAAACTGATGGATCTAGGGATCAGCGGCAAGCGTGCGCTTGTGATGGGCGCGAGCCGGGGCCTTGGGCGCGCAATCGCCGAAGGATTGCTGGCCGAGGGGGTGACGGTCTACGGCGTTGCGCGCACGGCCGAGGCGATCACCGCTTGGGCTGGGGATCAGGCGCGCCTGACGCCGATTGCCGCTGAACTGGCGAATCTGGCGTCGGTTGATGCGCTGGCCGATCGGCTCTTGGCCGAGGGTGGCATTGACATCCTGATCAACAATTCCGGCGGACCGCCGCCCGGTGCGGCGGCAACGGTGGGTCGCGGAGATTGGCTGGCGCAGTTCGAGGCGATGGCGGCGAACCTTTTTCACCTGACCGGGCGGCTGTTGCCGACCATGCGGGCCAACCGTTGGGGGCGGATCGTGACGATCGCCTCGTCGGGTGTGGAGCAGCCGATTGCGAACCTTGCGCTGTCGAACGGTATCCGGTCAGCCGTTGTCGCCTGGTCGAAGACCTTGGCGGCCGAGGTGGCGGGCGACGGGGTGACGGTCAACATCGTGCTGCCGGGGCGTATCCAGACGACGCGGGTGGACGAGCTGGATGCGGCGGCGGCGGCCCGGACAGGAAGCACGCTGGAGGCGGTGCGGACGGCCTCGGCTGCCGCCATTCCGGCGGGCCGCTACGGCCGCCCGGAGGAGTTCGCGTCGATGGTTGTCTTCCTCGCATCGCAAAATGCGTCTTACGTGACGGGTAGCAAGCTCAGGGTCGACGGCGGGGCGATCCGGTCGATCTGAGGGGGTCAGACCTCTGCGCCACCTTTCAGCAGTGGCAGCATCAGCGCGAAAAGCTCGGCCTGCGAAGATATCCGGCAGCGCGCGTAAAGCTGCTTGCGAAACACCTTTATGGTTTGCGCCGACAGACCCAGTCGCAAGGCGATGGATGCCGTCGAATGGCCGCGCAGGATGAGGAGAGCCACTTCAGCCTGCCGCGGCGACAGCACGATGCCGTAGGCGGCGCGCGCTGCATCGGCCAGAAGGATCGAAGTGTCTTCCGCTGGGCCGGTCGAACGGGCCAGGTGGGCCCAATGCGGCTCGGCAATTGCTGCGACGAGGGGAGTGATCCGTGCGCAGGTTTCGACGTCGCGCGGCGAGAACCGCTGGCCGGTAGATGCGTCGCGGCCAAGGCATATGTTCAGGGTGACCCAAGGCGACGGATGGGCGACGAAGGTGATCTCGTCGATCAAGGTGGTCTGTTCGTAATATTCGATGAAGTACCGGCTGCGCTGAAAGGCATCCGGGGCGATGTCGGCGATCCGATACGTTCCGGCCGGCGCGCGGCGCAGGTGAAGGTCGTAGAACGGATCGAGGCGATAGGCACCTGCCAGATAAGTCTGGTCAAGTTGCGAAAAGACCTGCGGATTGGAAGACTGGCGATAGAGCACCAGTGGCGGGCCGGCGCTGCGAAAGGCGAGGATGAGCACGTTGTCAGGCGCACAGACCGACTGAAAGAACGAAACAAGGGCGTGCTCAAACCCGTTCTCTCCGACCAGACGGATCGCCTGGGCCAGTTGTGATTCCGCAAGGTTGGGAAAAGGTGTCATGGCCGCCGTCATACCTCGTTAGGGGTATATACCCCGAGAAACCGGAAATATAGCGTCGGATTCTCAGATTCCGGGGGTATGGACGGAGCGATGACCAATGCCGTTGACATCCGCAAGGTGACGAAGGTTTTCGGCACGTTCACCGCGCTGCACGGCGTTTCCCTGTCGATCCGTGACAACGAGTTCTTCACGCTGCTGGGTCCGTCGGGCTGTGGCAAGACCACGCTTTTGCGGCTGATGGCCGGGTTCGAAGAGGTCTCGGGCGGCGAGATATTGCTGTTCGGCCAGAACATTGCGTCGCTTGAGCCGAACCTGCGCCCGGTCAACACCGTGTTCCAGCAATACGCGCTGTTTCCACATATGTCAGTGATCGACAATGTGGCCTTCGGATTGAAGATGAAGGGCTGGACGTTGCCGAAACGGCGCGCCCGGGCCGGTGAAATGCTTGAGATGGTGCATCTGAGCGATTTCGCCGACCGGCTGCCCGCGCAGCTCTCTGGCGGACAACAGCAGCGGGTGGCACTGGCGCGGGCGCTGGCGCCGGAGCCGAAGGTCTTGCTGCTGGACGAACCGCTGTCCGCTCTGGATCTGAAGCTGCGTCAGGCGATGCGAATGGAATTGAAGCAGTTGCAGCAAGGCACCGGCATCACTTTCATCTTCGTGACGCACGATCAGGAAGAAGCCCTGACGATGTCGAACCGCATCGCGGTGATGAGTGCGGGGCGGGTGCAGCAGATCGGCACACCGCGCGAAATTTATGAAACCCCGGTGAACCGGTTCGTAGCCGATTTCATCGGGGAGACGAACTTGCTGGAGGTCGAGGTTGCGGCAATCGCAGGCGATCAGGCCGAGGTGATCCTGCCTGGGGGGCAGCGGGTGACCTGCTCCAGCGCGACGACCGAGAAGGGGCGGCACAACCTTTCAATCCGGCCGGAACGGGTAACGCTGGGGCCCGAGGGTGCAGGGATGCAGGCGGTGGTCGAAGAGGTGGTCTATCTTGGCACCGATTTGCAGGTGATGGTTCGGCTGGAGGGCGGCACGCCGATGCAGGTTCGCATCCAGAACGCCGCGCGAACCGTGGTGCCCAGCCCCGGAACCCGCGTCGGCCTGTATTTGGAGGAAGGCGCGGCGCGCCTTCTGGCAGACTGATGGCGGGGGGCGCGCCGGACAGCGGCGGCAGCACCGAAACCACCTACCGCAGCGCGCGGGTGCCGCTGCTGCTGCCGACATGGGTGATGATCGGGGTATTTCTGGTTCTGCCCGTGGCCTTGATGGCGGTCTATTCCTTTCTGACAAAGGAAATGCGCGGCGGGGTGATCTGGGATTTCTCGCTGGCGGCCTATGACCAGTTCTTCGTGCATCGGGGCCTGTTCGGAGACGAGCCGCCGACGCTGGAATGGACCTATCTATCCGTGTTTGGCCGGTCCATCATTCAGGCGGCAATCGCCACGGTGCTCTGCCTGCTGATCGGCTTTCCGACCGCCTGGTTCATCGCCACCCGGCCCCCCGAAACCCGCGGCGTCTGGCTGTTTCTGGTGACGGTGCCTTATTGGGTGAACCTCTTGATCCGTACGGTGTCGCTAAGGTTCCTGATCCGCGAGAACGGCCCGTTGAACGATGCCCTGATGGGGGCTGGGCTGATCTCGGAGCCGCTGGCGCTGATCAACACCGACTTCGCCGTACAGTTGGGGCTGTTCTACAGCTATCTGCCGTTCATGGTGCTGCCGATCTATGCCGCCGTCGAACGCTACAACTTCACCTGGTCCGAGGCCGCGGTTGACCTTTATGCCACGCGCTGGGTGACGCTGCGCGAGATCGTGTTGCCGATCGTGAAGCCGGGGATCATCGCGGGGTGCCTGTTGGTCTTCATCCCGTCGCTGGGGGCGTTTCTGGCGCCGAACCTGCTGGGTGGGGCGAAGAACTTCATGATCGGTTCGCTCATCGAAGAGCAGTTCAAGAAATCGCTTGGCAACTGGCCGTTCGGGGCTGCGGTTTCGATGATCCTGATGAGCCTCGTACTTATCCTGCTTTTGATCTATGCGCGCAGCGCCGCCCGACAGGAGGCGCGCTGATGGCATTGCGGTCGGTTCGCCACTACCCCGGTTTCCTTGCCGTGACGGTGCTTTGCCTGATCGTGCTTTATGCGCCGCTGGTTGTGGTGACGGCGTATTCGTTCAACGATTCCCCTTCGATCACCAGTTGGGGCGGGGTGTCGCTTCGGTGGTATGTCGATGTCTTCAGTGGGCCGGAGGCGCCGCGGTTTAGGGCTGCGGCCTGGAATTCGCTGACCATCGCCTTTCTGGCCGCGACCATCGCAACCGCGATCGCCACCGCCGCCGCTCTTGCGATGCTGCGGGCGGGCAAGTTCAAGGGCCGGTCACTGACATTTGCGCTGATAAACCTGCCGTTGATGGTGCCGGAAATCGTGACCGCGGTGGCGACATTGATCTTCTTCACGATGATCGGCTTCACCACCGGCTATCTGACCATCCTGATCGCCCACATCACGTTTTGCATCCCCTTTGCCTATCTGCCCATCGCCGCACGCCTGCAGGGCATCGACGGCAGCTACGAGGCGGCGGCGCGGGATCTTTATGCCACGCGCGCTCAGTCGTTCTACCTTGTGCTGCTGCCCTTGATGGCACCGGGCGTGGTGTCTGGCTACCTGCTCGCATTCATCATCAGTCTGGACGACTTCATCATTACCAACTTCGTCAAGGGTGCCGGGATGGAGACCCTGCCGACCGCGATATTCGGGTCGGTCAAGCAGGGGATCAAGCCGAACATCATGGCGATTTCGACGCTGATGCTGGCCGTATCCATCCTTTTCGTCACGCTTTCCTACCTGATCAATCGCAAGGGCCGCTAGAGCCGCCAACACGGGAGACTGCCATGAAACGCCTTTTTGTAACCACCTCCATCCTTTGCCTTGCGGCAGGGGCCGCCAGTGCCGAGGGCACGCTTTCGGTCTATCACTGGTTCGAATACATGCCGCAGGAACTGGTCGACAAATTCACCGCCGAGACCGGGATCAAGGTGACGATCGACACCTATGACAGCAACGAGGCGATGCTGGCCTCGCTGAAGGCGGGCAAGCTGGGCCAGTATGACGTGGCGGTACCTGCGGATTTCATGGTCGACATCATGCGCCGCGACGGGATGCTGGACACGTTCACCCCCGAAGAGATGACCAATATCGGAAACATCGCTCCACAGTGGCTGGATGTGCCGTTCGATCCCGGCCGCAAATCCTCGATCCCGTATCAGTGGGGGTCGACCTCGTTTGCGGTGAACCGGGATGTGTACAAGGGCGATATCTCCAGCCTTGGCATCATCTTCAACCCGCCGGACGAGTTGAAGGGCAAGATCAACGTGCTGGACAGCCAGAACGAGGTGCTGATCCTTGGGTCACTTTATCTGGGCATCCCGCAATGCACCACCGACCGCGAGCAGTTGAAAGCGCTGTCGGACATGCTGGTCGAGGCCAAGCAGCACTGGGCAAGCTTTGGGTCGGATACGGCAAAGGACGTGCTGGTGTCGGGCGATGCAGCGGCGGGGATGATCTACAACGGCTTTTCGGCCAAGGCCCGGGCGGAAGGCGCGAACGTCGAATACAGCTACCCCAAGGAAGGCCATGTCCTGTGGATGGACAACGTGGTGCTGCTGAAGGATGCGCCGAACCGCGACAACGCGATCAAGTTCATGAACTTCCTGCTGGTGCCGGAAAACGCGGCGGCGGTCACCAACTACGCGGCCTACACCTCGGGCGTGACCGGAGTGGAGCCGTTCCTTGACGAGGCCATCCGCACCAGCCCGGAAAACAACCCGCCGGCGGATGCCGCACCGGGCGTTTTTGCGCAGGTCTGCGACGATGCCACCCAACAGCTTTACGACGCGATCTGGATCAACCTGAAAAAGTGACCTGACTTTGCCCGTCGCGCCAGCGCTGGCGCGACGGGTGTTCGGAAAAGGATTTCGAATGCGCCTTGCTGTCCTGCAAAGCCCGTCCCCGGCGGGGGACATCGACGCCGCCTGTGCGGCAATCGAGGCAGCACTTCGTGCCGCCGCTGCGGTTGCGGCCAAGGTATTGACCGTGCCGGAGGTGTTTCTGCCGGGCTACAATCATGCCGACATTCCCGGCGGCGCAATCGGACGGGATTCCCCTTCGATGCACAGGCTGCGAGCCGCCTGCCGCGAGACCGGATGCGCTTTGGTGATGGGCTATGCCGAACGGTCGGAGGGCAGGGTGTGGAACAGCGCTGTTTGTCTTGATGGCACGGGCGCAGAGGTGGCGAACTATCGCAAGTTGCAGCTTTACGGACCGCGGGAAAAGGCGCTTTACGCACCGGGAAGCGGGTATGTGACCTTTGCCGTCGACGGCCAGAAAGCAGCGCTCCTTATCTGCTATGACATTGAATTCGCGCCGCATGTCCGGGCCTTGGCCGAGGCTGGTGTGCGGCTGGTCTTCGTGCCCACCGCCAACATGATGCCGTTCACGCATGTGCCGCGCGTCACCGTTCCTGCGATGGCCGCCAACCATGGGGTTGCCATCGTCTATGCGAATTATTGCGGGACCGAGGGTGACCTGACCTATACCGGCGGCAGCCAGATCACCGGACCTCATGGCGAGGTGCTCGCCCTGGCGGGCGACGGCCCCGCCTTGCTGATCGCGGACCTGCCGGACCCGGACACTAGCCGCCTGTCCAGCCAGCTTGCCGATTTCAGGGCGGTCTGAAGATGCCAAAGGATAGCCGGGACAGCCGTTACGACATCTTGTTCGAACCGATGCGGATCGGGCCGAAACTGGCGAAGAACCGGTTTTTTCAGGTGCCGCATTGCAACGGTGGCGGCTACCGCGACCCCTCGGCAGTGGCCGAGATGCGGCGGACCAAGGCCGAGGGCGGCTGGGGTGTGATTTTCACCGAGCAGACGGAAATTCATCCGACATCGGAAATCACGCCGTTCATCGAACAGCACCTGTGGGAGGACAAGGACATCCCGGCGTTGGCCGCGATGGCGGATGCGATGAAATCGCATGGCGCGCTGGCGGGCATCCAGCTTGCCTATTCCGGGATCAACGGGCCGAACCTTTACAGCCGCGAGGTGCCGCTGGCCGTGTCGGGCGGCCCGATCCTGACCTTTACCTCTGACCCTGTGCAGGCGCGGACGATGGACCGCGAGGACATCCGCAATCTGCGCCGCTGGTTCCGCAACGCGTTTCGCCGCAGCCAGACCGCGGGCTTCGACCTGATCTGCCTTTACGGCGCACATGGCTTCGGGATCTTGCAGCATTTTCTGTCGCGGGCGACCAACCAGCGCACCGACGAATACGGCGGCAGTCTCGAGAACCGATCCCGCTTTCTGCGCGAGATCGTCGAGGAGGCGCGCGAGGAGACGAAGGGCGAGTTGGCGATATCGCTGCGCCTGTCGCTGCACGAGGCAGGCTCGTTCGGGTTTTCCAACGCCGAGGTGCGCGATTTCATCGAGATGCACGCGGAATTGCCCGATATCTGGGATTTGGCGCAAGGAACCTGGGAGGCCTGTTCCGGCACTTCGCGGTTCAAGCCGGAGGGGGCGCAGGAAGATCTGGTCCTGGGGATCAAGGCACTCACGCCAAGGCCGGTGGTCGGAGTAGGGCGATTCACCAGTGCCGACGCGATGGTGCGGCAGATCAGATCGGGCATCCTTGATTTCATCGGCGCGGCGCGGCCGTCGATCGCCGATCCTTTCTTGCCGAAGAAAATCGAGGAAGGCCGGTTCGACGACATCCGCGAGTGCATCGGCTGCAACATCTGCGTGTCGGGCGACATGACCGGCGGCATCTCACGCTGCACCCAGAACACGGCCTTCATGGAGGAGTGGCGCAAGGGCTGGCATCCGGAACGCGCCCGGCCAAAGGGCGCGTCTGAAACGGTGCTGATCGTCGGGGCGGGCCCAAGCGGGCTTGAGGCAGCGCTGCAGTCAGCCAAGCGCGGATACCACGTCACCCTTGCCGAGGCCTCCGCCACGCTGGGCGGCCGGGTCGCGCGAGAGCGTCTGCTGCCGGGACTGTCCGCCTGGGGGCGGGTCGCGGATTTCAGGACCGGGCAGCTGGCCCCGCTGGTGAACGCGGAAATTTACCGGGAAAGCCGCCTGACCGCCGATGACGTGCTGGCGATGGGCGCGCAGCATGTGGCCATCGCGACGGGCGCTTCATGGCGGCGCGATGCGGTTGCGCGGTTTCACCTGCATCCGATCCCGACCGATCCGGCGATGCCGGTTTTCTGCCCCGACGACATCATGGCAGGCGGAGGACCGCAGGGTGGGCGTGTGGCGCTTTACGATGACGACCATTTCTACATGGGGTCGGTCATCGCCGAGGTGCTGGTCGCGCGCGGCTGTGCGGTCGATTTCTTCACGCCGGCCGCCAAGGTGGCCGAATGGTCGGAAAACACGCTGGAACAGGCGATCATCATGCGCCGGTTGCTGGAACTGGGCGTGAAGGTCCAGACCGGCAAGGTGCCCGACCGGATCGGCAAGGCCGAGGTCACCGTGGCGTGCGTCTGGACCGGAGCTGAGGTTCAGATGCGCGCCGATGCCGTGGTGATGGTAACCTCGCGCAGTCCGCATGACGGGCTTTATCAGGATTTGCGGGCGCGGCGGGCCGACTGGGCCGATGCCGGTGTCCTGTCGGTGAAGCTGATCGGAGATGCCGCTGCCCCGGGCCCGATTGCCTGGGCAACCTATGCCGGACGGCGCTTTGCTGAAGAGATCGACACCGTCGATGATGCCGGCGATACGCCATCGTTCCGGCGCGAAGTGGCAGCGCTGGAGCCTTTGCCCGTTGCCTTGGCGGCAATGTCTGGCTGACCGGTCAGGCCGAGGGTATTGACCGGCCTTGCAACCCGGCGCGCATGCATGTCACCTGCGAGGGATGTTGCTGCAGGATCGAATATGACCCCCAGATTTGCCCAGCGTATGGCGGACGTCCAGCCTTCGGCGATCGGCGAGTTGCTTGCCTTGGGCGCTGACCCGGCAATCATCTCGTTTGGCGGCGGCTATCCCGATGCCACCCTGTTTCCCAAGGATCAACTGGACGCCGTTTTCCACGAGGTGATCCACGCCCCCGGTGGCGCAGCGATGCAATATGCGCCGTCGAACGGACTGCCGCGCCTGCGCGAACAGATCGCCGGGTTGATGCGCGCGGATGGAACGCTGTGCACTGCCGATGATGTGCTGATCCTGCAAGGCTCGCAGCAAGGCTTGGATTTTGCCGCGCGGATGCTGGTCGACCCCGGAGATGTGATCGTCACCGAAGACCCGACCTTCCTTGGCGCGCTGATCGCCTTTGCGCCAAGCCAGCCGCGCTATGCGACAGTTCCGGTGGACGCAGAGGGGATGCAGACCGACCGCCTTGCAGAAGTGTTGCGTGCCAATCCGCGGGCGCGGATGATCTACACGGTGCCGGATTTCCAGAACCCCACCGGCGTCACGCTGTCACTGGCGCGGCGGCATGCGTTGATCGCACTTGCCAATGACCACGATCTGATCGTGCTGGAAGACACTCCCTACCGCCAGATCCGGTTTGCGGGCGAAAGCCTGCCCACGCTGAAATCGCTGGATACCGAGGGGCGCGTGATCCACCTCGGCAGCTTTTCCAAGGTTCTGGTCCCGGCGCTGCGGATCGGTTGGGCCGTCGCGGCCCCGGCTTCGCTGATGCGCATGGGGTGCCTGAAGGTTGCGGCCGACACCCAGACCTCAACGCTGAACATGGCTGCGGCGAGCCTTTTTCTGGACCGCTATGATCTGGCCGCGCATATCGGGACGCTGCGCAAGGCTTACCGGCAGAAGAAGGCGACGATGCTGGACGCGATCCGCCAGCATTTTCCGCAAGAGGTCAGCGTCACCGACCCGGACGGCGGGCTTTTCACCTGGGCGACGTTTCCCGACGGCTTTGATGCCACGGCCTTCATGCGCGATGTGGCCCTGCCGCGCGCGCGGGTGGCCTATGTGCCGGGCGCCACGTTCTTTCCCGTGTCCCAGCGCCCGAACCACGCGCGGCTGAACTTTTCCGCACCGTCCGAAGCCGACATCAACTGCGGCATCGAAGCCCTTGGCAGGGCGCTGAAATCCGAATTTTCCGTGTAATCCGAAAGGGCACCGATGTCTGTCATCATCCACACCCCGCCGCCCCAGGCGTTGACGGAAGCAGAAACCGAGCGCTGGCGTGCGGTTCCGGTCGCGGTGGCCGTCGATCTTGGGCATGACGCCGGGCAGATCGACCCGGCGATCAGGCCGCTTCGTCCTGCTGGCAGCCAACCGAAGCTGTTCGGGCGTGCCGTGACGGTGCGCTGCGACGCGCCCGACTTTGGCGCGGTCTTGCACGCGCTTGACGTGATCAAGGCGGGGCAGGTGCTGGTGATCGACGCGGGCGGCCATCGCGACACGGCGATGATCGGCGATATCTTGTCGGGTCATCTGCGGGCCAAGGGCGTCGCGGGGCTGATCTGCGACGGGGCGGTGCGCGATACCGGCACGCTTGCCTGTTGGGATGATTTTTCGGTCTTTGCCCGCTGGATGACGCCGCGCGGCCCGACCGGAGCCGACCGGGGTGCAGTCAACCTGCCGGTTGTGGTTGGGGGCTGCCTCGTGTCGCCGGGGGATCTTTTGATCGGTGACGATGACGGGTTGGTGGCGCTGACCCCCGCCACCATTCGCCACCGCATTGGGGACGCGGAAGCAAAGCTTTCCCGCGAAACCGGCTGGATCAGCGCGTTGGCCGCAGGGCGGTCGGCATGCGAGGTCTTCGGCCTTTCGGCACCGGTGCATTTTGCGGATCACTGAGGCGTATCGCGCCCTCACGGCATCGAAACCGGCACTCGGGCGTTGGTAGGCCAAGTACATGACAGAGGGAGGCGTTGGATGACGATCATTCGGCAGTTTCAGTTCGGCATGGCAGCCGCGCTGCTGGCGGGCTGCGTGGCACCCGCCACGGGGCCAGCGGGTGAAGATGGGGCCGCCGCCCTGCCACCCTTGCCCGAAGCGGTGGTTGCGGTTGCTGCGCCTTGGCAGGATCTTGCCACCGCCCGCTTGCGGCCCGAAGACGGCTGCTACTGGTATGAGCATGACGGCCCGGTGGAACGGACCTTGCTGCCCTTGCGCACGCCGGAAGGCAAGCCGATCTGCACCAGCGCGGGCTGAGGGGGCCGTCAGCTTCGCGCGCCGATGCCTTCTTCGGCTGGGTAAAGATGGGCCGTCGCGCCGGTTTCGACCTGATCGTAGAGCCCGATGATATGCGCCATGACCATCCGCACGCAGCCTGAACTTGCCCGCCAGCCGATTGACCTGGGGTAGGGGGTGCCGTGGATGCGCAGCATGGTGTCGCGGCTGCCGTCGAAGAGATAAAGCGCGCGCGAGCCAAGCGCGTTGCCCGGCCCCGGGTCCATCCCCTTGATGTATTGCGCGTAGATCTCGGGTTCGCGTTCGATCATCGCGGCGGTCGGCGTCCAGCGCGGCCACTTTGCCTTGCGCCCGATAGTGAACATACCCGGCTCGTAAAGCCCGCCTCGTCCGATCGCCACGCCGTAGCGCATCGCCGACCCATCCGGTTGCACATGGTAAAGGTAGCGCGCGATTGCATCGACGTGGATGTCGCCGGTGCGCAGGCCGTCCTTGGCCTCGACCCGGGTAGGAAGCAGACGCGGATGCAGGCCCCAAGGGTTCGATGTGGCCGGATCATAGCCCGGCGGCGTAACCTCCGCGTCCCAGGCGTCCCATTGCGGCGCGGTCTGTGCAGATGCCGGCATGGCGAGGGCGGTTGAAAAGAGCACACCGCCTTTCATCAGGAAATGGCGTCTGGTCAGCATGTCGCGCGGTCCTTCTTCGGTTGATCCGAGGATCAACGCGGACTATAGCTGCCGCGCCCCCTAGCAGATCATCACGTTTGCACGAGCGGCAGTGGTTGCAGCAATGGTGGCCATAGCGCGATAGGGCGGCGCTGGCGGCGGGGTGTCGCGCGACACCCCAAACCGCGTGCCGATCTTTCAGTCGCCCGTCTGCGCTTTCACCAGCGTCCATCCCTTCGCCGGATCGGGATCGAGAGCCTGGATATCGTAGGCAGTGTCGAGCGTGCTCTCGCCAAGATCGGCCTCCCAGACCATGCCGGCTTCGTTCACGAGGAAGGTCTTCACGGCGCTTACGCCATACTCTGCGGGCACCGCGAGCAAGGCGTGTCCGGCCACCATGTTGTCGCCCTGCATGTAGGACATCTCTCCGCCGGGGGCCGCGGCGGTCTGGCCGTTCAGCACCCGGAAATAGTACCCCGAATACGGCTCGTGACCGGTGCCTTCGCCGCCCGCTTCAAGAAAGCCGTCAAGGCTTGCTCGGGCGGCGCGGTCACCGACCGGGCTGTCTTCGCCGGTCCAATACAGACCGGATCGGGTGCCGGGGGGCGAGATGATCGACGACGCGAATTCCATCACGCCGTCGGCATCATGATCTTCAAGACGGAACAGCGCTTGTATAGCCCCGTAGGCAGCGATCAGGTCCAGAGCGTCAAGCTCATTGCCCCCGATTTCCCGGGCGGCGATTTCCTCGGCGCCAGCCTTGATGTCGAACGCCCAACCGCCGTCTCCCTTGACAAGCGGCACCGGGAACGGCCAGCCGTCCGCGCCCAGTTCGACCATGACGCTGCCATCATCTTGCGTGACCATGCGGTAGCCCTGTTTCCAGGCATCGTGGAGGACATCAAGCGCGCCTGCCTCGATCTTGTCGGCAACGGCGCCGGTCAGTTCCTCGGCTCCGGGCCCTAGGGCCTTGGCGACGTTCACGGGGTCACCGGTGCCGAGAGCCGCCGCGAGAGCGTCCAGCGCATCTTGAGGTGTCGGGTACGTGGTTTCGGCTGCGAACGCAGTGGAGCTTGCGAACAGAGCGGCGGTGAGAACAACAAAACGCATCGCTTTATCTCCTGAATTACCTTTTGCGGGCTACATTGCCGCGCTGGGACGCCGCCTTGGCTTTTGGTCCGGTTGAGGACTTGGCAATCTTGGGCGGGGCCTTGGCCTTCTGTCCGGAAGTAGCTTTGGGTGCAGGCTTTGAATTCGTTTTGGGCACTGCGATCGGCTTTGCCGAGGGCGTCTTGGCCTTGATCTTCTGCATGCTGCGGTCTGCAGTTTCCGGCCTTTGGGACAGGGACGGACGGCTCGCCAATGTGCCAGCCGAGGTGCCAAGCTTCGAGCTGTCGATTGTCCCGTTCTGGGTAGACAGTTTGTTCCTGAGATCATCTGTCCCGCCAATCTGCGGACGGTCGACCGGCAGCGCTGCCGAGTTGCGCTTCGTCTCGAGCTTGGTGCGCGCTTCGTCACGGCTGCTGTTGTCCGGTGTCCAGCCGGCTTTGTCGCCTGCTTCGATGCGTGCCCGCAGATCGTCATCGCCGATCTGTATATCGCCGCTGTTGATCTTGCTGCGAAGTTCGGTGTTGCTGATATCGCCCGTCTCGACCCGAGCGCGCAGATCATTGTCGCTGATCTTGATATCGCCGGTGTTAACCTTGTTGCGAACGGTGTCGCGGTCGATGTTGATCTGGTTGCCGATGTTTACATTGCCATCGACGTCGATGTCGATGTCGGGATTGCGTATGATCGGCGTGCCGCCCCAGCCGGCACAGTTGCGGCAGCCCCAGTAATCGTTCCAGTCGTCGTCGTCATCGAAGATCTCGTCGATTATGGCGATGGTGCCCCAGGTGATCAGTCCTGCGGTTATGACGTCTCCGGCGTTGAAGCCTGAATCGTAGACCACAACCGGATCGTACTGCGGCACGTAAACGACCGCCGGATTGGCTGGCTGGATGACCACCGAATTGTCCGACGTGCTTTTCGTCACAACCTGCTGTTCGGTGGTGGTGAGGGCGCCAGTGTTGATGGCCTGTGTCCGCATGACCTGAACAGCCGCCAGAACATCATCGGATTGCAGGAGCATCGCTTCGCCTACGGTTTCGGTCCAATCGATGTTGGCCGCCATGCGGTGAAGCACGTCGGGGAACCCTTGGGCCAGAACGGCCACAGAGGCATCGTAACCTTCGGCCTCGATCAACGGCTTCAGCTCGTCGACGCTTGCGCCGTCGTTTTCTAGAAGCAGGCGATCGGCCTTCATGATGTCAAGAGGCTGCGATGCGGCGATGAGGATCTGGATCAGAAGCGTGTCTGGAAAAAGAGCAACGGGCGCGACCAGATTCTGCAGTTCGGCCTCGGTCAAGAGGCCGGCGCCTTCGGGCGTCGTCGCGGCGACTGCTGGCGCATCGGCGGCGTCTTGCGAAAACGCGGGGCCCGAGGGGAACCCTGTGGTCAGCAGCAGCGTACCGACGACGGTCAGATGGCGTAACATAGCGAACCTCCTCATACCGCGAACTTGGCGTGGCCTCACGGACTGGCTTTTGATGATAGTGGAGCATGAAACGATGCGGTCCCACCACAAGCGTGACAGGTGCCGGTCGTCGGTCGGGATGAGGTCCTGACCGACGGCCGCGTCACGGTGGTCCGTGTCCACGTGCCGGATAACACGATCGGAATGTCGAACCTGTGTTCATTGCACTGTCCCTGACGGAGTTTGGCGTTGGCTGTTGTCACCGTGGCAGCGCGCGTATGCGCGTCCGCTGCCGCAAGCGCAGGGCGAGTTCGGTCCACGGCGGGCGTCCTCGGCCCTAACCAGCGCCATGATCTCGGCAGGCGCGCGCTCGTTGCGGATCAGGTGTGCCATCGCCATCATGGTGGGCTTGGTGTGGACGTAGAACAACTCCAACCCCTCGCACAGATAGTTGTGCCCGCTTTCGCCGCGGCGGGAGACCATGAAGCGGTCCTTCGGGCAGCCACCATTGCAAAGCTGGCGGACCGAGCAACTTTGGCACTGCCCCGTCAGACGGTCGCGCTTGTCGAGGCCGAAGCGGCGCATTTGCGCCGAGGCGACCATGTCGGCCAAGGGCGTGTCGTGCAGGTTGCCCAGCTTGTAGGCCGGTTCCACGAAGTGGTCGCAGGTGTAGACATCGCCGTTATGTTCAAGCGCCGGTCCATAGCCGCAGGTCGGTGCATGGATGCAAAGAAGATGCCGATTGAAATAGGCCTCAAGCGTGACATCGAACATTTGCACGAAAACGCTGCCAACATCGTTGCGAAGCCACTCCTCGTAGATGTCGATCAGGAACTGCCCGTAGGCCCGAGGCAGGACCGAACGGTCGGTGACCAGATCGCCGGTCTGGGTATAAAGCAACCGGTCACCACCGGGCGTCTCGCTCCAGCCTTTGTTGGCGATGGGCAGCGTCTCGGCGGTGGCGCGTTCGATGATCGGGATGAACTGCATCCACGACACGCCAAGCGTATCGCGGAAGAATTGGTACACCTCGCGTCCCCGATGCTGGTTGGCGGTGTGGACGGTGCACAGAATATTGACGCGAACCCCATGCGCCTTGAGCCGGTCGTGCCCGCGCATGACAAGATCGAAGGTCCCCTGTCCGCGGCGATCCTTGCGGTAGGTGTCGTGAATATCCTTCGGCCCGTCGACCGAGAGGCCCACGAGAATGTCGTTTTCGCGAAAGAAGGCAGCCCAGGCGTCATCGATCAACAGTCCGTTGGTCTGGAAGGTCTGGTGTATCGTCTGGCCCGGTTGGCGGTGCCGTTCGATAGCCTCGATCGCGCGGCGAAAGAAGTCCAGCCGCATCAGCGTGGGCTCGCCTCCCTGCCATGCGACGGTGACTTCCGGCGTGTCGTGCGACTCGAGGAGTTGGCGGATGTAGCTGTCCAGCGTCTCGTCGGACATGCGGCTGCGGCTGTTGGGATAAAGCGCCTCTTTCGACAGAAAGAAGCAGTAGGTGCAGTCGATGTTGCAGGTCGAGCCCGAAGGCTTTGCGAGAAGATGAAAACGGGGCGGCCGCGCAGGGCGGGCGTCGGTGTCGGTCTGGGCCTGAATGCTGGTTGCTGGCGCGGTCATGAGGGTGCTCCGTCTGGGGCGTGACCGGTGAAGCGGTCGAGCAAGGTCGTGATCGTCTGGATGCTGACGGGCTTGGCAAGCAACTCGGCGGCGCCTGCTGCAAGGCACGTCATGCGGTTGCCCTCGCGCTCGACGCCGGTCATCATCACTGTCGGCACCTCAATGCCGCGTGCTCGCATCTTGCGCAGCGCATCAACGCCCGAGGTGTTCGGCATGTGGAAGTCCAGCAGCACAAAGGTCGGCCGGGCCGTCCCGATCCGCGACAGCAGCTCTTCGCCCGACGAACAAAGGACACAGTCCACATCAAGCGATTGCACCACACGTCTTAGCGCCCGCCCAACAGACGGATCGTCATCAACTATCCAGATACAAGTCGATGCCATTGACCGATCACCCAGAACCACGCGGTCAGCATCGACCGGTCTGCGATGCATGCGCAAGTGGGACATGAGGCTTACAAAGCCCCGCCGTCACGGAGGCGGTTGTAGACCGTCACCAGCTCAGCGACCGAACGGACGCCCATCTTCTGCATCACACGGCCACGATGTACCTTGATGGTCTTTTCGGCCGCACCAAGGTGGATCGCGATCTGCTTGTTAAGCCGTCCCGACGCGACCTCGGCCATCACTTCGCGTTCCCGAGGGGTAAGGCTGGCAAGCCGCAGGCGCTGGTGCGCGCTTGCATCCTCGTGCGAGCGAATTTCGGCGTCTCGTGTCAGCGCAGCGCGTATCGCGGCGAGCAAAGTCTCGGCATCAACCGGCTTGGTCAGAAAATCGACCGCACCGCCGCGGATCGCCTGCACCGCTGCCGGAATGCTGCCTTGCCCGGTCAGGAAAATTATCTGGCATGCTCGTCCCTCGGCGGCAAGACGCCGCTGAAGCGCAAGTCCGTCGAGGTCCGGCAGGCCGATGTCGATCAGCGCGCAACCGGGAAGGGAGGCATCATGGGAATTCAGGAAGGCATCCGCATCTGGGAAGGCGCGCGTGTCGAAACCTTCAGAAACGAGCAACCGTTGCAGCGCCCGCAGAACTCCGGGATCGTCATCCACCAGCCATATCACGCTCATGCAGCCACCTCGGGTGGGGGTAGGGTAAGCATGATGCGCGCGCCGCCGCCCTGAGGTTCGGTGAAAGCAAGGGTTCCCCCATGCGCCTCGGCTATGTTGCGGCAGATCGCAAGACCGACGCCCAAACCCTTCGACTTGCTGGTAACGAACGGGCGAAAGACGTCGGCGCGCTTGTCCGGGGGAACGCCCGGTCCGGCATCGGCGACCGCGAGCGTGCTGCTGCCATCAGGCTGGCGCGCTGTTGTCACGCGAACAATGCGGGCGGATTCGGGCACGTCACCCATTGCTTCGGCCGCGTTGAACGCAAGGTTGAGAACGATCTGCTGCAACTGTGGCGCGTTGCCGCGCACCTCGAGCCGTTCGGGGGCAAGGTCGGTCTGGATCTGCGCGCCGCAGGCAGACAGTTCGTTGGCGGCCAACGCCAGCGTCGCGGTAACGGCCTCGTTCAGGTCAACCTTGTCGAAGGTTGTTTCACCCTTGACGATCAGGCGGCGCAGATTGGCGATGGTCGCCGCGGCGCGGCCGACGTCGCTGGTGATATCGCTGAAGATGGACTTGATCTCGGTAAGATCGGGCGACGGACGGCCTGCAAGACGGACACCCGCATCGGCATTGGCTTGGATCGCGGCAAGCGGCTGGTTGATCTCGTGCGCGAGCGAGGCCGACAACTGGCCAAGGCGCAGGTTTCGCGAAATGTGGGTAAGCTGCGCGCGTTCCAAGGCAAGCGTCGCGTGCGAGCGGGCAAGAAGGCGGCGGTGCAGCACAAGGGCGGCAATGGTGGCGGATTGCGCAAGGATGATCCCGCCAATGGCCACGATCCAAAGGCGGTAGCGTTCCCACAGCGAGGGTTCGTAATAAAGGATCCGTGTCCCTTCGGGCAAAAGGTCAACGTTCAGGCCGTGGCGCCGCATCGCCCGCCAATCAACGGCGGGCGCCCCTGAGATTTCTTGCGGGGCAGGAAGTTCGGCACCGTCGATCGCGGTGCGCAGCATGGCCGCGATCGCGCGACCGGTCGTGTCGAGGTTCTCGACATGTCCGCCGACGACGCCAGTGCCAAGCATGGTATCGTAGACTGTCCAGACCGGGGCGGGACTGGCCGCAGCGAGGGACCGTGCGAATTGCGAGGGGATGAAGCGGTTTCCGTCGGCGTCCATGACAACAGTGAGGTACAGCACGACAGCGCGCGGATTGAATCCTGCGGCTTCGGCCAGGATTGCCGAGGAGGATGCTTCCGAGATGAAGCGGACGGGCAGATCTGTCGGGTAGTCGGCAAGCACCTCTTCTGCGGTGGCGCGCCATTGTCGGTCGAACGGGGCCGATCCGCTGACCACGACAATTTCGGTCGCATCGCGTTGAAGACCAAGCGCAAGATCGAGCGTCGCGGGCAGGTCGAAGGCGTTGGTGACCCCGCTCATCGCCGGTTCGACCTTGCCGTCAAGGACCTGGTCCAAAGCGGCGCGGCTAAGCGCACCGTAGACGATGGGAACGCCCGGAGCGATGGCATCCCGGTTGTCGCGCATGAAAGCAAGCGCGTTTGGGCCCAGAACAGCAACGGCGGAGAGTGCCCTGTCGCCATAGCGGGTGGCCAGGAACTCTCGCATTTGGTCGCGTTCTTCGGGGCGGTCGAAATTCAGCAGATTGAGGTATTCGACGTAGACTTCGCCTTGCTCGGTCACTTCGGGGCCAAGCCCTGCTTCGATGGAGTTTAGCATCGAGCGGACAAGCGGAAGCCGGCTGTCAGATTCCACGATGGTCAGAACGCGGGGACGGATGTCTTCCGCTCGTGCGACCGCGCAGCAAAGCACAAGCGCGATTATGTTGGTGAGGCAAACGAGAACAGCACCGCGATCACTCATGCACCCTCGCCAAACACACCTTCTCTGGGCCACGGCCGACCAGGATAGGCCCAAGGTCCAACTTCAACGGTGGCTAGTCCCTGTCTAGCATCGTCAGGCTACGGACAGTCGTTGTGCGGAGTCAAGCCGCCGTTTTTGGAGGAGGATATCGAATGAGACTCGCATCCAGGTCGCGCCTTTGGCGGTCGACCGCCAGTGGGATTGCTTTTGCGGCTGCGACGGCAATGGCGGTTCCCGTTTTTGCTCAGGAAACTGAAAAGCCGAACATTGTCATGATCTGGGGCGATGACATCGGCCAGTTCAACATCAGCGCCTATAACCTTGGAATGATGGGTTATAAAACTCCCAACATCGATTCCATTGCCCGCGATGGCGCGCTTTTCACTGATTGGTATGGCCAGCAAAGCTGCACCGCCGGACGCGCCGCCTTTATGACCGGGCAATCGCCGATCCGCACCGGGCTTTTGAAGATCGGTCTGCCGGGATCGCCGGAAGGGATCAATACTGCCGACCCGACGATTGCCGGGCTGCTGAAAGAGCACGGCTATGCGACCGGCCAGTTCGGCAAGAACCACTTCGGTGACCGCGACGACATGCTGCCGACCAATCACGGCTTCGACGAATTCTTCGGCAACCTCTATCACCTGAACGCCGAGGAAGAGCCCGAGAACGAGGATTATCCCGGCGACATGGTGATGCCCGACGGCCGGACGTTCAAGGAAACCTTCGGCCCGCGCGGCGTGATCCATTCGGTCGCCAACCCGGACGGGACGCAGACCATCGAGGACACCGGACCGCTAACCCGCAAGCGGATGGAGACCATCGACGAGGAAGTGACTTCCCGGGCGCTGGACTGGATGGACAAGGTCCATGCCGAGGGCAAGCCGATGTTCCTGTGGTACAATTCCACGAGGATGCACGTATTCACACACCTGAAGGAAGAATCCAAAGGCGTGACGGGGCTTGGCCTCTATGCCGACGGCATGGTGGAACATGACGGAATGGTTGGCGAGGTCCTCCAGAAGATCAAGGACTTGGGGATCGAGGACAACACGATCATCATGTATTCGACCGACAACGGCGCCGAGGTGTTCACCTGGCCCGATGGCGGCACGACGCAGTTCAAGAGCGAGAAGAACTCGCCATGGGAAGGCGGCTACCGCGTGCCGACGCTGATCAAGTGGCCGGGCGTCATCAAGCCGGGCACCATCATCAACGATATCGGCGCGCATGAGGACATGCTGCCGACGCTTCTGGCCGCTGCGGGTGATCCGAACATCGTTGAAGAGCTGAAGGCCGGCAAGACCGTCAATGGCCGTGACTACAAGGTGCATCTCGACGGGTCTGACCTTCGACCCGCGCTTGAGGGCAAGGCCGAATGGCCGCGCAAGTCCTTCATCTACTGGACGGACGGCGGCGAAGTGGCGGCGCTGCGTTACGGCAACTGGAAGGCCCAGTACCTTGATCAGCCGGCACATGGCCTTGGCGTGTGGCAGGAGCCCTTCGTGAAACTGCGGGCGCCGATCCTGACCAACCTGCGCAGCGACCCGTTCGAGAAAGCACGCGACGAGGACGCGATGGGCTATCAGCGCTGGTATATGGAGCGGATGTACATGTTCATCCCGGCGATGGCCTACATCACCACGTGGATCCAGAGCTTCAAGGAGTTCCCGGTCCGCATGGAGCCCGGCAGCTTCGATCTGCAGGCCGCGATGGATGCGATGAAGAACGTCCAGCGCTGAACGGCGTAACCTCGGCCTCCGCAGGATTTCTTGCGGGGGCCGTTCATGTTTATGTCCGTTTCAAACAGAGAGCGAACCAGAGCCAATGCGTGCATTGATGATTTCCGTGGCCTTCGTTGCGCTTTCCGCAGCGGCCTCTGCCGACCCCCTTCCATCGTGGACAGACGGTGCCAGCAAAGACGCCATCATCTCGTTCGTGGAGACCGTTACCGACCCTGCGTCTGGCGACTATGTTCCGCCTGACGCGCGGGTGGCGGTGTTCGACAACGACGGCACGCTATGGGCTGAACAGCCAGTGTATTTCCAGTTCTTCTTCGCGCTTGACCAATTGCGCGCGCGGGCGGCGGCTGATCCGTCGATCCTGAAGTCCGACGTGCTGCGTGCGGCCGCAAAGGGCGATCTCGAAACCGTCATGGCGGGCGGGACAGCGGCGCTGGTCGAGGTGGTAATGGCCAGCCATGCCGACATTACCGTCGCCGATTTCGAGACCGAAGTGCAGAAATGGATTGCCACCGCCAAAAACCCCAAGACGGGTCAACCGCTGACGCAAATGACGTATCAGCCAATGCTCGAGTTGCTGGGCTATTTGCGGGACGAGGATTTCTCAACGTGGATCGTCACCGGCGGCGGCATCAATTTCGTCCGTGCAATTGCCGGGGATGCTTATGGCATTCCGCCCTATCAGGTCGTTGGCAGCATGGTTGATACGGAATACCGCGTTATCGACGGGGTCGGCCAGATAATGCAACTGCCTGATATCGCCTTCATTGATGACAAGGGTGGCAAGCCGGTGGGCATAGCCCGGCAGATCGGACTGCGGCCCGTGCTGGCTTTTGGAAACTCTGACGGAGATTTCGAAATGCTGGAATACACCACAAGCGGCAAGGGGCCGAGCCTTGGTTTGATCCTGCACCACACCGACGCTGAACGCGAGTTCGCCTACGACCGCGAAAGCCACATCGGCAAACTGGATCGCGGCCTTGATGAAAGCGCATCAAAGGGGTGGATCATTGTCGACATGGCGCGCGACTGGGATGTTGTCTGGTCGGGAAACTGATCAGTTGACGAAGGCATGTGTCGCTGCTTTGTCATGCGCCGACAACATGACGGATTGCTGCGCATAATTGCCGCGGGGTCTGCCCGCCATTCGCGGGGCCGCGATAAAAGCGATGTCGAATTGCAAGGTTGCGCCACACGAGGAAAAAGCGTTTGGCCCAAGCTTGTCAAAACAAGTGACGGAAGGTATCCCAGATGCAGGGGGGAAGATTAAGGGGTACCATCGGACTTTCGGGTGGCAGGCCAGTCTGAGCTTTTCCTTTTCGGCTTTGGTTATGGGATTATCTGTCTGATGCGGGGCAAGTTCATGTACAAGGTGTCACAGAAGTTTCCGTTGATTGTACCGCTTTGTGTAATAGCGCTTATCGGATGCAGCAGGCCGCCGGACCTGATCGGCATCGACAATCCAGAACAGCCGGCTGAAAGCCTCGCCGATGTGTCGCGCCATCGTATCTTCATAACGACCACGCGCGAAGCGTCGGATCTGGTGGGTGCGATGTATTCCGGCGAGCGCGCTGCCAAGCTGGGGCTTGCGTCGGTTGACGTGACGGTGCCACCGAACCATGTGGTCGGGGAACTGGAGCGTCCGACGCGCCTGCCGCCCGATCCGGAAAAAGAGTTCGCTGTCGTCGATCCGGTCATCTATCGCAGTGATGCGTCGTTCGTTACCGAAGTGAACCGCGAACTGGCCAAGCGCCCTCGGAACGAGCAGAAGATCCTGCTGTTTATCCACGGTTACAACAACACGACAAGCGATGCGATCCTGCGCCTGTCACAGTTTGTCGAGGATACCGGCTTTGAAGGCGTGCCGGTGTTGTTCACATGGGCCTCGGCTGCAAAGGCACCCCGCTACGTCTATGACCTGAACAGCGCCCTTGTGGCGCGTGGCAAGCTAAAGGAACTGGCCGAGGTTCTGGGCAAGACGAATGCAAGGGACGTCGATATTTTTGCCCATTCGATGGGGGCGTTCCTGACGATGGAAGGGTTGGTTGACGCACAACAGACGGGCAAGCTTGGGACGCGCAAGTCGATCTCGAACATCATCCTTGCGTCACCGGACATAGACATCGACCTGTTCAAGGTACAGCTTGCGCAATTGCCGAAGCCGGTGATCGAGAAGATCTACCTGCTCGTGTCAGCCGATGACGCGGCGCTGCGGTTCTCGCGCCGGCTTGCCGGTGGCGTGCCTCGCGTTGGTGCTGCGGATACTGCGGAACTTGAGGAGCTTGGCGTGACGGTGATCGATCTGTCGCAGATCAAGGACTCAAGCTCTGGCAGCCATTCGAAATTCGCAGGATCGCCTGACGTGGTGAAGCTGATCGGGGCGGGTCTGAACGAATCCGGGCGGTTCGGTCAGACACAGACGCCGGCCCTGTCGCGGCTGCTGAGTGGCGTGCCGATCACCATTCTGGGGAACTAGTCCACGGGCAACAACAGCCTGTAACGAATGCCCGGACGGGGCGGCCGTGACACCGCGGCCGCCCCGTCTCGTTTCACCGTCACTGCGCCAGTAGCTTTGCCCTGATCGCCGACGAGAAACCTCGCCCCGATCCGTCGTAACTGATCGAGGCTGGCAAGAGGCCCATCTCCGTCAGCTTTTCCAATGGGAATCGCTGATCAAGCAAGCCGTGATCGTAAAGGAACTCAGGCAGATAGCCTGATAGGACCACCCGGTAGTCGATCGGCAGCCCGGGGACGAGGCGGTCTGCGAGTTTCCAGATGACGGTCGTGCAATTGTCGAGGATCGTCCGGTAAAACCGGGGATGCTCGGCCAGGCTGTTGGCAAGGGCGAGGTATTCGAGAAAAAGCCCACGCATCACCGCTGGATCACCATGCAGGCGGTAAAGAACGACGCGGTTGCCGGTCTGGACGCTGGTTCGCAACTGCACCGCATCCCGTTCATCGGCACCCGTCAGGATCAGCTCGTATGACTTGAAGAAGCCTGCAATCGACGAATAGGCCTCATTCCGCTCGGGCCTGATGCCCAGCGAGAATACAATGTGCTCTCCATCCGAGAACCCAAAGGAGACCATGGTGTGGGCGATCGCTGGCCCGGCCCACCATGTCATGACGAAGTCCAGACTCTCGAGTGCATCGAGATCGTAGTCCCGCGCCTCCCAACGCTCCGCAGCTTCTGTGGGCGTCTGCCAGTCAAAGTTGCGCACGTTACGCAGAGTGACGCGCGAGGGGTCGTTCGGGTCAAATTCGGCGGTCAGAAGTTGCGATACGTCGGGCTGCCAGTCGCGATCGTTCGATGGCAAGATCGTCATCCACCAAAGCGAAAAGCCCACCGTTGCCACGATGACCAGACCAAGCCCCGAAAGCGGGCCATAGCGCACAGCGGATGCCAGTATACCCAAGGAAAGCGCGATCCAGAGGCCCATCCACAAAAGCGGAGGGCTTGCCCTGAACCAAAATGCCGCCACGACGAACACGCCGACCAACAACACCGACAGGACAAGCAGGAGCCACGCCCCCCACGTGCTGACCCTTGCGCCCAGTTTTGGTGTCGGCCGGTTCATATCTGCAGCGCCTCGCATTTCGTCCAAAGCCCGAAAGAGTGTTGTTCCGCCGCTTTAGCGGCCTCGAAGGGGTATCGGGTTGGCGGCAAAATGCTATCGAAAACTGCGCTTGGGAATGAATTTGCACGATCAGATCGATGCCTTTGGGGCTTCGGAATTGGTGGCTTGCCGAGGCGTTCGATTTTCTGGAGGACGGCAGGAAGCGATGGAAATTGGTCCCGGAGGCACTGGGGTGGAGTTCGAAGCCGCGCGTTTCACGGACGTCGTTCAAGCGGCAGACCGAACCGAAGCCACGCAAATTCGATGGGTCCGGCATGACCTGCGTCAACGACAGACGCGGCTCTTCGCCCAAAACTACCAATGTGCGCCAAGTCGGGTGCCATGTCTGGAGCCGCTTCAAGGCGGTCGCATCAGTGTTGAACTTTCTGCCGCGAGGGGATGATGACCTACGCTCCGATCAGGAAAGTCACGCAGCACGGCGATATCAGTTCGCTTCCAACCGGCTGGGACGCGGCCCGGGCGCGTCTGGAGGGGCTACCGGATGGCGGGCTCAATATCGCGCATGAGGCGGTGGATCGGCACGTTGCCGCTGGTCATGGGACGCAAGACGCTCTGATCTGGCTTGGCCGCGAGGGTGAGCGGCGGGTTCTGACCTATTCCGATCTTGCCGAAAATGCCGCCCGGTTTGCCCATGTGCTGCGTGCCCACGGCATCGGGGTTGGCGAACGGATGTTCCTTCTTTCGGGCAGGGTACCCGACCTTTACTTTGCCACGCTTGGCGCGATGAAGGCGGGCGTGGTGGTAAGCCCCCTGTTCGCGGCATTCGGGCCGGAACCGGTGCGTGCGCGGATGGAAATCGGCGGAGCGAGCGTTCTGGTGACGACCGAGGCGCAGTATCTGCGCAAGGTTGCCGACTGGCGCGCCAGCATGCCGACGCTGAGATTGGTGCTTATCATCGGCGACACGGCACCGGACGGATGCATCGCGCTTGGCCCCGCCATGGCCACCGCTCCCAAGCGTTTCGAGACGGTCCGGACAATGCCCGAGGACATGGCGCTTTTGCATTTTACCTCGGGGACCACAGGTCTGCCAAAGGGGGTCGTGCATGTGCATCAGGCCGTCGTCGCCCATGCCGAGACCGGGCGCCTCGCGCTCGACCTGAAGCCGGGCGATATCTACTGGTGCACCGCCGATCCGGGCTGGGTGACGGGGATGAGCTACGGGATCATCTCTCCCTTGTGCAACCGGGCGACCATCGTAGTTGACGAGGCCGAGTTCGAGCTGGAGCGGTGGTACGGTATCCTTGAGCGGGAAAGGGTGCGGGTCTGGTACACCGCGCCGACCGCGATCCGCATGATGATGCGGGCAGGGGGTGAGGCGGCAAAGGGCCACAGCTTCGCATCCCTGCGGTTCCTGGCATCGGTGGGCGAGCCCCTGAACGCCGAATGCGTGATCTGGGGCCAGAAGGTCTTTGGCCTGCCGTTCCATGACAACTGGTGGCAGTCCGAGACCGGCGGCATCATGATCGCCAACACCGCCGACATGGACATCAAGCCCGGCGCGATGGGAAAGCCGCTGCCCGGCATCGAGGCTGGCATCGTGACCCGAGAGGATGGCACGGTCATCGAAGCTGCCGCCGGTCAGATCGGCGAACTGGCGCTGCGTCCCGGCTGGCCGTCGATGATGCGGGCATATCTCGGGCAACCCGAACGCTATGCAAAATGCTTCGTGAGCGGCTGGTACCTGACCGGCGATTTGGCCATGCGCGACAGTGACGGGTACTTCTGGTTCGTCGGACGGGCGGACGACCTGATCAAGTCCTCGGGCCATCTGATCGGCCCGTTCGAGGTGGAAAGCGCGCTGATCGAACATCCGGCCGTGGCGGAGGCTGCCGTGATCGGCATTCCCGATGAAACCGCAGGCGAGGTGGTCAAGGCCTTCGTCACCCTGAAGGCGGGGTTCACGGCGGGCGAGGCCCTGGAGAAGGAACTACGCGGCCATGCCCGCAAACGCCTCGGCCCCGCCGTCTCGCCGCGCGAAATCGTATTCCGTGACAGCCTGCCGCGCACACGGTCGGGCAAGATCATGCGGCGCCTTCTACGCGCGCGGGAACTGGGCCTGCCAGAGGGAGATCTGTCCACGCTGGAGGGGGATGCGCGATGAGCAAGATAAAACTCGACCACGCCCATGTGACGAGCCTTTTGCGCGGCATGATCCGTATCCGCCGCTTTGAGGAGAAGTGCTACGAGCTTTACACCCAGGAAAAGATCCGCGGCTTCCTTCATCTTTACGACGGCGAGGAGGCGGTGGCCGTGGGTGTTTGCGCCGCGCTGCAGGATCGCGACCGTGTCGTCTCGACCTACCGCGAGCATGGCCATGCTCTGGCCCGCGGTATGAGCATGGAATCGGCGCTGGCCGAGATGTACGGAAAGGCCACCGGCTGCGCGGGCGGGCGCGGCGGATCGATGCATCTTTTCGACGCCGAAACCAACCTTTACGGCGGCAATGCCATTGTCGGTGGCGGGCTGCCGCTCGCTGCGGGCCTAGGCCTTGGTGACAAGCTGCTGGGCGAGGACCGGGTGACCGTCTGCTTCTTTGGTGACGGGGCGGTGGCGGAGGGCGAGTTCCATGAAGCGATGAACCTTGCTGCACTCTGGAAACTTCCGGTCCTTTTCGTGCTGGAAAACAACCTCTACGCGATGGGCACCGCAGTGGCGCGCGTGCAGGCGAACACCAATTTTGTCGCCCGCGCAGCGACCTACGGGATGCCCGCCGAAAGCGTGGATGGAAACGATGTCGTGGCAGTCGAGGCCGCTGCCCATCGACTGGTCGAAGCGATACGCACCGCTGGCGGCCCGCAGTTTCTGGAGTGCCAGACCTATCGCACCCGGCCACATTCGATGTTCGATGCCGAGAAATACCGTGACAAGGCCGAGGTCGCGGAATGGCGCAAGAAAAGCCCGATCACCCGGTTTCAGGGCTGGCTGCTGGAAAACAATCTGCTGCATCAGGCTGAGGTCGACGCCATCGAGGCCGAGCTCGAGGCGCAGCTTCGCAATGCTGTTGCCGCCTGCGAACAGGCCCCATTGGAGCCCGTCGAAGACCTGACCCGCCATGTGGTTGCCAATACCCGCCCAGCGCCGCCGGCACCCGCCGCCCCGTCGGCCCTTGTGAACACCACCTACCGCGAATGCTGCCGGCAGGCGATCACCGAGGCGCTGCTGCGGGATGATCGCGTCTTCATGATGGGCGAGGACATCGGCGCCTATGGTGGCTGCTATGCCGTGTCGTTGGGGCTTTTGAAGGAGTTCGGCGCCGAGCGCATCCGTGACACGCCGCTTTCGGAATCCGCCTTCACCGGGGCAGGGATCGGCGCGGCCCTCGTCGGCATGCGCCCGATCGTCGAGATCATGACGGTAAACTTCTCGCTTCTGGCGCTTGACCAGATCATGAACACCGCCGCCACGATCCGGCACATGTCGGGCGGGCAGTTCGGGGTGCCGCTGGTCATTCGCATGGCGACGGGCGCCGGACGGCAGCTTGCGGCGCAGCATTCCCATTCGCTTGAGGCTTTTTTCGTCCATATCCCCGGCCTTCGCGTCGTGGCCCCGGCCACGCTGGAAGATGCGCGCGGCATGCTCTGGACGGCGTTGCAAGAGCCTGACCCCGTGATCATCCTCGAACATGTCATGCTTTACAACATGACCGGCGCGATTGCCGGGAATGCGGGCGCTGTGGACATCGACCGCGCGGTGATCCGGCGTCCGGGGCGCGACGTCACGCTGATCGCTTGGTCCTATTCCCTGTGGAAGACATTGGAAGCCGCAGAGACGCTGGCGAAAGACGGGATCGAGGCCGAGGTGATCGACCTGCGCACGCTCCGCCCCCTCGATGACGCAACGATCATGGCCTCGGTCGCGCGCACCCGTCGCGCCGTGGTGGTGGACGAAGGCTGGCGCACCGGCTCGCTCTCTGCCGAAATCGTCGCGCGGGTGCAGGAGGCCTGCTTCTTTCACCTCGACGCGCCTGTGGGTCGGGTGTGCTCGGCCGAGGTTCCGGTGCCCTATCCAAAGCACCTCGAAGCCGCCGCCCTGCCGCAGGTCGCCGATATCGTCGCTGCGGTGAAGTCCCTTCCGGGGGTGATGCCATGAGCATCTTCACGATGCCGTCGCTGGGCGCCGACATGGAGGAAGGCAAGTTGGTCGAATGGCTGGTTAAGCCGGGCGACAGGGTGTCCAAGGGGGATATCGTCGCGGTGGTCGAAACCCAAAAAGGCGCGATCGAGATCGAGATTTTCGAGGCAGGCGAGGTTGGCGCGCTGCTGGCCAAACCGGGCGAGACCGTGCCCGTCGGCGCGCCGCTGGCGCGGCTTGACTTGGCAGAGATGGCTGAGTCCAGCACTCCGGTTGCGGCAGCCCGACCTCCCCGCGAAGCCCCCAAGGCGGCCGCGCCTGCGCCGGTTGCCCTGGCTCCGGCATCGGCCAAGACGCTGGTCAGAGCCACGGCTGAGACAGCGGACAAGGTTCTGCTCGCCTCGCCCGCCGCACGGTTTCGCGCCGCCGAGCTTGGAATTGCGCTTGAGACTGTTGCGGGGTCCGGTCCGGGCGGCGCGATCCTTCTGTCTGATGTTGACCGCCATCTCGCGGCCGCGCCTCAGCCGACAGCCGAACCGGCGGCTGCTGACCTTCCGAAGGGCAAGCCCGGCCTGGACATGACCGAGATGCGCCGCGCCATAGCCGCTGCGATGAGCCGCGCAAAGCGCGAAATCCCCCACTATTATCTGACGCACGAGATCGACCTGCAATCGGCGCAAGTCCGGCTGACCGCGCTGAATGGCGACCGCACGCCGGACCAACGGATTTTGATGGGTGCGCTGCTCATCCATGCCACGGTCAGGGCGCTGTCCAAGGTGCCCGAACTGAACGGCCGATATGAGGGCGATCCCTATACCCGGTCCGCATCTATCCATTGCGGGCTTGCCGTCGCGATGCGCGGTGGCGGGCTGATCGCGCCCGCGATCCTTGAGGCGCAGTCGAAAGATCCCGACGCGATCATGGATGCGATGCGCGACATCGTCGCCCGCACCCGGACTGGACGCTTGCGCAACAGCGAGATCACCCAGGGCACCATCACCATCTCCTCGCTCGGCGAAACCGGTGTGGATGCGCTGATCGGCGTGATCTACCCGCCGCAGGTGGCACTGGTCGGCTTTGGCGCGCCCCGCCTTCGCGCGATGGTCCACGACGGCACCGTCAGACCGCGCCTCGCCGTGACCGTCAGCCTTGCCGCAGACCACCGGGTAAGTGACGGCCGCCGCGGCGCAGTTTTCCTGGCCGAAATAGCCCGCCTCTTGCAGGAGCCCGCAATTCCATGACCCCAGCCGATCTCCGCGCCGCCTTCATCGCCGACCTGACCGCCGTCGCGCCGGACCTCGACCCTGCAAACATTGGCGACAACGATCACATGCAGGACGACCTCGGCCTCGACTCGATGGATTTCCTGAACCTTGTCAGCGCGTTGCACAAGCGCTTCGGCCTGCCGTTCCCCGAGGCGCACTATCCGCGCCTCGCCACTCCCGCGAAGGCCGTTGCATATCTACAGGAAATGCTGACAGCCTGACGATGTAGGATGGGCAGGTGCCGAAAAGGGTACCTCCACCTGTTCCGCTTGATGGCGGCCGTCGCGACCGCAATCCGTTCAGCGTCACCACCATCGCACCGCCAAACCTCTCTGCCCGTATCCTGCGCTCTCTGAACTCCGGCGCTGCGGGCAGCCCCGGCTTTTCCGGCTCGGGCACATCCGTCATGGTCGCTTCGGTCAGGAGCAGAACTGACGCAACCGATCCCGCGTTCTCCAACGCCACACGAACGACCTTTGTCGGATCGACAATGCCCGCTTCGATCAGGTCGACATAGAGCTTGGCCGAGGCGACACAGCCTAAGATTCCCTTGCTCTCAAGCATCTTCGCCACCTCCTCCCCACCAACCAGAGCCAAGTATTCTGCGATCTGGCGGGCAGGTGCCTCCAGTGCCCGTTTCAGGATCAAACGGCCCGTGCGTTCGGCCCGTGCGTTCGTCGCCTTCTCAATCGCCAGCAAGCTTTTCGATGGCCGGGATGCCGCGCAGCAAGGCCAGCCAAACCCGGAGCAAGCCCTTCTGCAACGGCAGCCTTGGTGGCGCTGATTGCGTCATTCGCGCGGCTCACCTCTTCCAATGGCGGCAGTGCGGTCCTTCAGGGCCAACTTACGGTCATTCATTACCGGTTTGCACCGTGGGCCAAGCGTCACGCGACCCCTGTCGGCCAATCGGGTCGTGCCGGGCAAGTAGAACGTCGCCGAGCTGATCCCGTGCTTGCGGCAGACCTCCGCCGCCGGCGATCCGCTCTCCTGCTCCTTCAGTATCCTGATGATCTGCGCTTCTGTGAACCGCGATTGCTTCATTATCCGTCTCCTTGCGTGGACGGACTCCACCAAAAATCTGGAGAAGGTTCAGGGTCTCAGGTCAGTCTGCTACCACTCGGTCCGCTGTCCGTCATGGCGACCACCTCGCATTTTCGGTCAGCCGGCGGGCGAATACCAGATCGGCGAGGTGTAGGCCCGCTCGGTGATCGTCATCCGGACGTCTTCAGCCGGGGTCACGCCAAAGTACTTGGCGTCAAACGCGGTCCAACGCGGCGTCGGGATTTCGATGACACGGGCATAGTAGAAAGCCTTGAGCGCAGGGTCGAAGTCCGGGTCGGACCAGACCGTGATCAGTTCGGGATCTCCGATGGTGTTGGTGAAGCTTGCATCGGGTACGTTGACAGTCGAACCGACCGAAGGCAGCTTGCCATCGGCGCCAGGCTGGCGGGTGTCGGCGTCGCCCCAAGCCACATCGTAGACGCGCTCCTGTGCGTTGCCGTCCGCATCAATCCAGCCTTTCACGATCTGCACCCGGTCGAGGTTGGCCCCGATCGGGTCTTTCAGCGCTGCAACCAGGAAACTCGGAGCCTTGCCTTCAGGGGCCTTCACCAGATCGCCGCCCATCGGCACACCCTTGGTATAGCCCACCTGCGCCGGGCGGCGCGTGTTTGCATCTTCGGCAACGAAATCCCAGCCTCCGAAGAACCGCACGGTGATGCGGGTGCCGGTGGTTGCGTAGGTTTCCTTGCGCTCCATCGCATCAAAGATCGCCGCACGGGTGTTTTCGGTCGCCCAGACAACAGCCAGCCCGGACGCGCCGACCTCCCATTCCTTGACCGTGGCAATCCGCGTCTTGACGAAATCCTTGGCGATCCGCTCTGGCCCAGGTTCCATCGACACGGTCTTGCCAAAGAAATTGTCCTCCTCGAAGGACGAAAAGCCAAGGTGGCTGTCGGTCGAACCGACCATCCCGAACTTGTAGGGGTTGGTGCCGAACTGTGTCTCCAGCTTCATGCCGTTCAGCAACGCAGAGCGTGCATATTCGAACTCGAGCATCTCTGGCGTCTTTGCAGACGTCATGACCAGATTTCCCTTGTCCCAAATCTCGAAGTCGGCGAATTCGTCGTTCGGCGACAGGTTCGGATGCGCCTCGCCCGTCCCCTTGGTCTGGGTAACCTCGTAGATCTTTTCCCATTTGGCACGTTCGGTGACGTATTCGGCATCCACCGGTTTGCCGAACTGCTCGATGGTAGGGAACATCAGACCGTTGGAGAGGTTGCCGTTGTGCGCGATGGCCAGAACGTCACCGCCGGTCTTGTCTTCGTAGGCGCCCATCCATTTCCAAAGATCTACCGGATTCTGGCTGCCCATTGGCGGCAAGGTGACCATCGGGTCCATCTGCACGGCAAGATCGCCGCCATCGCGGTAAATCACGTTGCGATGCAGGTTGTCGCCCGTGCCCACCTGTGAAGTCCATTCATAGCCGATCATCGCGGTGAAGCGTCCAGGCTCGTTAGCTTCCTCCGCCGCGGCAATGATATCCTTCCAGGTGTCCCGGTACAGTTTGGTGCCGGGCAGCGACATGATTTCGATCGGGAAGGTGCCGGTCGAGAAGGCGGTGATGATCTGAACTGCTGCTTCAGCGCCTTTGCCGGACTTGAACAGATCATACCAGCCCTTCGCCGTGACGTTGGCAAGAATATTGGGGTTTCCGGCTGCGAACTCGGCGAAGAAACCCATGTTATCGGAATGGTCCGTGACAACAGTAAAGTCCAGCGGACGGGCTATGCGGACGGGTTGGCCAGTGTTCGACACGATCTCCTGGCCCTTGGCATAGCGATAGGCGTCGCGCGGTCCAAGGATTGCGCCGAAGGTGCCTGCGTCAAACGACAGGGTCGTGTGCAGATGCGTCTCGCCGAACAACGGCCGGTCCGGGAAATTTCGCCCCGCATTCGGCGAATAGGGCGGCTTCTTATTTTGGACATCGAGCCCGGCAAGATCGTGGCCGTGAGAGTCAATGATATCCTCTTGTGCGAAGGCAGGCACAGTGGCCGGGCTTAAGGTGAGAGCCGCAAGCACGAAACTGCGGAGTGTCGTCGATGTCATGGCTATCTCCTCTCGATTCCGTGAATACTAAATCACGCTGCCAAGATTCTTTCCAGAGTCCAGTATGCGGCAACGGTACCGATAGAATAGGCAGGAACCAGTTCGACCCATCTGGGCAAGGCGGCGTACAAAAGCCGCTTTCCGGCGGCCAACACCATCAAAACCATCGCAACAAACGCCAGTTGTCCCGCCTCTACACCCAGATTGAATGCCAGCAAGGCCATCGGAATGTCCCCCCGCGGCAGGCCTATCTCGCGCAGCGCACCCGCAAACCCAAGCCCGTGCAAAAGCCCGAAGACAAAGGCGACAAGCCACGGCGCATGCGAGGTCAACCCCGGCCGCCCTTCCCGCACCGACACAAGCTCACGGGCCAGAAACACGATGCTGAGGGCGATGGCGGCCTCGACCGGAGCTTGCGATACCCGCACGACACCAAGAGTGGAAAGCGCAAGGGTGAAACTGTGTGCAAGGGTGAACGCAGAGATTGTCTTGACCAATCTCCACCCCCCGCCCACGATCAGCGTCAGCCCAAGAACAAAAACCAGATGGTCGATCCCGGCGAGGATGTGGTTAAAGCCCAGCAGCAAGTATTCGGCCCCCACGGCAAAGGCGCTGCGCGGGCCTTCAACGACCATCGAGGGCGAAGCGGGTCGCAAGATCTGGGTCTGGCTGGTGCCGTCCCCGAACTCAACTCGCACTAGAACCTCGGCGCTGGTTTCGGCCAGCCGTTCTATCGAAATCGTCCCGCCGATCAGCCCTGACTTGCCACACTCCAGCAGCATTTTCGTTATCGACGCGCCCGGCACTTGTTGTTCGCTGTTTGCCTTCGGCACGCATCCGTCCGGCCAGTCAACGGCAAAGCCGATGACGTATTCCCCGCGCATCGGCCGCTTCCAGACCACCTCGTACTGACCTGCGGCAAGCTCGCGGACATCAAGAAACGCCGGCCGGGATTCATGCGCCTCCAGCGGATGCGCGAGGTTGAAAACTCCAAAAATCGCTAGGATCAGCCAGCGCATCACGAGCCGTCCCCGGCACCCTCGACTGCCGAAGCAGGGGGTTCGACCACAACCTCATAGCGGTCCAGAAGTTTGCGAAAGATTGCTTCATTGGCTGCAATGCGCTGCTCGTACACCCAGTCGTCCTTTACGCGCTGCCGTACGGTTTCAAAGGCAATGGGCCCGCCAGCGATCCTTTCGGACAGCCAGATCAGGTGAAGCCCGTAACCCGAGGCAATTGGCCCGGACCAGTGTCCCGGCTCCACCCGCATCAGCGCGGCTGCAAAGTCCGGACCGAACATGGCTTCAACCCCGGCAGCATCCATCGCTTCAAAGGTCGGCGGCAAGGAAGTGGCGTCGCCAAGCAGGTCTGCGGCCTCTGGCGTCGTCGCCGATTGCAGATCGGCCAGCGCCTGTGCCGCGTCGGCCTCGGCTGCAGCGCCGCGCCGATCGGTGCTGAACAGGATCTGGCTGAACGATACCTTGGCAGATTGTGCATAACGGTCGGGCTGGGTTTGGTAAAAGGTCCGCAGCGTCGCCTCGTCGGGGTCGGTGTCGTAGGCCAGATCCTGCGTGATGAACTCATACTTCTGCCGCAGGTGGCGGCGGATCACCACGTCGTCGCGGTCCAGCCCAAGCGCCACGGCCTCGCGATACAAGACCTGCTCCCGGATCGCTTCCCGGACCATCCCGGCCAGTTCGGCCTCGCTTGGCGGTCGTTGCCAGCGCTGTGTCCAACTTGCGGACAACTGTTCGACGTCAGTCGCCGAAATCACGATCCGGCGGTCATCAGCGACGGCTTGGGGTGCGTTCGGTTCCGACATAAGCCCGAAAAGCAAAGCGGCGAGGACCATGAAATGAACAAGCGGCTCCCGCAAAAACCGTCCGAACAAAGTGACCTTGGTTGTCATCTGCTTTCCTGCCGCGCCATCATGTCTTGTCTCGCCGCCGCCCGGGTGGACCGCTCCCGGTATGATATGGTCCGCTTGGCGGGTCAAAGGGATCTCAGCCCTTCCGGAATAAATCGGCCGGCAGATGGGGTGCCGATCTGTGCCGGATAGCTTCACGGGTATATCGTAAGCTTAAGGGTCTGCATTCGCTCGTCACGCACGGTTGCCGCTTTTCGCACATTCCCGGACATGATAAACGCCGCGGCTCTGGTGCTTTTCTAGTGCTGGCGGAGCACGTTTGGCGCTGCACCACCAACCGAACCGGCACGAAACGGCAGGAACCGACGGAAACCAGCGGGAAACGGCAGCGCAGATGACTGAGAACAAATCCTTGGTTTCCACGGACTCCCTTGTTTCGCAGGCGCACCGCCTCTCGGTCGCTCCCATGATGGACTGGACGGATCGTCATTGCCGCTATTTTCATCGCCAGATGTCGCGGCGGGCGTTGCTCTACACGGAAATGGTGACGGCGCTGGCCATCATTCACGGTCCGAAGTCGCGCCTCCTGGACTATTCGGCTGCGGAACATCCGGTCGCGCTGCAATTGGGCGGGTCGGTTCCGGCAGAGCTTGCGCAAGCGGTGCGGATCGCGCGGCCGTGGGGCTATGACGAGATCAACCTCAACGTCGGCTGCCCGTCGGACCGGGTGCAATCTGGATGCTTCGGGGCCGTGCTGATGGAGCGTCCGGCGCTGGTCGCCGACTGTGTGCGCGCAATGATCAGTGAGGCCGACGTGCCGGTCACGGTGAAATGCCGCATCGGCGTCGACGATCAGGACCCCGAAACGGTGCTGCCGGATTTCCTCGATCACATGGTGAAAGCAGGTGTCCGGCATGTCATCATTCATGCCCGCAAGGCGTGGCTGCAAGGCCTGTCGCCAAAGGAAAACCGCGAGGTCCCGCCGCTGGACTATGATCTGGTTCTGCGGATGAAGAAGGCGTTTCCCGACCTTGCGATATCGGTCAACGGCGGGATCACCTCACTGGCTCAGGCGGAGGGGTTCCTTGCAGCCGGGCTTGACGGGGCGATGATCGGGCGCGCGGCTTACCACGATCCCGGGTCGGTGCTGATCGGTGCGGACCGGCTGTGGGGCGACCCGTTCGCGCCGGATGCCTTTGCGGTTGTAGACGCAATGCGCCCGTATATTGCCGACCATCTGGCCGGGGCCGGGCGTTTGCACCAGATCACGCGGCACATGCTGGGCCTTTTCACCGGGCGACCGGGCGCGCGGGGATGGCGGCGCACCTTGTCAGAGGGGGCGTCGCGCACCGGTGCCGGGCTTGATCTGATCGACCGCGCGCTGGACGAGGTTCAGGCCGCAGCGGCGGCCTGACGGTTCGACACCAACCGCGACAGCGCAAAAGCGATCACTCCACAAAGCGCAATCGCACCCAGCATCGGGGTCACCGTGCCATCGAAGAACGGGCCCGCGGCAGCGATCATCATCCCACCTGCCAGCATTTGCAGCGTGCCGCCCAAAGACGAGGCAAGGCCGGCGATATCGCCGTGGTCATCCAGCGCCATGACCATCGTCGTCGGGATAATCAGCCCAAGGCAGGCGTTGGCCAGAAACAGCCCCGCAACGCACACCGTCAGGGTGGCAAACCCAAGAAGCGCCGCACCGAACAGTGCCACCGTGAACGCCGCGAAACCTGCGGCGGCCACGGCCATCACCCGCTCGGATCCGTAGGTCTGGCCCAGATAGGCGGCCATCTGCGACGCGGCGAAGAACCCGATGGCGTTGATCGCGAAGGCAAGCGAAAATCCGGTGGGCGAAAGGCCAAAATCCTCAGTGTAGACAAAGCTGGCCGAGGCAATGAACACGAAGAAACTTGCCATGCCGAAACCGCCAAGGAAAGTCAGCCCCATGAACAGCGGGTCGGTCAGCAGCCGCTTCGCACCCGACAGCGCGTCGCCCATGTTGAACGGCTGGCGTTGCGAAGGTGGCAGCGTCTCCGGCTGGAAAAGCTTGAGGATCACAAGGCTGGCAAGCGAGGCGACCAGCAGCGCGCCAAAGATCGCGCGCCAATTGAAAACTGCCATCAGGCCCGCGCCCGCAAGCGGTGCAAGCATCGGGGAAATAGAGATCACCAGCATCACCGCCGCCATCAGCCGTGTGGCTGCGGGGCCGGTGTAAAGGTCACGGATGATCGCGCGGGGAACCACCATCAGCGCCGCGCCGCCAAGCCCCTGGATGAAGCGGCCGGCCACCAGCCACTCGACAGTCGGGGCAAAGGTGCACACCACCGACCCCGCGATGAAAACCACGATCCCGGCGTAAAGCGGCGTCTTGCGCCCCGACCTGTCGGCCCACGGGCCATAGATCAGTTGCGCCAGACCGAAGGCGATGAAGTAGGCGGTGATCGTGGTCTGCATCCCCTGGATCGAGGTGCCAAGATCGTTGCCGATCAACGGCATCGCCGGAAGGTACATGTCGATCGCAAAAGGGCCGATACAGGACAAAAGCCCAAGCACAAGCGCAGGGCGCAGCAAGCGGTCTGACATGGTGACCTCGGAAAGGGGTTGGACATGGCGCTGGCGCCGTTCGCCTCAGGTTACAGAAACCGGCCGTCGGATACCAGAGCCGCTGGCGCTGTCTCTGGCATGACCCGATTGCGCGCGGTATGCAGGGGGCCAATGCGACACCGAAAGGAAGATATAGTGCCCGAAGTGTCCGAACTGCTGCCGATGGTTGCGCTGGCCTTGGCTGTCGGCGGCTTCGCCGGGGTGATCGGCGGCCTGCTGGGCGTCGGCGGCGGAATCGTTCTGGTGCCGGCCTTTCTCTACATGTTCACCACGCTTGGCTACGGCGGTGACCAGTTGATGCAGATCTGCGTGGCAACTTCGCTTGCAACGATCGTCGTAACCTCGATCCGGTCGGTCCTGGCGCATCACAAGAAGGGCGCAGTGGACTGGGCCGTTTTGCGCCAGTGGGCAGCGTTTCTGGTGATCGGCGCTGGGCTTGGGGTCGTTGCGGCGTCGCGGCTGCCCTCCACGGCGCTACAGGCGGTGTTTGGCGTGGTCGCAGGATCGGTCGCCGTGTGGATGGCGTTCGGACGCGATGACTTGCGACTGGGCGCGGCGATGCCCGGCCAACCGGCGCGCGGGCTGATGGGCACGGTCGTCGGCTTCCTGTCTGCGATGATGGGCATCGGTGGTGGATCGTTCGGGGTGCCGATCATGACGCTTTACGGTGTGCCGATCCACCGGGCAGTGGCGACGGCAGCGGGGTTCGGCGTGCTTATCGCTGTGCCATCGGTGATCGGGTTCCTGTTCGTGCCGGTGGCTGACGCACCGCCCTGGACCGTGGGGGCGATCAGTATCCCGGCGTTTCTGGTCGTGATCGGAACCACGCTGGCAACCACGCCTCTGGGCGTGCGCCTGGCCCACGCGATGAACCCAAAGCCGCTCAAGCGCGTCTTTGCAATGTTTCTGGCGCTGGTCGCACTGAACATGCTGCGCAAGGTGGCGGGATGGTAGCGCCGATCCGGATGGCAGGGCAGGGGTGGGCGGTCTACGGGCCAGACCCCCGCATCGCCGCCTGGGCCGAGGCGGCGCGCGAGGTGTCGCTTGGCCTGCTGGCCGCGAGTGTCGCGGACTGGCGCTGCGGCAATACGTGGTTCGTCGGCGTCGACGCCCTGCCGAACGGCCCGGACGGCGCGGTTGGCGACGTGGCGTTTCCGTGGGTTGCGCTGCCGCTTGACCCCGAACCGCTCCATCCTGGCCAACTGTCGGTCATGCGTCCGGGCTACCCGCAACCGTCGCCAAGCGAAAGCGAAGCCGCCCTCCGTTTTCGCGTCGCACGCGACGCGGCGCATCTTGACGGGCTTTTGCTGATCCCACCCGGTGAGCGGCGCTATGTGAAAGAACCGCACGGCTGGATCCTTGGCCTGCCCTTGAACCAGTGTGGACCGGACGCCTCGCCCCTGGTAGTCTGGGATGGCAGCCACGAGGTGATGCGCGCGGCGCTGCTGGATGTTCTGGACCAATACCCCGCCCATGACTGGGACGAGGTCGAGGTCACCGAAACCTACAAGGCGGCGCGGCGGCGGGTGTTCGACACCTGTCAGCGGGTGGAACTGCCAGCACGTCCGGGCGAGGCGACGCTCATTCATCGGCTGATGCTGCACGGTGTGGCGCCTTGGACCAAGGGTGCTGTGGCACCGCCCGAAGGCCGGATGATCGCCTATTTCCGACCGCAGATGGCGTCGGTCGAGGAATGGCTTCGAAAGGTCTGACGGTACCTGGCGCTAGCGGTCCAGACGGCCCATGCGGCCACCGCGACGCTTGGCCAGACGCGGCGCGCGGGCCGGCAGGTCTGCCATGATCTCGGCCCGTTCTTCATGGCTCAGACGCGACCACGTCGAGATTTCCTCGATCGTGCGAAAGCAGCCGACACACAGCCGCTCTTCGGGGTGCACCACACAAAGCTTCACGCAAGGCGACTGGACTTCGTCGCGCATCCAGATGTCGTCTTTCACTCGTTGCGGCCCTTTGTCATCGGTCTTCCTGGCAGGATATAGGGCGAAAGGCGCGGCATGATCAGCCCTTTGCGACGTTTTGGCGCCGGATGCGCCGGGGTCGTGTGATTTTGGCCGCAGCCGGTTAGTGCGGCCCGGCGTCCAGATGCGCCAGACGGTCCAATGCGCCTTGCAGGATATAGGTCGCGGCCACCGCGTCGATCACCTCGCGGCGGCGCTGCCGCGACGCGTCGGCTTCAAGCAGCGCACGTTCAGCCGCGACGGTCGAGAGGCGTTCATCCCAGAAGAAGATCGGCAAGGGCGTCAGCTTTTCCAGATTGCGGGCAAAAGCGCGCGTCGACTGGACCCGCGGGCCTTCGGAGCCGTCCATGTTCAGCGGCAGGCCAAGCAGGATCGCGGTCGCCTTGCGCTCGGCCAGCAACGCCAGAAGCCGCGCGGCATCTAGGGTGAACTTCTCGCGCCGGATCACGTCCACCGGGGTCGCTACAGACCGGCGAAGGTCGGAAATCGCCACACCAATCGTCTTGTCGCCCAGATCAAGCCCGGCAATCGCGCGGTTGGGCTGCAAAACGCCCGCAAAACCTTCGATGCTGTCGCAGATCATGGCACAAGGCCGGATTCGACCGCTGCCAGACGCAGGAAGGAAAGTTCGGCATCACGGCTGACAAACCTGACCTTCGCCTCGTCGTAGATCTTCTGTGCTTCGTCGCGGCGCTCCAACACCACCAGCGAGCGGATCAGCCGGTTCCAATCCTCGACCGACCCGCCATCGGTGGCAAGCCGGTCCGACAATTGCGCAACCATCCCCTCGATCATCGCCTGTCGCTCTTCCGGTGCCATCTCGGCAGCGGCGGCAACGTCTCCTGCACTTGGGCCAGAGGCTTCGGGCAAAGTATAATTGACACCCGCAAGGTAGGCGACATCTTCGATCTCGGCGCGGATGCGGGCAATCCACGGTGCATCTGCCGGGCCTTCCTGCAGCAAGGGTTGCCACAACGCAAAGGCTCGATCATAGCGGCCCGACTGCGCGAACATCAGGCCGGAATAGTAGCGCGCGACCGGGTCCTGCGGGTCGCGGCTCAGGGCTGCGACAAGTTCCGCCTCGGCTTCCGGCGAAACATAGCCACCGGCGGCGGCGATCATGATCTCGGCCAAGGTGGCGTAATCATCGGCGGTGGCCGCGTCCCCCCTGACCTCGATCAACCGGCGCTGGGCGGATTCGGCGGCTGCATAGTTGCCCAAGGCGCCCTCGTTGCGGGCCAGAAGCTCAAGCCCGCGCTGATCGTTGGGGCGGTCGGTGACTGCGGTGCGCAGCTTTTCCATCAGGTCGAGGAAATCTGGCGCAAGATCGGTCGGCGCCGTTGGCTTGGGTGCCCCCGCCACGGCGTCAGCCTGCGACGGGCGGCTTTGCATCCGCGCGTCCGCCGCCGCGATGCGCGCCTTCAACGGCAGGTCAGGGTAACCCGGTGCGCCGATATAGGCATAGGTGCCGATGCCTCCGACCAGTGCCGCCAGAACGATGGCGGCGGGCAGAAGCGCAGGCGTGGCGGACGATGTGGCCTGCGCCGTCGCCGCGGCGCGGTCGGCATCCAGAATGCGGCGCCCGACCTCGCTGCGCAGGCGCTGCGCTTCGTCGGGTGCCAAAGTGCCGCGGGCGATGTCGCGTTCAACCTCGGCCAACTGGTCCTTGTAGACCTTGATGTCCACGTCAGGCGCATCGGCGAGCCCGCGGTCGCGACGCAGCGCGATCAGAAGGATCGCGGCTATGGCAAGGAAGAGTCCCGCCGACGCCGCCCAAAAACCCCAGTCCTGCATGGCTTCGCCCGATCCAATTCCGTTACCTGCACGCGATGTAATGGTTCGCAGGGTCAGGCAAAAGGGGCATTTCGTCCCGCCCGGTGCCCCTTGGCCCGGGCGCGCGGCAACAGACTCGTGCCATGTCGCATTTTTCCCGATTGCGCCGCTGTCGGATGCGGATGTATCCCGCACTCGTTCCATGAGGGTGAGGCTGGACCGCCCCGGTTCCGCCCGCCAAAGCAATGAGGCCCCGATGCAGCGTTATTCGGTTTTTGCCATCGCCCGCGAAGCAGTGCGCTACCACATGGGATGGGAGCGGGCGTGGGCCTCGCCCGAACCGAAAGCGTCCTATGACGCGATCATCGTGGGGGCAGGGGGCCACGGGCTGGCCACCGCCTATTACCTCGGCAAGAACTTTGGCATCACCAATGTCGCGGTGATCGAAAAGGGCTGGCTGGGTGGCGGCAACACCGGGCGCAACACCACGATCATCCGCTCGAACTACCTGCAAGACCCCTCGGCCGCGATCTACGAAAAGGCCCGCAGCCTGTACGAGACGCTGAGCCAGGAACTGAACTACAACGTCATGTTCTCGCCCCGTGGCCTTCTGATGCTGGGCCAGACCCACCACGAGGTGCGCGGCTACATGCGCACGGTCCACGCCAACACCTTGCAAGGCGTGCAGACCGAATGGATCTCGCCGCAGCGGGTCAAGGAACTGGTCCCGATCATCAACATCGACGGCCCGCGCTATCCGGTGCTGGGCGCGCTCTACCAGGCGCGCGGCGGCACCGCACGGCATGACGCCGTCGCTTGGGGCTACGCCCGCGCCTGTTCGGCGATGGGGATGCACATTATCCAGAACTGCGAAGTCAAAGGGGTCCGGTCCGAAAACGGCAACGTCACAGGGATCGACACCACCAAGGGCTTCATCGGCTGCAAGAAACTCGGCATGGTCGTCGCCGGCCATTCGGGCCAACTGGCCGAGATGGCGGGTTTCCGCCTGCCAATCGAGGCGGTCGCCCTGCAGGCGCTGGTATCCGAACCGATCAAGCCCTGCATGGACGTGGTCGTGATGGCCAACACCGTGCACGGCTACATGTCGCAATCCGACAAGGGCGAGATGGTGATCGGCGGCGGCACCGACGGGTTCAACAACTACACCCAGCGTGGGTCGTTCCACCACATCGAGGAAACCCTTCGCGCGCTGGTCGAAACCTTCCCGATGATCAGCCGTCTCAAGATGTTGCGCCAATGGGGCGGCATCGTCGACATGACTGGCGACCGCTCGCCGCTGATCTCAAAGACCCCCCTCGGCAATTGCTTCATCAACTGTGGCTGGGGCACCGGCGGCTTCAAGGCGATCCCGGGCTCGGGCTGGGCGATGGCCGAACTGATGGCCAAGGGCGAGCCGGGGCCCTTGGCCGAAGAATTCAGCATGTGGCGCTTCAAGGAAGGCCGCTTCATCGACGAATCTGTGGCCGCCGGGGTGGCACATTGAACCGGATCGGGAACTTTTTAGTGCTGTTGGCTGTTGGGGGGGGGTGCATCCCTACCAAGGAGACAGTCCAATGGCCGATCCCTATCTGCCGCCTCAGCCCGGTTCCTACGATCCGGGACGCAACCCGCGCGATCCGGCCCAGACCAGCAATCCTGGCCAGACGCGTGTCACGAACAACATCCACTCCGAACCCAACCGTCAGATTCCAAGCGCGGATGACCGGCGTGGCGGGTTCAGCACCGGCATCATGGTCGCTCTGGTCTTTGTCGTCGTCGCGATTCTCGCCGCTGTGCTTTACAGCGGGTCCGACGTCGACGACGCGATCACCCCAACGACCACGATCGAAAACAACAACACCGACACTGCGCCCTCGGCACCCGCTGACGCGCCGGCCACAGCACCTGACGCAACCGCGCCAGACGCAGCCACGCCCGATGCGACCGCACCTGACGCAACTGCGCCCGACGCAACTGCGCCCGACGCAACTGCGCCTGACGCAACTGCGCCTGACGCAACTGCGCCTGCAGAACCGGCTCCGGCCGACTGACCTCGGCCCAAACCAAGGTTTCAACAAGGACGGGCAGCACCTGCTGCCCGTCCTTTTGCATGCGCGCTTCCCAGTCGGCAGCCTACCCTTCAACGGGCCAGCGCGACTGAACGATCTCACCCATTTCGGAACCGGTGTCGGACAGCAGGCTTACCTGCCGCTGCCCCCCAAAGTCGTGGAGGTTCTATGCTGACCCTTGAATGCCCGTATTGCGGCGTCAAAGCCGACGAAACCGAGCTTGGCCCCGGCTATGAGGCGCACCTCAAGCGCTTCGGCCCCGATGCCTCGCCCGAGGAATTCGAGGCCTACATGTTCGCCCGCAAGAACCCCAAGGGCGTGCATTTCGAACGCTGGCGCCACGCCTACGGCTGCGGCAAGTGGTTCCTTGCCGCGCGCTGCACCGCGACGCTGGAAGTGTTCGGAACCTACCCCGCACAAGTGGGCGAACCGCCCGCAGACATCATCGAAAAGATCAAGGCTCGCCGGCCTGACTGGAAGGGTTACAAATGAGCACGCGTCTGGCAAAGGGCGGCCGTCTGATCGACCGGACCGCCGCGATGGATTTCCACTTCAACGGCAAGGTGATGCGCGGCTATGCCGGTGACACGCTGGCGGCGGCACTTCTGGCCAACGACCAGATGCTGATGGGCCGCAGCTTCAAATACCACCGCCCGCGCGGCGTCGTCGGTTCTGGCCCCGAAGAACCGAACGCGCTCGTCAACCTTGGGCGCGGCGCACGGCTTGAACCGAACCAGCGCGCCACCACGACCGAACTTTTCGACGGTCTGGAAGCCACCAGCCAGAACCACTGGCCCAGCCTCGAATTCGACGTGGGCGTGGTGAACAACTACGCCGCTCGCTTCATGCCGGCCGGCTTTTACTACAAGACCTTCATCCACCCGCGCCCGTTCTGGAAACACGTGTTCGAACCCGTCATCCGCCGCGCAGCGGGCCTCGGCAAGGCACCGACCGAAGGCGACGCCGATCGCTACGAACAGGCCTACGCCTTTTGTGACGTACTGGTTGTCGGTGGCGGCGTGGCCGGCCTTCTCGCCGCGAAAGCCGCCGCTGACGCGGGCCAGCGCGTAATCTTGCTGGAGCAAACCGCCACCCTCGGTGGGCGCACCCCGGTCGACGAGGCAGATATCGACGGCACGCCCGTAGACAGCTGGATCGCGGCCATCGAATCCGATCTTCGCGCTCGTGACAACGTCACGATCCGTACGCGCACCTGCGGGTTCGGCGTCTACGACCACGGCTATGTGCTGGCCGACGAACGCGTTGCCGACCACACGCCCGGCGACGGTCGCCCAAAACATCGGCTGTGGCGCATCCGCACGGCCAAGATCGTCACCGCCACCGGCGCCATCGAACGCCCGCTGTCCTTCGCAGGCAACGATATTCCGGGCGTCATGCTGGCCTCCGCCGTCCGCGACTACGTCGTGAACCACGCCGTCTCGCCCGGTGACCGCACCGTGATCGTCACCAACAACGACAGCGCCTACCAGACGGCGCTCGCGCTCAAGGCCGCGGGGCTCGAAGTTCCCGCCATCCTTGATGCGCGCGACAGCGCTACCGGCGCCTTGCCCGAGGCCGCACGCGCCGCCGGCATCCGCGTCCTAACCGGGCGCGGCATCGCCAAGGTCAAGGGTGGCAAGCGCGTCACCGGCGTCGCCGTCTGTACCCAGGCAGGCGAGGGCGCCGTGCTTGAGGAAATCGCCTGCGAGGCCGTCGCCATGTCTGGTGGCTGGTCGCCTGTGGTCCACCTGTTCAGCCATTGCGGTGGCAAGGTGAAGTGGGACGACAGCTTGTCCGCCTTCATCCCCGACGCCTCCCGCCCGCCCGTCAACCACGATGGCAGCCCGATGGTGTCGGTCGTCGGCGCGGCCGCCGGTTGCCTGTCGCTCTCCAATATCCTCGCCGGATTGCGCGACGTGACTGGCAAAACTGCCATACGTTTGCCAGACGTTTGCCAGACGCCGGATGGCAGCGTTTCGATCCCACCGGTCTGGGTCATGCCGCAGGGCGCACCGATCCAATTACGCTCCAAGATGTGGCTCGATTACCAGAACGACGTGAAGGTTTCCGACGTCCAACTGGCTTCGCGCGAAGGCTATCAGTCGGTTGAACACACCAAGCGCTACACCACGCTTGGCATGGCAACGGATCAGGGAAAACTCAGCAACATCAACGGACTCGCCGTGCTTGCTGATAGTTTGAATGAACCTATACCGCAGGTCGGCACCACCACCTTCCGCCCGCCCTACACACCCGTCACCATAGGCGCTCTGGCAGGCGAGTCGCGGGGCGAGATTTTCCAGCCGCTCCGCCGCACGCCGATGTACGAATGGCATGAAAAATCAGGCGCTTACTTCGAACCCGTAGGCCTCTGGCGCCGCCCCTACTGCTTCCCCCGCGCCGGTGAAACTCACGAACAGGCGGTGCGCCGCGAGGTGCTTAACACCCGCGAAAAGCTGGGCCTTCTCGACGCTTCCACCCTCGGCAAGATCATCGTCAAAGGCCCCGACGCCGGCCGCTTCCTCGACATGCTCTACACCGGCGTGATGTCCACCCTGCCGGTTGGCAAGTGCCGCTACGGCCTGATGTGCAACGAGCAGGGCTTCCTCTCCGACGACGGCGTCGTCGCCCGCCTCGACGAGGAAACCTTCCTCTGCCACACCACTTCCGGCGGCGCTGACCGTATCCATGCGTGGATGGAAGATTGGCTGCAATGCGAATGGTGGGACTGGAAGGTCTACACCGCCAACGTGACCGAACAATACGCCCAGATCGCGGTGGTCGGCCCGAACGCGAGGAAGCTCCTCGAAACCCTTGGCGGAATGGATGTTTCTAAGGAAACGCTGCCCTTCATGCAATGGGCTGACGGCACCCTTGGCGGCTTCCCCTGCCGGGTTTACCGTATCAGCTTTTCGGGCGAGCTCAGCTACGAGATCGCCGTCCCCGCCAGCCACGGCGCGGCCTTCTGGGAGGCATGCCACAAGGCCGGCGCATCCCTCGGTGTGATGCCCTACGGCACCGAAGCACTGCACGTGATGCGGGCCGAAAAGGGCTTCATCATGATCGGGGACGAGACGGACGGCACGGTCATCCCACAGGATCTTAACCTTGACTGGGCGATCTCGAAGAAAAAGGCGGATTATCTTGGCAAGCGCGGCCAGGCCCGCACCTTCCTCGCCAGCCCCGACCGCTGGAAACTGGTCGGTTTCGACACGCTGGACGGGTCTGTGATCCCGGACGGCGCTTATATCGTGGCTGATGGCAACAACGGCAACGGCCAGCGCAACGTGCAAGGCCGCGTCACCTCGACCTACCACTCGCCGACGCTGAAGCGGGGCATTGCGATGGGCCTGCTGAAACATGGGCCGCAGCGGATGGGCGAAGTGGTGGAATTCAATACGATTCAGGGTGGAACGGTGAAAGCGCGGGTGCGTGACACGATGTTCTTCGACAAGGACGGGGAGAAGCAGAATGTCTGATCCGGTATCGGCCCTTGGCGGGGCAAGCTACGCGGGGTTTGCCACCATCCGCGAGATCGGCCCCTTGGGGATGATCACCCTGCGCGCGAAGGATGTTAAGGGGCTTGAGAAGGCGATCAAGGCTGCGGTCGGGACCAAGGTTCCGGCTGTGCGGCGGATCGAAATCGCCGGCGACAATGCCTGCGGCTGGATGAGCCCGGACGAATATCTGTTGATCCTGCCCTACGGCGGTGTGTCGGCGGCGCTGGCAAAGATTAGCGCAGCGCTTGCAGGTGAGCATCATCTTGCTGTCGACGTCTCGGATGCGAGGGCGGTGTTCCGGGTGGAGGGCGTGGCGGCGGCAGACGTTTTGCGCAAACTGATGCCCGTCGACTTCGACCGGCTGCAGCCGGGTGAGTTGCGTCGCACGCGGGCCGCGCAGGTTCCTGCGGCCTTTTGGCAGGCAGACGGCGGCTTTACGCTGGTCAGCTTCCGCTCTGTCGCGGGCTACGTGATGGGCCTTCTGTCGCATTCCGCACAGCCGGGAAGTGAACTCTGAAACTTGCCGCAGGCCGCGTGACCTGATCCACTCGCGGTGCCTTGGGTGCGCGCGGCTGTGCAACACCGTCAGATTGGCCTGCGCCTCTGGCTTCCACCGGGGGTCGGTAGTAACCATCCGCGGCGTTAACGGACCAGTTTCGCGTGGTGGGGAGGCTGCAAGTCCGTTGAGCGTGCGGCGGTTTCCCGATGATCGCGCCGCGCGGCCTTGACCTTGGGCTGACTTAACCTCTTATTCGCTACATCACGTCGCCCATTTTCAGGAGATGCCATCATGGCCTTCACGCTGCCAGACCTTCCCTATGCGCACGACGCGCTTGCCGCGCTTGGCATGTCGCGCGAGACGATGGAGTTTCACCATGACATTCACCACAAGGCCTATGTCGACAACGGCAACAAGCTGATCGCCGGCACCGAGTGGGAAGCGAAATCGCTGGAAGACATCGTGCGCGGCACTTATCAGGCCGGCGCCGTGGCGCAGAGCGGCATCTTCAACAACGCCAGCCAGCACTGGAATCACAACCTGTTCTGGGAAGTGATGGGTCCGGGCGAGGGCAAGAAGATGCCGGGTGCACTGGAAGGCGCGCTGACCGAGGCCTTCGGATCTGTGCAGAAGTTCAAGGACGATTTCGCAGCCGCCGGTGCGGGCCAGTTTGGCTCGGGCTGGGCCTGGCTGGTGAAGGACAAGGATGGATCGCTGAAGGTCACCAAGACGGAAAACGGCGTGAACCCGCTTTGCTTTGGTCAGACGGCGCTTCTTGGCTGCGACGTGTGGGAGCATTCCTACTACATCGATTTCCGCAACAAGCGGCCAGCTTACCTGACGAACTTCCTTGAGAAACTTGTCAACTGGGAAGCTGTCGCCGCACGCATGTAAGGCGAAACCTACGAATGAAGGGCTGCTGCGCCACGGGGCGCAGCGGCCCTTTTCGTCGCCCGGTGCTCTTCAGCCCAACGTCTCTTTCAGGGCGTCGATCAAATCTGCCGATGTCGAAACCGTGCTGTAAAGGCTCAGCATGGACGCGTCGGCAAAGCCTTCGCGCACGATATGGGCCAAGAGGTCGGTCAGCGGCCGCCAGTAGCCTTCGATATCCACAAGAAAGATCGGCTTGCCGTGAAGGCCGATTTGCGCCCACGTCAGCACCTCGAAAAACTCGTCCAGCGACCCTGCGCCACCCGGCAACACGACGATCGCGTCCGAGTTCATGAACATCACTTTCTTGCGCTCGTGCATGTCCTCGGTGACGATAAGGGTGGTGAGGTCACGCTTGCCTTGTTCGCGATCCAGAAGATGCGCCGGAATGATCCCAAGCGTGCGCGCTCCGGCTGCAATCGCGGCGCGGGCAACCTCGCCCATGATCCCGACATCCCCCGCACCATAGACCAACCGCCACCTATTGGCCGCGATGGCGGTTCCGACTTCACGCGCTGCGGCGGCATATTCGGGGCGAGACCCGGACTTTGCGCCGCAAAAGACGCAGATCGAGCGCATGGTCATCGGGGCTCCTGAAAGAGGTTGCGTTAAGGGGAGATATAGAGATTCTTGAGTGCAAGGAAAGCGTCGCGGGCAGGGGAGTGGCTGGATGGCGGCTTGGGATGCACTGGGAACGGGCGGGCGGGTTGCGATTTCCGCGCTGGGTGCGGTCGGCATCGCAGCGGTCGGCTACGTTGGATGGCAGGCGACGCATCCGGCGGTGACAGTTCCGACTGAGACGAGCGCCGCGCCCGAACCAGTGACCCCTGAACCGCAGGCAACCGTCGAGCCCAAGCCGGAGCCAGAGACTGCAATCGTCGCGCAAGACAGCTCAGTCGATGAAGTGCCGATAGATCCGCCGAGTTTTGACACTTGGCGCGTGGCGCAGGATGGCGCGGCGGTTGTATCTGGCCGTGCCGCGCCCGGATCGACTGTGGCCGTGCTGGTGGATGGTGCCCCGGTGGCCGAAGCCGAAGCAGGCGCGTCGGGCGAGTTTGCCGCCCTTTTCACCCTGCCTCCGAACGACCAGCCAAGCCTTATGACCTTGGCAATGACCATGCCCGATGGAACCAGCCTCGCTTCGGCAGATACGGTTGCATTGGGGGCAGTGGCGGGACCAGTGGTCGCCGCAGTCGAACCCGAGCCTCAGGTGGCAAGCGGGGCGGAACCCTTGGAAAGCCAGCCCGCCGAAGTGAGCGACGCTGCGGAAGAAGCCGCTCCCTCCGCGATCCTTGTAACCGAAGAGGGTGCCGTTGTGTTGCAAGACGCAGCACCGGCCGACCCGGTTCTTGCGGCCAACATTTCGGTCGATACCATCGCGTATACTCCGACCGGCGCGGTGCAGATCGGAGGTCGCGCCCAGCCGGGTGCGTTCGTCCGCATCTACCTTGACAACACGCCGCTTCAGACGGTGCTCGTGCCGGACGACGGCGTCTGGTTGACCACGCTGAATGACACAAAGCCGGGCATCTACGTGCTGCGGGTCGATCAGCTCGACGACGCTGGAAAGGTCACGTCACGTTTCGAGACGCCCTTCAAGCGAGAGACGATCGAGGCGCTGGCCGAGGCCGCAGCCGGACAGCAAACCGTTGCAGTGCCGCAGCCATTGGCCGAACCGCCTGAAGAGCCTGCCGAACCGGCCCCCGCTGTCGACACGGGCGCGGTTACCACCGTGCCGGCATCCGAACCCTCAACCGAACCAGTGGTTGTTGCCGAGGCCAAACAGACCGAAGTGGTTTCCGAAACTGAGTCCGCCACCTCGGCGGCTACGCCTGCTGCAACCTCACCCGCCGGGCCAGTTACGGTGACGGTGCAGCCCGGATTCACCCTCTGGGGCATCGCGCAGGAGCGTTTTGGCAACGGCGTGCTTTATGTTCAGGTGTTCGAGGCCAACCGCGACAAGATCAAGGACCCCAACCTGATCTTTCCGGGTCAGGTCTTTGCCATCCCGACCGCTGACGGAAATTGACCCGCAGTCGCAGTCGCGGGCGCGCATGTGCAGGCTGCCCGGATTTCGGGGTGGTCAAGGCAGCAGTCGTTCAACAGATACGACATCATCCGGCCCAACCCGGCAGCGTCGACGGAATAGATCACGTTGCGCGCCAGCTTGCGCGACCGGATCAGCCCCGCCTGTTCCAGTGCGGACAGGTGAAACGAAAGACGCGACGGGCTGAGACCCAGATTGCGGGCAATCTCGCCAGCCGTCATGCCGGTATCGCCGTGCGGGACAAGCAGCCGGACCAGATCCAGCCGCGTGTCATGCGCAAGGGCGGAAAGGGCGGTGAGGGCTTTACTTCGCTCCATGGTCCAACTATTCAAGAGCCGTTGAAATATCCATAACCGATGCCCGGCCTGCGATCAATCGCCATGTAATGCCCGGCAGAAGGACGAATATGCGCCGTTCCACTGCAACCTCCTCTGACGCCGGCGACGGGTCGGCCTCCGGCTGGCAAACCATGCGCCGGGTGATGCCCTACCTGTGGCCCGATGGGCAGCCTTGGGTGAAGCGGCGGGTGATAATGGCGCTGGTGCTTTTGCTTGCGTCCAAATTGGTCTCGGTGACGACGCCTTGGATCTACAAGCTGGCGGTCGACAAGCTGGCAGGCGAAGCGCCCGATACCGGCATGCTGATGGGCCTTGGCGCTGTGGGGCTGACGGTGGCCTACGGTCTTGCGCGGCTTGGCACGGTGATGTTTGGCGAAATGCGCGACGCGGTGTTCGTGCGGGTCGGCCAGCGCGCGATCCGCCGGCTGGCGATCGAAACGTTCACCCACATTCACCAACTGTCCCTGCGCTATCACATCACGCGCAAGACCGGCGGCCTGAGCCGCGTGATCGAGCGGGGGGTTAAGGGCGTCGACTTCCTTCTGCGCTTCATGCTGTTCTCGATCGGGCCGTTGATCCTTGAACTTACGATGGTGTCGGTGATCTTCGCTCTGGTGTTCGGCTGGGCCTATGCGGCGGTGGTTATCGTGACGATCACGCTTTACGTCGCCTTCACCTTCAAGGTGACCGAGTGGCGGGTGAAGCTGCGCCGCGAGATGAACGATCAGGACACCGATGCGAACCAGAAGGCGATAGACAGCCTGCTGAACTTCGAAACCGTCAAGTATTTCAACGCCGAGGCGCGCGAGGCGGGGCGCTACGACGGCGCCATGCAGCAGTATGAAACGGCTGCGGTCAAGACCGGGCTGTCGCTGAGCTTTCTGAACGTCGGGCAGGCGGCGCTGATCACCACGGGGTTGGTAATCGTGATGGCGATGAGCGCGCGGGGCGTGCAGGCCGGCACGCTGACAGTGGGCGATTTCGTTATGGTCAATGCCTACATGATCCAGATCACCATGCCGCTCAACTTCCTCGGCACCGTTTACCGCGAAATCCGGCAGGCGCTGGTCGACATGGGGCAGATGTTCGGCCTCTTGGCGCAACCAGCAGAAGTGACCGACGCGCCGGACGCCAAAGCCTTGGCCGTGCGGGGCGGCGAGGTCGTCTTCGACAACGTGCGGTTCAGCTACGAGCCTGAGCGTGAGATCCTGAAGGGGATCAGCTTCCGCGTCGGTCCGGGGCAGCGGATCGCGCTGGTCGGATCGTCCGGTTCCGGCAAATCGACCATCGGGCGGCTCTTGTTCCGATTTTACGACATCAACGGCGGGTCGATCCGGATTGATGGGCAGGATATCCGCGAAGTGACGCAGACCAGCCTGCACCAGTCGATCGGCGTCGTGCCGCAGGATACGGTGCTGTTCAACGACACAGTCTATTACAACATCGCCTACGGACGGCCTGATGCGACCCGCCAAGAGGTCGAAGATGCCGCACGGGCTGCAAAGATCCACGACTTTGTGGCCAGCCTGCCCGAAGGCTACGAGACCAAGGTGGGCGAGCGGGGACTGAAACTTTCGGGCGGTGAAAAGCAGCGGGTGGGCATTGCGCGCACGCTTTTGAAGAACCCGCCGATCCTGATCCTGGACGAGGCGACAAGTGCCTTGGATACGCAGACCGAACGCTCGATCCAGGACAGCCTGCGCGAAATGGGCGAGGGCCGCAGTGTCATAACCATTGCGCACCGCTTGTCGACGATCGCGGATGCCGACCAGATCATCGTGCTGGAGGCGGGACGGATCGTCGAACAGGGTCGTCACGAGGAACTATTGGCGCGCAAGGGCCGTTATTCCGCGATGTGGGAACGCCAGTCGAGCGAGGAAGAGGCGGAAGTGGCAGCGTGACGTCCACAGGCGTTTTTTACATGTCGTTCGAGCGGCATTCGATCGCCCGCTTAACGCTCATGCCGTGGGCCGGGGGTTGGCAACATCGCGGCTTTGCCTGTAAGACGGGGGAAAGTCCGATCATGAGGCGTGCGCTTTGAGCAACCCCGAGAGTTTCATCGACGAAGTCACCGAAGAGGTCCGTCGCGACCGCCTTTTCCGGGTATTTCGCAAGTACGGCTGGATCGGCATCGTGCTGGTTGTCGGCATCGTTGGTGGCGCGGCCTACAACGAATGGTCCAAGGCGCGCCAGGAAGCACGCGCCGAAGCGTTTGGCGACGCGGTTGTCGATGCGCTTGACCTCGGCACCCCCGACGAGCGCCGCGCGGCGCTTGAAGCGGTGCCCGCAAAAGGCAATCAGGCGGCTTTGCTGCAATTGATCCTCGCGTCCGATCCGGACGAGGACAAGGCCAAGACGGTCGCCGCGCTGGACAAGGTGGTTGCGGATGCGACCCTTCCCGCCAGCTACCGCGATCTTGCGGCCCTGCGCAGGGTCCTTGTCGGAGGGGCAGATCTGCCCTTGGCGGACCGGCGCGCCGCGCTGGAAGCGATCGCTGCGGCGGGTAGCCCTTACCGGACGCTCGCCCAGGAACAGCTTGCCTATCTGTCCGTCGAGGAAGGAAAGCCCGAAGATGCAATTCAGCTTTTGTCCGACATCGTGCAGGATCAGGAAGCCTCGGGTGCGCTGAAGGCGCGTGCGGCTCAGGTGATCACGGCACTCGGTGGTGTTCCTCCGGAAACGACAGTCCCGGACGTTGCGGCTGAAACGGCGACGACGAACGGCTGAACGCCGCGTTCGGCATGGAAGGATCGGGTCAAATGGCAGGCATCATGATCAGGCTGGCAGCAGGCGCTACGATGCTGGCGTTGGTCGCCGCTTGCGCGGACCGCGAGGTGATCCTGCAAGGCGAGCGGTTCCCGGTGCGTGCCGATCTGGCCGACAGCGTCCCGGTCGAGGGCCAGCCCGCTCCCGTCGCTCAGGCGGCGGCTGAAAACCGCTCGGTGCCGATTTCGCTGCCGGGCCAGACCAACACCGACTGGACGCACCGCGCCGGAAACGCGCGCCACTTGATGCCGCATGCGACACTGTCTTCAGCGCCCGTCCGGGTCTGGAGTGCGAACATCGGCGCCGGCAGCAGCCGCAAGAACCGCATCTCTGCAGCTCCTGTCGTGGCGGGTGGGCGCGTGTTCACGATGGATTCGGGCGCAACGATCACCGCGACATCGACGGCAGGGGCGACACTGTGGTCGACCGACGTGACGGCGCTCTTTGATGCGGGCGGCGGCCTGTCGGGTGGCGGCTTGGCGGTGGGCGGAAACACCCTTTACATCACCACTGCCTACGGCGAAGTCGTGGCTCTTGACGCGTCCTCCGGGTCGGTGCGCTGGCGCCAACGCGTCGATGCGCCAGTAACCGGTGCACCGGCGACGGACGGAGACGCGGTCTATGTCAGCGGACGCGACGGCTCGGCCTGGGCGATCGCGGCGGCGGACGGCAAGGTGCTGTGGCAGGTTGTCGGCTCGCCCGGAAAGGCGGGTTACCTTGGATCTGCGGCTCCTACCGTAGGCGACCGGGCTGTGATCTTCCCGACCAATGCGGGCGACCTGATGGCCGTGTTGAAAACCGGTGGCGGTACCAAAATCTGGCAGGCCTCGCTGGCTGGCAAGCGGCTTGGCCGGGCTTATGCCTTTACCGCCGACATCACCGGTGATGCCGTGATCTCGGGCAAGACCCTTTATGCCGGCTCCGGTGCCGGTCGCACCGTGGCGCTTTCAGCCTCGTCGGGCGATCCAATCTGGTCGGCGGGCGAAGGTGCGCTTGGGCCGGTTGCGGTGGCGGGTGGCTCTCTTTTCCTCGTCAACGACGAGGCGCGACTAGTGCGGCTGGATGCCGATACCGGCGAAGTGATCTGGTCCGTGGAAATGCCCTATTTCGACACTGACAAGGTCAAGCGGCGCAAAGCCATCTACGCCCATTACGGCCCGGTGCTGGCGGGCGGACGGATCATCGTGGTGTCTTCGGACGGCTTGCTGCGTGCCTTCAACCCGCAGGATGGCAGCCTGACGCACACGGCCGAAATTCCGGGCGGCGCGTCAGCCCAGCCGGCTGTTGCGGGCGGCGTGCTTTATGTGGTCAGCGGCGATGGGCAACTTCACGCTTTCCGCTAACGCGCTTCCCGTGTATGGCAGCCCCTTCGCCATTGCCGGACGCATGACATGAGCTTTACCCTCGCCATCGTGGGCCGCCCCAATGTGGGCAAGTCGACGCTTTTCAACCGCCTTGTCGGTCGCAAGCTGGCGCTGGTCGATGACCAGCCCGGCGTCACGCGCGATTTGCGTGAGGGGGATGCCAAGCTTTACGACTTGCGCTTTACCGTGATCGACACGGCGGGCCTTGAGGAAGTGACGGACGACAGCCTTCAAGGCCGGATGCGTCGCCTGACCGAACGCGCCGTGGATATGGCCGATATCTGCCTGTTCCTTCTGGACGGGCGTGTCGGTGTAACATCGTCGGACGAGGTTTTTGCCGACATCCTGCGCAAGAAGGGCGCGCGCGTCATTCTTGGCGTCAACAAGGCCGAGGGCAAGGCGGGCGACGCGGGCGCACTGGAAGCGTGGAGCCTTGGCTTGGGTGAACCCTTGCGTTTGTCGGCCGAGCATGGCGAAGGCATCGACGACCTCTACCGCATTCTCAAACCGCTGGAAGGCGAGTTTCTGGAGCGGGAGCAGGAGAACGCTCCGCTCGTTGACATCGATCTCAGCGAAGAAGAGGCCGAACTTGACGCCGACGAGACCGCACACCAGCCGACGGTGAAGAAGCCGTTGCAGATTGCCGTTATCGGACGACCGAATGCCGGCAAATCGACGCTGATCAACAAGATCCTTGGCTATGACCGGCTACTGACCGGGCCGGAGGCGGGGATCACCCGCGACGCAATTTCGGTCAAGGCCGAATGGCAGGGTACGCCGATCCGCATCTTCGACACTGCGGGCATGCGCAAGAAGGCCCGGATCACCGAAAAGCTGGAAAAGCTGAGCGTGTCCGACGGTATTCGCGCGGTGCGGTTTGCCGAAGTCGTCGTGGTGCTTTTGGACGTCGAGATTCCCTTCGAGGTACAGGACCTTCGCATCGCCGATTTCGCCGAAACCGAGGGTCGTGCGGTCGTCGTGGCGGTGAACAAGTGGGATCTCGAGGACGAAAAGCAGGAAAAGCTAGCCGAACTGAAAGAGATGTTCGACCGACTTTTGCCGCAGTTGCGCGGCGCACCATTGGTCACGGTTTCGGCCAAGACGGGCAGGGGGCTGGACCGGCTGCACGACGCGATACGAAAGGCGCATGACGTCTGGAACCGCCGAATTCCTACGGCGCGGCTTAACACCTGGCTTGGCGCGATGACCGAGGCGCATCCGCCACCGGCGCCGGGCGGCCACCGCATCAAGCTGCGCTACATCAGCCAGGTCAAGACGCGGCCCCCGGGCTTTGTCATCATGTGTTCGCGTCCCGACGAATTGCCCGACAGCTACAAAAGGTATCTGGTCAACGGCCTGCGCGACCATTTCGATATGCCCGGCACGCCGATCCGGCTCTTCTTCCGCAGCCAATCTTCGAAGAACCCGTTCAAGGACCAGAAATTCCACACGCCCTCAAGGTTGCGCAAGCACATCGAAGGCAAGGGGCGTGAAAGCCTGAAACGCTAGGCGCGGCGGTTGGCAGCCAGGGTCAGGGCCATCACGGCAATCCCTGACGCAGCCAGCACCGTGACGATAAGGTTGGCGGTGCCGTTCGCGACCGCGACGCCGATCAGTGCCCAGATCACCGTCACCCCATAGACCGGCATCTTCGGTCGGTTGAACTGGATGCTGACCGCAATCACCAGCACCAAGGCAAGCATCGCGGCGGCCGAAACGCTGTCGGGCAGCCAGCCATAGCCCGCAACCAAAACTCCGGTCGATACGGCGGCTGCAGCAGTCAGCCAGCCGGCGAAGATTGCGGTCGGGGCCGAAAGCATCCAGCGGTCGAGGTCCGGATCGGCACGCAGGAACGCTGTGATCGCGGCAGCAGCCATGAACCAGATCGTGATAGTGCCCCAGACCGCGCTTGCTCCCGCAATCGCCAGCCAGACCGCGCCGATCAGCACGGCTGCGGAAAGCGGCACTCGCACTGCGTTCCACGCTGGATCCTCGGCACGTTTCCACAGGCCGTAGACCGCATGGGCGATGAGCCAAAGGTAAATCACACTCCAGATCGAAAAAGCATAGCCGGCAGGCTGGATTGAAGGCCGCTCGATCCGCACCGGGAACATGCTCGGGTCATAGCCGGTGAACGGCGGCGTCACAAAGGGCGCAACACCGAACGCCAGCGTGGCAAGAAGCAAGATCACGGCAAGGCTGGTTCGGGTCATGGCGTTCATTCCGTCGGGCTAGGGTTGGCGCCGGCGGGGTGCAGGACGATGTCCAACGCACCGCGCAAGCGAACGGTTCCTGTCAGGCTAGCGTGCCGCCGGCCGTGATGCGGGTCTTGCCACCAAGGTAGGGGTGCAGCACCTCAGGCAGGTCGACGGATCCGTCGGCCTGCTGCCCGTTTTCCAGAACGGCAATCAGGCACCGTCCAACCGCAAGGCCAGAGCCGTTCAGCGTGGCCACGAAATCTGGCTTGCCCCCCGGCGCGCGATAGCGGGCATTCATCCGGCGGGCTTGAAACTGGCCGCAGGTGGAGACCGAAGAAATCTCACGATAGGTGTTCTGCCCCGGAAGCCAGACCTCCATGTCGTAAGTCTTCTGACTGCCGAAACCCATGTCGCCGGTGCAGAGCACGATGGTGCGGTAGGGCAGGCCGAGTTTTTCCAGAATTGCCTCGGCGCAGCGCGTCATCCGCTCATGCTCTGCAAGCGCCGTCTCAGGCGTGCAAATGGTGACCATCTCCACCTTCTCGAACTGGTGCTGACGCAGCATTCCGGTGGTATCCTTGCCGGCGCTGCCTGCTTCGGACCGGAAGCACTGGGTATGGGCGGTCATCCGGATGGGAAGGGCGGCCTCGTCCAGGATGTCCCCCGCGACAGTGTTTGTCAGCGTGACCTCGGCCGTTGGGATCAACCACCAGCCATTCGTTGTCTGATAGCTGTCCTCTGCGAACTTCGGCAGGTTGTTTGTGCCGAACATCGCCTCCTCCTTGACGAGGACCGGGGTCCATGTCTCGGCCAACCCGTGTTCGTCAATATGCGTGTCCAGCATGAACTGAGCCAGCGCCCGGTGCACCCGGATCACCGCACCCTTCAAAACGACAAAGCGCGAGCCGGACAGCTTTGCCGCCGTCTCGAAATCCATGCCCGGTTTCACCGCCGGAATGTCGAAATGCTCCTTCGGCACGAAGTCGAGGGTCCGGGGCGTGCCCCAACGCCGGATTTCTACGTTATCGGCTTCGTCGCGGCCGGTTGGAACTTCGTCAAGGGGCAGGTTCGGGATGCGCGACAGCGCGTCACGTAACCGCGCGTCCTCGGCTCCTGCCTCGTCAGTCAGACGGGCGATTTCGGCTTTCTTGTCGGCCACCAGCGCCCGAAGGCGGTTGAATTCGGCCTCGTCACCACGGGCTTTCGCTGCGCCTACCTCTTTTGATGCGGCGTTCTGCGCAGCGGCGGCAGTTTCCGCTGCGAGAATCTTGGCGCGGCGGGCTTCGTCAATTGCAAGCAAATCGGGGGCTATGCTCGGCAATCCACGCCGGGCCAAAGCCGCATCGAAACCGGAAGGGTTGTCACGGATGGAGCGGATGTCGTGCATGTTCGGCCTCGTCAGACTGGATCGAGCCGGGTTATGCCCGATTTGACGGCGCGGGGGAAGGCGGCACCAGGCTTGTCCGCAATCGTGCCACCAATGATCGTCAAGAAACTGGATTCTCTCGATAACTTCGCATGAACCAGACCTTGAATGCCGCATCGTCGGGCGCATTCACCTGGGCCCGATCTGCCGGAACCGACGAAAGCAACGCTGCCCTCTGGCATAAGCCTGTGAAAGGCCTTACATCGGCCCGCAAATACATCGCAACTCCAGAGGATGCTCATGTTCGTGACCCCCGCCTTCGCACAAGCCGCAGGTGCTCCCGGAGCGGGAGCCGCATTCGCGCAGTTCGTGCCGCTGATCCTGATTTTTGCGATCATGTATTTCCTGTTGATCCGTCCGCAGCAAAAGCGCGCCAAGGAACACCGTGCGATGGTCGAAGCCCTTCGCCGCGGCGATCAGGTTGTCACGGCGGGCGGCATCGTCGGCAAAGTGACGAAGGTTCAGGAAGACGGCATGGTCGAGGTGGAAATCGCCGAGGGCGTGAAGGTCAAGGTGATGAAATCGACGATCGGTCAGGTTCTGAACAAGACCGAACCGGCCAGCGCCTGAGCTTCAGCCATGCAACCGATGGCGCTGTGGAAGCGCGTTCTTATCCTGCTGGTATGCGTTTGGGGCATTGCCGCGGCTATGCCCAACCTGTTTTACGCCAAGGTCGAGGCGCATAACGACGCCGTGGCCGCGATCGAAGCTGCTGGTGGCACAGCAACTGCTGAACAGGAAGCGGCGCGCGCCGAGTGGCCCAATTTCCTGCCCTCAGCATTGGTGAACCTTGGGCTCGACCTTCGGGGCGGCGCGCATCTTCTGGCTGAGGTTCAGGTAGAAGATGTCTACAAGTCCCGCATGGATGCCCTTTGGCCGGAAGTGCGCGACGCAATGCGCGATTTGCGCGATCAAGTTGGCGCCGTGCGCCGTGCACCGTCGCCGGATGGCGTGCTGCGCGTGACGATCTCGAAACCTGAAGGCATGGCAGCCGCTCTCGAAGCGGTACGCGGGCTTGGTGACAGCGTCGTGACGCTGACTGGAGTGGGCAAAAGCACCATAGATGTGACCGCCGAGGGGAACGACATCGTCGTCCAGTTGTCAGAGGCCGAAAAGCAGGCCACTGACGATCGCACCATACAACAGTCACTTGAAATCATCCGTCGTCGCGTCGACGAGGTTGGCACCCGCGAACCTACCATTCAGCGTCAAGGCGAGGATCGCGTGCTGATCCAGGTGCCGGGGATCGGATCTGCCTCGGAATTGAAGGCGCTGATCGGCACCACTGCAAAGCTGACGTTCAATGCTGTGGTCAGCCGGACCAACGACGCCGGTGCAGACCCTGGCCCGCGCAACCTGCTCCTGCCATCCATGGACGAAGACGGTGTGTATTACATCGTTGAAGAAACTCCGGTGGTTTCAGGCGACGAGTTGGTCGACGCGCAACCCTCATTTGACCAGAACAACAGGCCGGCAGTCAGTTTCCGTTTCGACACGACCGGTGCCCGAAAGTTCGGTGATTATACCGCCGCGAACATCGGTGCGCCCTTCGCGATCGTCCTTGATAACGAAGTGATTTCCGCTCCGGTGATCCAAAGCCACATCCCGGGCGGATCGGGCATCATCACCGGCAGTTTCAGCGTCGAGGAAAGCACGAAACTGGCCGTTTTACTTCGAGCAGGTGCCTTGCCCGCCGAGATGAGCTTTCTTGAGGAACGCACGATCGGACCGGAACTTGGTGCCGACTCGATCTCCGCTGGCCGCGTTGCAGCGGTGGTCGCGATGGTGGCCGTTGGCCTGTTCATGATCGCATCCTATGGATTGTTCGGCCTGTTTGCTGTCGTCGCGCTGGTGGTGAACATGGCGCTCATCTTCGCCGTCATGTCCGTTATCGGCGGAACGCTGACGCTGCCGGGTATTGGCGGCATCGTCTTGACCATCGGCATGGCGGTCGATGCAAACGTTCTGGTGTTCGAGCGGATACGCGAGGAACTCCGGGCGCAGAAGAATCCGTTCCGCGCGGTTGAGATCGGCTATGAGCGTGCCATGTCGGCAATCGTGGACGCGAACCTGACGACGATGATCTCGGCGGGCACGCTGTTCATCCTTGGGGCAGGGCCGGTTCGCGGTTTTGCGGTGACATTGGGGATCGGGGTTGTGACTTCGGTATTCACGGCACTTCTTGTGACGCGGGCGATCATCGAAATCTGGTTCCGCTTCACCCGCCCCAAATCGATTATCGTGTGAGGAAGGACAAAGCATGGCTTGGCGTTTGAGACTTGCCCCCGAAAAGACCAGCTTCGATTTCTTCCGGTATCAGTGGATTACCTTTGGTGGTTCCATCGCGCTGATGATCGCGGCTTTCGTCGCGTGGGGCGTGATGGGTCTGAACTACGGCATCGACTTCAAGGGCGGCACCACGATCCGCACCGAGTCGTCGCAGCCTGTGGACGTAGGCGCATACCGGCAAACGCTGGAAGGCCAGCCACTTGGCGATGTGTCGATCACCGAAGTTTTCGACCCAAGCTTCCGGGCAGACCAGCACGTCGCGATGATCCGCATCGCAGCGCAGGACTCAACGGCATCGGTCACGCCCGAAGTGTTGCAGGGCGTCGAAGATGCGCTGAGCAAGCTCGACCCCGAGATCCGCTTCGTGTCGGTGGAATCGGTTGGCCCCAAAGTGTCCGGCGAACTTGTCTGGACATCCATTCTGGCCGTCGGCGTGAGCAGCATCGGCATCCTTCTCTATATCTGGATGCGCTTTGAATGGCAGTTCGCTCTTGGCGGCGTGCTGGCACTTCTGCACGACGTGTTTATCACCATCGGTATCTTCGCGGTCTTCCAGATCAAGTTCGATCTGACCATCATAGCGGCTCTGCTGACCATCCTCGGCTATTCGATCAACGATACGGTCGTGGTGTTCGACCGGCTTCGGGAGAACCTGCTCAAATATAAGGCCATGCCGCTGCGGGACGTCATGAACCTATCAGTGAACGAAACGCTCAGCCGTACCTTGATGACGTCGATCACGACGCTTATTGCAGTGGGCTGCATGTTGGTTCTCGGCGGCGACGTGATCCGCGGGTTCAGCTTGGCGATCTTCCTCGGCGTGCTTCTCGGGACGTATTCTTCCGTCTATGTCGCCAAGAACATCGTGCTGATGATTGGCCTTGATCGCAGCGACAAGCCGAAGAAATCCGACAAGAACGAGTTCGCCAACGTAGACGCCTGACATGCGCTTGACCGAGATCAGCTATGGCACGGCAAAGCCGATCGAGGGCTACGGGCCTGGCTTCTTTCGCGTTGGTGGCCATCTGCTGAAAGGGGCCTGTCTGATCACGCCCTGGGATGCGGGGCTTTGGGGCGGGTTGGACGATACGGCAACGCCACTAAGCCTCGTTGGCAGGATTGACGTTCTTTTTGTCGGCATGGGCGCCGAAATCGCCCATGTTCCGCTGCCGTTTCGCGACGCACTGGAAGCGGAAGGAATCGGGGTGGAGGTGATGTCCTCGCCCGCAGCCTGCCGCACGTACAACGTGCTGTTGAGCGAAGGCCGCCGGATCGCGGTGGCCTTGCTGCCCACCTGACGCCAAATTCCTTTTTCAAGGAACTTTGCGCAATGCAGATCTCACCACAAGTGCTGAACGTGCGGCGCGATGAGGCGTTGATAGATCTCGCGCGCGGCATCCATCGTCTCGGCTGACAGGGCGGGAAGGTCGACTGCATTGGCGCGGGCCTGCACTGGGGTTTTCGCGCCGGGGATCACCACGGTGACCGCGTCTTCCATCAAGATCCAGCGCAGTGCGAAGGCAGCCATCGTGGCGCCATGCGGCACCAGCGGGCGCAACTCATCCACCGCGGCAAGTGCCACATCGAATGGCACGCCCGAGAAGGTCTCGCCCTTGTCGAACGCCTCGCCGTTGCGATTGAAGCTGCGGTGGTCGTCGGCGGCAAAGGTGCTGGTGGCCGACATCTTGCCGGTCAGCAGGCCCGAGGCGAGGGGAACACGCGCGATGACTGCCACGTTCCGCGCCAGTGCCTCCTTGAAGAACACCTCGGCGGGTTTCTGGCGGAAGAGGTTGTAGATGATCTGCACCGAAACCACCCCCGGGTGTCGGATCGCTTCCCGCGCCTCTTCCACGGTTTCAACCGATACGCCGTAATCGGCGATCTTGCCCTTGGCCTTGATCGCATCCAGCGCGGCGTAGATGCTCGGATCGGAATAGACCGGCGTGGGCGGGCAATGCAGTTGCACAAGGTCCAGCGTCTCGACCCCGAGGTTGGTCAGCGAGCGGTCGATGAACGCCTCGATGTTGGCTTGTGTGTAGCCTTCCGCGACATGCGGGCTAAGTCGGCGCCCCGCCTTGGTCGCCACAAAGGGACGTTCGCCCGGGCGCTCGGCCAGCACTTCGCGGATGATCCGTTCCGACCGGCCGTCGCCATAAACGTCGGCGGTGTCGATGAACGTCATGCCGGCATCAAGTGCCGCGTGCAGCGTCGCCTTGGCGTCCGCCACCGTGACCTCGCCCCAAGTGCCGCCGATGGCCCAGGCGCCGAAACCGATGCGGCTGGTGGGGCGGCCGGTGCGGCCAAATGTCGTGGTCTGCATGGAAGTCTCCTCTTTCGCCGTCAGATAGCGCGCGGGGCCGGAAAAGGCTATGGGCGCAGGTCTTTTCGCCGTGTCCAAGTTCGGATAGGGCTGAGGGATGGATATGGTGGTCAGCAATCTGGCGGTGGCGCGAGGCGGGGTGACCGTGCTTGAAGGGGTAAACTTTCGGCTGGCCCCGGGACGCGCACTGATCCTGCGTGGCCCCAACGGAGTGGGCAAGACAACGCTTTTGCGGACCCTTGCAGGCTTGCAGCCGGCGGTAGCGGGCGAAGTCTCGCTGCCTCCTGAAACTCTGACCTATGCCGCCCATGCCGATGGGCTCAAGGCTGTGCTGACGGTGCGCGAGAATTTGGAATTCTGGGCCGCGATCCACGGCACGAATCTGGTCGCTGCGGCCTTGCAGGCAATGGACATCGAGCCACTTGCGAGGCGGCGGGCGGCAGACCTGTCGGCAGGCCAGAAGCGCCGCCTGGGTCTGGCCCGGCTTGCCGTATCAGGGCGCTCGATCTGGTTGATGGACGAGCCGACAGTTAGTCTGGACACGGCCTCGGTCGCAGCGTTTGTCGGCATGGTCAGGGGGCATCTGGCAACCGGCGGGTCTGTTCTGGTAGCGACACATATAGACCTTGGGCTTGCAGAAGCCGAAGTGCTCGACCTGACGCCGTTCCGCGCCATTGCGTCCGCGCCGCGCGGCGGGTTCGACGAGGCCTTCGGATGACAGGTCTTGGAGCTGTTTGTCAGAGCCTCTGGCGGGAGTATCTGCAAGCCGAGCAAATCCATCTGGGGGTGCGATGAAAGCGCTGCTTATCCGGGATTTGCGGCTGGCATTGCGGGCCGGTGGCGGCTTTGGCCTTGGGCTGGCGTTCTTTCTGCTTGTCGCGGTCCTTGTGCCCTTGGGTGTTGGGCCGGATGGCGGCACCCTGGGGCGGATCGCGCCGGGCATTCTATGGGTAGGCGCATTGCTTGCCTGCCTGCTGTCGCTGGACCGGATCTTTGCGCTGGATTACGAAGATGGCTCGCTGGACCTGCTGGCTGTCGCACCGATCCCTCTGGAGGGGGTGGTCGCCGTCAAGGCCTTGGCGCATTGGCTGGTGACGGGCCTGCCCTTGACGCTTGTGGCGCCTGTGCTGGGGATACTGTTGAACCTGCCGGCGGGGGCCTATGGTTGGCTTGTGCTGTCCCTTGCGCTGGGAACTCCGGCACTGTCGGTGATCGGCGCTTTCGGTGCGGCGCTGGTGGTTGGGGTGAAGCGGGGCGGGCTGTTGTTGAGCTTGCTGGTGTTGCCGCTTTACGTCCCGACGCTGATCTTCGGGGCCGAGGTAGTGAAGCGCGGCGCTGCGGGGTTGGAAGCGGGCGGTGCGCTGGCGCTGATGGCCACAGTTACAGCCGCAGCGACAGCGGTGCTGCCCTTCGCGGCAGCTGCGGCGTTGCGCGTCAACCTTCGCTGAGGCGTCGCGCGAAGGTGAGTTGAGAGTTTTGGGAAACGCACGTAAGCGGGGGCTCATGTCGATCTGGGAATATGCCAATCCGAAGAAGTTCATGCAGACCTCTGCCTGGGCCTTGCCTTGGGTTGTGGGTTTGACGGTCCTTTGTCTGGTTGTGGGGTTGGTCTGGGGGTTCTTCTTTACGCCTGACGATTTCCGCCAGGGGTCGACCGTGAAGATCATCTACCTGCATGTGCCGTCCGCGATGATGGCGATCAATGCCTGGGTGATGATGCTGGTAACGAGCCTGATCTGGATCGTCCGGCGGCATCATGTCAGCGCACTGGCGGCCAAGGCGGCGGCGCCGGTGGGATTGACCTTCACCCTTATCGCTCTTGTGACGGGAGCGTTGTGGGGCCAGCCGATGTGGGGAACATGGTGGGCGTGGGACCCGCGGCTGACATCTTTCCTTATCCTGACGCTGTTCTACTTTGGTTACATCGCGCTTTGGGCGGCGATCGAGGACCCGGATACCGCAGCGGACCTGACCTCGATCCTGTGTCTGGTTGGATCAGTGTTCGCGTTGCTTTCCCGCTATGCAGTGAATTTCTGGAACCAGGGACTGCACCAGGGGGCGTCTCTGTCGCTGGACAAGAAGGAGAACGTGTCGGACGTGTTCTGGCTTCCCCTGCTGGTGTGTATCGCCGGGTTTGTCTTGTTGTTCGTGACGCTGGTCCTGATGCGGACGCGGACCGAGATCCGGGCGCGACGGCTGGCGGCGCTGCTTGCGCGGGAGAGGGTGGCGTGATGCCTGATCTAGGGAAGTACGCGGTCGAGGTGCTGGGGTCTTATGCGGCGAGCGTCGGTTTGATCGCTGGGCTGGTGGCGCTGTCATTCTGGCAGCGGGCACGGGTGAAACGGGCCTTGGCGGAGGTCGAGGCGCGGCAGGGGAAGATGCATGATTAAGTGGCTGCTGGTCATTCCTTTGGTTCTGTTCGCCGGGTTGGCGTCAATGTTCTACTTTGGCATGTACCGCGACGGGCAGGGCGAGCTGCGGTCGGTCTTCATCGACCGGCCGGCGCCGGTGGTACCGGCGACCGGGTTGCAGGGCGTGCCGATGCTGACCGATGCGGACCTTCGGACGGGGGAGGTCACGGTCGTCAATTTCTGGGCGACCTGGTGTCCGCCGTGCCGGGCGGAGCATCCGGTGCTGTTGAAGATGGCCTCGGACGGGGTGCGGGTCGCGGGCATCAACATCATGGATGATGACCTTAAGGCGCTGGAGTATCTGGCCGACGAGGGCAACCCGTTCTTTGCCGTGGCGACCGACCCGAAGGGGCGCAACCGAGTGGAGTGGGGAGTGACCGCGCCGCCCGAGACGTTCATCGTGAGGGGCGACGGGACCGTTGCGTTCAAGTTCGTGGGGCCGCTGGTCGGTACCGATTATGAGGACCGGTTTGTTCCGGCTCTGGCGGAGGCGCTGGCTGCGGAGAAGTGATGTCCCACGGTGGGACATTGTGTGGGTCACACGAAATCAATGACTTGCACGCTTCCGGTAAGGTTTCGTTAACACCTCAGGCAAAAATTAGAGCCAGAGCGATCCCGCCCATCACGAGAAGTTCGGTCAGAGGCAGGCTTTGCATCCAGCGGGGCATGGCCACAACATGCGGGCGTCGGCGGGCGTGTGCAAGCGGGGCCGGGGCGGCCAGCGGTGGGAAGCGGTTTTGCATAGGGCACCTTGGGGTTTAGGTCCGACCGTTGTGGCAGCAGGGTCTTAACGGCAAGAAAACCGCTCAATGTGCGATATGTTCCCGAGAAAGACAGTCAGTTTCCAAAACGTGAACAATGCGCCGCCATCGCCCCACGTGGTCTGCCTGTCTAGGCGAGGTGCAAAGACGGTTCGGCCACTGCCGCGGTCGGGACGATCAGGCGCCGGGTGACAGCGGGCTTTGAGGCTTCGCCCGAGCTGGAGAGCGACGCTATGCCCTCGATGTCGGCATACTCGCTTCGCTTGAGCCAGCGTGGCATTGTGCGCGCAAGAACCGCGTCGCCGCTGAGATAAAGCTGCCCGCTTGCAAGTTCACGCGCGATGGTGGTGCGGCCAAGCAATATGCCCAGAAGCGAGGTTCGATTGGTTTCTACAAAGAGGTCGATGTCGAAGCCCGGAATCGACGTGCATATCTCAGCGTCGGCACCCGGCTGAACCAACGCCCAATAGGTGTCATAGGCAAGGCCGGGATCGGAAAATCGGAATTGCAGCACCACACGCCGCGTCGGCAAGGCAGATTGATCGAAGCTTCTGCGCATTCCCCACATCAGGCTGGAGACGGTGGCGGTACAAAGAGCGGCCTCCGCTTCGATGTGGCATTGTGCCCAATGCGCCAAGGCGTTCAGAGCCGGTTCCAGCGCCACGGCGGCTTCGGTCCGGATGTAATCCACTGATCCGGTGGCGGGATCGGCGACCCGTTCGACAAAACCCATCGCCTCCAGATCCTTGAGGCGCTTGGACAGGAGGGCAGGGGAAATGCTGCCGATCTCGCGTCGAAGATCGTTGAACTTGGTGGCACCGCTCCACAGGCCGACAAGGATCGGGATGGTCCAGCGGGGTTCCAGGATTTCGCAGGCGCGGGTTATCGGGCAAATCATGCCGTAGGGCTTCTGGGACATCGGTAGTCTCCATCATCCTATGATCCGTGCAGGATAGACTCATCGGAAGTACCGATCCAGTTCAGAAGTTGTATCGGCGCTGCTTCACTTCCTGCACTTAACCTTGGTGCGGACGGGCGGCATCCTGACCCGGCCGGAAAATTCCGGTGGCATCTTCGGGAAGGGGTGACCGACATGGCTCAGGACGCACAAGCAGGTTCGCATCGGTCCAGCATGCCGATCAACGCAGGATGGCCGGCGTTCGGTGATTTCGTCACAGGCGGGTTCGGCACGCATGCGGCGCGCCCAGACAAGGCAGGGCGCGGCTGGTTCGGCACGTGGGGCCGCAGGGTTGAACCATCGCACCGCGACATCGAACGCTTGTCGGCAAGTGAACGTCGCGAATTGGGAATTGCCGCTGCGGGAGGCGGGCCGGCGACCCCGGCCCGCGCGCTGAGCGGCCTTACGTTGCTGGCTCTCGCCGGACGGTAAGCGGGGCGCAGTTCGTAACTGCGCCCCCGACGGGGATTATGCCGAGGCGAGGTTGCGCAGCACGTAATGCAGCACCCCGCCGTGTTCGACGTATTCGATCTCGATCTCGGTATCGATGCGGCACTTGATGGCGATGGTTTTGGTGGTGCCGTCGGCATAGCGGATGGTGCAGGGCACGAGGCTGAGGGGCTTCAGGTCGCCCGACAGGCCTTCGATGCTGATGACCTCGTCGCCCTTCAGGTTCAGTGACTTGCGGGTCATTCCTTCGGTGAATTCGAAGGGGATGACCCCCATGCCGACGAGGTTCGAGCGGTGGATACGCTCGAAGCTTTCCGCGATCACCGCCTTGACGCCCAGAAGTGCCGTGCCCTTGGCCGCCCAATCGCGCGAGGAGCCTGCGCCGTATTCAATGCCGCCAAAGATCACCAGCGGCGTGCCTGCAGCCTGATAGGCCATCGAGGCGTCGAAGATCGAGGTCTGCTGGCCGTCAGGCCCGAGGGTGTAGCCGCCCTCCACCCCATCGAGCATCTCGTTCTTGATGCGGATGTTGGCGAAGGTGCCGCGCATCATCACCTCGTGGTTGCCGCGACGGGCCCCGTAGGAGTTGAACTCGGATACCGGAACCTGACGTTCCGTCAGATACTTGCCAGCCGGAGTTGAAGCTTTGAATGAGCCGGCCGGGCTGATGTGGTCGGTGGTGATCATGTCCCCCAGAAGCGCCAGCACACGCGCGCCGGTGATGTTCTGGATGGTTCCGGGGGTCTTGGCCATGCCGCGGAAGTAGGGCGGGTTCTGGATGTAGGTCGAGGTCGGCGGCCAGTCGTAGGTCTCGCTGTCGGTGATCTGGACGGCCTGCCACTTTTCGTCGCCCTTGAAGACATCGGCGTATTTCTTCTGGAAGGCGGCGCGGGTGACGGTGGCGTGGACGAGATCGGCAATCTCGGCGTTCGTGGGCCAGACGTCTTTCAGGTAGACCGGGCCGTTGGTACCCATGCCCAGAGGCTCGGTGGTGAGGTCGATGTTCATGTCACCGGCGAGCGCGTAGGCCACCACGAGGGGCGGCGAGGCGAGATAGTTGGCGCGCACGTCGGGCGAGATGCGGCCCTCGAAGTTGCGGTTGCCGGAGAGGACGGCGGCGGCGACAAGGTCGCCCTCGGTGATCGCGGCCGAGATTTCCGGCTGCAAGGGTCCGGAGTTGCCGATGCAGGTGGTGCAGCCATAGCCGACGAGGTTGAAGCCGATGGCGTCGAGGTCTTCCTGCAGGCCGGCGGCGTTCAGGTATTCGCTGACGACCTGCGACCCGGGGGCGAGCGAGGTTTTCACCCACGGCTTGCGGGTGAGGCCAAGCGCGCGCGCCTTGCGGGCCACGAGGCCCGCGCCGATCATCACGTAGGGGTTCGAGGTGTTGGTGCAGGACGTGATCGAGGCGATCACGACCTTGCCCGACGACATCGTGTATTTCTCGCCTTTTACGGCGATTTCAACGCCTTGCGGGCGCTTGAACGAGGTTTCCATTTCCTTGGAGAACGAGGCTTTGGCATCGGTCAGTGGCAGGAAATCTTGCGGGCGCTTCGGGCCGGAGATGGCGGGGACGATGGTGCCCATGTCGAGGTGCAGAGTAGAGGTGTAGATCGGGTCGTAACCCTCGTCCCGCCACATGCCGTTGGCCTTGGCGTAGGCTTCGACCAGCGCGATGCGGCCTTCGTCGCGGCCGGTCATGTGCAGGTAGCGCAGCGTCTCGGCGTCGATCGGGAAGAAGCCGCAGGTGGCGCCGTATTCGGGGGCCATGTTGGCGATGGTGGCGCGGTCGGCAAGCGGCAGGCGGTCGAGGCCGTCGCCATAGAATTCGACGAACTTGCCGACGACGCCGTGCTTGCGCAGCATCTGCACGACCTTGAGGACGAGATCGGTGGCGGTGGTGCCTTCGACCATTGCACCCGTCAGCTTGAAGCCCACGACCTCGGGGATCAGCATCGACACGGGCTGGCCCAGCATCGCGGCCTCGGCCTCGATCCCGCCGACGCCCCAGCCGAGGACGGCGAGGCCGTTGACCATGGTGGTGTGACTGTCGGTGCCGACGAGGGTGTCGGGGTAGGCGACGGTGGCACCGGTCTGGTCGGTGTCGGTCCAGACGGTCTGCGCGAGGTATTCAAGGTTGACCTGATGGCAGATGCCGGTGCCGGGCGGGACGACGCGGAAGTTGTTGAACGCCTTTTGCCCCCATTTCAGGAAGACGTAGCGTTCCATGTTGCGTTCGTATTCGCGGTCGACGTTGGCCTGGAAGGCGCGCGGGGTTCCGAATTCGTCGATCATCACCGAGTGGTCGATGACGAGGTCGACGGGGGCGAGGGGGTTGATCTGCTGGGCGTTGCCGCCAAGGCCCTTGATACCGTCACGCATCGCGGCAAGGTCGACGACCGCCGGCACGCCGGTGAAATCCTGCATCAACACGCGCGCCGGGCGGTAGGCGATTTCGCGCGGGTTCTGGCCGCCATTGGCGCCCCATTCCGAAAAGGCGCGGATGTCGTCGGTGGAGACGGTCTTGCCATCCTCGAACCGCAGCATGTTTTCCAGCACCACCTTCAGCGCTGCGGGCAGACGGGCGAAGGAACCGAGACCGGCGGCTTCGGCAGCGGGGATCGAGTAGTAGCTGACCGTGTGACCACCTGCGGTGAGGGTCTTGCGGGTTCGGTTCTGGTCATGTCCGACGACAACGGTCATACGCGGGCTCCATGCTTGGTGGGCTGTTGCGCAGCATTGTATGCAATTGTATGCCGAATATCCAGCCCCTTCGAAGCGAAGGATGCCACGATTGCCCGCGAATTTCTGCGCGCGATGTGTCACAACACTCGCAAAACCTTGATTGGCACCTGCGGGGTGGCGTTCCTATAAGGTTTTGAGACTACGGGGATTGGGAAGTTCGTCATGCGCAATTTTGCCAGCGTCGCTTGCGGCCTGTTGATCGCCTGTGCGTCTGCGTCAGCGCCGGCGATGGCGGAAGATGCGGTGGTGGTGGAGCTTTACACCTCGCAGGGGTGTTCTGCCTGCCCGCCCGCCGACGAATTCGTGGCGATGCTGACGGCAGATCCGCGGATCATCGCGCTGTCGCTGCATGTGGATTATTGGGATTACATCGGCTGGGAAGACAATTTCGCCCAAACCAAGTTCACCGACCGTCAGCGCGCCTATGCCAAGGCGATCGGCAGCCGAACGATCTATACGCCGCAGCTGATCATCGGCGGGCAGGATCGGATCGAAGGCTATTCGCCGGTTGAAACCTCTGAACAGTTGCGACGCCACCTGTCGGCCACGTCGCCGGTGCAATTGGTGCTGGAACGCCAAGGCGACAAGCTGGTGATTCGTGCCGTCGCGAACCCGCCCCTGACCGAACCTGTCCGGGTGCAACTGGTGCGCTACAAGCCCGAGGAGACGGTGACGATCGAGCGCGGCGAGAATGCCGGCAAGACGATCACCTACCACAACATCGTGACCTCATGGGAAAGCATGGGCGATTGGTCGGGGCAGGAGCCACTTGAACTGACCGCCCCGGCGGTTGGTGGCGATCCGGCGGTGGTGATCCTGCAATCGCACGGTCCGGCAAGCATCGTGGCGGCAGCGCGCGTCGACTGAGGCAGTCCGCGCTTACCGTCTGGGCGGGCGTCGGCCTTTCCAGCGGCGGTGAATCCAGAACCATTGGTCGATGTGCTTGCGCACGAGAGATTCCAGGCTGTCGTTCAGGGCCTGGGTCATGGCTTCTGGTGTGCCATTCGGAATCGGCGCCTCGACAATGATGTCGAAGGAGAGACCATCAGCGCGGCGCACGGCATAGGTCGGGATCAAAAGCGCGTTGTACTTCAACGCAAGCTCGGCTGCAGAAAGTGCGGTCAGCGCCTGTTGGCCGAAGAAGGTAAGGTCTTCGCCGTGGCGCATATGCTGATCGACGAGCATCCCCAGCATGCCGCCCGAACGCAAATGGCGCACCATGTCGGCTAGCCCCGAGCGGCCACGCGGGAACAGCGGTTTGCCGATGCCCGAGATCGCCTGAACGTAATGCGCGTTGAAGAACGGGTTCGCCATCGGCATGTAAAGCGCGCCGACCCGGTAGCCGCGCGCGATGAGGGCGGCGCGCGACGCATCGTAATTGCCGAAATGGCCGGTGACGAGGATCACCGGGCGCTTTTCCCGGTTGGCCTGGTCAAGCGCCGCCACACCCGCGCCGGTGAGCGGGTTTTGCATGACGCGGGCCACGAATTCGGGGCCGGAGTAGATCTCGATGATGGTGCGGCCGACATTGTCGGGGACCGCGCGCATGATGCGGCGCACTTCGGTTTCGGGAAGGCCGGGCAACACAAGCGCCAGATTTTCGCGGATGCGCTGGTCATAGCCGGCCAAGGGTGAGATCAGCCGCGACAAGACCCACCCGCACAGCGGAACCCGCCAGCGATAGGGTAACCGCAGCAGCAGCCAAATCAGGCTGCGAAGCGCGCGGTCCTGCAGCCAGTAGCGCAGGGAAAAGGTCGTGGTCTTGGCCATCGGTCAGGTCTTGCGTGCGCTGGTGGTTTCGCGGTGCCAGACATAAAGGCCCGCCCCCACGATCACAAGCGCACCGATCATGGTCCAGCGGTCGGGCCATTGGTCGTAGAGTACGATGCCCCAGCCGGTGGCAAACACGATGCCAAGGTAGGCGAAGGGCGCGACGACTGACGCCTCGGCCATCGAAAAGCTGCGGATGATGCAAAGCTGCGCCCCGGTGCCAAGCGCGCCGACAAGGGCGAAGATCGCAAGATCGGCGGCGGGGATCGGTATCCAGACGAAGGGCAGGGCGGCGGTGGCGACCACGGTTCCGAAGAGCGAGGCGTAGAGCATCGAGGTCCACGCACTTTCCTGTGCGCCGATGAAGCGGGTGATCAGCGCGTTGCCGGTGTAGCAGACCGCAGCGCCCAGCGGCAGGAGCGCCCAGGGCGAGAACACGCCGGCGCCGGGGCGGATGATGATGAGCGCGCCGATCAGGGCCACGATCACGCCGGCAAGGCGGCGGGGGCCCAGCCTTTCGCCAAGGAAAAGCGCCGCGCCAAGGGTGATGAGGACGGGGTTGATGTCGGTCAGCGCGGTGGCTTCGGCGAGGCCGATGTGGGTGAGGCTGAGAAAGAACAGCGTGGTCGCGCCGAACTGGAACGCGGATCGCGCGACGTGCAGGGCGGGAAAGCGGGTGCGCAGAAGCGGCCCGGTCTGGGCGCGCAGGATCAGAAGCACGATCAGGAACTGGCCGGCAAACCGCGCCCAGATCACCTGCGGGGCGGGATAGCGGGCGATCAGCCCCTTCGCCGTTGCGTCCATCGCGGTGAAGAGGAGGATCGCGAGGATCATCAGCGCAATCCCGCGCGAGACGGGAGAGGCCGGGACGGCCAGGGTGGGAGAGGCTTGCATCGGGATCAAGGGTAGGGGTCGCTGGCGGCGGGGGCAAGGGGGCACGCGCCTTTTGCGGGCAGCGGGTCAGGAGGTCGCTGGGGCGATCAGTCCTCCTCCTCGGGTTGGACGAGAGTAAGCTCGCCCGACGTCTCAAGCGAGCGGATGGCGGCGATGATGGCGGTCATCGCCTCTTCGGCGTCGCGGTCCTTGACCTTGCCGCGGGTTGCCATTTCTTCGCGCAGGCCTTGGGACAGGCGCTGCGATATGTTGGCGAGCAGGAATTCGGCCGCCTCCTCCAGCCCTGGTTTGCCTTGGGCGGCGGCGAAGGCGGTGACCAGCATGGGCTGTTCGACAAGACGGGTGATCTTTGGCGCGTCGCGCGGGGCGAGGCGGGCGGGGATGTGGACGAAGGTGAAGATGGCGCGGCGAACCTCGGCGGCGAAGGCGGCATCTTCAGCCTCGAGACCGGTGAGGACATCTTCGCGGATCAACGCGGGCGAGACGTTCAGGATCGCGCCGACGCGTTCGATGGGGCCGGTGTCAAAGGCGCGAACCGGCTGGTTGTCGAGATCTGCCAGAAGCGCCACGCCGATGCGGCGGACGGTTTCGGGATCGACATTGCCGGTCATCGACACGGCATAGGCGACGCGGCGGGCTTTTTCGCCGGGCAGTTTGCCCAGAAGATCGGCAGCCTTGGCGACGGGAAGCTTGGAGAGAAGGACGGCGGCCACCTCAACCGCCTCGTCCGTCAGGGCGGGCATCAGGCGGTCGACGGGCAGGGCGGTGATCCGGTCCCACGGATCGACCTTCGACGAGGCACCGGCCATGCGGCGCAGGCGCGAGGCGGCGGACTGCGAGATGTGGCCATCCATCATCGACAGGGCGCCTTCGATCCCGCCGGGGAAGGAGAGGCCGACGGACTCAAGTTCGGCAAGGAACTCTGCCACGACGGTGTCGAGCGTGGCCCGGTCGATCAGCCGCATCTGGCCCATCTGTTCGGCCAGCGCCGATTGCATGTGGTCAGGCAGCGAGGTGATTGGCAGCGAGGTGCCTTCGGTCAGAAGGAAGCGGACGATGACGGCGGCTTTTTGCCGGGAATTCAGGCTTTTGCGCGTCTGGGGGCCGGGTATGGCTACGGCGCGCTGGTCGGGGACTATTCTAGCGAGTGTAAGCCCGTTCTGCGCCATGCCAGCCCCCGATTCCAATGCTGGACCGAAGGTGGCAGGCGCAGGTTAACGAAAGGCTTAGCTGGTCGGGTTTGCGACGCAGGCGCCCTTGGCTTCGTCCCAGGTGGAGCCCGCCATGCAGGAGGACGCGGTAATCTCCTTGGCCTTCATGTCGGAGCAGCCGCCGCCGGCAAGGGCAAGGGTGGGGGAGAGGGAGAGGGCAATCACGGCGAGGGTCGTTTTGATCTTCATGGGTCGTCCTCCTTTGGTTGATGGGTCAGTAGGTGTAGGTCACGCCAGTTTCGATGGCCGAGGCAAGCGAGCGTTCGGCCCAGGTGCCCGCGCCGTCGTTGGCACGGATCGAGGCGAGTTGAAGATTGGCGGCCTCCAACTCGTTCATTTCGACCAGAAGCTGGCCGTAATAGCTGCGCGCAAGGATGTTGGCGGGGTCGAGCGCGATGGCGGCCTCATATGCCGCGATGCCCTGTTCGATTTGGCCGGATTTGCGCAGGGCAAAGCCACGGTAGGTCATCACGCGCGACGTGTCGCCTTCGACCATCGTGTCGAGGATCGACAGCGCCTCGTCATAGCGGCCGGCATAGGCCAACTCGCGAACCGCACCATACCGCTGATCGTCGTTCAGGCTGCTGTCTTCGGCCTTGATGCAGGCCTTGGTCTTTTCATCCCAGACCTCGCCCTTGGCGCATTCGGTGGTGGTTTCGGTAGGGGTCGGAGGGGTTGCATCCTCAGTCCCCGCTGCGAAGCTGGCGAAAGGCAGGGTGGCGAGGCTGACGGCAAGCAGGAAGCGCATGCGTATTCTCCCGATGGTTGAGAAAAAAGTAGCATGGCGCGTGCAGTTTCAAGGCAATAAAATTGCGCGGTGGGTGCGGCCCGCGGTCACAGATGCGTTATGCGCCGAAAACCCGGGCAAAGATCGTGTCGACATGCTTGGTGTGGTAGCCAAGGTCGAACTTTTCCTCGATCTCGGCGGGGCTGAGGGCGGCGGTGACTTCGGGATCGGCCAGAAGTTCGGTCTTGAAATCGGCGCCCTGTTCCCAGACTCGCATCGCGTTTCGCTGCACCAGACGGTAGGCATCCTCGCGGCTGACGCCAGCCTGGGTAAGGGCGAGAAGGACGCGCTGCGACATCACGAGGCCACGGAACTTGTTCATGTTCTTCAGCATGTTGTCAGGGTAGATCACCAGCTTTTCGATCACGCCCGCCAGACGGTGCAGCGCGAAGTCGAGGGTGATGGTGGTATCCGGCCCGATGGCGCGTTCGACCGAGGAATGCGAGATGTCGCGTTCATGCCAGAGCGCCACATTTTCCATCGCCGGAACGACGGACATGCGGACGAGGCGGGCAAGGCCGGTGAGGTTTTCGGTGAGGACCGGGTTGCGCTTGTGCGGCATGGCCGACGAGCCCTTTTGGCCGGGGGAAAAGAACTCTTCCGCCTCCAGCACTTCGGTGCGCTGCATATGGCGGATTTCAGTGGCCACGTTTTCGATGGAGGACGCGATGACGCCGAGGGTGGCGAAGAACATCGCGTGGCGGTCGCGCGGGATGACCTGGGTCGAGATCGGTTCGGGCGTCAGGCCCAGCATCTTGCAGACGTGTTCTTCGACGCTGGGGTCGATGTTGGCGAAAGTGCCGACCGCGCCGGAAATGGCGCCGGTGGCGATTTCCGCGCGGGCATTTTCCAGCCGGGCGCGGTTGCGCGACATTTCGGCGTAAAAGCGCGCGAAGGTCAGGCCCATTGTGGTGGGTTCGGCATGGATGCCGTGGCTGCGGCCGATGCGGACGGTATCCTTGTGCTCATAGGCGCGGGTTTTGAGCGCGGCGAGAACGCGGTCGAGCCCTTTCAGGAGAAGGTTGCTGGCGCGGACGAGCTGGATGTTCAGCGTGGTGTCCAGAACGTCTGACGAGGTCATGCCCTGATGCACGAAGCGGGCGTCGTCGGCACCGATGTGTTCGGCAAGGTGGGTCAGGAAGGCGATGACATCGTGTTTGGTGACGGCCTCGATCTCGTCGATCCGGGCGACATCGAAGGTGACGTCCTTGGCCCGCCAGACCGCTTCGGCGTTGGCCTTTGGGATCACGCCAATGGCGGCTTGGGCATCGCAGGCATGGGCCTCGATCTCGAACCAGATGCGGAACTTGGTTTCGGGGGACCAGAGGGCGACCATTTCGGGGCGGGAATAGCGGGGGATCATGGCGGCCTCTGGCTGGCGGACGGGATGGCGACCCCTTAGACTGCGGGACGGAACGGTGCAAGGCTTGGAGGCGCGCGGATGCGAGGTTGGGTGGTGGCGCTGGCGCTGTGGCCGGGGGTGGCAGGGGCCGAGGAGTGGCGCGCGCTGAGCGGGGCGGAGATAAGGTCGGCCCTGAGCGCGCGGGTGTTGCAATACGAGGACGCAGTGGCGCAGGACTTCTTTGCCGATGGCCGCACGCTGTACGGTGAAAGCTGGGGCCGGTGGCGGGTGGAAGGGGATGCCTATTGTTCGATCTGGCCGCCTTCTGACCGGTGGGATTGCCTGGCCGTCGAGGCGCGCGGAATAGACGTCCGATTTCTGGGCGATGGCGAGCCGGTGGTGGGCAAATACGCCGACTTGCAGTAGGCGGCGCGAAAGGGAGCGGCATGAAGGTCTTGCAGTTTGGGTTGAGTGCCGGGGTGGCGGTGGTGTTGCTGTGTCTGGCGGCGGGCTATCTGGGGCGGCTGCATCCGGCGGGTGACAGTTTCGCGGTATTCCGACCGCAGGGTGCGCTGGCGCTGGTGCTGCTGGCGGGAGGGGCGGTCATGCTGGCGATGCCGGGGGTGGCAGCGGTGGCGCTAGGGGTGGCACTGATTACGGGCGCGCCGATCCTGCTGTCGCGAGGTGCGGCCGAGGCTATGGGGGGCGTGGCCCTTTATCAGAAGAACATGCTCGACAGGAACGACGATCTGGCGGGGCTGGAAGCGGATATCCGGGCGGCGGCGCCCGACATCCTGACCTTGCAGGAGGTGTCGGACCCGAACCTGCCGCTGTTGGAACGGCTGGCGGACGTGCTGCCGCATCGCATGTTTTGCACCTTTGAGGATGTTGGCGGCGTGGCTGTTGCGACGCGGTTTCCTCCGGTGGCGGGCAGCGAGATTTGCGCGCATGGGCTCGCGGCGATGCAGGTGGAAGGGCCAAACGGGCGGGTTTGGCTGGTGTCGGTGCATCTGAACTGGCCGTGGCCCTACGGGCAGGCGGCGCATCTGAAGCGGCTGTTGCCGGTGATCGAGGGGCTGGACGGGCCGGTGGTGATTGCGGGCGATTTCAACATGGTGCGCTGGTCGGCGGCGCTGGCCCGGGTGCGGGCAGCGTCGCGGACCACGGCGGTGGGGCCGGTGTTGGGCAGTTACGTCGGGTTCGGGCCTTGGATGCTGTTGCCGATCGATCAGGTGATGGCGCCGGGGGGCGGCACGGCAGAGGTGCGGCCTCGGCTTGGGTCTGACCATCTGGGCGTGCTGGCGCGGGTCGGGATCTGAGGCGGCACCTTTGGCTGGCGGCCGGGGCGCTGCCCCGGGCCCCGGGATACTTTCGGACAGATGAATGACCGGTCAGGACAGGAGGCGCGGGTCGAAGGGGTAGGTGGTCAGGTTTTCGTGGCCGGTTTCGGTGATGAGCACCTGATCTTCGAGCTTGATCGAGAAATCACCACCTTCGGGCGAGATCAGCGCCTCGACGCAGAGGACCATGCCGGGTTGCAGTTCGACGTCGAAGGCTGCGTCGAGGCCCGCGTCGGGGTAGGGTACGAAGGGCCATTCGTCGCAAAGGCCGACCCCGTGCATCTTGCAGGAGTATTTCTGCCGCCAGTATTGCGCGTCAAGCTGGTGACCGCCGTGGATCAGATCCTTGATCGCGACGCCGGGTTTGAGCATCGCCATGTTCTGGTCGATGTGGTCGCGGGCGTGGTGCATGGCGGAAATCATCGCGTTGGTCGGGCGCTGGTCACCGACCCACCAGGTGCGGCTAATGTCGATGCAGATGCCGTAGGCGCCGATCAGGTCGGTGTCGAAGGCGACAATCTCGTTGTTCTGCACGATCCGCGGGCCGCATTCCTGAAACCAGGGATTCGTGCGCGGGCCGGAGGCGAGGAGGCGGGTTTCGATCCATTCGCCGCCGCGGCGGATGTTGCCCTTGTGGAGTTCGGCCCAGATGTCGTCTTCGGAGGTTTTGCCCAAGGGCACGTTTTCGCGGGTGAATTTCTCCATTTCAGCGATCGCGCTTTCGCAGGCGTGGTGGGCGCAGCGCATGGCGAGGATGTCGTCGGGGCCCTTGATCGCGCGGGTGCGTTCGGTGATGACCTCGCCTTCCAGCACCTCGAAACCGGCGGCTTCGAGCGAGCGCAGGCCGTGGATCATGATCTTGTCGACGGCGAGGCGGGTGTTGGTGCCGGCGTGGGCACGCATCACCTCGGTCACCTGCTGGGCGAAGCTGTCGGCGTGTAGTTTGGTGTGGTCGCCCGACACGTTGTAGAAGAACGACGCACCGGAGCGCAGTTCGGCCACGCGGGGGTTGAAGGTGACGAGGAAGGGGGAGTTCTTGTATTCCCACATCACCATGTGGCCGTCGGCGCAGAGAAGGCAGGCGCGGAACGGGTTGTGGCTGTTCCAAAGCTGCATGTTGGTGGTGTCGGTGGCGTAGCGGATGTTCAGGGGGTCGAACATCAGAAGGCCGCCAATGTCTTGTTTTTGCAAGGCTTCCGTAAGACGGCGCCAGCGGTAATCGCGCATGGCTTCGAGGTTTGGCGGGGTGAGCCCGGCTTCGGCCCATTCGGTGAAGGCAAGCTGGGTCGGGCCGATCTCGACGCGGTTGTTGTCGTTCGGTGTGCCGTCGGCAAGGGACGCGCCACGGGTGGGGTCTATCTTGCGGGTCTCGGCGTAGTGGTGGTTCATGGCGGCCTCTCTGTTCTGGGCAGCCTCGCGCGGGTGCAGGTTGGGGGCTTGGCTGCCGGCGACGGGTTCGTGTCGCAAACGGCGGGTTGAAGGCGGAGCGGCGGCGTGGTGAAACGGGCGGATCGAAGGGAGAAGACCCATGCAAGACGCGCCGATCCTGCAATCGCGCCTGCCGTTTCTGCCGTGGATGGACCCGCGCACGAAGCGGTTGCCGGGGATATTGCCGGTGGAAGGGGACGAGTGGCTGCGGGTGGATGACGCCTTCGGCGCGCAGATGGCGCTGCGCGACCGGCTGATTGCGGAACGGCGGGAGGCGGTTCACGCCGTGACTGCGGATGGTATGGCAGGTGTATGGGAGTTGTATGGCACAGTGCTGGCAAGACTGGCGCAGACGCCGGGGTATCGGGTTGGGCAGACGTCGGTGATGCGGCCGGATGGGGTGGAAGTGGCGCTGGATCCGGCCGCACCGCTGGCGACCCTGGGGCGATTGGTGCAGGAAGATCTTTGCCTGATGGAGGCGCGGGGCGAGGAGTATGTGTTGACCGGCGCGATCCTGTGTTTTCCGGCAAGCTGGACGCTGGCGCAGAAGATCGGGCGGCCGATGACGGGAATTCACGAGCCGGTAACGCCCTACACCGAGGATATTGCACGCCGTGTGCATCGGCTGTTCGAGGCGATCCGGCCGGAGCAGCCTTTGTGGCGGATGAATTACCTGACCTATGACGATTTCGTGCTGCACCAGCCGAGGCTGGAGGGCGAGCGGCGGCCGAGGCCGGAGGGGCATGTCTTTGTGCGCTGCGAACGGCAATGTCTGGTGCGGCTGCCGGTCACAAGGGCTGTGGTTTTCACCATCCATACCTATGTGGTGGAGGCGAACACGCTGACCGAAGCGGAGTTCGCAGCACTGCGCGAGGCGGTGCATTGAAACGGCAGATAAGCGGGGTAACAGGGTGACAGGTGTGATCAGGCGGACGGTGCTGGGGGCGGGGCTGTTGGCGGCGGCGGGGGCTGCGGTCTATGTCTGGCGCGATCGCGGCACGGGGGCGACGGAGGCGGACATCGCCTATGGGGCCGACCCGCGGCAGCGGCTGGACATCTACCTGCCCGAAGGTGAGGGGCCGTTTCCTTGTGTGGTCGAAATTCACGGCGGCGCGTTCAAGATCGGCGACAAGTCGATGATGCCGGTGTCGCAGGCAGTGCTGGACGCAGGGATCGCGGTGGTGCGGATCAACTACCGCTATTCCAGCACGGCAGTTTGGCCGGCACAGGGCGACGACTGTCTGGCGGCGGTGGTCTGGTTGCAGCGCGAGGGGCGGTCGCATGGGATCGACCCGTCGCGGCTGGCGCTGTGGGGCCAATCGGCGGGGGCGTTTCTGGCGGTGTCAACTGCGCTGACGCTGGTCGAGGCGGGGTTGCCGCCGCGCGCGGTGATCAGTTTCTACGGCCCGATGGATTTTTCGACGATGGACGCCGACATGGCGACGTTGGGACGAGTGGCTGCGATGGGGGCGACCGATCCGGCGGACAGCGCGGAAAGCCAGTTGCTGGGCTATGCGGTGGGCGAGAACCGGGATGCGGCGCGCGATGCCGGGCCGATCGGTCGGCTGAGTGCACTGCGCGAGCCGTTGCCGCCGATCTTCATCCGGCATGGCGATGCGGACCCGCTGATTGCAGATTTGCAGGCGAGCCGGTTGCGCAATGCATGGACTGCGGCAGACCCAAGCGCCGAGGTGGATTTTGCGCTGGTGCCGGGGGCGGGGCATGGTGGTGGCGGGTTTGACACCGACGAGGTGATGGCACCGATGGTGGCGTTTCTAGTGCGGACGCTGGCCTGACGGTCAGTCGTCGTCGCGGATTTGGCGCAGGTCTTCGCCGTTCAGATGCGCGAGCGTGGCGCGGACTATGCCGTAGGGCAGCGCCGCGGCAATCAGCGTCCAGCCAAGCGCGGTGCCTGCGGCCGAGGTCAGGGTGTCGGCGAGGGCGGACGGCTGCGCTTTGGTTCCGGGGGGAGAGGGTGGCGCTGCGGGGTTGGTGGCGGGCGTGTCTTCTAGTGCGGACCGGATGGCGGCGAGGGTTTCGGCGTCTTCCTGCGGTGGTTCAGGCAAGGTGACTGGTGCGGTCGGCATGTCGGCCGCAGGCTGGGGCGGTTCGGGGGCCTGGACCGGAGCGGTCCGGGCGAAGCGGTCGCGGCGGCGGTGGCTTTCCGGCGCGGCGCTGCTGGCGGCTGCATCGATCAGGTGCGCCGTGGCGGCGATCCACGAGGCGACGGTCTGGTGCGACGGTACAAAGCGTTCGGCACGGCCAAGGCGCGCGGTCGGGACGCGCCATGTGCCTTCGGCGACGCGCGTGGACAGCGCGGCAGTGCCGGTGGCGGTGCGCGCAATCAGGGGAGCGATGCCGTCACGGGTCAGGTGCAAGCTGGCCACGGCAAAGGCGCGGGCATCGAATTTCGGTTTCTGCGATCCTTCGGCCCAGATCTGGGGGCGTTCGGGCTTTGGCTTGATCTTGCGGGGCTTGAGCCTGTCATCGGCCATCTGGGTGATCCTGCGGCGGCGCTGCCGGGGCGAGGGTACGACAAGCGCGGGTTTGCTGGCAACTGTCTGACACCGTGATGGTGCAAAGCAAAAAGGGCGCCCGAAGGCGCCCTTTCCTTGTGCCGGGCTGGTGCCTCAGCAGGAGTAGTACATCTGGTATTCCACCGGATGCGGCGTGTGTTCGAAGGCGTAGACCTCTTCCCACTTCAGCGCCATGTAGCTTTCCAGCTGGTCCTTGGTGAACACGTCACCGGCCAGAAGGAAGTCGTGGTTCTTTTCAAGTTCCTCGAGCGCCTCGCGGAGCGAGCCGCAGACGGTCGGGATCTCGGCCAGTTCTTCCGGCGGCAGATCGTAGAGGTCCTTGTCCGAAGCCGGACCCGGATCGATCTTGTTCTTGATGCCGTCAAGGCCGGCCATCATCAGCGCCGCGAAAGCGAGGTAGGGGTTCGCCGACGGATCGGGGAAACGGGCCTCGACGCGCTTGGCTTTCGGCGATTCCGTCCACGGAATACGAACGCAGCCAGAGCGGTTGCGGGCCGAATACGCGCGCAGAACCGGCGCTTCAAAGCCCGGGATCAGGCGCTTGTAGCTGTTGGTGCCGGGGTTCGTCAGGGCGTTCAGCGCCTTGGCGTGCTTCAGGATGCCGCCGATGAAATAGAGGGCCTCCTGCGACAGGTCGGCGTATTTGTCGCCTGCGAACAAGGGCTTGCCGCCCTTCCAGATTGACATGTTGACGTGCATGCCCGAACCGTTGTCACCCTTCATCGGTTTCGGCATGAAGGTCACGGTCTTGCCGTAGGCGTGGGCCACGTTGTGGATCACGTATTTGTACTTTTGGATGTTGTCGGCCTGTTCGACCAGACCACCGAAGATCATGCCCAGTTCGTGCTGGCAGGTGGCGACCTCGTGGTGGTGCTTGTCGACGCGGATACCCATGCGTTTCATGGTGGACAGCATCTCGCCGCGCAGGTCCTGCGCTTCGTCGATCGGGTTCACCGGGAAGTAGCCGCCCTTGTGGCCCGCGCGGTGGCCGTAGTTGCCGCCTTCGGTCACGGTGTCGGTGTTCCAGGCGGCTGCCTCGGCGTCGATCTCGTACGAGACCTTGCGCGGCGTGACCGAGTAGCGGACATCGTCGAAGATGAAGAATTCAGCTTCCGGCCCAAAGTAGGCGGTGTCGCCGACGCCGGACGCCTTGAGATAGGCTTCGGCCTTGATCGCGGTCTGGCGTGGGCAGCGGCTGTAGGCCTCGTTCGTGTCGGGTTCAACCACGTTGCAATGCACGCACATGGTCTTTTCGGCGTAGAACGGGTCGATGTAGACCGAAGCGGCATCGGGGATCAGCTTCATGTCGGACTGGTCGATCGACTTCCAGCCAGCGATGGAGGAGCCGTCGAACATGAAGCCTTCTTCGAAGAAGTCTTCATCCACGAGGTCGGCCACCAGCGTCACGTGCTGCAGCTTGCCCTTGGGGTCGGTGAAGCGGATGTCGACGTATTCGACTTCCTCGTCTTTCATCAGTTTCAGAGCCTTCGCAACTGCGCTCATCATGCTGTCCTTCTGGTTGGAGTTTCGTGCCGGGTTGCCCCGGTGTTTTCAGTGCCGGTGTTTCAGCGGGTCAGACCGCGTCGTCGCCGGTTTCGCCGGTGCGGATGCGGATGGCCTGTTCGACCGTGGATACGAAGATCTTGCCGTCGCCGATCTTGTCGGTGCGCGCGGCGGAAACGATGGCCGCGATGGCCGCGTCGACCATGTCGTCGGTCAGCACGACCTCGATCTTCACCTTGGGCAGGAAGTCGACGACGTATTCTGCGCCACGGTAAAGTTCGGTGTGGCCCTTCTGGCGGCCGAAACCCTTGACCTCTGTCACGCTGAGGCCCTGAATGCCGGCCTCCTGCAAGGCTTCCTTGACCTCATCAAGCTTGAACGGCTTGATGATCGCCTCGATCTTCTTCATCGCTGGCCTCCCCCGTCGAACCGCCCCGTGATGGCGTCTTGGACCTCTGATCACTTCCCTGCGGCGGGGACAATTGGCTAGGGTGAGGGTGGCGGAAGCGGGCCTTGGAATTTGCGGGTGGTGCCTAATTTTTGTGCGATCCGGCGTGAAATGGGGCGGTTTGTGAAAAGGGGTTGCGAATGACCGAACTGCTGACAGGCGCACAGATGCGGGCGGTCGAGGCGGCTGCGATCGCGTCGGGCAAGGTCACGGGGCTGGAGCTGATGGAGCGCGCTGGGCGGGGCGTGGTCGAGGCGGTGTTCGGGGAATGGCCGGAGTTGCGGGTCGGGTCGTTCCGGGCGGTTGTGCTGTGCGGGCCGGGCAACAACGGCGGCGACGGGTTCGTGGTGGCGCGGTTGTTGAAGGAGTGGGGTTGGGAGGTGGAGGTGTTCCTGCATGGGGACGCCGGGCGGCTGCCGCCAGACGCGCGGACGAATTATGAGCGGTGGCGGACGATGGGGGAGGTGAGAGACATTCCTTCGGCTTTCCAGGCGTCGGGTTCAGGGCCTGACTTGGTCGTAGACGCGCTGTTCGGCACCGGTCTGACGCGAGCGGTTGAGGGTCTGGATGACACGTTTCGGGAGATGGCGGATGCGCGGAAGTCTGGGTTTTCAGGCGGCCGGAGTGGCTTTGTGTCCGTCGCCATTGATCTGCCGAGCGGCATCTGCAGTGACAGCGGTCGCGCCCTCACGCCCGGGCGGTTCGGCGGTCTGGGTAAAGACGCTGCTGCTGAACCGGCAGCGGCGGTGGATCTTACGGTGACCTTTCATGCCATGAAACTCGGCCACCATCTGAGCGATGGGCCAAGCCACTGCGGCAGGGTCCGCGTCTGTGACATCGGGCTGGACCATGGGAACGGGACGATCAGAACAGTTGAGCCAGACACGTTTGGCCTGATGAAACGGGATGGTCACAAATACACTTACGGTCATGCCCTTGTCCTGTCTGGCCCGACGGGTCGCGGGGGGGCGGCGCGGTTGGCGGCGCGGGGGGCTTTGCGGATCGGGGCGGGGCTTGTGACGGTGGGGTGTCCTGTGGAGGCCCTACCCGAACATGCGGCGCGGTTGGACGCGGTGATGCTGCGCGAGGCGCCGGATGCAGCGGCCTTGGGCGAGGTGCTGGAGGACGGGCGGATCAATGCGCTGTGTCTGGGGCCTGGGATGGGTGTTGGCGAGCGCGAGGCGGGGTTGGTGGCGGTGGCGTTGGGCGTGCCTGTCGGCGGCCCCTCACCTCCGGCCGCTCTCTACCAGGGGGACGGGAGAGGAGAGGGGGCCGAGGATAGTAGTGAGGCGCGTCCCCTCGCCCTCGTGGGGAGCGGGGATCGCCGACGGGTCGTGCTGGACGCCGATGCGCTGACGATTCTGGCTGGGCGGCCGGAGTTGTTCGCCGCGCTGCATGAGGGATGCGTGGTGACGCCCCATGTGGGCGAGTTTGCCCGGTTGTTTCCCGATATTGCCGGGAAGCTGTCGGCCCCGGCATCGAAAGGTCCGGCCTTTTCCAAGGTCGATGCGGCACGGGAGGCGGCGGCGCGGGCGGGGTGTGTGGTGTTGTTCAAGGGGGCCGATACGGTGATTGCGGGGCCGGATGGCCGCTGTGCGATCAACTCGGCGCATTACGACCGGGCGGCACCGTGGCTGGCGACTGCGGGGTCGGGGGATGTGCTGGCAGGGTTAATCACGGGGCTGCTGGCGCGAGGCTTTTCGCCCTTTGACGCGGCCTGCACGGGCGCTTGGCTGCATGTGGAATGCGCGCGCAGTATCGGGCCGGGGCTGATTGCGGAAGATCTGGCTGACGCGTTGCCGAAGGTGTTTCGCGCGCTGGAAGTGTGATTGGCGGCGTGGGCGGGGGCGCGCGCCCCCCGCCCATCAAGCGGCGATGTAGTCGGCGAGGGTCTTTGCGGTGCCATTTGACCAAAGTGCATTCAGCGCCTTGGTGAAGGCGGCGGCGAAGCGGGGGTCGCGGTTCAGGTCACCGTAGATCGGCTTCATCTGCAGCCAGACGACAGGGGCATCCTTGGCGGCTTTCGACTGGGCTTGCAGGTAATCCCAGTTCGGGTCGTTGGGCTGGATCGGGGTGCCGCTGTCGGTGGTGCCAAAGCAGTAGCGGCACCAGAGTGCCGAGACGAGGGCTAGGCCTTCGATCTTGCCGCCCTTGGCAAGCGCGTCGCGGAGCGAGGGGATGATGAACTTCGGCTGGCGGTTGGAGCCGTCGAGGCAGAGGCGGCGCTCGGTATCGGCCACCTCGGGGTTGGAAAATCGCTGCACGATCAGGCGGTAATAGTCGGCGATGTCGGTGTCGGGGACAGGGGCTACGTAGGGGATGATCTCATCGGTTTCGACCTTGTCGAGGAAGCCGCGGATCAGGGGATTGGCCATCGCCTCGTGGACGTATTCGATATCCATGAGCCCACCAGGGTAGGCGATGGTGGCGTGGCCGCCGTTCAGGATGCGGATCTTCATCGCCTCGAACGCATGGACGTGAGACGTGAAGGTGACGCCGACCTTTTGCAGCGCGGGGCGGCCTGCGGGAAAGTGGTCTTCCAGCACCCATTGCCGGAACGGCTCGCAGGTGACCGGGACCGGGTCTTGCCCGAGGCCGAAGCTGGCGGCGAGGTCGCGTTCGCGCGGACCGGTGGCTGGGGTGATGCGGTCGACCATGCCATTCGGGAATGCGACGGTGGCGGCGATCCAGTCGGCCAGCGCGGGGTCGTTGATCCGCGCAAGGCCCACGACGGCGGACTGCGTGACATGGCCGTTGCCGGGCAGGTTGTCGCAGGACATGACGGTGAAGGGCGGCGTTCCGGCAGCGCGGCGGGCCTTTAGGGCGGCGATGATGGCGCCAAAGGCTGTGCGGTGCGGGTTTGGCGCATCAGCGGCTATTTCGGGGGCGTGCGGGTCGAATTTGCCGGTGGCAGGGTCGATGAAATAGCCGCCTTCGGTGACGGTGAGCGACACGATGCGGATTTCGGGCCGTGTCATCGCGGCGATGAGCGAGGCATTGTCGGGTTCCACCGGCAGAAAGTCGATCATGGAGCCCACGCGGCGGGCGGATTTGCCGTTGGGATCAAGCTCGATCACGGTGGAGAGGCAGTCTTGCGCCTTTAGGGCGTCGCGCATCCGGGCGTCGCCGTCGCGGACACCGGCACCGAGGATGGCCCAGTCGTGGCCTTCGCCAAGCGCGAAGAGGTCGTCAAGGTAGACGGCCATGTGCGCGCGGTGGAAGTTGCCAAGACCGATGTGGACGATGCCGGGCGTAAGGCGCGAACGATCATAGGCAGGAAGTTGGGCTTGCATGGTCAGGCCATCCAGTTGCCGCCGTCCACGCCGAAGCATTGGGCGACGATGTATTTCGCTTCGGGCGTGGCGAGGAAGATCGCCATGCCTGTGAGGTCTGCGGCGGTGCCCATGCGGCCGAAGGGGACGGCTTCGCCGACCTCGCGCTTTTTCTGGCCGGGGGCCTTGTTTTCATATTTGGCGAAGAAGGCGTCGACGCCGTCCCAATGTTCACCGTCGACCACGCCGGGGGCGATGGCGTTGACGTTGATGCCGTGGCGGATGAGGTCGAGGCCGGCGGATTGAGTGAGCGAGATGACGGCCGCCTTGGTGGCGCAGTAGACGGCCACCAGACCTTCGCCGCGGCGGCCGGCTTGCGAGGCCATGTTGATGATGGTGCCCGATTTGCGCGGGACCATGTGGCGGGCGGCGGCTTGCAGGCAGAAAAGCGTGCCCGCGACGTTGACGGCGAAGAGCTTGTCATAGTCGGCGCGGGTGATTTCCACGATGGGCGCCGCGGAGAAGAGGGCGGCGTTGTTGATCAAGATGTCGAGTTTGCCCATCCGGTCGATCGCATGGGCAAAGCCGGCGTCGATGCTGGTCTGGCTGGTCACGTCCATCTGCACGGCGACGGACTTGGGACCAAGATCGGCCACGGCCTTTTCCAGCGCGGCAGCGTTGATGTCGGCCACGGCGACGGTCGCACCCTCGGCGATGTAGGCGCGGGCGAATTCAAGACCGATGCCGCGGGCGGCACCCGTGATGAGGGCGGTTTTTCCTTGCAGTCTCATAGTGCCATTCCGTTTGCGTCGAAGCGGTGGATCTTACCGGCGGGGGCGAGCTTGATGCGGTCGCCGTGGTGAACATTCAGTTCGCCCGGGCCGCGGACGTTTATGATGCCAAGGCTGGGGACATCGACCTTGATGAAGCTGTCGGAGCCGAGGTGTTCGGAAAGGCCGACCACACCTTCCCACGGGCCGTCGCCGACGGTGATGTGTTCGGGCCGGATACCGATGGTGTGGGCGCTGTGCTTTGCCGCCTCGGACCCGGTGATGAGGTTCATGCGCGGTGAGCCGATGAAGCCTGCGACGAACACGTTCTTCGGGTTGTGATAGAGCGTCAGCGGGCTGCCGACCTGTTCGATGCGGCCCGCGTTCAGCACCACGATCTTGTCGGCCATCGTCATCGCCTCGACCTGATCGTGGGTGACGTAGATCATCGTGGTTTTCAGCGACTGGTGGAGTTCGCTGATTTCCTGCCGCATGCCGACGCGCAAGGCCGCATCGAGGTTTGAGAGGGGTTCGTCAAAGAGGAAGGCGGCCGGTTCGCGCACGATGGCGCGGCCGATGGCGACACGCTGGCGTTGGCCGCCTGACAGTTGGCCGGGGCGACGGTCGAGGTAATTGGACAGGTTCAGGACAGACGCGGCGCGCTGGATGCGCTTTTCCGCCTCGGCCGGGTCCATCCCGGCCATCTTGAGGGGGAAGCCGATATTCTTCTTGACCGTCATGTGCGGGTAAAGCGCGTAGCTTTGGAACACCATCGCCAGTCCGCGCTTAGCGGGGGGAAGGGCAGTGGCATCCTTGCCGTCGATCTCGATCGTGCCGGAGGTGGTATCCTCCAGCCCCGCGATCAGGCGCAGGAGCGTGGACTTGCCACAGCCCGAGGGGCCGACGAACACGACGAATTCGCCGTCGTCGATGGCAAGGTCGATCGACGGGATGACGTCGACCTCGCCAAAGCTTTTGCGCACCGATTTGAGTGTGATTTGTCCCATGTCTCTCTCACTTCACCGCGCCGAAGGTCAGACCCCGGACGAGTTGTTTCTGGCTGAACCAGCCAAGGATCAGGATCGGCATGATGGCCATCGCAGAGGCCGCCGAAAGTTTCGCATAGAACAGGCCCTGCGGGGCGGAGAAGCTGGCGATGAAGGCCGACAGGGGGGCCGCCTTGGTGGTGGTCAGCACGATGGTCCAGAACGCCTCGTTCCAGGCGAGGATGATGTTCAAGAGCATGGTCGAGGCGATGCCCGGCAGCGCCATCGGGGTCAGGACATAGACGATCTCGCCCCAGAGCGATGCACCGTCCATCCGGCTGGCTTCGAGGATTTCACCGGGGATTTCCTTGAAGTAGGTGTAAAGCATCCAGATGATGATCGGCAGGTTCATGAGCATGAGCGCGAGGATCAGGCCGATTCTGGTGTCTATCAGCCCGGTGCGCTGGAAGATCAGGTAAAGCGGGATCATCACCGCAACCGCAGGCATCATCTTGGTGGACAGCATCCACATCAGCAGGTCCTTGGTCTTTTTGCCGGGCACGAAGGCCATTGCCCAGGCCGCGGGGATCGCAATCGCCAGACCGAGGAGCGTCGAGCCGACAGCCAGCACGACCGAGTTCCAGAAGAACCGCGGGTAATCTGACCGCGCCCAGACCTCGGCGTAGTTCTCCAGCGTCCAGTCGGCGGTGAAAAGCTCTGGCGGGCTGGCGACGGCAGAGGCTTCGGTCTTGAACGAGGTCAGGATCATCCACAACACCGGGAAGAAGATGATCAGTGCCACGGTCCATGCGGCCAGGGTGACAAGGAACTTGCGGCGGGGGGTTACGGCGCGTGCCATGCGGGTGCTCCTTCAGGCGTCCAGATGCCGGCCAATGCCGCGCATCAGGAAGTAGGCCACGATGTTGGCCAGGATCACCGCAATGATCCCGCCCGCTGCTGCGCGCCCGATATCCTTGGCCGCGATCGCCTGTTTGAAGATCATGTAGGGCAGGGTGGTCGAGGCCGAGCCGGGACCGCCTTGGGTGGTGGTGAAGATCTCGCCGAAGATGCCGAGAAGGAAGATCGTCTGGATCAGGATCACGACGGTGATCGCCCGGGTCATGTGCGGCAAGATGATGTAGCGAAACCGGCTGACTGCGGACGCTCCGTCCATCTCGGCGGCCTCAAGCTGCTCGGAGGACAAGGATTGCAGGGCGGTCAGCAGGATCAGCGTCGCGAACGGCAGCCATTCCCAGGCGACGATGAAGATCACCGAGGCCATAGGGTAGTTTTCCATGAAGAGGATCGGTTCCACCCCCAAACCCTGCGCGAATGAGGCAAACATGCCGTTTTGCGGGTGCATGAACAGGTTTTCCCAGATCGACGCGGCAACCGGCGGCATTACGAAGAAGGGCGAAATGACCAGGATGCGCAAGGGACCCTGTCCCCAGACCGGCTGGTCGATGAGAAGCGCGATCAGCGTGCCGAGAACGATGGTGATCACCAGAACGCCACCAACAAGCAGCAACGTGTTCGAGAGCGCCAGCCAGAATTCGGGCGCGTTGACGAACCAGATATAATTGCGAAAGCCCGCCCAGCCGGTGCGATCAGGCGAAATCAGCCGATAGAGCCGGAACGAATAGTAGATGGTCATGGCCAAGGGCACGATCATCCAGATGAACAGGACGATGACCGACGGAGCGACCATCAAACGGGCAGCAAGACGTGAGGATTGCGTCGCCACGGGCGTCTCCGATTCAGGGGTGAAGCCGACCAAATTGCACGGGTTACTGCCGGGCGCACTCCCCGTGGCCCGCGGCCTGCGGGAGAGAGTGGGGATCCCCGGCCCCGTGAAGGGCCGGGGTCGCGTGTCTTACTTGATGTAGCCAGCGGTGGTCATTTCGTCCACAGCGAGAGCTTGCGCTTCGGCGAGGGCTTCATCCACCGTCTTCTGACCAGCCAGAGCCGCCGAGAACACTTCGCCGACCGACGTTGCCAGACCGGCAAATTCCGGGATCGCGACGAACTGCACACCGACATAAGGCACCGGCTTGGTCGCCGGGTTTGTCGGGTCAGCCGCGTTGATAGAGTCGATGGTCATCTTGGCGAAGGGCAGCGCCGCGTATTCCGGGTTGGCGTAGAGCGAGGTGCGCGTGCCCGGAGGAACGTTTGCCCAGCCTTCTTTGGAAGCGACGAGGGCGAGGTAGTCCTTGTTGGTCGCCCAGTTCACGAAGATCTTGGCAGCATCCTTGGCGTCCGACGAAGCCGGGATCGCAAGCGACCAGGCCCAGAGCCAGTTCGCACGCTTGCCGAGGCCGGCATCGGGAGCAAGGGCAAAGCCAACCTTGTCGGCAAACTCTGACTGCTTCGGATCGATCAGCGCGCCGGCCGAAACGGTTGCATCCATGCGCATTGCGCACTTGCCTTGCAGCGACAGAGTCAGGTTTTCGTTGTAGCCGTTGTTCGACGCGCCGGGCGGACCATATTTGGTCAGCATGTCGACGTAGTCGGTCATTACGGCCTTCCATTCCGGCTGGTCGAACTGCGGCTGCCAGTTTTCATCGAACCAGCGGGCGCCGTAGGAGTTGGCCATCGTCGTCAGGAAGGCCATGTTTTCGCCCCAGCCGGCCTTGCCGCGCAGGCAGATGCCGTAGATGCCGGCGTCCTTGTCGGTCATTGCGGCGGCAGCGGCCTTGATGTCGTCCCAGGTCGGTGCGTCGGGGATCGTGATGCCAGCCTTTTCGGCCAGATCCTTGCGGTAGTTCACAAAGGACGATTCGCCGTAGAAGGGCGAAGCGTAAAGGTTGCCGTCGACGGTCAGGCCGCCACGGATTGCGGGCAGCAGGTCGTCAACGTCGTAGTCGGCGGGCAGGTCGTTCAAGCTTTCGAGCCAGCCCTGCTTGCCCCAGATCGGAACTTCGTAGGTGCCGATGGTGATCACGTCATACTGACCGCCGCCGGTGGCGATGTCGGTGGTGACGTTCTGGCGCAGGACGTTCTCTTCCAGCGTGACCCATTCAACCTTGATGTCAGGATGCTTGGCATAGAAGTCGTCCATCAGGCCCTGCATGCGGACCATGTCGCCGTTGTTGACGGTGGCGACGGTGATGGTGGTTTCGGCATAGGCGCTGCCCGCAAAGGCAACGAGTGCCGACGCGCCGAGAAGCGCGCGAAGCGAATTCGTCATGAGTTCTCCTCCCAAAGCGTATGAGCAAATCATCGCTGAGTGAATAATTGCTCATACAGCGGCATGAGTCGTCAAGCCCCCTCTTCCGCCGCAACTGCGAAGGGATTTCAGGCGTCGGAGAGGATGGCTTCGGCTGTCGCTTCGTCGGTCACGAGGCCGTTGACGATGCGCCCGATCATCGCGGCGCGGATCGCGCGGACCTTTGACGGACCGGCAGCGATGGCGATCACGGGCTGCGACTGGCCGGGTTCTACGCGCACGCCGCCGACCAGAGCATTTCGCGGGCTGTCGATGTAGCGGCCTTGTTCGTCATAGACCCAACTGCCGATTTCCCCTGCTGCGCCAGCGGCTTGCAGTTCGGCCAGCACTTCGGGCGTAACGAAACCGTCAACCGCGAGAGGGGCATCCGCGCTCATCTGCCCGACGCCTACGAAGGTGACATCGGCGCGGCGGGCGAGGTTGTAGACCGCTTGCACCGGACGCAGGTGCATGAAGAACTCACGCTCCTCGGCTGTGTCGCAGATCACTGGCACCGGCATCGGATAGTAGGGTGCTTTCAGTTTTTCTGCGATGCGGCTGATGACGTCATAAAGTGTGGCCGACCCGTCCGGTGCGATGTTGCCAAGGAGGGAAACGATGCGGTGCTGGCGCGCGTCGGTGGGCGCGAACTGTTCGGCCATGGCGCGCAGGGCGCGTCCGGTGCCGAAGGCGATGACCTTTGAGTCGGGCATCCGCAGGTAACGTTCCAGTTCCGTCGCCGCCGTGGGTGCGATGGCGCGCGACGGATCGGCGCCAACGCCGAGGCCGGGGGCAACGCGGCAGCGGGTCAGGCCGAAGCGGCGGGTCAGCTCGGTTTCAAGCGCGAGGCACGAGGCGATGTGGTGGTTCAGGCGGACGTGGATCAGCCCTTCCGAGATTGCACGGGAGACAAGGCGCTGGGCGCGCTGGCGGCTGACGCCAAGTTCGGCGGCGATCTGATCCTGGGTCATGCCGCCGACATAGTAAAGCCAGCCCGCCCGCGCGGCTTCGTCCTGTAGCGAGATATCGGGATCGGGGCGGTTCATGCGGCTCCTTTCAGGTCGGGCGCAAAGTGGAAGAAGTCGGCGAAGGCGTCAAATCGTCTGTGCGGCGTGGCGTCGGGCGGGTCGGGGTCCAGCCGGCCGCCGAAATGGCTGCCACCGGTGAAGCGCCAGACCTGCATTCCGGCGGCAAGGGCGGCACGAACGCCGGTGAGGCTGTCTTCGATGACAAGGGTGCGGGCGGGGTCGATCTGCATCTGGCGGGCGGCGAACAGGAAAAGGTCGGGTGCGGGTTTGCCGTTTGCAACCTGACTGGCGGTGAAAAGCCGCGGACCGACGGCGGTGCGCAGGCCGACGAGGTCAAGCGACATGTCAGCGCGGCGCGGCGAGGAGGAGGTGGCGACGCACCACGGGCAGGCGAGGGCGCCCAGCACATCGGCCACGCCGGGCATGATGCGCAGGCTCTTTGTGAATTCGGCCAGCAGTCGGTCGCGGTAGTTCGCCTCGAATTCAGGAGGCAGGTCGAGGCCGAATTCGCGCCGAATCTGGGCCATGACTGTGGGATAGCTGCGGCCAAGGAAGTGGCGGGCGACATAGTCGAGGTCGATGTGGACGCCGAGGCGGGCGAGTTCGGCAATCAGCATCCGAGCAGAGATGATCTCGCTGTCGATCAGCACGCCGTCGCAATCGAAGATCACCAGATCGAACACATCCGCCCCCAAAACCGTTGGCTAAAGGGGAAGCATCTGACCGGCGGTGTCAACGGAAAGCGCAAGGTCCGTTCAGAAAGCGGGCATCGGAAGGACGCGTGCGCCCACCCCGATCCCCTCCCCACGGGGGGAGGGGAGGCGACGGATCAGCCGCCGGAGGCCTGCTTTTCCTCGTGTTCGCGCAGCCGGGTCGAGACGACCTTGAACCATGTGCCATCGTCGCGCATCGACTTGAGGCCCGCGTTCAGAATGGCGAGGTAAGCCTTGCCGTCAGGGTTGGCCTTGGGCGTGAAGACGTGGATCGTCTGCACGGTGGCGAGCGCGGTCAGTTCCTTGACGTTGTCACCGATGCCGAGGGTGACGATGTCGTCTTCGGCGGGCAGGGCGTCGAAGGTGACGACGTCGACCTCGTCCGCCTCGAGCGCGCGCCAGCAGTCAAGCTGGGTCGGGGCGACGAGCATGGACACGTTCGGTTCGACAAGGCCGAGCGCCTCGAGGTCGAAGGTGAACCAGCCGTCGGGGCGGCAAAGGCGCTTGCCCTTGAGTTGGTCGTGCGAGGTGACGTTCACAAGATCGCTGCCGGCCTTGGTGTAATAGCCGACCACCGCCTCGAAGAACGGGTCGGAGGCGTCGTAATCGGTGCAGCGCATCTGGGTGGCGGGGGACAAGAGGTCGACCTTGGAGCAATCGGGCAGATACCACGGAAACCCGAGGTCGAAGGCGCCGGAGGGCAGAAGTTCGGTCAGGTGCGCGCCCCAGTCGTTGACGAAGCTGACGCGGTAGGGCTGGTTCGGTGCTGCGCGCTGCATCGCCAGTTTGACAAGCTCGGTGAACATGCCGCCTTCGGGCAGGTCTTCGTCGGTGAAGGGGGCGTAGCTGCCGGCGGTAAGGAAGCGGGCCTCGGGCAGTAGGGCGGGTTTGGTTGTCGCCGGGGCCGCTGCTGCCACTGGTTTTGTGGTGGGTTCCACAGCGGGTTCGGCGGCGGTTTCAAGTGCGGCGGCAAGGGCGGGTTGATCGCTGGCTGCCGGTTCGGCAGCGGCCGTGCTGGCGCCGGGCAGGCTGCCATCGGCGCAGGGAATGGCTAGCGTCATTCCGACCTCGATGATGTTCGGGCTGGAAAGCCGGTCGCGGTTTGCCGAATAGAGGATCTGGTATCCACCCGCGACCCCGGCGGCCTTGGCAAGCTGGCTGAGGGTGTCGCCGGGCACGACGGTGTGGAACGAGCAAAGTTCTTGCGCGCTGGCGGCGGTGGTCATCAAGGCGAGCGCGAGGGCAGTGTGTCCAAGGCCGGTTCTGACGGTTCGGGAGGGAGTACCCATGCGGATGGTCCTTTGAGCAGAGGGATTGATTTCGCCTTAAGGTTGTATTTCGGGGTCGAAGGCTGGCGCGGCTTTGTGGCGGGGGCAAGGGAATTGGCAGGTCGAGCAGGGTTTCAGGGAGTGCGGGCTGTGGTCATGGTGCGGGACGTCATTCGAATGGCCTTGCGGCGGCGTTGGCCGCAACTGCGGCGTTGACCGCGTCGGAGCCGAGACGGGTGGCGGCGGCGTCATAGCTGGGTGCAAGGGCCGCGCGGAATGCGGCGCGCGCGGATGCGTCCAGTGGGATGATGATGCCACCATCCTCGGTGATCGCCTGTCGGCTCATCGCGTCCGTCTCGAAGGCGAGAAGGGTCTGTTCGTGCAGAACCTGGCGAAGGAGTGCGAGGAGAAGCGTGACGTCGTCGGGTGAGAGCGTGGCGATCAGGCCCGGTGCTGCGAGTATGGCGGCACCGGTGATGCCGTGGTTGGTTTCGGTGATGACGGTCGGGGCGTCGTAAAGGCCGCCGAAGTCGATCACCGGCCATGAGGCAAAGCTGCCTTGCGCGGTGCCGTCTGCAAGGGCGGCCCCGAAGGCCGCAGGGGTGCTGTCGACGGGAACGGCCGTTGCACCAAGCGCGGTTGCGGTGTCGGCGCTGGCGGGCGATGCGGACGATACGGCAAAGGTGAGGCCGGCGACATCGGCGGGGGTGGAAAGTGCGCGCGGTGCCGTCATCTGAAGCGCGCCGGTCAGAAGCACGCCGAGGAGCGCGGGCGTGTCGGCGCTGGCAGACGGGGCGGGAAGCCCTTCGGCCCAGACGAGGGCGTGGTGCGGGCTGTCGAAGAGGAACGGCAGGTTGATGACATCAAGCGCCGGGGCAACCTCGGCCACCGCGGTTAGGGGCAGGGCAGCAAAGCTGGCCTCGCCGGCGGCAAGGGCGGCGGCGAGGTTCGCGCTGGCCGTATCGCTGCGCAGGCCGATGCAATGGCGGCCTGCAAGGGCTGCGTTGGCGCGGTCTGCGAACTGGCGGGCGGCCTTGCCTTCCGGCCCGGCCTCGGCCTCGGGCGGGATGAGGAAAATGAGGTCGGTGTCAGCCGGGCAGTCGGCTCTGGCGAAGGCTGGCGTCACGGTGGCCAGACACAGCGTGAGCGAGGGGATGAGGCGTTGCCATGCAAGCGTCACCGGGCGAAATCCCGCACCCAGGTTTCGACGCGGCGGTTGATGGCGCGGCCGGGATCGGTGTCGTTACAGGCGAGGGATGAGATCTCGCCAAGGCCCACGGCGGTGAGGCGCACGTTATCCGCCACCTCGGGGTATTCGGCCAGAAGCGTGGCGATGATCTGTTCGGCACGCTTCAGGCTGAGGTCGCGGTTCAGCGCGGCATCGCCGACCGTATCGGTGAAGCCGAGGAAAAGTACCTCTTTGCCGCTGTAGGCATCGGTCGACAGGAGTGCGGCGAGGCGGTCAAGGTCTGCCAACGCGCGGGCGTTCAGCAGGTCGGTACCGGTTTCATAGCGGAAGGTGGCCGACAGGCGTTCAGCAGCCAGAAGCATGTCCATCATGCCGCGCAGTTCCTGCTGCTGGGCCGGGTCGGTTTCGACCAGCATGGCCGACGCGATGCGCATCCCCTGCTGGTCGAGAGTGGCTGAGGCGATGGACTGGTCGATGAAACCGGCGCTGGCGACATCGTTCTGCGCGGCGTCGGAGGACAGAAAGCGCGAGAACGCGTCGCCGATGGGGGAAAGCGGGGTCTTGCTGCGGTAGATGTAAAGCTGGCGGGTAAGGGGGTATTCCTCGGTCTTGACGGTGAAGGCGGTGGGCTGGGTCAGGATGTTGCAGGACCCGCGGATCGCCAGCGGGCGGGCCGCGCCTTCGTTGCCGATGCGGGTGTAGCCGATGGCAGCGGGATCGCCGGCGACAGTTTCGGCAACCACCCGGTCCGAGCCGAGGATGGCGGCAGCGGGGCTGACGGCAAGGTCGGCGGGGTGCATGACCAGCGCGTCCAGCACATCGGCCGAACCGAGGTCTGGCGTGCTGGCATAAAGCTCAATTGGCAGATCGCTGCCGCCGACCTGCGACCAGTTGGTGATCTTGCCGGCATAGATCGCCGCAGCGTCTGCCGTGGTCAGCGACCGGACCGGATTGCGCGGGTGGGTGATGAACAGTAGGCCGTCCAGCGCGATGATCTGTTCCTGCGCCTCGGACCGCAGATCACCGAGGCCTAGGTTCTGGGCGGCGCGGACCTCGCGGGTGAGGGCGCGGCGGTCGGACAGGGCAAGTTCGGCGGTGCCGTCCAAGAGGGCCGCGATCCCGTCCGAGGATGTGGACGGGACGATCTTGATGGCTGCGGTTTGCGGCAGATCGCCGCCGCTGACCTCGACCAGAAGGCCGTTGTCGATGGTCTTGAGGACGGTCGCCTTGCCCCCGGTGCTGGCGGCAAGGCGGCTGATGAGGGTGGGGATCAGATCGACGCCAAGCGCGCGGTCGCCGGCGATGGTCGTTTGCGGTGTGGGCGCTGTGCCGTCAGGGCAATCGGCGCCGTCGCAGGTGACGGTATCGCGGGCGACGGTCATGCTGCCGACGCTGGAGCGGATGGTGAAGGCCTTGTCGGTGACTTCGACCAATTCACCGACGATGGAATAGGTGCCGTCACGGGTAGTCAGGGTGACCGGTTCGGCAAGGGCTGGAGCGGCAAAGATGGTGGTGGCGATGCCCCCCGCAAGGACCCATCGGGTCAGAAGGCCGAACGTGGTTCCGTTCCAGACGGGGGGCTTTCGCAGACTTCTGCTCGGTTTACGCAACAATAAACAGGTTCCTGCCAATACTATCTTCAGTTCTGGAAACGATGCCGTGGATCACTCGCGTTCCAGAGGCATCCGTACCGAAATGACGTTGCCCGCACGCTCGACCTCGAAAGCGGCTTCGCCGACGTTCTGGAAGGACAGAAGGTCGATCACGATCTCAAGGCTTTCGGGGGTGTTGATCGGCTTGCCAAGGGTGGTCTCCTTGAGGATCACGTCGCCGGGCTGGACGCCGTTTTCATCGGAATAGATGATCCGGTCGACGACGGTGCGCCAGGCGCCAAACTCGACGCTGGTGCGGAAGGTGGTGCCGTTCTTCAACTCGACCCAGCGGGTTGCCGGAGCGACCAAGCTGACGTCTTCGAAATCGCTGCCCTTGGCGTCGCGGATGCGGGCGGTGGCGGTGATCTTGCCGTCTTCGCCGGGGGTGGTCGAAACGCGGATCGTGTTGGTGATCGCGTCCATGCTGGATACCCATTCGCCGTTGATGGCGAAGATGGTGACGCCGTCGGCAACCCACTGGTTGGCGCGGGCAAGCCGGCCGGAAACAGCCGTGATGGTGGGATAGGTCTCGCCGTCGATCACTTTCGGTTCGGTGGTGAAGGGCAGGGCATAATCCCAGCGGACCGCGCTGAACTGGTCTTCGATCAGCGGCGTGTCGGGGGCTGGCGGGCGCGGCAGGATTGCGGCGGCAAGGGCGGCGGCTTCGGCTTCGGCCTTGGCTTGTGCGGCGGCGGCGGCTTCGGCGGCGCGCTGGGCGGCAGCGGCGGCTTCGGCGGCTGCTTGGGTCTGGGCGGCGGCGCGGGCGGCGGCTTCGGCAATGGCGCTGGCGTCGGCAGCAGCTTGGGCGCGGGCAGCGGCGCGCAAGGACGCTTCGGTTTCGGCCTTTGCCTTGGCCTCGGCTTCCAGACGGGCGCGGGCTTCGATGCGGGCGCGGGCCTCGGCCTCCTTGGCGGCAACTGCGGCGGTTTCGGCGGCGGCGCTGGCGGTCGCGTCGACAGCGGCCTTGGCGGTCACATCGGCCCGGGCCTGCGCTGCGGTCTGTGCATCGATGGCGGCACGGGTCTGCGCCTCGGCCTCGCGGGCGGCGAGGGCATCTGCGGCGGCAAGGGCGGTGGCCACTTCGACCGCGGTTCCGGTGGTTTGCACCGTAGCTTCACCGGGGGTGGCGGGATCGCCCATGCCGGTCCAGACTGCAAAGCCGATGCCAAGCGCCACGATGGAAGAGGCGCCCAGAAGCAGCGGAAACCGCGAGGTGCGGGTTTCGGTGGCCGATGCCGCGAAGGCTGCGGTGGCGGCGTCGGGGGCGGTGTTTATCTTGCGGGCAAAGCGGGTAGGCGCAACCGGGGCCACGACCGCCGGGGCAGGCTGTGCCACGGGTCCCGCTTCGGCGGCGATGATGATGTCCAACCACTGTGCCGCGGTTTCCAGACGGTCCTTCGGCAGCACGCGGGCAGCCTTGTCGATGGCCTCAAGGAAGCCCTTTGGATAGCCCTGAAAACGCCCTGCGAGCGGCTTGTAGGGATCGGGGCTGCCTTCGGCAATCGAGGCAAGGCGGCGCTGGCTTTCGGGCGGCGCGACGCCAGCGATGACATGGTAGAAGGTGGCGGCCAGCGCATAAAGGTCGCTGTAGGGCCCTTGCGCCGATCCGGTCAGGTAGAATTCCTGCGGCGAATAGCCGTCCTTCACCACGCGGCGCTGCGACATCACCCGGCTGGCCTTGGTGGCCTGTTCGCGGGCGGCGCCAAAGTCGATCAGCACGGGGTTCTTGGTGCGCGCATCGACGAGGATGTTGTCGGGCGAGATGTCGCGGTGCAGCATGCCGGACTGGTGAACGAAATCCACCGCCGCCAGCACCTTCTTCAGCATCAGCACCACTTCCTGCGGCGTGAATGGGGTGTCGGTTTCTTCCAGAAGGTCGAGCAGGTCTTTGCCGTTGACGTGGTCGATTGCCATGTAGGCGGTGTCGTTGTCCTCGAACACCTGATGCACGCCGACAATGTTTGGATGAACCAGTTTCGCCAGGCTGCGCGCCTCTTGCACGAAGAGCCGGACGACCGATCGGAATTCACCCTGATGCGCCCGCGACCGGGCGCGGACAATGATGCCGCTGCGCCGGCAGAGCGAGTTGGGGAAGCATTCCTTGATGACGATGGTGCGATCCAGCGAATCCTTGGCGAGGTAGGTGATGCCGAAGCCGCCGGAGTTGAGGTAGCTGACGATGGTATACTGGCCTTGCAGAAGCTTGCTGCCGGGCTTCAGTTCATCAACAAAGGCGTCGTGATCGTCGGCTGCGTCAAGCTCGCCTGCAAATGCGTCTTCGGCGCTTGCGGCGCCCAGATCCGGTGCGGAAAGATCTTCGGACCATTTTGCGACCGCAGTGGCCGCTGTGTTGAATCTCGCCATGTCAGTTCACCGTTCCACTCAACGCACGCGTGTGTGCTGTCGCAGAAAGCCCCATGTTGATCGTTCCGGCGCAAAGAGGGCCGCAGGTAGGCCGAATTTAGACAATCTTAAGGCGAGTACGAAAAGCAAATACCGCGAAAGCGTGTAACTTCGATCCGCGCGCGCAACAGTGCGGTGCGGCGGGTGGGCATTGTTCGCTGAAAGCACCGGAAAATGGCTTGGTCGTGGTGCAGTGGCGCGGGGGAGATTCGCGCAACTGCGGCGAGATCGGCGCTTTTTGGGCGCAATGGACCGGGAGAATTTGCTGAAAATTGAAGCGGTCGGCGCAGGGGCATGGGTTTATGAATACAACCCTGAGGGGAAATTCGACTATCTGTTCTGATCGACTTGGCGCTGCCCTCGCGAGTCGGTTGACTTATTTGGATCGTTCCATTACGACTTTTGGAATGATCCAATTTGGGGCGCTGTGATGAACTGGGGGCTGATTGGGGCAAGCACGATCGCTGCTGAACACATGATCGGCGCGATCCGTGCCTGCGGGGGAAATCCGGTCTGGGTGGTCAGCGGATCGCCGGCCCACGCGCAGCGTTTTGCCGCCGAGCACGGGATTGCCCGGGCGAGTGACGATCTTGCGGCGATGCTGGCCGATCCCGGGGTAGAGGCGGTCTACATCTCCTCCACCAACGAAAAGCACCGGTCTCAGGCGCTGGCGGCAATTGCGGCGGGCAAGCATGTGATCTGCGAAAAGCCGCTGGCGATGACCGTGGCCGAAGCGGCCGGGATGGTGCGTGCTTCGCGCGACGCAGGGGTGGTCTTTGCGACGAACCACCACCTGCGCAACGCGGGCAGCCATCAGGCGATCCGGGCAGTGATTGCACAGGGACGGATCGGCAAGGTGCTGTCGCTGCGGGTGCATCACGCGGTGCATTTGCCGCCCCATCTGCAGGGCTGGCGGATCAACGATGCGGGCGCGGGTGGCGGGGTGATCCCCGATATCACGGTGCATGACGCCGATACGGTGCGGTTCCTGACCGGCGAGGACCCTGAGAAGGTCGTGGCGCAGGCGGGCGTGTCCGGCATGGGGCGGGGGGTCGAGGATTCGGTGATGTCGGTCTGGTCGCTGCCGTCGGGCGCGATGGTGATGGCGCATGAAAGCTTTACGCACCGCTTTGCTGGCTCGGGCGTCGAGGTGCATGGCACCGATGGGTCGATCTTTGCGCGCGGCGTGATGACGCAAAGGCCGGTGGGCGAGGTGGAATTGGTAACGGCCGAAGGGCGCGAGATCGTTCCTTATTCCGCGCATGACCTTTACGCGCATGGGGTTGCGGCGTTTCTCGGGGCGGCGCGGGGCGAGGGGCAGCCTGCGGCAGACGGTGTGGACGGGGTCAAATCGCTGGCCGTGGCGATGGCCGTACGCGAGGCGGCGGGCACCGGCCGTCGCGTCACCGTCGCGTACGGAGGCGTGTGATGGGCAAGCTTGTAACGGCGGCAGAGGCGGCGGCGCGGATCGCGGATGGGGCGGTGGTAACGATCTCGTCTTCGTCGGCCTTGGGATGCCCGGACAAGGTGCTGGCCGCCATCGGCGCGCGGTTCGAGGCCGAGGGGCATCCGCGCGGGCTGACCACGCTGAACCCGATTGCCGCCGGCGACATGTACGGCGTGAAGGGCATCGACCATATCGCCAAGGATGGTCTGTTGGTGCGGATCGTCGCGGGGTCATACCCGTCGGGGTCGTCGAACCTGCCGATGCCGGATATCTGGCGGATGATCGTGGAAGACCGCGTGGCCGCCTACAACGTGCCGTCAGGGATACTGTTCGACATGCACCGCGATGTGGCGGCACGGCGGCCCGGGGTTTTGACCAAGGTGGGGCTGGAGACCTTCGTGGACCCGATCCGCGAAGGCTGCGCGATGAACGCGGTGGCGGCAGCCGCGCCGATTGTCGAGCGGGCGGAGTTTGCTGGCGAGACCTGGCTGCATTTCCCCAATATCGTGCCGAATGTCTGCATCCTGCGGGCAACGACGGCGGACGAGCGGGGCAACCTGACCTATGAGCATGAGGGCGCGTATCTCGGCGGTCTCGATCAGGCGATTGCGGTCCGGAACCACGGCGGGCTGGTGATCGCGCAGGTCAAGCGGATGACGGCGGCGGGCAGCTTGCGGCCGCATGACGTGCGGGTGCCGGGGCATCTGGTGGACCTGATCGTGCTGGACCCCGACCAGAAGCAGACCACAGAGACCCCCTATGACCCGGCGATCTCGGGCGAGGTGATGCGACCCTGGGCCAGCTTCAAGCTGGCCGAACCGGGGGTGGAAAAGGTGATCGCCCGGCGCGCGGCGATGGAGTTGCGGCAGGGCATGGTGGCCAACCTTGGCTTTGGCATTTCCGCGATGGTGCCGCGGGTGCTGCTGGAGGAGGGGCACGCGCAGGCGGTGACATGGGCCATTGAGCAGGGCGCGGTGGGGGGGATGCCGCTGACGGGCTTTGCCTTTGGCTGTGCCTCGAACGCGGATGCGTTCATGCCTTCGCCAAACCAGTTCACCTACTTTCAAGGTGGCGGGTTCGACATGAGTTTCCTGTCGTTCCTTGAGGTGGATGTGGCGGGCAACGTCAACGTCTCGAAACTGGGCAAGAAGCCGTATCTGACGGCGGGTTGTGGTGGGTTCGTGGACATCACGGCACATGCGAAAAAGATCGTCTTTTCAGGGTGGTTCGAGGCGGGAGCTGAGGTTTCACTTGAAGCGGACGGTTTGCGCGTGGTGAAGCCCGGAAAGTTTTCCAAGTTCGTGGATCAGGTGGAGCATGTGACGTTTTCCGGTGGCCGGGCGCGGGCTATCGGGCAGGACGTGATCTACGTCACCGAACGCTGCGTGATCCGGCTGACCGACGCGGGGCTGGTCGCCACCGAAGTGATGCCGGGGATGGATGCCGAGCGCGATATCGTCGCCGCCTCGGGTGGCCGGGTGAGGGTGGCGCCGGATGCGGTTCGGATGCCGCTGGCGCTCTTGTCTGACGGGCCGATGGGGTGGGTGCCATGAGCGCGGTGCATCTGATCTTGCGTGGGCCGGTGGCAGAGGTGCGGCTGGACAACCCGGCCAAGCTGAACGCGCTGACCGTGGGAATGCTGGCGGAGTTGTCGGCGCATCTGGATACCCTGGAGCGGCGGGCGGATGTGGCTTGCGTGCTGCTGACGGCGGAAGGTGAGCGGGCGTTTTGCACCGGGGCCGATATCACTGCCTGGGGCGACCTGACCCCGGCGGAGTTTGCGCGGCACTGGGTCCGCGAGGGGCACCGGATCTTCGACCGGCTGGCGCGTTTGGCCAAGCCGACGATTGCGGTGCTGACGGGACATGCGTTTGGCGGGGGGCTGGAGCTTGCCGCCGCTTGTGACATCCGGGTGATGGTGCCGCGCGCCAGCCTCGCCCTCCCTGAGGCGGGTGTGGGCATCGTCCCCGGATGGTCCGGCACCCAGCGGTTGCTGCGGCTTTTGCCGGAGCCGGTGGTCAAGGAAATGGCGCTGTTCGGGCGCAGACTTTCGGCGGAGCGGGCGCTGGCCTTGGGCTTTGTGGCCGAAGTGGCGGAGGACGCGCGCGGGGTGGCCGTGGCGATGGCGCTGCGGGTGGCCGAAACCTCGCCCCGGGCGGTGGAGGTCGCGAAATACATGATCCACGCAGGCGCGGGCGAAGACCCGGGCGCGATGATCGAGGCGTTGGGGGCGGGAATGATCGCGGCCACAGCCGACAAGGCGGAGGGCGTGGCCGCGTTCCGGGCCAAGCGCAAACCGGAATTTCGGGGGGAATGATGCTGGATATGACGGTGATCGCCGCGACGGGACAAGTGCTGCCGGAGCGGCCTTTTGTGGGGCGGCATCTGATCGGCGGCGCTTGGGTTGCTGGAAGTTCCACGTTCGACCGGGTGTCTCCCGCGCATGGCGTGGTGGTCAGCTGCTCAGCCCTTGGAACGGCGGCGGATGCGGAGGCCGCGATTGCGGCGGCGCGGGCGGCTTTCGACAGCGGGGTTTGGTCGCGGGTGACGGGTAAGGCGCGCGCAGCCGCCTTGCTGCGGGTGGCCGATCTGATTGAGGCCAATGTCGAGCGGATAGCACTTCTGGAGACGCTGGAAAGCGGCAAGCCGATCAGCCAGTCGCGCGGCGAGGTGTCGGGGGCGGCGGACCTGTGGCGCTATGCGGCGAGCCTTGCACGCAACATCACCGGGGACAGCCACAACACGCTTGGGGCGGACATGTTGGGCGTGATCCTGAAGGAGCCGATCGGCGTCGTGTCGGTGATTACTCCGTGGAACTTCCCGTTCTGGATTCTGAGCCAGAAGCTGCCCTTTGCCTTGGCGGCGGGTTGCACCTGCGTGGTGAAGCCGTCGGAAATGACACCGTCCAGCACCGTGATGATGGGCGAGTTGCTGATCGAGGCGGGGTTGCCCGCCGGGGTGGTGAACATCGTTTTGGGTGAGGGGCAGCCGGTGGGGGCTGTGCTGGCCTCGCACCCGGATGTGGACATGGTGACGTTCACCGGGTCAACGGCGGTGGGCAAGGCGATCTCGGTCGCGGCGAGTGCGACGCTGAAGAAGGTGGCGCTGGAACTGGGGGGCAAGAACCCGCAGGTGATCTTTCCCGACGCCGATCTGGATAGCGCGGCGGATGCGGTGACGTTCGGCATCTATTTCAACGCGGGCGAATGCTGCAATTCCGGCAGCCGCGTGCTGGTACATGAAGATATCGCCGAGGCGTTTGTGGCAAAGGTCACGGCGCTGTCGCGGCAGGTGGCGTTCGGCGATCCGCTGCACGCCGATACGCAGGTGGGCGCGATCATATCGCTCGCGCATCAGGGCAAGATCGACGGCTATGTGAGGGATGCGGTCGCGGCAGGCGCAACAGTTGCCTTGGGTGGCGGGCCGCTCAATGTGCCGGGGCTGGCGGGGCAGTTCTACCAGCCAACGGTGGTTTCGGGCGTGACGGCGGACATGGCGATTGCCCGGGACGAGGTGTTCGGCCCGGTGCTGGCCTGCCTGACCTTTCGCACTCTGGACGAGGCGGTGGCACTTGCCAACGACGCGGCCTATGGCCTGAGCGCGGGCGTGTGGAGCGAGAACGTCCACACCTGTCTTGAGTTCGCGCGGCGGGTGCAGGCCGGCACGATCTGGACCAACACGTGGATGGACGGGTTCCCGGAAATGACCTTCGGCGGCTTCAAGCAGTCGGGTCAGGGCCGCGAGATCGGGCGCTATGGGCTTGAAGAATTCCTCGAGGTCAAGACGGTGGCGATGCGCATCGGGCGCACGCGGCCGAACTGGGTGAAGACCCGCTGAGAAACCCTTGGCGGATAATGAAAAACCAACGCAACACGGGAGGAAACCAAATGCGTGGATTTTACGGTAAGGCACTGACGGCGGCGGCGGCACTTGTGCTGTCGACGAGCCTTGTGAAGGCGGCGGATGTCGAGGTTCTGCACTGGTGGACATCCGGTGGTGAGGCGGCGGCGCTGAACGTGCTGAAGGACAATCTGGCTGGCGCGGGCACCGGCTGGCTGGACATGCCGGTTGCGGGCGGCGGCGGCGAGGCGGCGATGACCACGCTGCGCGCGCGCGTCACCGCAGGCAACCCGCCAACGGCCGTGCAGATGCTGGGCTTCGACATTCAGGATTGGGCAAAGGAAGGCGCGCTGGCCGACCTGACCGCCACTGCAACCGCCGAAGGCTGGGACAAGGTGGTGCCGACGGCACTGCAGGCGTTCTCGACCTATGACGGCAAGTGGGTTGCGGCCCCGGTGAACGTGCATTCCACGAACTGGATCTGGATCAGCAAGTCCGCCCTTGATGCCGCAGGCGGCAAGGCGCCGGAGACGTGGGAAGAACTGGTCGCCGTCTTGGACGCGATGAAGGCCAATGGCATCACGCCCTTGGCGCATGGCGGGCAGGCCTGGCAGGACGCGACGGTGTTCGACGCGGTCGTGCTGTCCTTGGGCGCGGATTTCTACAAGGCCGCGATGATCGACCTCGACCCGGCGGCGTTGGGTGGCGAGAAGATGGTCGAGGCGTTCAACCGCATGGCCAAACTGCGGTCTTACGTCGATGACAACTTCTCGGGCCGCGACTGGAACCTCGCCTCGGCCATGGTGATCAACGGCGAGGCCGGGATGCAGATGATGGGCGACTGGGCCAAGGGCGAGTTCCTGAAGGCGGGCAAGGTGCCGGGCACCGATTTCGTCTGCATCCGCTTCCCCGGAACGCAAGGCATGGTGACCTTCAACTCTGACCAGTTCGCCATGTTCAACCAGACGGACCCTGCGATGCAGGAAGCCCAGGTCGCAATGGCCAAGGCGATCATGGACCCGGCCTTCCAGTCGGCGTTCAACGTGGTGAAGGGCTCGGTTCCTGCGCGGACCGACGTACCGGACACCGACTTTGACGACTGCGGCAAGAAGGGCATGAAGGATCTGGCCGAGGCGAACGCGAACGGCATGCTCTTCGGCTCGATGGCGCATGGTCATGCGGCACCTGCGGCCGTGAAGAACGCGCTTTACGACGTGGTGACCGCGCATTTCAACGGCGAGTATGACGCGGCGACAGCTGCGAAGGAACTTGCCGCTGCGGTCGAAGCGGCGAAGTAAGCCCACATGGGAAGGCGGCCCAAGGGTCGCCTTCCCGCACTTTTGCCTGATCTGATTTGTCCGGTGGTTGCCCGCAATGCGGGCGTGGAGGGGGCTATGGCGACGCGATCCATCGACGCCGATTTTCGCACGCGGTTGCAGGACTGGATACCGAAGCTGGTATTGTCGCCCTCGCTGGCGCTGATCCTGGTCTTTGTCTACGGCTTCATTCTTTACACCGGCTATCTGTCGTTCACTGACAGCAAGATGCTGCCGTCCAACACCTTGGTGGGATGGGAGAATTACACAAAACTTTGGGCACTGTCGTCCTGGATCACGGCGATCAAGAACCTCGCGATCTTCGCCTCGCTTTACATCGTGATCTGCACGGCGATCGGGCTGACGCTTGCGATCTTCCTTGACCAGAAGATCCGCGGCGAGGGGTTCCTGCGGCCGATCTACCTTTATCCAATGGCGTTGTCGTTCATCGTGACGGGAACGGCGTGGAAATGGTTTCTGGACCCCGGTATCGGTTTGGAACACACCATGCACCTTTGGGGATGGGAGAGCTTCAGCTTTACTTGGATCAAGGAACGCGACATGGCGATCTATACTGTGGTCATCGCGGCGGTCTGGCAGACATCCGGGTTCGTGATGGCGATGTTTCTGGCGGGCCTGCGCGGCATCGACAACGAGATCCTGAAGGCGGCACAGATCGACGGGGCGTCGAACTGGCAGCTTTACCGCCGCATCGTCATTCCCCTGTTGCGTCCGGCGTTTCTGAGCGCCTTCGTGATCCTCAGCCACCTTGCGATCAAGTCATACGACCTGGTCATCGCGCTGACCGGGGGCGGGCCGGGGCGGGCGACGGAATTGCCCGCGACCTTCATGTATTCCTACACCTTCACCCGCAATTCGATGGGGATCGGGGCGGCATCGGCGGTGATCATGCTGATGACCATCGCCGCGATCATGATCCCCTACATTTACGCCGAACTGAAGGAGAAGAAGGAATGAGCGCCGCGACGCAAGACACCGCCGTGCGCACCGGCCGGGTAGCACGGACCTTCATCTACCTCGTGCTGCTACTGTTCGCGCTGTTCTACCTTCTGCCGTTCTTCGTGATGCTGACAAACAGCCTGAAGCCGTTGTCGGAAATCACCGGCGGCAACATGATGTCCCTGCCGCAGGTCTGGACGCTGGAAGCCTGGCGCTCGGCCTGGTCAACCGCGCAGATCGGGGTGGAGCCGACGGGGTTGAAACCCTACTTCCTGAATTCGCTTCTGATGGTGGTGCCGGCGGTGGCAATCTCGACCATGCTGGGCGCGCTGAACGGCTATGTGCTGACGAAGTGGCGGTTCAGGGGCGATACGATCCTCTTTGGGCTGATGCTGTTCGCCTGCTTCATCCCGTTCCAGATCGTGCTTATTCCGATGGCGCGGATGTTGGGGTTGATGGGGCTGGCTGGGTCTACTCCGGGGCTGATCCTGGTGCATGTGGTCTACGGCATCGGCTTTACCACGCTTTATTTTCGCAACTACTACGCTTCTTTCCCGACCGAGTTGGTGAAGGCCGCGATGATCGACGGGGCGGGGTTCTTCCGGATCTTCTGGCGGATAATGCTGCCGGTATCGGGGCCGATCGCGGTGGTTTCCGTCATCTGGCAATTCACCAACATCTGGAACGACTTCCTGTTCGGCGCATCCTTTGCCGACCTTGATTCCATGCCGATGACGGTGGCCCTGAACAACCTCGTCAACTCCTCGACCGGGGTGAAAGAATACAACGTCCACTTCGCCGGTGCGATCCTGGCCGCGCTGCCGACCCTTCTCGTCTACATCGTCGCAGGCCGCTACTTTGTGCGCGGTCTGATGGCTGGCTCTGTGAAAGGCTGACCCATGGGTTTTCTCGATATATCGCATGTGACCAAACGCTACGGGAACGTGCAGGTGCTGCACGAGGTGGACATCTCGGTTCAGGAGGGGGAGTTTCTGGTACTGGTCGGCCCGTCGGGCTGCGGAAAATCCACGCTTCTCAACATGATCGCAGGGCTGGAGGCGATTTCCTCGGGCGATATCTCGATCAAGGGCCGGGTCATCAACGGGGTCCACCCGTCAAAGCGCAACATCGCGATGGTGTTCCAGAGTTATGCGCTTTACCCGAACATGACCGTGGGCCAGAACATGACTTTCGGGCTGGAGATGCACGGGGTGCCGAAGGCCGAGCGTGACAAGGCGCTGGCCGATGTGGGCAAGCTTCTGCAGATTGACCACCTTCTCGACCGCAAGCCGGGGCAGTTGTCCGGCGGCCAGCGGCAGCGGGTGGCTATGGGCCGCGCGCTGGTGCGGAACCCCGATGTGTTCCTGTTCGACGAGCCGCTTTCCAACCTTGACGCCAAGCTGCGCGTCGACATGCGGACCGAGATCAAGAAGCTGCACCACAAGCTGGGCACGACCATCGTCTACGTCACCCACGACCAGATCGAGGCGATGACGCTGTCGACCCGGATCGCGGTGATGAACAAGGGCTATGTCCAGCAGCTTGGCACGCCGAAAGAGATTTACGACACGCCTGCGAACCTGTTCGTGGCAACCTTCATGGGCAGCCCGGCGATGAACATCCTGCCTGCCAAGGTGGTGATGCAGAACGGCGCGCCCCATGCCGAGATCACGGATAGCGAAGGAGTGGTGCGGCATTTGCGGTTCAGCCAGGCCAACATGGCGGATTGGGCGGGCAAGGCGATCCTGCTGGGCATCAGGCCTGAGGCGATTACCGATCCCGAAGGCGCTGACCGCAAGTCCGGCAACATCCAGCCCTTTGCCAACCGAGTGACGGTGACGGAACCGGCGGGGTCGGATACGTTTGTGACCATGACCCTGTCAGGCAAGGACGTGATCGCGCGGATGCGGGCGGATGCGTCGGTGGCGCCGGGGCAGATGTTCGACTTTGCGGTGAACATGGAAAAGGCGGTGGCCTTCGACCCGGTGACCGAGGTGCGGATCGCGGGATGAGCGACGCCGATATCATCATCATCGGGTCGGGCATGGGAGGTGCCACGCTGGCGGCGGCGCTGGCGCCTTCGGGCAGGCGCATACTCATTCTGGAGCGGGGCGAGCGTCTGGCCGACAGCCCAGAGGCGCGCGATCCAGCGGCGATCTTCCAGCGGGCGCATTTCAAGCCGAAGGAAACATGGCGCGACATATCGGGGGCGGTGCTGCATCCGGGAAATTACGCCTATGTCGGCGGCAACACCAAATTCTACGGCGCGGTCCTGTTGCGCTACCGGGCCGAGGATTTCCGCCCGCTGCGGCATATCGAAGGCACGACGCCGGGCTGGCCCATTGGCTACGATGATCTGGAACCCCATTATGCCCGCGCCGAAGTGCTGTACCGGGTGCGGGGCGATGCGGGCCAAGATCCGACCGAGCCGCCACATTCGGCGGACTATCCCTTCCCGCCGGTGCCGGATGAACCTGACATTGCGCGGCTGCGCGCGGCGTTCGCAGCGCAGGGGCTGCATGTGTCGGCCCTGCCGCTTGGGGTCGATATCGAGGCGTGGCTCAAGCGTGCGAAGACCGGCTGGGACGCCTTTCCCTGCACCACGGGGGCAAAGTCCGACGCGGAAAGCTGCGGGCTTGCCGAGGCGTTGCGCCACCCGAACGTGCGGTTGCAAACGGGCGCCAAGGTGACGCGGCTGCTGGCAGAGGGGCGCCGGGTGACGGGGGTCGAGGTGGAGCGGGCCGGGGTGGGCGAGACGCTGCGTGCGCCGCTCGTCGTGCTGGCGGCGGGGGCGATCCTGTCGTCGGCGCTGTTGCTAGCCTCGGCTAACGAGGAGCATCCGCGCGGCCTGGCGAACGGGTCCGATCAGGTGGGGCGCAACTACATGAACCACAACCTGACCGGGATGGTCGCCTACAACCCCTTCCGCCGGAACCGGACCGTTTATGAAAAGACCATTCAGGTCAATGACTTCTATCTGAAGGGTGGGCCACGGGGCGAACCTTTGGGCAATATCCAGATGCTGGGCCGGATCACCGGGCCGATCCTTGCGGGCGAGGCGGGGTTGCCCCTTTGGCTGGCGCGGCACATCGCGGACCGGTCGATCCACATCATGGCGATGTCGGAGGACCTGCCCGACCCGAACTCGCGCGTGTTCTGGCGGGGTGGCGAGGTGGTGCTGGACTGGCGGCGCACCAACACCAAGGCCCACGCGCAGCTGGTGGACCGACTGAAGGCGGCGATGCGGCGGGCGGGCTGGCCGGTAACGCTGGCGCGGGGGTTCCCGAAATCGAAGCCATCGCACCAGTGCGGCACGAACCGGATGGGCGCGGACCCGCGCGCATCGGTCGTGGATGTGAACCTGAAGGCGCATGATCTGGACAACCTCTACATCGTCGATGCGTCCGTCCTGCCGACGTCGGCGGCGGTGAACCCTTCGCTGACCGTGGCGGCGCTGGCGCTGCGGGCGGGCGAGCATATCGCGAGGGTCAAAGCATGACCGCGCCGCTGGCATTGGTCACCGGAGGCCAGCAGGGGATCGGCCTTGGCATCGCGCGGGCGCTGGCCGCCAAAGGGTTCCGGCTGGCCATCGCGTCGCTGCCGGGGCCAGACGACGGCGCGGTGAGCGCGGCGATGGCGGAGCTCGACGCAGAGGCGCGTTATTACCGGCACGATCTGGCCGATCTTGGCGCGATACCGGCGCTGCTGGACCGGATCGAGGCGGCGCAGGGGCCGGTCGATACGCTGGTTCTCAACGCGGGGGTCGCGGCGCGAGTGCGGGGCGACATGCTGGATCTGACGCCGGAGAACCTCGACTGGATCTTGCGGATCAACCTGTCGGGTGGGCTGTTCCTCGCGCAGGAGGTGGCGCGGCGGATGCTTGCGCGGTCGGTCGGGGCTTATCGGTCGATCACCTTCGTCACCTCGGTTTCCGCGCGGATGGCAAGCCCGGAGCGGGCGGATTACTGCATCTCGAAGGCGGCGGCGTCGATGGCGGCGCAGGCCCTGGCGCTCAGGCTCGCACCGCATGGCATCGGGGTCTTTGAACTCCGCCCCGGCATCATCGAGACCGGCATGACCGAAGCGGTGAAGGACAAATACACCGCCCGCATCGCCGACGGGCTGGTGCCGGAAAACCGCTGGGGCCAGCCCGCCGACATCGGCGCGGTGATGGTGCCGATTGCCACGGGTGAAATGCGCTTTGCCACCGGGGCGGTCATTCCCGTCGATGGCGGCCTGTCGATTGCGAGGCTTTGAATGGCGTATGACTTTATCATCGTCGGCGGAGGATCGGCGGGCTGCGTGCTGGCAGCAAGGCTGAGCGAGAACCCGGAGGTTAAGGTGCTGCTGCTTGAGGCGGGCGGGCGCGACCGGCATCCCTTCTACCACCTGCCGGCAGGCTTTGCGAAGATGACCAAGGGCATCGGGTCATGGGGCTGGCAGACCGTGCCACAGCGCCACATGAACGGCATGGTGATCCGCTACACCCAAGCCAAGGTGATCGGCGGCGGGTCGTCGATCAACGCGCAGATCTACACGCGCGGGCATCCCCTGGACTACGAGGAATGGCGGCAGTTGGGCTGCGCGGGTTGGGGCTATGAGGATGTGCTGCCGTACTTTCGTAAGGCCGAGGACAACGACACATTCGACAACCGCTGGCACGGCAAGGGCGGGCCCTTGGGCGTCAGCCAGCCGCGTGCGCCCTTGCCGATCTGCGAGGCGTATTTCGCGGCTGCAGAGGAACTGGGCATTCCCCGCAACCATGATCTGACCAGCGAGACGCCGGATGGGGTGGGGTATTACCAACTGACCCAACGCCACGCGCGGCGGTCGTCAGCCTCGGTCGCCTATCTCGGCATGGCGCGTGGGCGGGCGAACCTGACGGTGCGGACGGGCGCGCAGGTGGCGCGGATCGTGGTCGAAAAGGGCCGCGCGGTGGGGGTGCAGCTTGCGGGCAGCGTGATGGAGCGGGCGGCGGAGGAGGTGATCCTGTCGTCGGGTGCCATCGGGTCGCCCCGGATGCTGATGCTGTCGGGCATCGGGCCGGCAGAGCATCTGCAATCGGTCGGCGTGCCGGTGGTGCTGGACCAGCCGGGGGTCGGGTCGGATTTGCAGGACCATCTCGACCTCTTCGTGATCGCCGAATGCACCGGGCCGCACACCTATGACCGCTATGCCAAGCCGCTGATGTCGGCGGTGGCTGGCTTGCAATATCTGCTGACGAAACGCGGGCCCGTCGCCTCCAGCCTCTTCGAGACGGGCGGGTTCTGGTATGCCGAGGAAGGCGCGCGGTCGCCGGATATCCAGTTCCATCTCGGCCTCGGCTCGGGGATCGAGGCCGGGGTGGCGGCGATGCCGCAGGGGGGCGTGACGCTGAATTCGGCCTACCTGCGGCCACGGTCACGGGGGACGGTGCGGCTGGCGTCGGCTGATCCAATGGCAGCACCACTCATTGATCCAAACTACTGGGCCGACCCGCATGATCGGGAAATGTCGATCCGCGGGCTGAAGATGGCGCGCGAGATTATCGCGGGGCAGGCGCTGAAGCCTTATGTGCTGGCCGAACGTCTGCCGGGGCCGGAGGTGCGGACCGATCAGGACTATTTCGACTATGCCTGCCGCCACTCCAAGACCGACCACCACCCGGCTGGAACCTGCCGGATGGGCAGCGACGCGGGGGCCGTCGTGGACCCGCGCCTGCGGTTCAACGGGCTGGCGCGGCTGCGCGTCGTCGACGCCTCGGTGATGCCGCGGGTCGTGTCGTCCAACACCAATGCCGCGACGATCATGATTGCGGAGAAAGCCGCAGACATGATCCGCGCCGATCATGGAGCATGAAGATGCTGTTGCCGACCGAAGCGGGGACGCTGGAAGCTTACCGCCTGACCGGCGAACCGTTGGTGCCGCGCGCGCCAAGGGTGCCGCTGACGCGCACCGCCTTTGCCGCGGCGCACGTGATTTCCGACCCGCTGCGCGAGCGCAATCCGTGGGATACCCGCCCCGCGGTGGATTGGGACGCGACGCTGGCGTTCCGGCAGGGGCTTTGGGATCAGGGATTGGGGCTGGCCGAGGCGATGGATACGGCACAGCGCGGGATGGGGGTAGACTGGCCGACCGCACTGGAACTGATCCAGCGCACCATGCGGGCCGCAAAGGCGCATCCCTTGCGTCCGCGTGTGGCCTGTGGGGCGGGGACGGACCATGTGCCCTTGGCAGAGTTGCGGACGGCTGAGGCGATTTTGGCGGCATACCAGACGCAGGCCGAAGCGATCGAGGCGGCGGGCGGGCAGCTGATCCTGATGGCAAGCCGCGCGTTCACGGCGATGAAAGCGGGCGTCGGGGTCTACCGGCGGGTCTATCGCCAACTGATCGAAGGCGCGCAGGAGCCGGTGATCCTGCACTGGCTGGGCGACATGTTCGATCCGGCTTTGGCAGGCTATTGGGGCAGCCCCGATGTGGACGAGGCGACAGAGTTCGTTCTGGGGTTGATCGCGGACAATCCCGCCAAGGTGGATGGCATCAAGATATCCCTTCTGGATCAGGCGCATGAAGAGGCGTTCCGGGCTCGGCTGCCCAAGGGCGTGCGGCTTTATACCGGCGATGACTTCAACTACGCGCCCCTGATCGAAGGCGACGGGGTGCATCATTCCCACGCGCTTCTGGGGATTTTCGCGGCCATCGCACCGGCGGCCAGTCAGGCGCTGGAGGCGCTGGCGCTGGGGGACCGCGAGACCTACCACCGATTGCTGGCGCCGACGGTGCCGCTCAGCCGCGAGATATTCCGCGCGCCGACACGGTTCTACAAGGCCGGGATCGCGTTCCTGTCGTGGCTGAACGGCCACCAGCGCCATTTCATCATGCCTGCGGGGTTCCAATCCAGCCGCGACATCGTGCATTACTCGGCCGTGTTCCGTCTGGCCGATGCAGCGCGTTTGCTGGAACGGCCAGACTTGGCGGAAGAACGGATGGGCCTGATGCTGAAGCTGCACGGGATCGGGGTGGAGTGACGAAACGGCCGACCATCATCGAGGTTGCCGAGGCGGCGGGCGTGTCAAAATCGACCGTAAGTCTGGTCTTGCAGGACAGCCCCCTGGTGAAGGACGAAACGCGCGCGAAGGTCCGCGAGACGATGCGGGCGATCGGTTATGTCTACAATCGGGCGGCGGCGAACCTGCGGTCGGCCAATGTCGGGCTGATCGGGCTGGTGATCAACGATCTCAGAAACCCGTTCTTCACCGAATTTGCTACCAGCCTTCAGATGGCACTGTCGGCACGCGGCTACGCGACGGTTATCGCCAACACCGACGAAGACCCCACCATTCAGGCGCAGGTCGTGGGGTCGATGGTTGAACATGGTGTGTCGGGCCTTGTGATCTCGCCCACCTATGGCGGCACTGAGGCCACGTTCGGGCCGCTGGAGCGGGCGGGGATACCGGTGCTGCAGGTGCTACGGCAGGCGTCGGGCGATACAGCGCGGTTTCCCTTTGCTTCGTTCGATTACCTGTCGGGCGGGCGGGCGGCAACGCGGCATCTGCTGGATATCGGCGCGCGGCGGATCGCGTTTGTCGGTGGGCCCGAGGGGCGGCCGATTACGGCGGAACGGATGGCGGGCTATCTGGCGGTGCTGCGCGATGCCGGGATGGAGCCGATCATCCTTCCGGGCCGGTCGTCGCGGGCTTTCGGGCGCGAGGCGGCGCTACGGCTGGGACGGGAATTCCCCGAGGTAGACGCGGCGGTTTGTTTCAACGATCTGGTCGCCTTGGGCATGATCGCCGGGTTTGCGGCGGCGGGACGGCGCGTGGGGGCGGATTTCCGGCTGGTGGGGTTCGACGACATCGAGGAATGCGCGATGGTCTACCCGCAACTGTCATCGGTGCGGTGCAACATCGCGGGGTTCGGCAGGGTGGCGGCGGATACGCTGGTCGACTGGCTGGAACAGGACAAGCACCCCGTGCCCGTAACTCGGGCGCCGGTGGAATTGGTCGTGCGGGCGTCAAGCGGGGGGTGAAGGATGCTGCAACACTGTGTGTTCTGCGATGTGCGGGCAGATGCGCCGGAGGGCGCGGTGCACGACGTGATGCGCCGCTTGGCGGCGCTGGCCGAAAAGGTCGATGGCATGACCGCCTTCCAGCACGGGTCAAACCGGGATTACGAGGCGAAATCAGATCGCTACGGCATGGGCTTCATCTGCACCTTCCGTGACCGGGCGGCACATCTGGCCTATGAGCAGCACCCCGAGCATCAAGCGGCGGGGCGCGATCTGGTGGCGCTGTGCAACGGCGGCGTGGCCGGGATCATGGTCTTTGACCTTGAGGTCGGCTGAGCCTCAGGGTTGCCAGACGGCCGGTTCGCTGCCGGGGCTGAGGGTGTAGAAGGCGCGGGCGGGCAGAGTCTGCCACGGGCCTTCGCTGCCATCGGGCCAAATCACGCGCATCTCGGCGGCGTCGGTCGCGCCAAGGCCAAAGTGCAGCCAGCCGACACTGCCGCTCATGTGGCCGCCGCCCGATGTGATTTCGTGACGTTCGACCGCCTCGCCGCGGCGAACCTCGATCACCGCCCCGATGGCGTTGCGGTTGGGGCCGGATTGACTAAGGCGCACCTGCACCCAGGCGCCCGGAAGGCTGGCATCCCCGCGCCAGATTTCGGCGCCTTCCCAGCGGTTTACAACGACAAGGTCAAGTGCACCGTCAAGGTTGAAATCAACCACCTGCGCCCCGCGACCGGTCTTGACGCTGGCGATCTTGGCCTTGTCGCCAACCTCGACGAACGTGCCATCCTCATTCTGTAAAAGCAGGTTGTTCGGATCGGCCGCCGCGAAATCAGGCATCTTGGCGACGTTGCCCTTGGCGACGAACAGATCAAGCCTGCCGTCGTTGTTCACATCCGCGAATTGCGGGTGCCAGGCGGTGGAAGGTTTCAGGTCGTCGCCGGTATAGGGCCGGTGCGCGGTGATGCCGCGCGCGAAGGCAAGATCGCTGTAGACCGGCTTGGTGCCCGGTTCAGGTGTGGCGAGGGTCTGGAACTTGTTGTCGGCCATGCTGGTGAGAAAAAAGTCAGGATAGCCGTCCAGCGTGATATCAGCCGACGCGATGCCCATCCCCCAGATGCGCAGCCGCTTCCAGCCTTCCTTTTCGGTGTATTCGCGCAGCGGTTGGCCGGGGTCGAGGTGCCAAAGTTGCTCGCGCCCGGCCTTGTAATACTCGCGGTCGTTCGACACCCGCAGGGCCGCTTGGCCGGTGCGGTTCCAGTCGGAGAATATCATCGACAGGGCGCAGAAGGATGGCGTCAGCGGGATCGACGGGCCATACCCTTCGCCGGTCGGGCGGTAGAGGTGGTTGTCGGTGCAAGAGCCCCAGGGAAACGCCTCTTCCTTGCGGTCGATGTAGGTGCCGATGGCAAGGGTGGGCCAAGTTTGCCCCTTTTCCCAAGTCGCGGCAAAGGCGGTGGACCAGGCGTCCCCGCCGTCGAAGCCCCAAGCGGCTGTCGCATCCTCGAACCGGCAGTCGCCAAGGCCGCGCAGCAGCAGATCAGGCCCCACGCGCAGGGTGACGAGGTCGAGGATGCCGTCGCTGTCGATGTCCAGAGGATAGGCGCCGGTGATGCCTGTGGGAAAGGCGGCGTCGGCCTTGGTGAAGGTCAGCGGGCCGCCCGTGGTGCTACGGTTGAGGTAAAGCGCCGAAGGGTCGGCACCGCCCGAGATGAACGCCTCGGGAAATCCGTCGCCAGAACAGTCGAAGGTCGAAACGCCGCCGCCGACCATGTATTCCCACTCGCCCTGATAGGCGGTGGTGATGCCGGAGGTGGCGGTTTCGTCGGTAAAGACGGGGATCACGGGCTCGGCCAGCACGGGGATGGCGAAAAGCACGGGGGTGGCGACAACCACAAAGGCGATGCGGAGGATCATGCGCGGGTCTTCAATGCAGCAGCGTAGGCGCCGATGCAGCGGCCTTGGGTCAAACCCTGCTCGACGCCAAATCGGTAGTGGATACCACCGTAAAGCCTTGAAATTCCAGCCTCTTCAGCGGCCGCCCAGAACGATGAAAAGCTGCGCACGGGCAGGCCCTCGTCTTCATGGGTGTGATCTTCGAAGGCGAAGTCATCGCCAAAGGCCGCCGACAGAACGGTGGCGGCCGCACCGGACTGGGTGCTGTGGCCCGAGGGGTACTCGGGAAAGGGCGGGGTGTTCAGGATCGGGTCGAACTTCGGGTCGATGTGGCGGCGGATATAGGTGATCGGGCGCAAGAGATTATACTCGAACTTGGCGGCCCAGCAGCCGATGAAGGCGTCGGCCATCGTGATGCCAAGCTTGGCGAGGATTTCGGAAATGCGGTCGGCGGGCAGGGCGTCACGTTCGGCGATATCAAGAACGATGGCGATCCAGTGGCCGGGCGGCGTGGGCGACAGCATCGGGTCATCCGACCAGAAGCGCGCGATCAGGCGCTGTTCATCGGTAAGGTTCGTGACGGTGTCGTAGACTTCTTTCGCCGCAAGGAAGAACGGCGAGGCCGGGTCCTCGCTGTAGGCGGGCGGGGCGGGCAGGCTGCAGGCGTCGCCCGTGGGCATGGCGAAGGGGCGCACCTTGCCCCAGTTGGGCAGCAGGGGCGCCTGCTGTTGCCGCACAAGGCTGGTCGGCACCCAGTCCTGCGGGTTGGTACCGGGGGTGTAGCTGGTCGGAAAGCCCATGTTCTCGATGGTGGCGCCGCCATCCGACTGCGACCATTGCAGGATATGCGCGGCAATCGCCTCGCCATGTGCGGTGCTGCGGGCGACCACGTCACCGGCGATGCCGTCCATCGCCTTGCCGGCCATCCGGTCGGTCATCGCCCCCATCGCGCGCTGGCCGGTCGGGCCGGTGTTGGAAAAGAAGTTCTTTGCCGATGCGGCAAGCGCTGCGTGCAGGACACAAGCCTCGTCATGGTCGCCGGGGGCGCGGGCCGGAAGCCCGGTAAGGCCGTTCACCTGACCGGCAAGTGATCGCAGGGCAGAGTTGCCGCTGGCCATCGCCTCATGCGCCGTGATGCCGATGTAGGCGAAGGCGCGGCTGGCGACAGGGGGCGAATATGTGGCGGTGTGGCGGACCAGCTCAAGGATCAGCCGATACCAGGTGACGACGACGTCCCGCTCTACCTCGGGTCGTGTCGCGGCAGCAAGTGGGCCAGCCATCAGCGCCAACGGAAGTGCCAGTATGTGCCGACGATGAAATTTCATGGTCCCGCTCCCCAACGCTGGCCGTGTTATGACAAGCGGTCGGCAATCGGGCAAGCGTTAGCTGCGCCCGGTCAGCCAGTTGCCAAGTGCACCGAGCCGTGACGGCCCCGCGCCGGGCCGGGTTTCGCGCCGGTCGGCGGCGTTCAGAAGGCCGTACATGCCGTGCACCCCCAGCCAGCGGAACGGCTCCGGCTCCCACGGGCGGACACGACGATTGACCCACGGCAGGTGAACAAGGTCGGTATCGCGGCCGGTCGCAAGGTCGGCCAATGTCCGCCCGGCGAGGTTGGAGGTGGACACACCGACGCCGACATAGCCGCCAGCCCAGCCAAGCCCCGTTGCGGGATCAAGGCCCACCGTGGCGCACCAGTCACGCGGCACACCAAGAACACCGCACCAGGCGTGGTCGATCCTTGCCTGCCGCGCGGCGGGGAAATGGCGATGCAGGATCGCGGTCAGCCGTCGGATGGTCTCTGCGTCCGGCGCGCCGTTGGTATCAAGGCTGGAGCCGAAACGGTAAGGCACGCCCCGCGCGCCAACGGTGATGCGCCCCTCTCGCGTGCGCTGGCAATAGCAGTAGGCATTGGCGAAATCGCCGACGATCTCATCACCCTGCCAGCCGATCTGGCGCCAGACCTCGTCGGGCAAGGGTTCGGTGACGATCTGGGCGGAATTCAGCGGCAACCAGTCGCGCTGCAAGCCGTCGATACCGGCAGTAAAGCCTTCGGTGCAGCGCAGGATGATCGGCGCACGGACGATGCCAAGGTCGGTGGTCACGCTGCCCTTTTGGTAGGCGCTGACCGTGGTGCCTTCGACGATCCGAACGCCCAGCTTTTCCACTACGGAGGCAAGCCCGCGCACCAGCTTTGCCGGCTGGATGCGTGCGACGTTGGTCACGACCATCGCGCCAAGCGCGCGCGGGATGCGAATGCGGTCGGCGAGGCTGTTTGCCGCCATCTCGAACACCCGGCCGTCTTCGCCCCAACGCCTGCGGTGCGCAACCTCGGCCTTCAGGCGGGTCATCTGCGCGGGGTTGGTGGCGACCATCAACTCTTCGGTGCGGCGGATGTCGGCGTCGATCCCTTCGGCTTCGGCCACGCGGATCACCTCGTCGACGGTGCCGTTCATCGCCTCGACCATCGAGCGGACGGCATGTTCGGAAGAGGTTTCCAGATACCGCCGATGCGTCCAGGCAAAGCCGCCAGTCAGCCAGCCGCCGTTGCGTCCCGACGCGCCGTAGCCCGCGAAATCCTTTTCGATCACCAGCACGTCCAGCGCCGGGTTGGCCTTCTTGAGGTAATAGGCGGTCCAAAGCCCGGTATAGCCCGCGCCGATGATCGCCACATCGGCGTTGGTGTCACCGGAAAGCGGCGCGCGGCGGAATGGCAGGCCGATATCGGCATACCAGAAGGAAACGTCGCCGATCTTCATGCCGCGTGTGCTCCGGGGAGTGAAATGGTGGGCCCGGACGATTCCGCGGCCCCTTGATTCCTATACACTTAGGGAAGTCTACCAACAAAAATACCAACAAAGGCCACCCAAGAATCCGGGTTCGCTCGGGTTTTGCGATACCAACACCGACCTGCAATGTTGGTATCGCAATCGTCACATTAGATGTTGACTAAGTGGACGGCAACGGTACCAGAACGCGGGCATCCAAAGTATGCTCTATCTTGGCCAAAGCCGGACTCCTCTGTGGTGTGGTTCGCAAAACCACCATAGAGATCCGAGACCCGGTTATGGCCGCCTTCTGGGCAATCTTCAAGACTGTGCAGGCGGCCATAACCTTCAAGCGCGCTTCATTTCAGACATGCTACGGTACCGAGTTCATCTCCCGGGAACTTGATTTCTGGACCTATGCCAACGCCGTCACGCTGGACTTCTCCCGGCCGGGCAAGCCGACCGATCGAGCCATTGTCCGCCATTAGTCCGAGAACAATTGCGAGGGGCTTCATCGAGGCGTTCAGTTCGAAGCTCCGGGCAGAATGCCTGAACGCGCACTGGTTCATGAGCCTTGCCGATGCCCGCGAAAAACTGGATACTTGGCGTAGAGATTACAACGAGGTCAGGCCCCACAGCGCGATCGGATACAACGTCCCGATCGCCTTGCATTATCCCGATGGCGCAGCCAGCCCGTCATCGTGAATGAGTCGGAAAATTCCACCCTCCGGCGGTCCAAGGTCAGGTAGCAGTGCAAGAGCCGGAAAACTCTGCCTTTGGGCGGTCCAACGTTGTGGATCGGATCAGTCACCCACCGGCTCTGGTTTCAGCTGGATGAACGTCGGGGTCACAGCAGCCGTTACAAACTTGCTCCATAATGCATCCTCCCATCCCGGTGAAAGGATCGCACCATCAAGCCTTGGGAGGAAACATCTGGCTTTTTATTAAGTGGTTATTTACGTCGAAACTTCCTCGTCACGCGGGCAAACCCGTCCCGAATCCAACGACGACGGATTGCCGGATTGCGATAGGTGCGTATCGCATGATCGTACAGTTCTCGGTCCAGCTCCGTAATTTCTGCTAGTCTCCGCCGCAAACTCGACGAAAGCGCGCCACCTGAATGATCAATCGACACATTGCTCTTCTTCACCTCGACATTTGGTGCTCCGAGCGCCTTGAATATTTCCGCAATATCTTCGTTGAACGTTGAAACGAATCCGATATGGTTGAACGTCGCCAGATTTCGTTTTGCAGAATTGATCAAGGTCAGGGGATCCTCCGTAAGCGGATGTGCCAAAGGCAAGCCTACCTGTGAATGGCCGTAGCCAATTGCAAGCTGCCAAACTTGATTGTTCCAAATCTTCGATAAATGATCTGGACCGTGATCATCCGAGAGGAATCCCTCCAGGTCTGTCTTGTGCGCTATTGCATAAAGTGGCTGTTCTGTGGGCTCGCGAGAACGACAGAATCTATATAGAGATGTAATCCGATCAACAGGGTCCCGCAGGAACGTAAAACAATACCTTCCGCTCATTAGAGGTTGAGCGAAGGCATATCCAAAATGCCCGGATACGAAATCGTGCTGCCGGGATTTCTCGAGCCCGAGTTTTACAAAGTCGCCATGACTGCTTACTTGTGAATTGCCATAAATCTGGCGGGCCATTTCTTGCACAGACGTTCCGGCTGTCTTTTGAATATGGAGAAACAGCGCGCGTTTTCTCAGCATTATTTCTAAGCCCAATTATTCATTCCATCGCATAGCCTGCGACGCTACGCCTCATCCAGAATTGAACGAAATACTCTTATACCAAACATCACCAGCGGATCGCTCGCGTGGCGAGGTTGCAAACAAACGTCGTTTACCGAGGCTACTATGCTGCCTGCTGGTTTTGTCGTCCGCCGTGATCCTTTGTCAACACCTTTCCTGCTTAAGTGTTGAGTTCTGCCTTTATCCTTGAGGACCCTGCGACCCTGGCAAATCAGGCGTGAGATGCCGGCAGGCACCGATGCAGCGCCGAATGAGTCAGATGCAGGAGCGACAAATGCAAGGCACAGAGGCAGTCGACCAGGGCAACAGCTTGTAGCGACCGAGCGCGACGACCGATGGTTCCTCGGCGTCAGTCAGCATCGTGGACCGCGGTGCCGTCGGCCCGGCCTTCGTGTCCTCTACTGTGGCCCGGTTCCGCCACTTTGCCACCGTCTGGGGCTGAGGCCCAGTTCCCGGCTCAGCTTCAAGCGAACCTTGCAATCGCTTCATTGCTGTTTTGACGGTGTGGGGTGAAAAATACATAGGGCGTCGCTCAGATCTTCATCACAGACCTTTGCCCTTGTCTTCGAATTCTTGCCCTGCGATAGTATATTTGAACGTGAATTTAATGGTGATACGTGACATCTGACTCCCGCCACGTTTACGAATATGACATTGACCTGAGTAGTGATCTCGCTCCCGCCCGTGTGTTGAGGATGGTGCGGCCAGGTAGCCGTGTGCTAGAAATTGGGGCGGGGCCCGGATCGATCACGAGGCACCTGTCCGGTACACTGGGTTGCGACGTTGTCGCGCTTGAGATCGATCCCACCGCCATCGAGAAGCTTCTTCCGTTTGCGCGCAAGGTCTTTGCCGCTGACCTGAACGATGCGGGATGGGCAGATATCTTACGCAAAAGTGAAGGCCAGTTCGACTTCGTTATCGCGGCCGACGTGCTGGAACATGTTTACGACCCCTGGTCGGTACTCGGCGGGATGAAATCGCTCCTGAATGATTCGGGCAGTGTGATCTTATCCCTGCCGCATGTTGGTCACGCCGCAGTTGCCGCGTGTCTGTTGGACGAAGATTTCGAATACCGTCCGTGGGGGCTGCTTGACCGGACGCATATCCGTTTTTTCGGCATCAAGAACGTCGAGGCGCTCTATCGCTCGAACGAAATGGTAATCGAGCAAGCAGAGTTCGTGGTGCGAACACCTGAGATGACGGAGTTTGTGCGTCGCTGGCGTTCCTTGCCGGCAGAGGTGCAGGCAGCATTGCAGCGCAACCGTTTTGCCCATGTCTACCAGGTTGTTAGCCGTGCCGTCCCGGCAGAACGCGCCGGTACGCCTGTCGACCTTCTTGCTCAGCAAGTGGTACCTCCTGATTTGAAGACGATTGAGTACTGGGAAAGAACGATGGCGTCGCTGCCTGCCGAGAGTGCGCTCGACCTGCGACCAACGATCGAGGGTGAACCCTTGTCATCTGCGCGGGTATGAGGAACAAGATCGCGGAGTTGGTCTCAGGGGTTGACAAGATGACGGATGTGGTTGCGGACGAACCGCCGAAAGAGCTTGACGTTCGCCCGATTGCCTTTTACCTGCCCCAGTTCCATCCCATCACGGAAAACGATCTTTGGTGGGGTAAAGGCTTTACCGAGTGGACGAACGTAACCAAGGCGGCGCCGTCTTTTCCTGGCCATTACCAGCCACATCTTCCTACGGATCTTGGCTTTTACGACCTTCGCTTGCGCGAGACGCGCCACGAGCAGATAGCACTTGCCAAATCCTATGGCATTCACGGCTTCTGCTATTATTACTATTGGTTTTCAGGGCGCCGCCTTCTGGAACGTCCGCTGGACGACATGTTGGTCGACGAACACAGCGACATGCCGTTCTGCTTGTGCTGGGCGAACGAAAACTGGTCGCGTCGCTGGGACGGAGCAGAAAATGAGATCCTGATTGCCCAGCAGTATCGCCCTGAAGACGATCTGGAGTTTATAAGGTCGCTTGAGCCGTTCCTACGCGACCCGCGTTACATTCGGATCAATGGAGCGCCACTCGTCATCGTGTACCGACCGCAGCATTTGCCAGATGCTGCAAGGTCGCTGGAGATTTGGCGCGAGCATTGCGAGAACGTTGGGATCGGTCCCCTGCACTTGGCCTGTGCATTGACTCACGGCAATTGGGACCACCATCAGTTCGGCTTCGATTCCGGAGTCGAGTTTCCGCCGCATAACATGCGAGCGCAGAATCTCGCACCGAAAATTGACTTTTTTGAGCAATACAAAGGCTACTGTCCGGACTACAGCGATGTGGCCGAGGAGTATCTCGCAAATCGCTATGGGCCAGCGCGTAGCGTGTTCCGTGGGGTGTTTCCGTCTTGGGACAATACGGCACGACGCGGCGCTAACGGCACTGTTATCATGAATGGAACGCCCGAGAACTACGAGTACTGGCTGTCTGAAGCAGTGAGGCGAACCCGTGAAGAGTTTCCGGGGCAGGACAGACCGCTGTTCATCAACGCCTGGAACGAATGGGCAGAGGGTTGCCATCTGGAGCCGGATCGCCGCTACGGTCACAAATTCCTGGAAGCGACCCGCCGCGCGATAGCAGGTACTGCGCTATCAGGCTGGACCCATGTTGGGGTTCCGGAGGAAGCACGTCTGCCACCAGGCGCGCCGATTAAGCATAAAAGTTGGAAAAGCCGTACATTCCGCAAGCTTCGCGACACGATCACGCTGCGAACTCTCAGAAAACGAACTTGACCGATGCTTCGGCACCTCATGTCGTTTCTGGGGCTGACCTGCCCGCCGGTCGTCCCTCGTTGATAACGCGAGTCCTTGGGGTTGATAGTTGTCGGTTTCGGGTTGGGCAAGCGCGTCGGGCGCGTTGCCCTCAGATTGCTCAAGCGCCCGGCGCGCGTCTGCCGGGGTCTGGTTCCCCAGCGATGAGTGTGGGCTGATGTGGTTGTAGTCGTATCGCCACAGGGCCAGCTTGCGGCGAGCATCAGCCAGACTGTCGAAGATCTCCTCGTTGAGGCACTCGTCGCGCAGGCTGCCGTTGAATGACCTGATGTAGCCATTCTGCTGCGGCTTGCCCGGATCGATGTAGTGCCATTCGACCTTGTTGTCGTTCGCCCATTTGAGGATGGCCTTGCTGGTGAACTCGGTGCCATTGTCAGAGACAATACACGCCGGTTTTCCGTAGATCCTGACCAACGCATCCAGTTCCCGCGCGACCCGGGCCCCGGAGATACTGGTGTCTGCAATGAGGCCGAGGTTTTCACGGCAGCAATCGTCGTTGACCGCCAGGATGCGGAACTTCCGGCAGGCCCCGAAGGTGTCGGACAGAAAGTCCAAGGACCAGCGCTGGTTCGGCCGCAGCGGGACCGGCATCGCTGTGCGGCTGCCGCGCGCCCGTTTGCGGCCACGACGGCGGCGCACCGACAGGCCCTCTTCCCGGTAAATCCGGTAAAGCTTCTTTTCGTTCATCACCATGCCCACACGTTCCAGCATGACACCAATGCGCCGATACCCAAACCGACGCCGCTTCTCGGCGATCTTGTTCATTTCCAGACGGATCTCCGGATTATCGGGCGGATGCTCGCGCCGCACGGTCTTGGGATCGACACCGATCAAGACGCAGGCCCGGCGCTGAGAGATCGGATGACCCTTCAACGCCCGCAACACCGCGTCCCGCCGTTGCATCCCTCGCCATTGTGCTCGAACCAATGGCGCACAATGGCTCGACGTCAGGGCTTTCCCAGCAGATCCTTGAGCACGACATTGTCGAGCATGACATCCGCCACCAAGCGCTTCAGCTTGGCGTTCTCTTCCTCAAGCTGCCTCAGGCGTTTTGTGTCTGACAGGTCCATCCCGCCATACTTGGCCTTCAGCTTGTAAAACGTCGCTGGGCTAAGGCCATGCTTGCGGCACAGCTCAGCCGTCGGCAAACCAGCCTCCTGCTCCTTGATCATCCCGATAATCTGCGCGTCCCCGATAATCTAAGCGCCGCTGAAACGGCTCTTTCGAATTCGTCTGCTCCTTCAGGGTTGCGCAGAACCTACATCAGACCGAGCGAAATTCCGGCGGGCAGGTCAGTCCAGAAAGCCCGAATACCAATCCATCATCCGGCGGCGTTCGTCGAGATAGAGGGCGGCGTTATAGGCGCTGCGAACCTCATTCGCGGGGACGTGGGCAAGCTGGCGTTCGATCGCGTCTGCCCGCCACAGGCCGCTTTCGTTCAGGATGGTTGAAGCGGTAGCCCGGAAGCCATGCACCGATGCGCGCGAATGGTAGCCCATGCGATAAAGGCCATAGATCAACGTATTCTCAGATATTGCTTTGTGCCCCGACTGCCCCGGCATGACCCATCGCAGGCCGCAGGCCAGTTCCTTGAGTTCGGCGAACATGCCTTGCACCTGACGGGACAGGGGGACGATATGGGCTTTTCGCATTTTCATTCGTTCGGCCCGTATCCGCCAAGTGTCCCCTTCAATTTCGTCCCATGTGGCAAACCGCAGTTCGGCAGTCCTAACAAAAGTGTGTGTGATGATCCGCAGCCCCAGCGCGGTTGCCGTATCTCCACTGTAGGTCTGAAGAGCTCTAAAGAAGTCCGGTAGCTGATCGGCCTTCATGGCTGCCCGATGTTTCTGGCGTGGGGCAGACTTCATAGCGCCCGCCAGTGGTGCTGCAGGGTCGGACGTGGCCCAGCCGTTCGCCACGGCGAACCGGAATAGCGCACTCATGGTCTGGCGAAGGCGCTTCGCCATCTGCAATGCGTTCCGGGCTTCAACCGCGCGAAGCTATGCCAGCACCTCAGCCGGCGTGATCGAGGCTACATCGCGGGCGCCGATCGTGGGGAACATATCAGAGTCCAGTCTCGCCCATATGCGGGCGGCGTAGCCACTCACCCATGCCGTTTCGCGGGCATTAAACCATTCGCGGGCGGCGTCCTTGAAGGCTTTTACCGGCGCGGCAGTTGCGCCTTCCTTCGCTGCAGGGTCCAGCCCCGCTGCCAGCTTGTCCTTCAGTTCAGCGGCGCGAAGCCTTGCCGTGGCAAGCGAGACGTCGGGGTAGGGGCCAAAGGAAGCGGTTCGTTGCTTCGCCTGCCAACGATAGTTCATGCGCCAAAGCTTTGATCCGCCAGGCGTAACCTGAAGGAAAAGCCCGCGTTGATCCGACAGTTTCTGCACCTTGTCGGTGGGCTTGGCAGCCCGGCACAGGGCATCCGTAAGGCCATGGCTGCGAGTCCTTTAGTTGGTATCGCAGCCATCAAACCAACAAACGATACCAACAAAAGCGAAGACACATGGGGACGCATCTAGACGCATGACGCAAAGTAGCTGACCCAAACCGCTGCTTTAAATCGATTTTCGGCCGATCAAAGATGCATGGGTACGGGTTTTTTGGTAGGCCCGGAGGGACTCGAACCCCCAACCAAGGCGTTATGAGCGCCCTGCTCTAACCAATTGAGCTACAGGCCCGTAGCGCGCCCTTGCCTATCAGATCGGGCCGGGTGGTCAAGCTTTCGGCTTTGTTGCGAAGCGGCGCGGAACCGCGTAAGGGGGCGGCAACGTGCGGGACCAAGCGGAGCAAGCGGATGGTTACGGGGAAAAGCGGGCTGACCTATGCGGATGCGGGCGTGGATATCGACGCCGGAAATGCTCTGGTAGACCGGATCAAGCCGGCGGCCAAACGCACGATGCGTCCGGGCACGATGGGTGGGCTTGGCGGGTTCGGGGCGCTCTTTGACCTGAAGGCAGCCGGATACAATGATCCCGTGTTGGTTGCCGCGACCGACGGCGTCGGCACCAAGCTTCGGATCGCGATAGATACAGGCGTGGTTGACACAATCGGCATCGATCTGGTGGCAATGTGCGTCAACGACCTTGTCTGCCAAGGTGCCGAGCCGCTGTTTTTCCTTGATTATTTCGCCACCGGCAAGCTGGAGATCAACGAGGCGACGCGCATCATCAACGGCATTGCCGCCGGCTGCCACGCCTCGGGCTGTGCGCTGATCGGCGGCGAGACGGCGGAAATGCCGGGCATGTATCACAAGGGCGATTTCGACCTTGCCGGTTTTGCCGTGGGTGCGATGGAAAGGGGTGGTGAGCTGCCTTCGGGCGTCCGAGAAGGCGATGTGCTTCTGGGCCTTTCGTCCAGTGGCGTCCACTCCAACGGTTATTCCTTCGTGCGCAAGGTGGTGGAGCTTTCGGGCCTTGGCTGGGATGCCGCTTCGCCGTTTTCGGATGGCACACTGGGCGAGGCGCTGCTGGTGCCAACGCGGCTTTATGTGAAACAGGTGCTGGCGGCGGTGCGGGCAGGGGGCGTCCATGCGCTGGCCCACATTACCGGGGGTGGGCTGACCGAAAACCCGCCGCGCGTGCTGCCAGACGGTCTGGCCTGCGAGATCGACCTTACGTCCTGGACCCTGCCGCCGGTATTCCGCTGGCTGGCCGAGACGGCCGTAATGGCCGAGGCCGAACTCCTCAAGACCTTCAACTGCGGGATCGGCATGATCGCCGTGGTGGCTGCAGACCGGGCAGACACGCTGACCGCGCTCCTGGCTGCCGAAGGTGAGACCGTCACGCGCATCGGCCAAGTCGTGGCAGGCGAGGGCGTCGTCTACCGCGGCCACCTGCTGTGAAGCGCGTTGCCATCCTGATTTCAGGTGGCGGGTCGAACATGCTGGCGTTGGTGCGCGACATGCTGGGCGAGCATCCGGCACGCCCGGTGCTCGTGGCCTCGAACGACCCCAAGGCGGCCGGATTGGCCCGTGCGGCGGCGCTTGGCGTGCCGGTTGCGGCGGTGGACCACAGACCCTTCGGCAAAGACCGCGCGGCGTTCGAGGCGGCGCTGCTGGCGCCCTTGCTGGCGTCCGAGCCGGACATCATCTGCCTTGCCGGCTTCATGCGGGTCCTGACGCCGGATTTCGTGCAACGCTTTGCCGGGCGGATGCTGAACATCCACCCCTCGCTGCTGCCGAAATATCCGGGCCTTCATACCCACTCCCGCGCGCTGGCAGCAGGCGACGCTGAGGCCGGCTGCACCGTGCATGAGGTGACGGCAGACCTTGATGCCGGGCCGATCCTTGGGCAGGCCCGGGTCCCGATCACGGCGGGCGATGACGAAGCAAGCCTTGCAGCCCGCGTGCTGGCCCAGGAACACCGGCTTTACCCTGCCGTGCTGCGCCGGTTCGCGGCTGGTGACCGGACCCCGGTGTTTTTGCCCTGACCTACCCCGCGCAACGGCGCGCCGCGCAGACCCCTTTCTTTTCCCACCGTTCGCCTGTAAGCGAGGGCGGTCTGCGGGATGACCCCGCGTTTCGCTGAAAGGCGCAACATGCGCACGATTACGACCACCCAGGACCTTGCCGACTACTGCGAGATGGCAAAGTCTCAGCCCTACGTCACCATAGACACCGAATTCTTGCGCGAGCGGACCTATTGGTCAAAGCTCTGCCTGATCCAGTTGGCGATGCCCGGCGCGGGCGAAGCGGTTCTTGTCGACCCGATCGAGGGCGCGGACATGTCGATGGAGCCGCTTTACGATTTGTTCCGCCACGAGGCGACGGTCAAGGTATTTCACGCCGCACGACAGGACCTGGAAATCTTCTTCGTCGAAGGCAGGGTCTTTCCGAAACCCCTGTTCGATACCCAGATCGCAGCGATGGTCTGCGGCTTTGGCGAACAGGTCGGTTACGAGACGCTGGTAAAGAAGATCGCCCGCGAAAACCTCGACAAGACCTCGCGTTTCACCGATTGGTCGCGCCGCCCGCTAAGCGATGCGCAAAAGGATTACGCGCTGGCTGACGTCACCCATCTGCGCGTGATCTACGAATTTCTGGCCGCACAGCTGAAAAAGAACGGTCGCGCCGAATGGGTCGAAGAAGAACTGGCGGTTCTGACTGATCCCGCGACCTACACGGTGGAACCGGACGAAGCCTGGACGCGGATCAAGACGCGGACCACCTCGGGGCGGTTTCTTGCGGTGGTCAAGGCATTGGCGAGGTTTCGCGAAAGCTATGCGCAGGCACAGAACGTGCCCCGATCGCGCGTGATGAAGGACGATGCGCTGTTGGAGCTGGCCTCGACACGCCCTACGACGCAGGAAGAACTCGGCCGCTCGCGTCTTTTGATGCGCGAGGGCCGCAAGTCCGAGATTGCGGATGGCATCATTCAGGCCGTGAAGGCCGGTATGGAGATGCGTCCCGAAGAGATGCCGCGCATCGATGCGTCGCGCGAACAGATTCAGGTCAATCCGGCACTGGCCGACCTTTTGCGCGTGCTGTTGAAGGCAAAGTCCGAAAGCCTTGGCGTGGCGCCCCGGCTGATCGCATCGAGTGCTGATCTTGATGCGATTGCCGCGGGCGAACGCGATCTGGCGGCGCTGGCCGGCTGGCGGCACGAAGCCTTTGGCGAGGATGCGCTGCGTCTTTGCCGTGGTGAAATCGCGCTGTCGGCCAAGGGCAATGAGGTTCGGATCGTCCGGCTTTAACGCCGCGCCGACCGCGCATTGCCCGAACCCTGCACCACGATCTCGCGCACCGGCTCCAGCCGAATGTCCGAGATGAACTCGGCAACTGTGACTTCGCGCGACTGCGGGGTGCTGACGCTGGTGGGCGCAGGGGGCGGCACCAGACGGAATTCATACACCAGCGTCCCGTCTTCGGTCAGCGGCAGCGGTATCAGTTCTGCCTTCCACCAGCCTTGCGTCGGCGTGCGCCCAGTGGCCCGCACAATCGCGCCGCCCGGCATCGGTTCTACTTTCAGGCTCACGACTTCGGCGACCAGCGGCCGGGGGTCGGCGGGTGTTTCCGGCAGCACGATGGTCTCGCGCGGTTGCGATCCGCCGAACCAGTTCATCGGGTTGAGTTTGCTTTCGCCGCAGCCGACAAGCGCGATGCAAAGGGACAAGACGATGATCTGGCGGGCTGGCATGTCGGGGCATCCTGAAGTTGCTGCCTTTGGGTAGCCTACGCCGCCGTATTTGAAAAGCGCGTGTTGCGGGCTGGACCTTTGCGGGCAGGCGACATACCTCATCCCGGACAGAGCGGAGACGGGTCATGGCCACCGAGGCATTCGAGGAAATCGCCGAAACGTTCGAGTTTCTGGACGACTGGGAAGACCGCTACCGCCATGTGATCGAACTGGGCAAGGGCATGCCGCCCTTGGACGACAGCTTCAAGGTGCCCGCGCTCAAGGTGCAGGGCTGCGCAAGTCAGGTCTGGCTGCGGCCCGTTATCGAAAACGGTCGCTTCGACTTTCAGGGCGAAAGCGACGCGATGATCGTGCGCGGCCTGATCGCCGTGCTGCACGCGCTTTATTCAGGCCTGCCTGTGGCCAAGGTCGGCAAGGTCGATGCGGCGGCCGAACTTGGCCGTCTGGGCTTGAACGAACACCTGTCGAGCCAACGGTCGAACGGCGTCCGCGCGATGGTCGAACGCATCCGCTCGGTGGCTAGCGCAGCGTCAGCGTGACCTTGTTGGGGTAAAACGCGAGGTGGCCGGCAATCGCGGTCATGTCACCGATCGGCGACTCGTAGGACCAGACGGCATTGTCCAACACCCCGGCATCGGTGTGGATCGAATAATAGCTCGCCGCGCCCTTCCACGGGCACGTGCTTGCTCGGGTGGTTTTTTCCAGCTTGGACATGTCGATATCGGCGCGCGGAATGTAAAGGACGGGCGGATAACTGCCCTCTTTCAACTCCAGCGCGCGGTCGGTCGTGCCAAGCGTCGTGCCGCCAGCAGCGACCGTGACGGAACCGGCGGCAGGCGTGATCTTTATATGGTCGGCCATGAATACCTCACAACGGGGCGCAGGCGGCAGTCAACCAGTCAAGGGTAGCGGAAGATAACCGCGGGGCAAGCTTTTCCAGGACCGATGCGTGATAGGCGTTCAGCCAGACCCGCTCGCCCGGTGCCAACATCTGGACCGCGATCAGCCGCCGGTCAAACGGCGCGAAGGTCAGCGTCTCGAACGACAGTTGCGCGCGGTTGTCGCCTAGCGGGGCTGCCGTTTCCACCACGATCAGGTTTTCCAGCCGAATGCCGAACGCGCCCTCGCGGTAATACCCCGGTTCGTTCGACAGAATCATCCCCGGCTCCAGCGGCACGTCGGACAACCGGCTCAGGCGCTGCGGGCCCTCATGCACCGACAGGAATGCTCCGACGCCGTGGCCGGTGCCATGGTCATAATCCTGCCCGGCCAGCCAGAGCGGATAGCGCGCGATGGCATCCAGATCGCGCCCCGCCAGACCCTTGGGAAAGCGCAGGCGGCTGATCGCGATCGTGCCTTGCAGCACCCGCGTATAGCACTCGCGCGCCTCGTCGCCCGGATCGCCGATGGCAATGGTGCGGGTGATGTCGGTGGTGCCATCGACATACTGCCCGCCCGAATCGACCAGAAGCAGGCTGTTCGGCGCAATCGTCCGGTTGGTTTCCCGCGTCACCCGATAGTGGATGATTGCCCCGTTCGGCCCCGCACCGCTGATCGTGTCAAAGCTGATGTCATGCAGCGCGTTGGTGGCCCGGCGAAAGCCTTCCAGCGCCTGCACCACGTCAATCTCGGTCAGTGTGCCGGTCGGCGCGCGGGCATCCAGCCAGCACAGGAACTCGGCCATTGCGGCACCATCGCGCAGATGCGCCTCGCGCGTGGCGGCGATCTCGGCGGCGGTCTTGCACGCCTTCGGCAGACGGCAGGGATCATCACCCCAGGCAATCGCAACCCCGGCCGCCTCCAGCTCGCGTGACACCGCGATCGGGGCGGTGGACCGGTCCACGCGCACCGGACCGTCAAGAGTGCGCAGGGCGGGGACAAAGGCGTCGGGCGGCAACAGCGCCACGTCCGGGCCAAGGTGGGCTCGGACGGCGTCATCAAACTTCGCCGGGTCGGCAAACAGGGTGACGCGGCCACTGTCGTGCATGATGGCAAACCCGTGCAGCACCGGGTTTCGCGGCACGTCCGACCCGCGGATGTTCAACAGCCAGCACAGGCTGTCGGGCAAGGTTATGATGGCCGCGGTCTGGCCCGCTGCCCGCAACGCCTCGGCCAGACGGGAGCGTTTTTCTGCGCTGGTGTCACCCGCAAGCTGATCGGGGTGAGGGAAGGCGCGGCCCTGCGGCGCGGCCGGTTGCTCAGGCCAGATACGATCGACGATATTGTCAACAGGACAAAGGCTTACACCAGTATCTTCAAGTGCCGCATGAAGCCGGTCGATTTCGTCTTTTGTGTGCAGCCACGGATCGTATCCGATCCTCCCGGCCGAAACATGTGCCTTGATCCAATCGCCGGGCTTCGTTTCGGGCCAAGGCACCGGCGTGAAGGCCGCCAGATTCACCTGCGCCTTCACTTGTGTGCGATAGCGTCCGTCAATGAACACGCCCGCAGTCCCCGGCAGCACGATGCAGAACCCCGCCGATCCGGTAAACCCCGTCAGCCATTGCAACCGCTCGTCCCGCGCGGCGACGTATTCCCCCTGATGCGCGTCGGCGCGCGGGATGATGAACCCCTCAAGCCCCGCCTCGGCCAGCGCCGACCGCAAGCGCGCCAGGCGGGGCGGGCCTTGTTCCGGGGCGGCGGTGGTCTCGAAACTCTGGAACATCGGTCACCCGTTCATCTGTCTGAAAATATCCTCGGGGGGTGAGCCGGAACGGCGAGGGGGGCAGACGGCCCCCCTTACCCCGCCCGCCTCATCCCAAGCGCGCGGGCGCGCTTTTTCGGGTCCACCTCGAACAGCGACGCCAATTGTTCGGTCATGGCACCCGCAAGCTGTTCCACATCGGTGATCGTGACGGCGCGGTTGTAATACCGCGTCACGTCATGGCCGATGCCGATGGCGATCAGTTCCACCGCGCGGCGGCGTTCGACCATCGCGATCACGTCGCGCAGGTGCTTTTCCAGATAGTTCGCCGGGTTGACCGACAGCGTCGAATCGTCCACCGGCGCACCGTCGGAAATCACCATCAGGATACGCCGCGCCTCGGGGCGTGCCAGCATCCGGCGGTGCGCCCATTCCAGCGCCTCGCCGTCGATGTTTTCCTTCAAAAGCCCCTCTTTCATCATCAGGCCAAGGTTCGGCCTGACCCGCCGCCACGGCGCATCGGCGGATTTGTAGATGATGTGGCGCAGATCGTTCAGGCGGCCGGGGCCAAGCGGGCGGCCCTGCGCCAGCCAGCGCTCGCGGCTTTGCCCGCCTTTCCAGGCGCGGGTGGTGAAGCCAAGGATCTCCACTTTCACCGAACAGCGTTCCAGCGTACGCGCCAGCACGTCCGCACAGATCGCCGCGATGGAAATCGGCCGCCCGCGCATGGAACCGGAGTTATCCAGCAGCAGCGTCACGCAGGTATCGCGGAACTCGGTGTCCTTTTCCTGCTTGAAGCTGAGCGGCGTCGTCGGGTTCGCCACCACCCGCGCCAGACGGCCCGCATCCAGCGTGCCTTCCTCAAGGTCAAACAGCCACGACCGGTTCTGCTGCGCCTGCAACCGGCGCTGCAACTTGTTTGCAAGGCGGCTGACCGCACCCTTCAGGGGTTCAAGCTGCTGGTCGAGATAGGCGCGCAGACGTTCCAGTTCGGCCGGTTCGGCAAGTTCTTCGGCGCGGATCTCCTCATCGAAATCGGTGGTATAGACGGTGTAGTTCGGATCAGCGTCGGAATAGGGGGCTGGCGGCGGCGGCTCCAGTGGGGCCTCACCTTCGGGCATTTCCGCCTCGTCGCCCTGTTCCATGTCGGCGCTGTCTTCCATCGAGACCTGCGCCTGGCTTTGGTCAAGCTGTTCTTCCTGGCTGCGCTCGGGCGAAGTTTCGCTTTCGTCGCTGTCCTGCTCCTCCTCGCCAGCGGAATCGGGCGCGTCCTGATCGTCCTCGGCCTCGTCGCCCGCCTCGTCTTCGGGCGTGTCGGGGTCGTCGCCCAACTGGTCACCATACCCGAGGTCAGAGATCACCTTGCGCGTCAGCCGCGCAAAGGCGGCCTGATCGGCCAGCGCTTGGTCGATGTTCTGCAAAGTGCCGGAGGCGTGGTCCTCGATGAACCCGCGCCACAACTCCATCACGTTGGCCGCGCCCTTCGGCATGTCGCGCCCCGTCGCCAGATGCCGCACCAGATAGCCCGCTGCCACCGGCAGCGGCGCGTCTGCGGAATTTGTGATCTGGCCATAGCCCTTGCGGTCAGCCTCGTTGGCGATCTTGGCGTCGATGTTGCCGGCGGTGCCGGGCATGTCGCGCGCACCCACCGCCTCGCAGCGGGCGGTTTCCATCGCGTCGTAGATCTCGCGCGCCAACTGCCCGGTGGGGGCATAGCGGTTCGACACGCCTTCGTCGTGATACTTGCGGCGCAAGGCAAAGGCGTCGGCGGTGCCGCGGGCCAGCAGCACCTCGTCGCGCGTCATCCGGCGCGAGACCTGCGGCAGGCGGATGCCCTCCTTGTTCATGCCGGCCGGATCGACCGAATAGGTGACCGTCATGTCCGGGTCATCCGCCATTGTGCGGGTGGCCTCGGCCAGGGCCTTCTTGAACGGATCGGCGGGGTTGTCGCTGGGCTTGTTCATGGCACAGATAAATCACTGCGGCAGGCCGGGGGCAAGAGTGAGTGCGGCAACGCACAGGATCGGCGCGGGGGTGCGGGATTGGCAGCGGGCCGGTTACGACCACATTAAACGGACAGAATTGCACACACCTTCAAGGGAACCACCGCCATGAGCAAAAAGCCGCATATCGCCATCATCGTCAGCTCTACCCGCGCCACGCGCTTTGCCGACATCCCGACCGCCTGGATCAAGGCACAGGCCGAGGCGCGCAGCGACCTGACCGTCGAAGTCGTCGACCTGCGCGACCACCCGCTGCCGTTCTTCGCCGAAGTGGCCTCGAACGCCTGGGCTCCGTCGCAAGACGCAGCCGCCGTCGCTTGGCAGAAGAAGATCGGTGGCTTTGACGGCTACATCTTCGTGGTCGCCGAATACAACCGCTCGATCACCGGCGTGCTGAAGAACGCGCTGGACCAGGCGTATGTCGAGTGGGCGAAAAAGCCCTTCGGCGCGGTTGCCTACGGCTCGATGGGCGGTGCCAACGCACTTGGCCACCTGCAGAACATCGGCGTGGAGCTTCAGATGGTCCCCACCCGCAACAACGTCCGCATCGGCGGCGGTGATTTCTTCAAGGTCCACCCCGGCTTTGGCGGCTCGGGCAAACTTGCCGACATCGAAGGCTCCATCACTCCGTCGGCTTCGGCAATGCTGGATGACGTTATCTGGTGGGCCAAGGCGACGATGGCCGCAAAGGCCTGATCCATCAGACTGTTTTGCAGAAAAGGGGCGGGCGACCGCCCCTTTGTCATGCTTCAGGATTGCCCGATGAGCGCAAGGCACTGCCCGATCAGATAATCGGCTCGCTGTTTTGCAAGTCTGTCCCGGCCAAAGGTGGCGCGCGTCAAAAGCCCCGCCTGTGCCACCTTCGCCTCGATCCGCCAGCCCATCACCTGCGCCCCCTGACCCTGGGGCGCGACCGCATCCACCAGAGCCAGCATCGCCTCGCGCGAGCGGGCCGTGGCCTCTGACGCAGGTCCGTCAACCAGCCATTGATGCTCCATCAACGCAGAAAGCCGGCCTGCGCAGACGGCGAAGGTTCGCAGATCGGAAGCGGGTTGCGTTTGGGCCGAAGCCGCTGGTGCCAGTGCCTGAATGGCAAGGCAGACCGGGATGGTTTCGCAAAGAGTTTTCAAAGCGCCCATGTTGTGAACAATAGGCTTCAAAATTCGCACGTAAATAGGGCGAAAAGAAAACTTGCGTCAGCCGATCGAGCAGGCGGGCAATAAAAAGGGTGCGCCGAAGCGCACCCTTTGTCGTGTCGAAGCGGGTGACGGTCAGCGCATCGCCATGCTGGCGGCACTTTCCGGCAGTTCTTCCGCGAAACACCGCTGATAGAATTCGGCCACCGTCTGCCGCTCCAGCTCGTCGCATTTGTTCAGGAAGGTCAGCCGGAACGCATAGCCCACGTTACGGAAGATCTCGGCGTTCTGCGCCCAGTTCAGCACGGTGCGCGGGCTCATCACGGTCGACAGATCGCCGTTCATGAAAGCGGTCCGCGTCAGGTCGGCCACGGTCACCATCTGGCCGATCGTCTTGCGGCCCTTCTCGGTGTTGTAGTGCGGCGACTTCGCCAGCACGATTGCGGCCTCGGCGTCATGGCTCAGATAGTTCAGCGTCGCGACCAAAGACCAACGGTCCATCTGCGCCTGGTTGATCTGCTGGGTGCCGTGGTAAAGCCCCGTCGTATCGCCAAGACCCACCGTGTTCGACGTGGCGAACAGGCGGAAATACGGGTTCGGCGTGATGATCTCGTTCTGGTCCAGCAGCGTCAGCTTGCCGTCATGTTCCAACACGCGCTGGATTACGAACATCACGTCGGCGCGGCCTGCGTCGTATTCGTCGAACACGATGGCAACGGGATTACGCAGCGCCCAAGGAAGAATCCCCTCGTGGAATTCCGTCACCTGCTTGCCGTCGCGCAGCTTGATCGCATCCTTGCCGATCAGATCGATCCGGCTGATGTGGCTGTCAAGGTTCACCCGCACCGTCGGCCAGTTCAACCGCGCGCCGACCTGTTCGATGTGCGTCGATTTGCCCGTGCCGTGATAGCCCTGGATCATGACGCGGCGGTTGTAGGCAAAGCCTGCCAGAATCGCCAGCGTCGTGTCGGGGTCGAACTTGTAGGTCGGGTCGATGTCCGGCACCCGGTCGGTGCGCTCGGCAAAGCCCTTGACGCGCATGTCGGTGTCGATGCCGAAGACATCGCGGACCGAGATTTCTTCGGTCGGTTTCAGGGCCTGATCCAGCATGCGTCGTCCAATCCCAAGAGTCTCCGCGCCCGGCGCGCGGTATGTGTTGTTTGGAACATATCGCAGGGGGGTTCAAGGGGAAGGCAACGATCACGCCGCTTCGCTTTTCAGTGAAGGTGAAACTTACCGCTTGGGGCGCGCGTAGCTTCGGGCGTTAGGTTGGGCGTGGCAAAGGATGGGCACGATGAAACGCAGACACTTCATGATGATGACGACGGCCGCGATCTTCGCAGCCCCGATGGTGCGGGCCGAAGAGTTCGAGGTCACATTGACCGAGGCCGAATGGCGCGCGCGGCTGTCCGAAGAACAGTTTGCCGTACTGCGCGAAGAAGACACCGAACCGGCTGGCTCCAGCCCGCTCGACGGCGAAAAGCGCAAGGGCGTGTTTCAGTGCGCCGGCTGCGACCTGCCACTTTATGCCTCCGAGGCGAAGTATGACAGCGGCACCGGCTGGCCGTCGTTCTTTGAACCCCTGCCGAACGCGGTGCGCACCAAGGAAGACCCCGGTCTTTTCGGCAGCCGCACCGAGGTGCATTGCCGCCGCTGTGGCGGGCATCTTGGCCATGTGTTCGACGACGGGCCGGAACCAACCGGCAAACGCTACTGCATGAACGGCGATGCGATGGTGTTCCGGGCGGCCTGAGGGGCCACTGTCATCCGGGCGAGGGGCGGCCAGCGCGGCCGCCCGCCTATTCCCGGAAAAACCGGCTGTCCTTCAACTGGTCCCAGGCCCAGACCACCTCTTGCAGCCGTTCCTCGTCGGACCGGTCGCCGCCGTTCATGTCAGGGTGCAGATCCTTGACCAGCGATTTGTATTGCTTGCGGATCTCGGTCTTGGTCCAGGTGTCCCTTGCGTCGAGGATCTCGATCGCCTTCCGCTCGGTCGGCGGCAGTTTGCGGGTGGCGTTCGACGTCACCGTTCCCCTACCGGGGTTTTGCGTGGCCTTTTCGCCCAACAGCGACATCGGGTCGTTTACCCCAAGCCGCGCCCACGCGTTGCCATCACCTATCCGCGAGAACGGCTTGGTCTCGCGCTCCCAAACCCGGTCCTTGTCGAGGAATTTCTGGAACTCCTCGTCTGTGGTGCCCTGAAAGAAGTTCCACTTCAGGTTGTACTCTCGGATGTGGTCCTTGCAGAACCAGAAAAATTCATCCAGCAGGTCCGGCGATTTCGGCGCGCGGTAAGCGCCGGCCTCCTTGCACTCGGGATAATCGCAGGCTTTGTTCGACGTCTCGAATGCCCCCGACATGCCGCGCCGAACGGTTTTCTTGCGTTTTTTGTCGGCAGAAACGCGGATGTCGAACTCAAAGGGCGGGCGGTTAGTCATTCGGGGGCCTTTCCGACTCGGGGCCGTGAGTTTAGGGGTTTTGACGGCGGATAGAAGGGGGTGAGGCTGAAATGGCTGTGAAGGACGAAATCGAGGCACGGCTGTCGGCGGCTTTCGCACCGGAACGGCTGGAGGTTGTGAACGAAAGCAACCGTCATGCCGGCCATTCCGGCGACGACGGCTCTGGTGAAAGCCATTTCAAGATCCTGATCCGCGCGGCGGCCTTTCAGCCGATGAACCGCGTGGCCCGGCACCGGGCGGTACATCAGGCCTTGGGCGACCTCAATACCCGGGTGCATGCAATAGCGCTGGATATCGGCTAGGCAGGGAACATCCAACCTACCCTCTGGTTGACTTTCAAAGCCAAGGAGATGGAGCATGTTTCCACATTTGCGCGTCCTGCTTGTTACGCTTTGGGCGTCTTGTGTCGCGGGCGTTGTCGTGATCGCCGGGCTGGCACAGGGGTACTACGACTGGCTGACGTTCGCGTGGGCCTTGGTCTTTGCCGTGTCCATCGGCGTGCCCGCAGGCATGCTGAACTGGGCGCACCTCAGACCCGACCGTGCGGCCGAGATGCGCTCCAGCCGCCGCTGATCAGCCCGCTGCCTTCTGCTGCTGGCGGTAGGCGTGCAGCACCGGCTCGGTATAGCCCGACGGCTGCGTGCGGCCCTTGAACACCAGATCGCAGGCCGCATGGAATGCCGGGCTGTCAAAGCGCGGTGCCATTGGCCGGTAGGCCGGATCGCCCGCATTCTGCCGATCGACGTCCGCCGCCATCTTGCGCAGCGCGGCGATAGTCTGCGCCTCGGTGATCACACCGTGATGCAGCCAGTTGGCCAGCGCCTGCGCCGAAATCCGGCAGGTCGCCCGGTCCTCCATTAGCCCGACATCGTGGATATCCGGCACCTTGGAACAGCCGATGCCCTGACCGACCCAGCGTACCACGTAGCCAAGAATGCCTTGCGCATTGTTTTCCACCTCGCGCTGCACCAGGTCGGCGGGCCAGTTTGTGCCGGTGGCGACCGGAATGGTCAAAAGCTGGTCCAGCGTCGCCCGTGGCCCACCTTGCGCCAGCGCCTCTTGTCGCGCCTTCACGTCCACCCGGTGATAATGCGTGGCATGCAGCGTCGCCGCGGTGGGTGAGGGCACCCAGGCACAACTGGCCCCGGCCTGCGGATGCGCGATCTTCTGCGCCAGCATCGCGGCCATCTGGTCGGGGATCGCCCACATGCCCTTGCCGATCTGGGCCCGTCCGCGAAGACCACAAGCCAGACCGATATCCACGTTTCGGTCCTCATAGGCCTTGATCCAGGCTTGCCCCTTCATGTCGCCCTTCGGCACCATCGGCCCGGCTTCCATCGAGGTGTGGATCTCGTCGCCGGTCCGATCAAGGAACCCGGTGTTGATGAAGGCCACCCGCGATTTCGCGGCACGGATGCATTCCTTCAGGTTGGCGCTGGTCCGGCGCTCTTCGTCCATGATGCCCAGTTTCACCGTGTTGCGGGGCAGGGCGAGGCAGTCTTCCACCAGCGTGAACAGATCATCCGAGATCGCAACTTCATCCGGCCCATGCATCTTGGGCTTCACCACATAGACCGAACCGTGCAGCGAATTGCGCGGGCCATCGGTCTTTTGCAGGTCGTGCATCGCACAAAGCGTGGTCACGAAGGCATCAAGCACGCCTTCCGAAATCTCGGCCCCGCTGCCCTCCAGCACAGCGGGCGTGGTCATCAGGTGGCCCACATTGCGCACCAGCATCAGCGCGCGGCCCTTAAGGCTGTGGGCCGATCCGTCGGGCGCGGTAAAGTCGAAATCGGGGGCAAGCCGCCGGGTGATGGTGCGGCCGTCCTTTTCCAGCACCTCTTCAAGATCGCCGCGCATCAGGCCCAGCCAGTTGCCGTATGCCGCCACCTTGTCCTCGGCGTCGACGGCGGCAATGCTGTCTTCAAGGTCCATGATCGCCGACAGCGCGGCTTCAAGCCTGATGTCGGCTACCCCAGCGCGGTCCTGCGCGCCGATGCGGTGGCCGGGGTCCATGCGCAAGACGATGTGCAAACCGTGGTTGCACAGAAGGATCGCATTCGGCGCCTCGGCCGGGCCACGGTAGCCGGCAAACTGCGCGGGGTCTTTCAGTGCCGGGTGCAGCGCCCCTCCAACCACTGTGTAGCGCGGTGCATCTGCATGCGAGCCCTCCGCAAGAGGGGCCACGTCATCAAGAAAAGCCCGACCCCAGGCGATTACCCGCGCCCCGCGCGCCGCGTCATAGCCCGCGCCAGCCGGCAGATCGCCCATCGCGTCGGTGCCATAAAGCGCGTCGTAAAGACTGCCCCAGCGCGCGTTGGCCGCGTTCAGCGCGTAGCGCGCGTTCATCACCGGCACCACAAGTTGCGGGCCCGAGATGGTGGCGATTTCGGGGTCGGTGCCAGTAGTCTCGATCTGGAAATCCGTGCCTTCGGGTACCAGATAGCCGATCGAGGTCAGAAAGGCGCGATACGCCTCGGCATCGTGCGGCCGGCCCCTCCGCGCGCGGTGCCAGTCGTCAATCTGCGCCTGCAGGCTGTCGCGCCGGGCCAAGGCATCGCGGATGCGCGCACCGATCGTCGCATGGGCACGGGCAACGCCGGACCAGAACGTATCGGCCAGGATGCCGGTGCCGGGCAGGGCGTCGGTTTCGACAAAGCTGGCCAGACGTTCATCGACTGCCAGACCTGATCTGATCACGCGCGTCATCGTCCGCCTCCTTCGTATGCAATGGCATACCAGTTAGGCCGGGCAGGGGTCAGGCGCAAGAACCGCCTGTCGCGGATTATACGGCAGCGTGCGAAATCATCTGGTGCGAACCGTTGAAAGTAAAACTTAGCACAGTCGCTAAGTTTTACTTGCCGCGACTCGGGCCGCATGATACTTAGCGATATGGCTAAGCATGAACCTGACCTTTCCCTCCTGTTCCACGCGCTGTCAGACGCCACGCGACGCGCCATGCTTGCGCAACTGGCTGAAGGCCCGGCAACCGTCAGCGATCTTGCCGCCCCGACCGGGCTGCGCCTGCCGACGATCATGCGCCATCTGGCGGTGCTGGAAGAGGCGGGGTTGATCACCACGACCAAGGGCGGTCGCATCCGGTCCTGCGCCTTCGTGCCAAAGGCGTTGGACCCGATGCGCACATGGATGGATGAGCAGCGCGCGATCTGGGAAGCGCGTCTCGACCGACTGGATGACTACGTAATGAAACTGATGGAGGCGCGGAAATGACCGCAATCACCGATCTCGATCCCGAACTCGACCTTGTGCTGACGCGTGAACTCAATGCCCCGCGCGACCTGATCTATACCTGCTGGACCACGCCCGAACATCTGGTGCACTGGTTCGTGCCAAAGCCGCACAAGGTGATCGCCTGCGACCTTGACGTGCGCGCCGGCGGCGCCTGCAACACGACCTTCGATGTCGAGGGCAACGTGATGGAAAACAAGGGCGTCTACCTCGAGGTGATCCCCAACGAAAAGCTGGTGTTCACCGATACCTATACCGCCGGTTGGAAGCCCGCCGCCGAACCGTTCATGACCGCGATCCTGACCTTCGAGGATATCGGCGGCGGCCGCACCCGCTATACCGCAATCGCCCGGCATCGCAGCGCCGACACCGCCAAGGCCCACAAGGACATGGGCTTTTTTGACGGCTGGGGCACGGTCGCGACACAGCTTGAGGCTTATGCGCAAGGATTGATGACATGACCGCCGATCGCACGATGGTGCTGGCACGGGTGATCAAGGCCCCGGTTTCACTGGTCTGGGCCGCTTGGATGAACCCCGAAACCCTGCCGCACTGGTGGGGGCCGGACGGCTATTCCTGCCGCACCTCACGCATTGATCTGCGGGCCGGGGGCGAATGGGTGTTCGACATGATCGGGCCGGATGGCACGGTCTACCCGAACCACCACCGCTACACCGTGGTAGATCCCCAGCGCCGCATCGACTACACCCTGCACTGGGGCGAAAATGGCCCTAAACACGCCGACGCCTGGGCCGATTTCGAGGATCTGGGCGATGCCACCAAGGTCACCCTGTCGATGACCTTCATCACCGCCGAGGAATACCAGAACGCCAAGGGTTTTGGCGCGGTGGAACTTGGATTGCAGACGCTGGGCAAGCTCGCTCACTTCATCGGCGCCGAGTAAGCCTCAGCGCCGGGGCGGCTTGGCGCCCCGGCAGCGGTCCGAGCAATACTTGACCTCGTCCCAGACCTTTTCCCATTTCTTGCGCCACGTGAACGGCTTGCCACAGGTGGCGCAGGTCTTGGTCGGCAGGTCCGATTTCTTCACCCCGCGAGGCATTTAAAGATCAAGGCTCAACTGGGCCGATGGCGGCTTCCTCGGTGCCGCCCGGTCGTTGACGAACCGCGCGTCGGCCCGGCTGGCGTGGCGTGTCACGATCTTCGCCGCCGCGTCTGCAAAACCGGGGCCACGGCGGGCCGACCAGATCGCATCGCGCGCCGCCCGCGCCGCCGAGGCCACGTCAATCATCGGCTCAGGATAACGATGCCCCAGCAATCGCCGCGCCTCAGGCCATTTCCACGGCTCGTGCAGGAACGCATCCGGCACGGCGGCCAGTTCTGGCACCCAGCGCCGTGTGAAAACACCTGACGGGTCCTGATCCAGCCCCTGCTTCACGGGGTTGTAGATGCGCGGCGTGTTGATGCCGGTGGTGCCAGATTGCATCTGCACCTGCGGCCAGTGGATACCGGGTTCGTAATCGGTGAACATCCGCGCCAGATGCGCGCCGCTCTGCCGCCAGTCAAGCCACAGGTGATAGGATGCGAACGACGTGACCATCGCCCGCATCCGGAAATTCAGCCACCCCGTCGCGGCAAGGTACCGCATGCACGCATCCAGAAACGGCAGGCCGGTTTCCCCCGCAGCCCAGGCCTGCAACCGCGCCCCATCGCTCAGCCGAGGTCGCACGGCCTCGGCACCGGGGTGCAGCGCCCGAATTTCGATCGACGGTTGGTCCTCGAGCTTCTGGATGAAGTGGTCGCGCCACGCCAGCCGGGATTGAAAGCTGCTCAGCGCACCGCCCCAGCGCCCGCCCGGTCGTTCGGCTTGTCGGGTGGCAGTGATCTGCGCCGCTTCCCGCAAACTGAGCGTTCCGAACGCAAGATGCGGTGACAGCCGCGAACAGGCCCGCTCCGCACTCAACGGTGACGACATGGCGGTGCGGTAAGGCTCGCCGCGTGACGCGAGAAAACTGTCCAAAAGCTGCTGCGCTTGGGCTCGCCCGCCGCTTTGGCGATGGGGGCACCGATCATCCGCCAGTTTCAGCGCACGAGCCAAGGGGATCTGTCCGGGTTCGACACCCGATACACCCCTCAGTTCGGGTGCCGGCAGCCTTGGCGCCGCCACGAACGCATCGCGTGCCCGCGCCCATCCATCGCGGCTCGAAAGACGGCGCACGACGCCCGATTGGGAAAGCTCGGTCCAGGCCACCCCCGCGCCCCGCGCCCACGCCGCCACGCGCCGGTCGCGCGCGTAAGTCCACAGATTTCCTGTTTCTTCATGGCTGACAAGGTCAGAGATCGAATGCTGCTGGCAAAGCCGGTTCAACACCGCCACCGCATCCCCCGTCCGCACCGCAAGTGGTGCACCCAACGCCGCCAGCTCGTCGCGCAAATCCACCAGCGATTCCGCGATGAACGCCCATTGGCGGGCCGAGGCGTCCGGCTGCGCCCAATACTCCGGCTCAACGATATAAACCGGCAGGACCGGCCCGATCTCTGCCGCGCGGCAAAGGGCAGGGTGGTCGGTAACGCGCAGGTCGCGCTTGAGCCAGACAAGAACAGACATGGAACATCCATAGCAAATCCATCGGCTGGCTCAACCGCAAATCGCCACTCATGGGGCCGACGTTGAAGGCCGCGCTGTCGGGATGGCCGAGGGTGTCGTGGTTTCGGTGCTGCGTTGCGGCTCGGTCGGGTCCACGGGCGGCGCGTCGGTGGCTTCACCGGTCCGCCCGTCGATCTGGGCCTCGTTGGTCTCGGTCGGGTTGCCTTGGTCGGCGGTGCGCATCATCAGCCAGAACAACAGTCCCAATGCGAAGACGACTACGACCATCATTCCGATCAGAGGCCCGACATGCCGCCGGCGTTGCTTTTCCAGATTGGTGTGTGGTGCCGACATCGTGCCATCCTTGGGTCATTGAAGGGAAAACCGGGTCAGCCGTTGTCGTGGCGCTCCCGCACAGGTAACCTGACCACACGCGCAATGTTCCCGACCGGCAGGACCACATGACCCAAACCACCCCGCAAACCGTTCGCCTTGCGGATTACCAGCCCTTTACCCACCTCATCCAGAAGGTGGATCTCACGTTCACCCTGTCGCCCTCCGCCACCAAGGTTAAGGCCCGCCTCGCCTTGGCTCCCAACCCGGCCCGGCCGGGCCACCACGCCCTGAAACTGGATGGCGAGGGCTTGCGGCTCCTGTCCTGCACCGTGGACGGCGTCGATGTTGCCCCAAAGCTCAGCCCGACCGGCCTGACGCTGGCAGCGCGACTTTTGCCAAAGCGCCCCTTCATCCTCGAAACCGTGGTGGAAATCGCCCCCGAGGCGAACACCGCCCTGACCGGGCTTTACATGTCGCGCGGCATGTATTGCACCCAATGCGAGGCCGAGGGTTTTCGCCGCATCACCTTCTACCCCGATCGCCCCGACGTGATGTCGCGCTTCAAGGTGCGCATCGAAAGCAAGCTGCCGATCCTGCTATCCAACGGCAACCCGGTCCGGCGCGGCAAGGCCTCGGCGGTATGGAGCGATCCTTGGCCCAAACCGTCCTACCTTTTCGCGCTGGTAGCCGGCGATCTGGTGTCACACTCCGCGAAATACACGACCAAGTCCGGGCGCGAGGTTGTGCTGAACATCTGGGTCCGGCGCGGTGACGAAGACCGCTGCGCCTATGCGATGGACAGCCTGATCCGCTCGATGCGCTGGGACGAAGAGGTCTATGGCCGCGAATACGACCTGAACGTCTTCAACATCGTCGCGGTCGACGATTTCAACATGGGTGCGATGGAAAACAAAGGGCTGAACATCTTCAACTCCCGCTACGTCCTCGCCAGCCCCGAAACCGCCACGGATGAAGATTTCGCCCGGATCGAGGCGATCATCGCGCACGAATACTTCCACAACTGGACCGGTAACCGCATCACCTGCCGCGACTGGTTCCAGCTTTGTCTCAAGGAAGGCCTCACCGTTTTCCGCGACCAGCAGTTTTCCGGCGACATGCGCTCCGCCGCAGTCCGCCGGATCGAAGATGTGATGACCCTGCGCGCCCGCCAGTTCCGCGAAGATGCCGGGCCCTTGGCTCACCCGGTGCGGCCCGACAGTTTCGTCGAGATCAACAACTTCTACACCGCCACGGTCTACGAAAAGGGCGCCGAGGTCATCGGCATGTTGAAGCGCCTTGTGGGCGATGACGCCTACACCCGCGCGCTCGACCTTTACTTCGACCGCCACGATGGCGACGCGGCCACCATAGAAGACTGGCTGAAGGTGTTCGAAGATGCCACGGGCCGCGACCTTTCCCAGTTCAAATACTGGTATACCGAGGCCGGAACTCCCAAGTTGCACGTCACCGACCATTTCGCCGATGGCGTCTACACCCTGACCTTCGAACAGGAAAACCCGGCCACGCCCGGCCAGCCGGAAAAGCACCCCAAGGTGCTGCCCATCGCCGTGGGCCTTCTCAACCCCAACGGCGACGAGGTGGTGCCGACAACCGTTCTCGAAATGACCGAGGCCCGACAGAGCTTCCGCTTCGAGGGGCTGGCCGCCCATCCGATACCGTCGATCCTGCGTGGCTTTTCAGCGGCTGTCGTCCTCGACCGTGACACCCCAGCCGCCGAACGGGCCTTCCTTCTGGCCCACGACACCGACCCCTTCAACCGCTGGGAAGCGGGTCGCGCGCTTGCCAAGGATGTGATGCGCCGGATGGTGACCGATGCAGCAGAGCCTGCCGCCGATTGGCTCGATGCGCTGGCACATCTGGCTCTGGACGACACTCTAGATCCTGCCTACCGCGCGCTTGCCCTGCGGCTGCCGGGCGAAGACGACATGGCCCAGACCCTGCACGGCGCGGGCCATGTGCCGGACCCCGACCGCATCCACGCCGCGCGGCGCAAGATGGGCGACGCGCTTGCCGCCCGGCTTGGTCCGCGGCTGCCCCGCCTGATCGACGATCTGGCCGACGTGGGCCCCTTCACCCCGGACGCAAAGGCCGCCGGTCGCCGCGCCTTGCGGGTGGCAGCACTCGGCCTTCTGTCGCGTCTCGATGGCGGGGCGGCGGCCGAGGCGGCCTACGCCAAGGCCAACAACATGACCGAAGAGATCGGCGCGCTTTCGGCCTTGCTCGATGTGGGCAAGGGCGCGGCGCAGCTTGACCTGTTTCAGGCGCGCTGGTCCGCCGACCGCAACGTGATGGACAAATGGTTCTCGCTGCAGATCGCCCACGCCGCGCCCGCCGATGCGGCCCGCGTGACGGCAACCCTGACCGACACCGCCGCTTTCGACTGGAAGAACCCCAACCGCTTCCGCTCGGTGATCGGGGCGCTGTCGGCCAACCATGCCGGATTTCACCACCTGTCGGGTGCATCCTACCGGCTGGTTGCCGACTGGCTGCTGCGGCTGGACCCGCTCAACCCGCAAACCGCGGCCCGTGTCTCGACCGCGTTCGAGACGTGGCACCGCTACGACACCACGCGTCAACAGATTGCCAAGGCCGAACTGCAACGCATCCTTGCCGCGCCGAAGCTTAGCCGTGACCTGCAAGAAATGATCGAACGGATGCTGGGAGCCGCGTAAGGCGTCTCCGCCAGCGCCTCAGCTGCGCGGCGACCGGGTAAGGGCCACAGAGGCCACCCCTTCGCTGCAATAGGGTTGCGACTTGGTCCAGCCTGCGATCTCGGCCCGCTTGGCCCGGTCGCGGAAGGGCATCCAGTCACGCCCTGCGCCACGGTTGCCTTGTCCGGCCACGACGCCGTCACGAGCAACTTGCTGGGACAATATGGTTACCGCGCATTGCAGGTTTGCCGCGCCATCCTTTAACGCTTTCGCCGAGGTCGCCTCACAACCGTAATTCCCCGCGGTGCGCGGCGAAATCTGCATCAATCCGATATATAGCCCGCCGCCGCCTGCCGCGGCCGGGTTCCACGAACTTTCATACTTCGCCACTTTCGACAAAAGGCCCGCCCAGAACATCCGCCGTTCGTCCAGTGACGCGCTTGCGTAGCCCGGACACCATGCTGCGATGTCATCCGGCACACCCTGCGCCAGATCTGCATCTTTTGACGACACCGCCAGCAAAGTGGCCGAGGTCCAGCTTGCCGCCTCGGGCCGGTGATCCCAACCCATAGGCGGCGAATCGGGTTTGGTGCCAGACCGCTCCGCATCTGCCGGGAACACGCATGCCGATAGTGCGATCGTCGCACTCAACCCCAGGATGTAAAGCCAGCGATTTTCCGTTGGTCTGACACTCGAAATCCCTGTCGTTACCATCTTTACGCCCCGATTAGCGGCCAATTTGGCACTCAGTTTGCCACTAGTTTTAAAAGGTTCCGCAATGGTGATTACACAGCCGCTCCCAGTCGTGGAAACCCGGGGTCCCGGGCTTCAGCAGAATATCGCCGCCACGTTCGGCCTCCCCGAAAATTTCGCAGACATGCCGCGTGAGGCGCTGCCCGCCGACATGGTCCTGGAACGTCTCGATCTTAAGATGCTGAAGATGGCCCCCGAGGTCACCGAATGGCACTGCATCCGGGCCGATCACGCGGCAATGGCTGAAACCGGCCAATGGTCCGACTTGCTTGATTGCCTGCGCTTCGCCGATCAGTCGCGCGCCGCAGCCACCGGTGGCAAACGCGTCGCCACCCTGATCAGCCGCGGCGCACGCTCGGCCTTGGCAACCGCGATCGACCTCAAGGATTGGCCAGCGGCCGAAGCCGAGATTGCCCGCTTTGAGACCGTCTTTGAAACCCACCCCGACGATTACGCCGCAGCCCATCTTCTGGCGCAGGCGCATCTGGATCTGGCCTGGGCCAAACGTCTGGTGTCGACGGGCGCCACCCTTTCCCGCGACTTGTGGAAGGAAACGACCGCCCATGTCGCGCGCGCCGAAGACGTGGTGTCGCTGTTCGACCCGATCGAAGAGATGTCGCCGATCCTTGCCGCCACGCGTTACCAACTGGTGCGCGGCATCGAAGGCGGCCGGACGCTTTGCCGCGACTGGTACGAAGACTGGTGCGATCTCGATCCGACGGATGCCGACATCCACGCAATCCACGCCCAGCACCTGTTGCCCCACTGGTTCGGAACGCTTGCCAATTTCGACCGCGAGGCAAAACAGGCAGCCAGCATGACCGCCGCGCAGACCGGCAATGCCGCCTATGCCGTGTTCTACATGGCCGCCGCCGAAATCCTCGGCGATTTCCCGCCGGGCATGGACGTCATCCAGTTTCTGTCGGGCCTTGCAGACTTCCAGGCAGCAACCGGGTGCCAGTACCGCGCGAACCTTGTGGCCAACATCATGGTCGAATTGATGGAGGGCTTTGCCATCGACGGCGCGTCGAAATCCTACGAGTTGGGTCTGACGCGGGCCGCGCTGTCGGACCTGTTGTGGAACCGCCTGACCGAAATCCACCTCTCCGCATGGCGCGATGGTGCCACCGGGGTGGTCTTCGCCATCAACCAGATCTTCGGACCCGCGATCCTGCGCGGTGCGCGGATCGGGGTGCGTGGCACCGGCCTTGCCGCCATCATGCCCGAAGACCGCGCCGTCGCCTGACAGCTGCCATACGTTTGCCAGACGCCTGTCAGACGCCTGCCAGACAGGTGTCTCGACAGGCGTCTGCCCCGTCGCCCCTTGCCCAACGGCCCGCACGGCCCTAAACCCGGCAGCGGAAACCGCCGTCCGGAGGCATGATGCTCGACCTCGCCCATACCGCCCCCAAGCCCCGCGTCATCGCGGGGGCCAAGCACGACTGGGAACTCGTCATCGGGATGGAGATCCACGCGCAGGTGTCTTCCAACGCCAAGCTATTCTCCGGCGCCTCGACCAGCTTTGGCGCCGAGCCGAACTCCAATGTTGCCTTCGTCGACGCCGCGATGCCGGGAATGCTGCCGGTTATCAACGAGTTCTGCGTCGAACAGGCGGTCCGCACCGGTCTTGGCCTGAAGGCGCAGATCCACCTGACCTCGGCCTTCGACCGCAAGAACTACTTCTACCCCGATCTGCCGCAGGGCTACCAGATCAGCCAGCTTTACCATCCCATCGTCGGCGAGGGCGAGGTGCTTGTTGAACTTTCTCCCGGCGTGGCGCGGCTGGTGCGGATCGAACGCATCCACCTTGAACAGGACGCGGGCAAGTCGATCCACGACATGGACCCGAACCTTTCCTTCGTCGATTTCAACCGCACCGGCGTGGCGCTGATGGAAATCGTCAGCCGCCCCGACCTCCGCGGCCCCGAAGAAGCCGCCGCATACGTTACCAAACTGCGCCAGATCCTGCGCTACCTTGGCACCTGCGACGGCAACATGCAGAACGGCAACCTGCGCGCTGACGTCAACGTGTCCGTCTGCCGTCCCGGCCAGTACGAGAAATATCAGGCCACGCAGGATTTCAGCCACCTCGGCACACGCTGCGAAATCAAGAACATGAACTCGATGCGCTTCATTCAACTGGCCATCGACTTTGAGGCGCGCCGCCAGATCGCCATTCTGGAAGACGGCGGCAGCATCGTGCAGGAAACCCGCCTCTATGACCCCGACCGCAACGAGACGCGCTCGATGCGGTCCAAGGAAGAGGCGCATGATTACCGCTACTTCCCCGACCCCGACCTTCTGCCCCTCGAAATCGAGCAGACCTGGGTCGACCACATCGCAGCAACCATGCCGGAACTGCCGGATGCCAAGAAATCACGCTTCATGTCGGATTTCGGCCTGACCGATTACGACGCGAACGTGCTGACCGCCGACCTCGAAAGTGCCGGTTTCTTCGAGTCCGTCGCCAAGGGCCGCGATGGCAAACAGGCAGCGAACTGGGTGATCAACGAGCTTTTCGGTCGCCTGAACAAGGAAGGCCGCGCGATCATCGACAGCCCGGTTTCAGCCGCGCAACTCGGCGGCGTCCTGGACCTGATCGCCTCGGGCGAGATTTCCGGCAAGATGGCCAAGGATCTTTTCGAAATCATCTGGACCGAAGGCGGCGTCCCCGCCGACGTCGCCGCCGCGCGCGGCATGAAGCAGGTGACCGACACCGGCGCCATCGAAAAGGCGGTCGACGAGATCATCGCCGCGAACCCCGAGCAGGTGGAAAAAGCCAAGGCCAACCCCAAGCTGGCCGGCTGGTTCGTGGGCCAAGTGATCAAGTCGACCGGCGGCAAGGCCAACCCGGCAGCCGTGAACGCACTGGTCGCGGCAAAGCTTGGCCTGTAAAGCCCGCTCGGCAACCCGTTGCCGATGCGGCTAATGCATCATGCGGCGGGAACCGGGCTGCTTTAGGGTCGTTCATCAAGTCTGAGGACGTCGGAGGGTAGAATGCAGCGGTTCGAGTATCATGTGGTGCCAGCCCCACGGCGTGGCGAAAAGGCGCGCGGCGTCAAGACGACGGAGGAGCGGTTCGCGTTTGCCCTGTCGAACCTGATGAACCAGCTTGGTGCCGAAGGCTGGGACTACGTTCGCGCCGATGCCTTGCCTTGCGATGAACGGGCAGGCTTTACCGGCACCAAGACCACCTTCCAGAATGTGCTCGTGTTCCGCCGCCCGCTGCGCGCTTTGGGCGATGATCTGCCGGAAAAGCCAGCGATGCGGCTCTTCAACCCCGAACCGGCGGCAGCTGGCCCCAAGCTTGGACCGGTTGAAACTCCGGTTGGCCCCGCGCCAGCGGTTGGGCCAGCCAAGGGCGTTGCGGCCGAGTGATCAGCCGACCACTTTCAGCGCCTCGGGCAGAACAGCCTCGAACACGTCCATCGCCGCCTCATCGCCAAGGCTGACGCGGATGCAGCGGTCAAGCGGTGCGACGCCTGGCATCCGGATGAACACGCCCCGCTGGCTGATCTCGGCCAGCAGGTGGCGGGCGTAATCGCCGTCACGGCCGCAGTCGATGGTCACGAAATTGGTGGCCGAGGGCAGGGCGGCAAGCCCGTTGGCAGCGGCGATCCGGGTCACGCGCCCGCGGGCGGCGACGACCTCGGCCTGAACCTTTGCAAGCCACGCCTGATCCTGCAGCGCGGCCAGCGCACCGGCCTGCGACAGCCGGGTCATGCCGAAATGGTCGCGGACCTTGTCGAATGCGACCGCAAGCTCGGGATTGGTGATCGCATAACCCACCCGCGCGCCGGCAAGCCCGTAGCCTTTGGAAAAGGTCCGCAGCCGGATCACCTGCGGATGGTCGGCGGGAATGTCGGGGATGGTGCCTGCGGGCGCGAGGTCGGCATAGGCCTCGTCGAGAAGGAGCAGGGTCTCGGACGGCAGGTTGGCGATCAGGTCCTCGATCACCGAAGCCGGGTGGTGGCTGCCCATCGGGTTGTCGGGGTTTGCCAGATAGAGCAGCCGCGCGCCGGTCTGGCGGGCGGCCGCGAGAAGCGCGTCGGGATCTTCGAAGTCGCCCCGGTAGGGCACGCGGGTAAGGGCGCCGCCGTAGCCTGCGACGTGGAAATTGAACGTCGGGTAGGCGCCGAGCGAGGTGACGACCGGCGTTTCGGGCGCGAGCGTGAGGCGGCAGACCAGGCCGAGGAGGCCGTCGATGCCGGGGCCGACGGCGAGGTTGGCGGTGCTGATGCCGTGGTGGGCCGCGAGGGCGGTCTTCAGGTCGTGGTTTTCCGGGTCGCCGTACTTCCAGGCCTCAACGGCGGCGTCCTGCATCGCCCTGATGGCCGCGGGCGAGGGGCCGAAGAGGGATTCGTTGGCCCCGAGGCGAGCGCGGAACGGGTGGCCTTGACGGCGTTCCAAGGTTTCCGGTCCGGTGAAGGGAACGGTGGAGGGAAGGGCGTCGGCGAGGGGGGTGAGAAAGCGGGTCATGGACGCGAGTTTGCGGGGGAATTCGCCAGCCCGCAAGGGGGGTGTCCCACGGTGGGACATTCGGCCAAGAGATTGATTTCGTGTTATTTCGAGTTTGAACCTTAAGGAATTGGCAAGGGTTTCCCACGACCGAAGGCGGTAGTGGCGCCGTGCGGGCGGGTCTTGGCGGCAGAGCGCCGGTCCGGCGCTGGCGATGGAAAAGGGGGGCTTCGCGCCCCCCTTGAACCCCCCGCGGGATATTTGCGGACAGATGAAATCAGCCCAAGTCGGCGAGGCGGGTGAGCGCGGCTTGCAGTTTGGCGGCCTCGTCTTCGCGTGCCTCAAGGTTGGAGCGGGCTTCCTCGACCACATCCTCGGGGGCGGATTTGGCGAAGTTCGGGTTGTTGAGACGCCCCTTCAGGCCACCGATCTCCTTTGCCAGCTTGTCCGCAGCCTTGGTCAGGCGGGCCTTTTCCTCGGCGATGTCGATAATGCCGGCGAGGGGGATGGCGAAGGCCGCCCCCTCGACCGCGACCGAGATCGCGCCTTTCGGGGCGGGGCCTTCGGTCAGCGCCTCGATCCGGGCGAGGCGCTTGATCAGCGCCTCGTTCCGGCCCCAGGCGGCGCGGGCGGCATCGTCGAGCGTGGTGGCGACCATGTCGAGTTTCAGGCCGACCGGCACGTGCATCTGGGCGCGGGCGGAGCGGATTTCGTCGATCAGGGTGGTGACCCAGTTCATTTCGGCATCGGCCTTGGCGTCAATGAGATCAAGGCCGTAGGCGGGCCAATCGGTGTGAACGAGCGGCTTGGCCCGGGTGCCGGTGGTCTGCCACAGCTCTTCGGTGATGAAGGGCATGAAGGGTTGCAGCAGGATCATCGACTGGTCGAGGACCCAAGCCATCGTCGCCCGCGTCTCGGCGGCTTCGGGCCCGTCGAACAGCGGCTTGGCGAATTCGACATACCAGTCGCAGACCTTGCCCCAGACGAACTTGTAAAGCGCATCGGCGGCCTGATCGAAGCGGTAATCGTTCAGCGCCGCGTTCACCTCATGCAGCGTGCGGGCGGCTTCGCCGATGATCCACTGGTTGACGGTCGCCTTTGGCGTGGGGGCAGGGCCGGTGGCGTGGCCTTCCCAGACGCCGTTCATCTCGGCAAAGCGGCAGGCGTTCCAGAGTTTCGTCCCGAAGTTGCGATAGCCGGCGATGCGACTGGTGTCGAGTTTGAGCACACCACCGAGGCTTGCCATCGCGGCATTGGCAAACCGCAGCGCATCGGCGCCGTATTCGTCGATGATCTCAAGGGGGTCGATGACGTTGCCGAGGGATTTCGACATCTTCTTGCCCTTGGCGTCGCGGACGAGGCCGTGCAGGTAGACGGTGTGGAAGGGCACCTCGTTCACCACGGCCAACTGCATCATCATCATCCGGGCGACCCAGAAGAACAGGATGTCTTGCCCGGTGACGAGGACCGAGGTCGGGAAATAGCGGTCAAGTTCCGGGGTCTGTTCGGGCCAACCGAGCGTGCCGATCGGCCAGAGGCCGGAGGAGAACCAGGTGTCGAGCACATCGGGGTCGCGCCAGACCGGGTAGGCAAGGCGCGTCGGGTCTTGCGTGACCGCGTAGTCGGCGAGCGAGGCCGCAAGAGCCTCGACGGCGGCGTGGCGGTCGGCCACTTCGACGATGCGGGCGGTGTTCAGGGGGTGCGGCAGGCTGGCCAGATCGTCGCGGAAGCGTTCGGCCACGCTGGCAAGGTCGGCTGCGCAATGGAAGCGGGCGTCGCGGTCGACATAGCCGCCATCGCCAAGGACGCGGAGAAGTTCGACGTTGTCGAGCGCATCGTCGCCTTCGTCGTCGGTGAAGCCTTCGGTGTAAAGGTTCAGGCCATACCAGACCGGAATCTGATGCCCCCACCAAAGCTGGCGGCTGATGCACCACGGCTCGATATTCTCCAGCCAGTGGTAATAGGTCTTTTCGCCCGAGGGCGGGATGATTTTCGTGCGGCCTGAGCGCACTGCATCCAGTGCGGGTTCGACGATCTTGGCGGTGTCAACGAACCACTGGTCGGTCAGCATCGGCTCGATCACCACGCGTGAACGGTCGCCGAACGGCTGCATGATCTTCTTCGCCTCGACCACCGGCTCAAGGCGCAGGTGTTCCGACCCGGTCTCGGGATCGGTTTCCTTGACGAGCGTGGTCACGGCGAGGCCTTGGGCGGTGATGTCTGCGACGACCAGTTCGCGCGCCTTGAGCCTGTCGAGGCCGCGGTACTTTTCCGGCACAAGGTTCAGGCTGTCGACCTCGGCCTCGGTCGTGGGGGAGCCGGCGGCGATCTCGCGGGCGCGCAGCACGGCCTCGGCATAGGGGGCACCGTCGGCGCGCATCTGGGCGCGGCTGTCCATCAGGCGGTAGCAGGGGATGTTGCCGCGCTTGGCCACCGCGTAGTCGTTGAAATCATGCGCGCCGGTGATCTTGACCGCACCCGAGCCGAAGGTCGGGTCGGGGTATTCGTCGGTGATGATCGGGATCAGGCGGTCGCACAAGGGCAGGTGGACCATCTTGCCGACGATGGGTTTGTAACGATCATCCGAGGGGTGAACCGCCACCGCACCGTCGCCAAGCATGGTTTCGGGGCGCGTGGTGGCGATGGAGATGTAGTCGCGGATCTCGCGGAAGGTGACGGCACCTTCGGCGTCCTTCTCGATGTATTCATAGGTTTCACCGCCCGCGAGGCGGTATTTGAAGTGCCACATGTGGCCCGCCACCTCAATGTTCTCGACCTCGAGGTCCGAGATCGCGGTCTCGAAATGCGGGTCCCAGTTCACCAGACGCTTGCCGCGATAGATCAGGCCCTTTTCGTAAAGGTCGACGAACACCTTGATCACGGCGTCATGGAAGTTGCCGTCCTCGCCCGCAGGGGCACCGGGGGCGCCGGACATGGTGAAGGCCTCGCGCGACCAGTCGCAGGAGGCGCCGAGGCGTTCCAGCTGACCGCGGATGTTGCCACGGGATTTGCGTTTCTGGTCCCACACGCGGGCGAGAAACGCCTCGCGGCCCATCTCGCGGCGGCTGGGTTCGCCGTTCTGCGCCATCTCGCGTTCGGTGACCATCTGGGTCGCGATGCCGGCGTGGTCGGTGCCGGGCTGCCAGAGCGTGTCGTGGCCCTGCATCCGGTGCCAGCGTGTAAGGATGTCCTGCAACGTGTTGTTGAAGGCGTGGCCCATGTGCAGCGCGCCGGTCACGTTCGGCGGCGGGATCATCACGGAGAACGCCGGCGCGCCGGGTCTGGCGTTGGCGCCAGCCTTGAAGGCGCCCATGCTCTCCCACATCGCGTAAAGGCGGGCCTCGGCCTCGGCGGCGTTGAAGGTCTTTTCCATCGGCATGATCATGTCCCTCTGCGGTCGGGCGGGTTCTACCGCGCGCGGGGGCAAAGGAAAAGCGCCAGATCAAACGGGATCACCCGCCGCGTGTCAGCGTTCGTCGATCAGCGCGGCGAAACCGCCGTAGACCATGCGCTTGCCGTCGAACGGCATCTCGACCTCGGGCATCTCGTCCATCATGCGGGCGTGGGCGCGGTCGCGGGTTTCCTTGTCGGGCCAGGTGATCCACGAAAAGACCACCGTTTCATCGGGTTGCAGATCGACCGCGCGGCGGAAATCGGTGTGGGTTCCGGCCGGCACATCATCGCCCCAGCCGACCACCAGCGTCAGCGCGCCAAAGCCTTTGAACATCGGCCACCACTGCAGCTCGTGCTCGCGGTAGCGGTCGCGGTCCTGATTGCGGACCGGGATCAGAAAGCCGTCGATATAGGGCATGGGACCGTCCTTTCCGTCAGAGTGTTGGCGGGTAAACTGTCAGCGCGGCGGGAGGTTCCCCGGTCAAAGCGGATGCAACGGCAGACCCATCAGCGCCTGCGCAAAGGTACCAAGCGTCAGCGCGGTGTAGACCGCCGCCGTGGCCCAGACCGCAGCACGCGATCCCGTCAGCGCGGCGAGCGGGACCGCGTGCATCGCATGGGTGGCAAGGAAATGCGCGACGCGCAGATCGCCCACCTCGCGCGACCATCCCATCACGGGCAAGCGCGCGCCGGTCAGAGGGGTGCCGATGTGATGCCCCGTGCCGGACGACATGGTTCCGGCGACCACGACCGTCAGCACGAAGGTCAGGATCAGGCCAAGGGCCAAGCCCAGATGCAGCGTGTTGGCGCGGGTCTTCCAGAACACCACCCCCATCGCCATGCTGAGCGAGGTAAGTGTGACCGCAGCCAACCCCATCAGGCCGTAAAGGCCGGGAACGGTCAGGTTGAAATGCGATCCCGTGCCAAGCGCGGCGGCACCGCCGATCCAGAGCACCTCTGCCACCACGGCGGCGATGACGATGGCCTGATAAATGCGCCAGTTGCGGGCCAGAAGGCGCCCTTGTGGCAGGGCGAGGGCATAGACCGCCAGCGACCCGGTGTAGATCGCAAGTGCGATGTGGAATTTCAGCGGCTTCAGCCAGATGCTTTCGCCCTGGAACTGCCGCGTATCGACTGCCATCGCCATGAGGATGGGGGCTGCGGCGAGGATCAGGATCGCGGTGATCGCGGTCAGTTGGGGTGCGGCCTGACGGATGCGGTCGAACGGCGAGGCGGTGAGGGCAAGCGCGGTCATGCGGGAACCTTTTCGGTCAGGGCGCGGGTGGCGCGAAGGATGTGAAAGGCAAGAAACCCTGCCGGGCCGAACAGGAAGGTCAGCGCAAGGCAGGGGATGACGAAGGCGTGCGCGATGCCTTCGGCGCGCGCCGTGCGGGTGATCCACGCACCGACGAAGAGATCGAAGGCGAGGTAATGCAGCCACCCCGCCAGCGCGACGCCAGGGGTGGTGAAAAGCGCCATCACCTCGGGCAGCGAGCCGAAACCGCCGGGCGCGCCAGACCAGAAACTGAGGACCAGCGCGGCGTAGGCGACAGACAGGAGAAGCGGAATGAGCAAACTTGCCACCCGGTCGGCCCAGACGGGCGCCAACGGCGACAAGAGCAACGCGCCCCAGCCGACAAGGACCAAGGGGTTCGCAAGTTGAAAGAGGGCATCGGGGGTCATGGCGGCCTCATATCTTGACACTGTCAGGATAATGGCGGCGAAATCTATCCACTGTCAAGATCATTTTGACATTGGAAAGTCGGCTTGCTAGACAGGGTGCATGAAGATCGAAGCCAAACCCTACCACCACGGCGATCTGCGCGCCGCGCTCTTGGCGGCGGCTGAAGCGGAACTGGCCGAACGCGGGATCGAAGGGTTTTCGCTGCGGTCGGTCGCCAAACGGGCAGGGGTTAGCCACGCCGCCCCGGCACACCACTTCGGCGATGCCGACGGGCTGTTGACTGCGCTGGCGACCGAAGGCTTTCACCGCTTTCTCGCCTGCCAGCACCAGCGCGAGGCAAAGGCCGACCCCGACCCCTTGGCGCAACTGGTGGCGGCGGGTCTGGGCTACGTCGATTTCGCGATGGAACGCCCGGCGCTGTTTCGATTGATCTTTTCCTCGTCCCGCCCGAAATCGGCGGACCCTGACCTTCTGGCTGCGGGCAATGCATCCTATGGACATCTGGTGGCGCAGGTGGACGCGGCCAAGGGCGATGCAGCCGATGTGGCGGCAGCCTGGGCTATGGCGCACGGGCTGGCCGATCTGGTGATGTCGGGCAGGCTGCAAAGCATCGCGGCGATGGAGCCTGCGGCGCGCGATGCGATGCTGGCCGGGTTGATCCGCCGGGCGCTGCCCTGATTACACCGCGCGGTCGATCTTGGTCGACAGGTGGATCAGGCTTTCCGACCCTTTCACCCCGGTCATCGCACCGATCTGGTCAAGCACCTGATCCAGCACTTGCGTGTTCGGGCAGGCGATCTGCATCAACAGATCGAAGCGGCCCGAGGTGGTGAACACCCGCTCCACCTCGGCGATCGACTTCAGGCGGGTCAACACTGCGGCTTGCGCGCGGGGTTCGATGGTCAGCAGAACCGACGCGCGCAACCGTCCTTCGCGGGCACCTTCGCCCAGCTTCAGCGTATATCCCGCGATCACGCCCGAGGTCTCCAACCGCTCCAGCCGGGCCTGAATGGTGGACCGCGCGACCTTCAACCGGCGCGACAGTGTGGCCACTGACATCCGCGCATCGGCCCCCAGAAGCCCCAGAATGTTGCGATCAAGCTCGTCCATGCAATATGCCCACCCTTTTCGTCATTATAACGACGTATCGCTGCATTTATAGAGTTTTGTTCGGTGAGTTTGTCCACCATATGCGGCATCCTCGATTGCAGGTAAAGGGCGGCTCATACGCACCTGGCCTGGTTCACTTGAAACCACGCTGGTGCCCGGTCCCACAGCTGCGCGGGGGTTAGGGCGAAGCGTCTTCATTGGCAGAAAGGACAGCCGATGGGACTCTCCAAGACAATCTGGACAAATCCGACCGAATATCTGCGCAACCAGCAGCCGGACAATCCGGTGCTGTTTTTCGCGCCCTCGGTGGCTCAGGCCGCCGCGCGGCGCTTCATTGACGGCTTTCCCGGCATGGTGACCTACGCGGTCAAGTCGAACCCCGGCGAAGCGATGATCGAAAACCTCGCAGCGGCAGGCATTCGTGGCTACGACTGCGCCTCGCCCTTCGAGATTGACCTGATCCGCCGTTTGGCGCCGGATGCCGCGATCCACTACAACAACCCGGTGCGCGCCCGCCACGAGATCGCTTATGCGGTTGAACGCGGCGTGAAATCCTACAGCGTTGATTCGAAATCGGAACTGGCCAAGCTGATCGAGATGGTGCCGGCCGATGGCACCGAAATTTCGGTGCGCTTCAAGCTGCCGGTCGCGGGTGCGGCCTACAACTTCGGCGCCAAGTTCGGGGCGACCTCGGAACTGGCGGTGGAGTTGCTGCGCGATGTGGCTGCTGCGGGCTTCATCCCGTCGCTGACCTTCCACCCCGGCACGCAATGCACCGATCCGGCCGCGTGGGAGTTCTACATCCGCGAGGCGGCGGTGATCGCGCAAAAGGCCGGCGTGACCATCGCGCGGCTTAACGTCGGTGGCGGTTTCCCGAACCACCGTTTGAACGCCGTGGTGCCGCAGATCGAGACCACCTTCCAGCTGATCGACCGGGTTGCCACCGAAGCCTTCGGCGCGGATCGGCCTCTGCTCGTCTGCGAACCGGGGCGGGCGCTGTGTGGCGATGCGTTCTCCTTGGCCGCGCGGGTCAAGGCGGTGCGTGACGAAACCCATGTGTTCCTGAACGACGGCGTCTACGGCACGCTGACCGAACTGCCGATGATCGGCGTGATCGACCGGATGGAAGTGCTGACCGCCGATGGCGTCAAGCGCACCGGGCCGGTGCAGCCGCGCATCGTGTTCGGGCCAACCTGCGATTCGGTCGACCGTCTGCCGGGTGAACTGCCGCTGCCCGCCGACATCGCCGAGGGCGACTATGTGATCTGGCACGGCATGGGGTCTTACTCCACCGTCACGAACACCCGCTTCAACGGTTTTGGCGACTTGCAGATGGCGACGGTTCTGGGCCTCAAGCTCTGATCCGACGAAACTTACGGCAAAACGACGCGCCCGGCTGGACAATCCCCGCCGGGCGCTTGACGTTTGCGGCGATGGAGGACCGAAAATGAATGCAAGCCAGATGAAGTTCGGAACCGCGCAGCCGTTGAAGCGGCGCGAGGATGTCCGGTTCCTGACCGGGCAGGGCCGCTATGTCGCCGACCTGATCCCGGCGGGCGCGCTGCATGCTGTGTTCCTGCGCTCGGACTATCCACACGGGGAAATCGCCGCCTTGGACCTGTCGGCCGCGCGCGAGGTGCCGGGTGTGAATCTGGTGCTGGCGGCGGCGGATCTGGAGGCGATGGGCGTCACGATTGGCATGAAGGGCGATCAGATCGACACGCGCGGCGGCGGGCTTGGCGCGGCACCGGAGCGCCCCGTGCTGGCGAAAGATCGGGTGCGCTTTGTGGGCGAGGCGATTGCGGTGGTGGTGGCCGATACGCTGGCGGCCGCGCGCGACGCTATCGACCTTATTTCTATTGAAATCAACGTACACGAGGTTGCTCTTCGCTTGATGCCTGAAGAGCCGACCATCCACCCTGAAGCGCCGCAGAACCTCGCCTTCGACTATGTCATCGGTGACGAGGCCAGCGTTGCGGCGGCCTTTGCGAAATCCGCGCATGTGCTGGAGGTGGAGGTCGTCCACAACCGCGTGACCGCCGCCCCGATGGAGCCGCGCGCGGCGTTTGCCGAATGGAGCGAGGGCCGTTTGCACCTTTGTGTCAACGGGCAGGGCGTCTGGACCCAGCGCAACGAACTTTCCCGGATGCTGAACCTTCCCCGCGCGCAGGTGCGGGTGACCAACCCCGATGTCGGCGGCGGGTTCGGCATGAAGGCGATGACCTACCCGGAATATGTGGTGATCGCCGCCGCCGCCCGCGCGCTTCAGCGCCCCGTGGCATGGGTCTCCACCCGCGCCGAGGCGATGCTGACCGACAATGCCGGGCGCGATCTGGTCGCCAAGGCGGAAATCGGATTTGACGCCAGCCACAAGATAACCGGCTACCGGGTCAACCTCGTGTCGAACCTTGGCGCTTACAATTCGCAGTTTGGCCAGGCGATCCAGACCGAGTTATTCTCGAAGGTGCTGACGGGCATCTATGACGTGCCGGTGGCCAGCCTTGCCGCGATCGGGGTCTACACCAATTCGGTTCCGATCGACGCCTATCGCGGTGCGGGGCGGCCCGAGGCGATCCTGACCATCGAGCGGGTGATGGACGAAGCGGCGCGGCATCTGGGCGTCGACCCCGTGACCCTACGCCAGAAGAACGCGATCCGCAGCTTTCCCTACATGACGATGGCGGACGAAAGCATCGACGGTGGCGATTTCGCGGGGATTCTCGATGCAGCCGTCGCTCATGCCGACATTGCGGGCTACGCTGCGCGGGCGGCGGCGTCGAAGGCCGCGGGGCGGCTGCGGGGCCTCGGCATTGCGTCTTACATCGAAGCGATCCTTGGCGATTCGCACGAAATCGCCCGGCTGGTGCTGGATGAGGACGGCGGCGCCACGCTTTATGTCGGCACCCAGTCGAACGGGCAGGGGCACGAAAGTGTATTCTCCCGCATGGTGGCCGAGGCGACGGGGATTGATCAGGCGATGGTCCGTATCGTCGAAGGCGACAGCGACCGCATCGCCAAGGGTGGCGGCACTGGCGGCTCGCGTTCCGTCACGGTGCAAGGCACCGCCACGCGGGCAACCGTGCTGTCGATGGTAGCTGGGTTCGAGGCGTTTCTGGCCGAGGAATGGGGTGTGGACGGTGTCAGCTTCGACGACCTGCGCTTTGGCGCACCCGGCACCAACCTGCGCCTGACGCTGGCCGAGGCGGCGGCACTGGCCCGCGCCAAGGGGCGGCAGGATCTGATCGACCGGTCAGAACGCATCCAGCTTGACGGGCGGTCGTTCCCGAACGGCGTGCATATCACCGAGGTGGAGATCGACCCCGAAACTGGCGGGCTGACCATTGATCGCTATTCGGTGATGGACGATTTCGGCGTGCTCGTGGCCCCGAACCTTGTCGAAGGTCAGGTGCATGGCGGCATCGCGCAGGGCTTTGGGCAGGCCGTGACCGAATGGCTGGTGCAGGACGAGGGCGGGCAGGTCGTGACCGGCAGCTTCATGGATTACGGGATGCCGCGTGCGGATGATTTGCCGATGATCCGCTTTGCCGAACGCGGGATTCCAACCCGCAGCAACCCCTTGGGCATGAAGGGCTGTGGCGAGGCAGGGACCGTAGGCGCGCTGGCCGCGATTTCGAACGCGGTTCGTGATGCGCTGGCGCCGTTGGGCGTGACCGAAGTCGCGATGCCGTTCACGCCGACCCGAATCTGGACATGGATCGAGGAGGCGCGGGCATGACGCTGACGGTTGCCGCCACGCAGTTCGCCTGTTCGTGGGATCTGCCCGCCAACGCCGACCGGGCCGAGGCTTTGGTGCGGCAGGCAGCAGCCAAGGGTGCGGGGATGGTCTTGGTGCAGGAGTTGTTCGCAGCACCCTATTTCTGCATCGAACAGCATCCGCAGTATTTCGACCTTGCCGCCCCCGCTGACGGCCATCCGCTGATCGCCCGCTTTGCCGACCTTGCCCGCGAGTTGAGCGTGGTCATGCCGGTATCGTTCTTTGAACGCGCGGGGCAAGCGCATTTCAATTCGGTCGCGATGGTCGATGCCGATGGCAATGTGCTGGGCGTCTACCGCAAGACCCACATCCCGCAGGGGCCGGGGTATGAGGAGAAATACTACTTCTCGCCCGGCGATACCGGCTACAAGGTGTGGGACACGGCGGCGGGGCGGATCGGCGTCGGCATCTGCTGGGACCAGTGGTTCCCGGAATGCGCGCGGTCGATGGCGCTGATGGGGGCGGAGGTGCTGCTTTACCCCACCGCCATCGGATCCGAACCGCCAGAGCCGGGCTATGACAGCCAGCCGCATTGGGAAACCGTGATGCGTGGCCATGCGGCGGCAAACATCATGCCGGTCGTTGCCTCAAACCGCATCGGCACCGAGGTTGCACCGGATGGGCGCGAAGTGACGTTCTACGGATCGTCTTTCATCGCCGACCAGACCGGGCAACTGGTAGCAAAGGCAGGCCGTGACACCGAAGAGGTGCTGACCGCAACCTTCGATCTGGGCAGGATTGCCGAGATGCGCCGCAGTTGGGGCCTTTTCCGCGACCGCCGCCCGGAAACCTACGGCAAGGTGGCGACGCTGGGCGGGTAGGGTGGACCGTCAGGCCCACCCAAAGGCTCAGCGGTGGCGCAGGTCGATGTAGTCGCGCTTCGGCGGGCCGACATAAAGCTGGCGCGGGCGCCCGATCTTCTGGTTCTTTTCCGCGATCATCTCTTTCCACTGGCTGATCCAGCCCACGGTGCGGCTGATCGCGAAGATCGGCGTGAACATCGAGGTCGGGAAGCCCATCGCATCGAGGATGATGCCGGAGTAGAAATCGACGTTTGGATAGAGCTTCTTCGAGATGAAGTAGTCGTCTTCCAGCGCAATCCGCTCCAACTCCTTGGCCACTTGCAGCGTCGGGTTGTTGTGGACACCCAGAAGTTCAAGCACCTCGTCGGCGCTTTCCTTCATCACCGTCGCGCGCGGGTCGAAGTTCTTGTAGACGCGGTGGCCAAAGCCCATCAGCTTGACGCCGGATGATTTGTCCTTGGCCTTCTTGATGAACTCCGGGATGCGGTCAACGGTGCCGATCTCGCGCAGTTGTTCCAGCGCGGCCTGGTTGGCGCCGCCATGCGCCGGGCCCCAGAGGCAGGCGATGCCGGCAGCAATGCAGGCGAACGGGTTGGCCCCCGACGAGCCCGCCAGACGCACGGTCGAGGTCGAGGCGTTCTGTTCGTGATCGGCGTGCAGCATCATGATCCGGTCCATCGCTTTCGCAAGGACGGGGTTAACGACGTAATCCTCGGCCGGAACGGCAAAGCACATGTGCAGGAAGTTGCCCGCGTAATCGAGCGCGTTCTTGGGGTACACGAACGGCTGGCCGACCGAGTATTTGTAGGCCATCGCGGCAATCGTCGGCAGCTTGGCGATCATCCGGATCGCCGCAACCTCGCGCTGCCACGGATCGTTGATGTCGGTGCTGTCATGGTAGAACGCGGCCATCGCGCCGACCACGCCGACCATCGTCGCCATCGGATGCGCGTCGCGGCGGAAGCCACGGAAGAAATAGTGCATCTGTTCATGCACCATCGTGTGGTTCGTCACCCGGGCCGTGAAATCCTTGAGCTGCATCGCGGTCGGCAGTTCGCCGTACAAAAGCAGATAGCATACCTCCAGATAGCTCGACTTTTCCGCAAGCTGTTCGATCGGATAGCCGCGGTGCAGAAGTTCACCCTTGTCACCGTCGATGAAGGTGATGGCGCTTTCGCAAGCGGCGGTGGAGGTGAAGCCGGGGTCGAAGGTGAACACGTCCGCTTCGCCGTAAAGCTTTCGGATATCAAGGACATCCGGCCCCAGCGTGGGCGAATGCACCGGCAGGTCGTAGGTATTCCCGTTCAGGCTCAGCTTGGCAACTTTGTCAGACATGTCTTTTCCCCGGTGTGGCCGACTGTCCCCGTGGCAGGGGGCAGCCGCAAGCAGTGATCCTGCACCCCTGAAGGCGCGGCTTCAAGACCGGGGTCAGCGCATCACGCCGATGCGTCCTCGAGCCTTGCGATGGTCTCGTCCCGACCAATGACCAGCATCATGTCATAGACGCTGGGTGTAACAGTTCTTCCAGCCAAAGCCGCGCGCAAGGGTGCGGCCAGTTTGCCGAACCCGATCCCGTTTTCGGCTGCGGCCTCGGTCAGGATGGGCTCCAATCCCTCTTTCGTCCAGCTAGCATTTTGCAGGCGCGGCGTCAACGATTTCAGTATACCACGGGATACCGTATCAAGCGCGGCCTCGGCCTGCGGATCGCGAGCCACTGGCCGGGACGTTAGCGCAAACTGAGCCTTATCAAGCAGTTCCGGGAAGGTCTTGGCACGTTCCTTGACCGAAGGCATCGCCTTAAGCATCAGGTCGCGCTGCCGGTCGGTCAAGCCCGGGCGACCTGCCGCTGCAAGATACCCTTCGAGTTCATGCAGCAGTGCGGCATTGTCCATCATCGCGATATGATGCCCGCAAGTGTTTTCGAGTTTCTTAAAGTCCAGCCGCGCCGGAGCCTTGCCGATGCCCTTTAGGTCGAACATCGCCAGCGCCTCTTCGGTGGTGAAGATTTCGGCGTCGCCATGCGCCCAGCCAAGCCGCGTCAGGTAGTTGCGCATGCCGGCGGCGGGGTAACCCATCGCCTGATATTCCTCGACCCCGGTCGCGCCGTGGCGTTTCGACAGTTTCTTGCCGTCCGGCCCGTGGATCAGCGGGATATGCGCCCAGACCGGCACCGTCCAGCCCATCGCGTCGTAAACCATCTGCTGGCGTGCCGCGTTGTTCAGGTGATCGTCGCCGCGAATGACATGGGTGACCGCCATGTCGTGGTCATCGACCACCACGGCCAGCATGTAGGTAGGCGTGCCGTCCGACCGCAGCACGATCATGTCGTCAAGCGTTTCGTTCTTGATGATGACGCGGCCCTGCACCTGATCTTCGATCACAGTCTCGCCGGTTCGGGGCGCTCGCATGCGGATAGAATAGGGCGCGTCGGGGTGGGTCGCCGGGTCGGCATCGCGCCACGGCGACAGAAACACCGGATAGCGCCCGGCGGCTTCCTCGGCCGCGCGGAAGTCCGCGATTTCTTCCTGCGTGGAGAAGCACTTGTAGGCCGTTCCTCGCGCCAGCATCTGATGCGCAACTTCGGCGTGGCGGTCCTTGCGGGCGAACTGGCTGACCACTTCGCCGTCCCAGTCAAGGCCCAGCCACGTCAGGCCCTTGAGGATCGCCGCCGTCGCCTCGGGGGTGGACCGCTCGCGGTCGGTATCCTCGATCCGCAGCAGGAACTTGCCGCCGCGTCCACGTGCATAAAGCCAGTTGAAAAGCGCGGTCCGCCCACCCCCGATATGCAGGTATCCGGTCGGCGAGGGGGCAAAGCGGGTGACGACACCCGGGTTGGTCGCTTCGGCCATAGGGAGTTAACCTTTCGGAAACCATGTGGGGGCTAGACTGCCCGCGTCTTTAGGCAATCGCGCGAGGGGAAACAAGGTGGCGGCCCTGATCCAAAGGCTCGGCTGGCCGCTGCAGGCGCTGTTGGAGGCGCGGGCGTCGCTGTTTCCGTGGATACCCGTCTTCATCGGCATCGGCATCGCGGCATGGTTTGCGGCAGCGGCGGAACCAGGGGTTGGAGCCTATGGGCTGGCGGCGCTGCTGTGTGCGCTGTCGCTGGCGCTTCGCCTGCGCGGACCCGAATTTTTGCATCCGGTTACCATCGCCGTCGCATGCGTCGCGCTGGGTTGGCTGGCCGCGGGGGCGCGGGCGCATCTGGTGGCCGCCCCGATGTTGGAGTTTCGCTATTACGGCCCGGTGCAGGGGCGCATCGTCGGCATCGACCGCTCGCAAACCGATGCCTTGCGCCTGACGCTGGACCGGGTGGTGCTGCGCGAGGTGTCGCCCGCCCGAACCCCGGTGAAGGTGCGGATGTCGATGCAGGCCGACCAGCCGTGGCTGAAGCCCTCGCCGGGGCAGGTTGTGGTGCTGACCGGGTTTCTGGCGGCCCCCGACGGGCCGGTGGAGCCGGGGGGCTTCGATTTCCGCCGCATGGCGTTCTTCGACCAGATGGGCGCTGTTGGATACACCCGGACGCCCGTGCTTCTGCTGGCCGAACCGGAGGCGGGCGATACCGTCATCGCCCGGCTGCGCAGCTATCTGACCGCCGCAATGCTGGCCGAAATGCCGGGGCAGGCGGGCGCATTCGCCGCTGGCGCGATGACAGGCGACCGCTCGGCCATCACGCAGGATACCGTCGCCGCACTCAGGGATTCGTCGCTGGCGCATCTGCTGGCGATCTCGGGGATGAACATGGCCTTCCTCGTGGGTTTCGTCTTTGCGCTGATCCGTTACGGGTTGGCGCTGGTGCCTTATGTGGCGCTTCGGGTGAACACCAAGAAGGTCGCGGCGGTGGTCAGCCTTGGCGTGGCGCTGTTCTACCTGCTACTCTCGGGGGCCAACGTGGCGACCGAGCGCGCCTTCATCATGGTTTCGGTGATGCTGGGCGCGGTGCTGCTTGACCGGCGCGCGCTGACGCTGCGCACGGTGGCGATTGCGGCAACGATCCTTCTGATGGCGCGGCCCGAAAGCCTGACCGAACCGGGGTTCCAGATGTCGTTCGCTGCAACCGTGGCACTGATCGCGGGGTTCGCCGCGCTGGACGGCGCGGTGATGCGCGAACGGCTGCCGCGCTGGCTCCTGCCGGCCTTCATGCTGGTCTTCTCCTCGGTGATCGCGGGCTTTGCGACCGCGCCCTACGCGGCTGCGCATTTCAACCGCTTCACCGATTACGGGCTTCTGGCGAACCTCTTGACCGTGCCGGTGATGGGCGCGGTGGTGATGCCTGCGGGCGCGGTGGCGGCGCTGGTGGCACCGCTTGGCCTTGCCAGCCTGCCACTTTGGGTGATGGAGCAGGGCGCGCGCTGGATTCTGTTCATCGCACACTGGATCGCGGGGCTGGAAGGGGCGGTGACCGCGATACCCTCGCCTGCGCCTTACGTGATGGCGCTGGTCACGCTTGGCGGTATCTGGGTGATCCTGTGGCGCGGGCGGGTGCAACTGGTGGGCGTGGCGGCGCTTGTGGCCGCAGTCGGTCTCTGGGCGGCAAGCGACCGGCCGGTGCTGCTGATTTCGGGTGACGGCAAGCTGATCGGGTTGGTGTCCGACGAAGGCCGCGCGCTTTCCGCCGCCTCGGGCGGGGGCTTTGCCGCGCAGAACTGGTTGGAGAATGACGGCGATCTGGCCGACCAGAAGCTGGCTGCGGCGCGTCCGGGTTTTGACGGCACCAAGGGCGAGCGGCGGTTTTCGGTGGCGGGGATCAAGATGATCTCACTGACGGGGAAAGGCGCGCTGGACCGTTTGCCCGCGGCCTGCGCCGAAGGGGCGGTCGTGGTGCTGGCGGCTGAGGCAGAGATGGTGCCCAAGGGCTGCCGCCTGATCGACCAGACGGTGCTGCGTGAAACCGGGCCGCTGGCCCTGATCGCCACCGCCGAAGGGCCGCGCTTCGTGATGGCAAAGGCGAAGGCGCGGATCTGGTCGGGAAAGGCCGCGCGCGACGGCATCCTGCCCGTGCTGCAGCCTGCCTTGGTCGCCGTGTCCGGTCAGTAGCTGCGGATCAGCCCGACAAGCCGGCCCTGCACCTTGACAAGATGGTCCGGGAACACCCGCGTCTCATAGGCAGGGTTCGCCGCTTCCAGCGCGATCATGCCACCGCGGCGGCGAAACCGCTTCAGCGTCGCCTCATGATCTTCAACCAGGGCCACGACGATATCGCCGTTTTCGGCGGTGGACTGTTCGCGGATCACCACGATGTCACCATCGTTGATCCCCGCCTCGATCATCGAATCGCCTTTGACTTCAAGGGCGTAGTGCTGCCCCTTGCCCGACAGCATCGACCCCGGCACGGTGACGTGGTGCGAAATCTCGGAAATCGCCTCGATCGGCACACCGGCGGCGATCCGGCCCATCACCGGCAGTTCCAGCGCATGAACCGTGTCGACCTGCATCGCGCCACGCGGCGGAGCGGTCCTGTCGCCCGCGATGACGCGCGGCGTGAAGCCCGGCTTTTCCATCGCTTCGGGCAGCTTGATGATTTCCAGCGCCCGGGCGCGGTGGGCAAGCCGGCGGATGAAGCCCCGCTCCTCCAGCGCCGTGATAAGGCGGTGGATGCCGGATTTCGACCGCAAGTCGAGCGCATCCTTCATCTCGTCGAACGAGGGCGGAACCCCGTCACGGTCCATCCGGCCCTTGATGAAATCCAGAAGTTCCAGTTGCTTGCGCGTCAACATGCCTGTCCCCGTTTTGCAGGTGTTAACGCAATGTTCTGCCCGCGTTCCCGGTTTGTGTCAAGCAGTTTTGCCCAAGCGGCTCAGATCGGCAGATACAGGACCGGCTCGTCACGCGGTCGGGGACCATCGCCCAGAGGCCGGATCAGCAGCGCATCGGCCTGACCCAGAATCGATAGCAGCGCCGAATCCTGCCGGTCGAACGGGGTGATGACAGGCAGCCCGTCGCCCTCTGACAGCCGCGCGCGCATGTAATGCGTGCGGGGGCCGGTCGGGCCGACATCGGCGCCAAGCATGGCGCGGCGCGGGAACGGGCCGGGGGCCGCGCCCAGCATCGCACGCAGCATCGGCACAAGGAAAAGATGCCCGCAGACGATGGCCGACACCGGGTTTCCCGGCAGCCCCAGCATCGGCACGCCGTGCAACCGGCCCGCAATCAAGGGCTTGCCGGGGCGCATCGCGATCTTCCAGAACGCGCGCTCCAACCCCGCCACGCCGCCCACCAGATCATGGTCGCCGACCGATGCGCCGCCGATGGTCACGATCAGATCGGCGTCTTTAGCCAGCGCCAGCACGGTCGCAAGCTCTGCCTCGGTGTCCCGCGCGATCGGCAAAAGCCGCGCCTCGCCACCTTCGGCCTCGACCATCGCCTTCAGGGCAAAGCTGTTCGAGGCGATGATCTGGTCGGGGCGCGGGTCTTCACCGGGCATCACCAGCTCGTCCCCGGTGGCGATCAGGGCCACGACGGGGCGGCGGGTCACCGGCACTTCGGCCACATTCATCGCGGCCAGAAGTGCGAGGTCATTGGGCCGCAGGCGGCGCGGCGAGAGGCTGTCACCGGCGTGGAAATCCTGCCCCAAGGGTCGGATGTGGGTACCCTTGTCGGCACCCTCCTTCACGGTGATGCGGGCGCCATCCACCACCACATCCTCCTGGATGATGACGCGCGTGGCGCCCTCGGGCACCGGCGCGCCGGTGAAGATGCGCACCGCTTCGCCCGCAGCCACGCGCCCGCCAAAGGCATGGCCCGCGCCCGCCTCGCCCACCACGGCAAAGCTGTCACCAGCCACCGGATCGCCCGCCACGGCGTAGCCATCCATCGCGGACGCGGCGAACGGCGGCTGGTGACGCCGGGCCACGCAAGGGGCGCACATCCAGCGGCCATGCGCGCGCGCAAGGGCCACGGTTTCGGGCGGCAAAGGCGTCACCAGTGCCAGACAACGGGCCAGCGCCTCTTCAACCGAAATCACCGGTTCGCCTCGTAACGCCCAGATTTGCCACCATCTTTCAGTACCAGCCGGATGCCCTCGATGGTCATGGATTTCTCCACCGCCTTGACCATGTCGTAAACGGTCAGCGCCGCCACCGAAACGGCGGTCAGCGCCTCCATCTCCACCCCGGTCTGGCCAGAGGTCTTGACCGTGGCCTCGATCCGCACTCCCGGCAGCGCCGGATCGGCCACCAGATCGACGGCCACCTTGGTTACCGGCAGGGGGTGGCAAAGGGGGATCAGGTCCGCCGTGCGCTTGGCCGCCATGATGCCCGCCAGCCGCGCCACAGCCAGCACGTCGCCCTTCTTGGCGCGGCCTTCGGTTATCAGGGCCAATGTCTCGGCGCTCATCCGCACCACGCCTTCGGCCACCGCGACCCGGTCGGTCACCGCCTTGCCCGACACGTCGACCATGTGGGCGGCCCCGGTGTCGTCGAAGTGTGTTAGGCCGGTCATAGCCCGCCCTGCGCGGTCAGGGGGCGGGCGAGGATGGCGCGGGTAGCCTCGGTCACGTCGGCCTGACGCATCAGGCTTTCGCCAATCAGGAACGACCGCGCGCCGTATTGCGCCAGATCGGCAAGGTCGGCGGGCGTGTAAAGCCCGCTTTCAGCCACGATGGTGCGGTCTTCGGGCACCAGACGCGCCAGCCGGCGGGTGGTCTCCAGCGTGACCTCGAAGGTATGCAGGTTGCGGTTGTTGATGCCGATCAGCGTCGATTTCAACTGCCCGGCCCGCTCAAGCTCCGCCTCGTCATGCACTTCGATCAGTACGTCCATGCCAAGTGCTGTGGCCGCATCTTCCAGTTCCAGCGCCTGCGTATCGCTGAGCGAGGCCATGATGATCAGGATGCAATCGGCGTTCAACGCGCGCGATTCCGTCACCTGCCACGGGTCGTAGAGGAAATCCTTGCGCAGGCAGGGCAGCTTTGTCGCGGTGTGGGCGGCGACCAGATATTCGTCCGCACCCTGAAAGGATGGACCATCGGTCAGCACCGAAAGACAGGTGGCCCCCCCGGCCTCATAGGCCCGCGCCAGCGCCGGCGGGTCAAAGTCGGCGCGGATCAAGCCCTTGGAGGGGCTGGCTTTCTTGATTTCGGCGATCAGGCCGTATCCGACCTTCTGCGCCTCTTTCAAGGCGCGGGCAAAGCCGCGTGGAGGGTCGGCGCTGGCGGCGGCAGCTTCCAGATCGGCAAGCGGGCGAGCGGCTTTGCGGGCGGCGACCTCCTCAAGCTTGTAGGTCTTGATACGGTCGAGAATGGTGTTCATCGGCAGGGTCTTTCAGGCGTTGGTCAGGCGGCGCAGGGCTTCGACCTTGGCGCGCGCGGCGCCCGAGTCGATGGCGCTTCGGGCCATTTCCACACCTTGTTTCAAACTAGCGGCGCGGTCGGCAACCACAAGGGCCGCGGCGGAATTCATCAAGACGGCGTCGCGGTAAGCCCCTGACGCGCCATCCAGAAGCGCGCGGAAGGCGACGGCGTTTTCCGCAGGCGTGCCGCCGAGCACCTTTTCAAACGGATGCACCGGCAGCCCGGCATCCTCGGGGTGGACCTCGAACTCACGCACCGTGCCACCTTCGACGGCGGCCACCTTCGTCGGCGCGGAGATGGAGATCTCGTCCGTCCCGTCGCCGCCATGCACCAGCCACGCGCGTTCCGACCCCAAAGCCAGCAGCGTTTCCGCCATCGGCCGGATCAGCGCATCCGAAAACGCCCCCGTCAGCTGACGCTTCACGCCCGCAGGGTTGGTCAGCGGCCCGAGGATGTTGAAGATCGTCCGCGTGCCAAGTTCCGCCCTGACCGGCATCACATGCCGGATCGCCGGATGGTGCATCGGCGCCATCATGAAGCCGATCCCGGCGTCCGCCAGACACCGCTCCACCACATCGGCGCCTACCATCACGTTCAGCCCCATCTCGGTCAGCGCATCAGCCGCCCCCGACTTCGACGACAAGTTCCGATTGCCATGCTTGGCCACCACCACGCCAGCCCCCGCCACCACAAAGGCCGTGGCGGTGGAGATGTTCAGGGTGCCCTTGCCGTCGCCCCCGGTGCCGACAATGTCCATCGCCCCCGCAGGTGCACGCACCGCGTTGCATTTCGCCCGCATCACGGTGGCAGCGGCGGCATATTCATCCACCGTCTCGCCCCGCGTGCGCAGCGCCATCAGAAACCCGCCCATCTGCGCCGGCGTGCCTTCGCCCTCGAAAAGCGCGGTGAACGCAGCCTCCGCCTCGGCCCTTGTCAGGGGCCGGGTTGCCGCAATACCGATCAGAGGCTTCAGCACATCGCTCATGCGGGCACCTTGGCGCGCGCTTCGTCAAGGAAGTTGCGCAAAAGCTGGTGCCCATGCTCGGAGGCAATGCTTTCGGGGTGGAACTGCACGCCCTCGATCAAGTGGCGCTTGTGTCGCAGGCCCATGATCGTGCCATCCTCCAGCCACGCCGTCACCTCAAGCTCTGACGGCAGGCTTTCCCGCTCAACGATCAGCGAATGATACCGGGTCGCGGCGAAGGGCGACGGCAGGCCCCGGAACACGCCTTTCCTGGCGTGATGCATCATCCCCATCTTGCCATGAACGATCTCGTGGCAGCGCACGACCTTGCCGCCAAACGCCTCGCCAATCGTCTGATGCCCGAGACACACGCCCAGAAGCGGAATCTCCGCCGCGGCCGCCGCCTTGGTCAAGGGCAGGCAGATTCCGGCTGCAGCAGGGTCGCACGGCCCCGGCGACAGCACGATCACCTCGGGACGCATCGCGATCACGTCCTGCACCTCAAGCGCGTCGTTGCGCTTGACGATGACATCCGCGCCAAGCTCGCCCAGATAATGGACAAGGTTGTAGGTGAAGCTGTCGTAGTTATCGATCAATAGCAGCATCGGCGTCCCCCGCGCAGGTCAGGCGTCTTATCGCCCATCCCCCCGCGCCTGTAAACCGCACCGCACCCGGCCGCCCGGTCAGGTCCAGTCCAGCACCACCTTGCCCGATTGTCCCGACCGCATCGCCGCGAAGCCGGACTCGAAGTCAGCCACCTTGAAGCGGTGGGTGATGACCTTGCGCACGTCGAGGCCGTTTTCCAGCATCGCGATCATCTTGTACCAAGTCTCAAAGATTTCACGGCCATAGACGCCCTTGATGGTGATCGCCTTGAACACGATCCGGCTCCAGTCGACCGGGGATTTTCCCGGCGGGATGCCCAGCATCGCGATGCGGCCGCCCATCACCATCGCCTCGACCATCTGGTCCAGCGCCTGCTGGTTGCCCGACATCTCCATGCCCACGTCGAAGCCCTGCACCAGTTTCAGCTGGTGCATCACATCCTTCAGGTCTTCGCGGCCTACGTTCACCGGCGTCACGTCCGCCACCTCGGTGGCCAAGGCCAGCCGCGCTGGGTTCACGTCGGTAATGACCACATGCCGCGCCCCCACATGCCGCGCCACAGCGGCGGCCATGATGCCGATCGGTCCTGCGCCAGTGATCAGCACGTCCTCCCCGATCAGGTCGAACGACAGCGCCGTGTGCACCGCATTGCCAAGGGGGTCGAGGATCGCGCCGATCTCGTCGTCGATCGCATCGGGCAGGGGCACCACGTTGAAGGCGGGCAGGCGCAGGTACTGCGCAAAGGCGCCCGGTTCGTTGACCCCGATCCCGCGCGTTTCAGGGTCGAGGTGGAACTTGCCCGACCGGCTTTGCCGGCTGGTCTTGCCGATCAGATGCCCCTCGCCGGAACAACGCTGGCCCACGGCGATGTCGGTCACGTCGCGGCCAACCTCGACCACCACCCCGGCAAACTCGTGCCCCGTGACCAAGGGCACCGGCACAGTGCGCGCAGCCCACTCGTCCCAGTTCCAGATGTGGATATCGGTGCCGCAGATCCCGGTCTTGTTGATCCGGATCAGCACGTCATCCGGCCCGATCTCGGGCACCGGGCGCGTCTCCATCCACAGCCCCGGCTCGGGGCGGGCTTTCACCAAGGCGGTCATTTCGTTCGTCATGCCAGCACCCCTGTGGCCTTCCCGGCAGCGCGGAAGGCATCCAACGCAAAATCAAGATCATCAACCGTCAACGCCGCATTCATCTGCGTGCGGATGCGCGCTTGGCCCTTCGGCACCACGGGAAAGAAGAACCCCGCCACATGTACGCCGCGCGTGGCCAGATCGGTGGCCATCGCCTGCGCCAGCTTCGCCTCGCCCAGCATCACTGGGATGATCGGATGTTCCCCCGGCAGCAGCGTGAACCCCGCATCCGCCAGCCCCGCACGCCAGTAGGTGGCGTTCTCAGCCAGCCGCGCGCGCAGGTCAACCGCCGCCTCGACGATATCAAGCGCCACCAGCGCCGCGCCCACGATCGCCGGCGGCAGCGCGTTGGAGAAAAGGTATGGCCGCGCGCGCTGGCGCAGAAGGTCGATCACCGGCTGCGGCCCGGCGATATATCCCCCCAAAGCGCCGCCAAGCGCCTTGCCGAGCGTACCGGTCAGGATCTCCACCTTCACCCCCGCCCGCGCCGGCGTGCCGCGCCCCTCTGGCCCGACGAACCCGGTCGCATGGCAATCGTCCACCATCACCATCGCTCCGTAAGCATCTGCCAAGGCACGGATTTCCCCCAGCTTCGCGAAATACCCGTCCATCGAGAACACACCATCCGTCGCGATCAGGATGAACCGTGCCCCCGCCGCCCGCGCTGCCTGCAACTGCCCTTCAAGGTCGGCCATGTCGGAATTGGCGTAACGGTAGCGCTGCGCCTTGCACAGCCGGATGCCGTCGATGATCGAGGCATGGTTCAGGCTGTCGGAAATGACGGCATCCTCTGGGCCCAAGAGCGGCTCGAACAGGCCGCCATTGGCATCGAAACAGGCCGCGAACAGGATTGCGTCGTCATGGCCTAAATACCCCGCCAGCCGCGTCTCCAGCGCCCGGTGCAGGTCTTGCGTGCCGCAGATGAAGCGCACGCTTGCCATGCCGAACCCGTGGTCATCCATCGCCGCCTTAGCCGCCGCGATCAGCCGGGGGTCATCCGCAAGCCCGAGGTAATTGTTGGCGCAAAGGTTCAGCATCTGCCGCCCGGCCATCGCCACATGCGCGCCTTGCGGCCCGGTGATCAGGCGTTCCCGCTTCATCAGCCCGTCTGCGGCAATCTGGTCCAGCGTGCCGCGAACATGGTCCAGAAACGCCCCTTGATCCGCCATCCCAAAGCTCCCCACGTTTCACCCGACTGTCTCGTATTCCGTCCGATCCGTCAATATAGCGGATGAAATTCTGTCAAAACGGAAATATCCTTCCCCTTCGTCAAATATCCCACGGGGGTGCGGGGGTGTGAAACCCCCGCTCGCTCCGGTTCAGCCGCCCTGCACGATCAGGATCGCCCGCGCCGCATCGACTGCAGCTGCGATCACATGCGCGCGGTCCGCCGGATAGCGCGCCACATCACCGACCCGCAGGTCCTCCGACTCCTCGCCCGACTGCACCGACAGACGCCCCTCCAGAACCGTCAGATGTTCCCGCGCGCCGGGCGCATGTGCGTCCGAGACCAGCCGCGCGCCGGGGGGGAAGGTCAGCTCATAGACCTCATGCTCGCCCACTGCCTCGGGCGCCGAAAGGATGCGGATACGCACCCCGTCGCGCACCATCACCGGGGCCGCCGCTGCCCGGGTAATCTCGATCCCCGGCGCGGGACGCCCCTCAAGCAGCCCCGCGAAATCCACCTGCAACGCCTGCGTCAGGTTCCACAGCGTCGCCACCGTCGGACTGCTTTCCCCCCGCTCGATCTGGCTGACCATCGACCGGCTGACCCCCGACAGTTTCGCCGCCGCGTCCAGGCTCAGCCCGCGCGCCTTGCGCGCCGCACGAAGCGAGGCGGCCAGCCGGTCGTGAATGTCGGAACGTGTCATGTCGGCAGAGTGCCGGGGCAGGGCGCGCCCGTCAATCAGGTGTCAATCAGGTGCCGCAATAGGTGACATAGGGGCCAAAGCCGGTCGGCGCGGGCAGCATGAACGCCTCACGCTCAACGAATGGCTCCTGCACCGCGGCCAGCAGCGCCTCGAACGGCGCCATGTCGCCCTCGGTGGCGGCGGCAAGTGCTGCCTCCACCTGATGGTTGCGCGGAATGACCGCCGGGTTCGCGGCCCGCACCCGTGCCTCCACCCCTTCGCCCGCCCGCGCCCGCCAGCGTGGCAACCACTGCGCCATCGCGGTGAAATCGTCGAACAGCGGCCGCAGCGCCGCCTCGTCCCCCAGCCGCCGGAAGGTCAGCGTCCAGTCGGCACCCGCCATCGCCGCCATCAGGTCGTCGGCCAGCGCCGCATCCCCGGCATCCGTCCCGACAAGCCCCAGCTTGCGCCGCATCACCGCCAGCCAAGCCTCGCGGTATCGCCCGGCAATCCCCTCCAGCCGCCCGTTGGCCAGGTCCACCGCCCTGTCACCATCGACATCGAACAAAGGCAGCAACGCCTCGGCCAGCCGCGCCAGATTCCATCCCATGATCAGCGGCTGGTTCGCATAGGCATAGCGCCCCGTGCGGTCGATCGAGGAAAACACCGTCCCCGGCGCATAGGCTTCCATGAAGGCGCAGGGGCCGTAGTCGATGGTCTCGCCCGATACCGCCATGTTGTCCGTGTTCATCACCCCGTGAATGAAGCCAAGCCCCATCCAGTCCGCAATCAAGCGCGCCTGCCGCGCGATCACGGCATCGAAGAAGGCAACATATGGGTTCGCTTCGCCCAGAATCTCGGGGTAATGCCGCGCAATCGCATAGTCTGCCACGGCCTTGACCTGCGCCTGATCACCCCGCGCGGAAAAGAACTGGAACGTCCCGACGCGGATATGGCTTGCCGCCACCCGCGCCAGCACCGCGCCGGGGAACCACGTCTCGCGCGCCACATCCTCGCCCGTCGCGACCACGGCCAGTGACCGGGTGGTCGGCACGCCAAGCGCCTGCATCGCTTCGGAAATCAGGTATTCCCGCAGCATCGGCCCGACCGCTGCCTTGCCATCACCGCCGCGCGAAAACGGCGTACGGCCCGAGCCTTTCAACTGGATGTCCCAGCGCCGCCCGTCCGGCCCCACGACCTCGCCCAGAAGATGCGCGCGCCCGTCGCCAAGCTGCGGGGAAAACCCGCCGAACTGGTGCCCGGCATAGGCCAGCGCCACCGGCTCTGCCCCCGGCGGCACGGCGGCGCCCGAAAACCACGCCGCCGCCTCTGCCTCGGTCAGGTCCAACCCCAGATCGGCCATCAAGCCACGGTTCAGCACCAAAAGCCGTGGGGCAGGGGCCACATCGGGCGCTTGGCGCAGATAGGTGCCGGGCAGGTCGCGCACATACGTATTGTCGAAGCTGATGGTCATGGCAAAGCCCCTTTGCCCACGGATATGGCCCTTTGGGCGGCACCGGGCAAGCGTGCAGGGGCTTTAATCTGAAAGGAAGTGGTCGGGGCGGAGGGATTCGAACTCTCGACCTACGGTACCCAAAACCGTGGAAAAACATTGATAAAAAACGATAATTTTGTAACTTGAGCTTCCGATCCGCTATGTCGCGTCAATAGGTTAGCGAGCAACTGTAAACCAATCAGCCCCCCAAGTCGGAGCAGGCGACCGAGCTCATTTATGCCCCACAGCCCTAAGCTCTTGCATAGGGAAGGCAGTGCCATCCGCAATGGACTCTGACTGTTCGCAGTCCCTCTGCACTCAGCCGGCCCCTACGCATTATGAACACACATATGCATCCGGCAGGCACATTCCAGCTCCGGCCGATCCACTGGTCAGGGATGACGCAAAGAGGTCGCGACACCTGTCCGGTTCGCCCCGATGAGTTCTCTGCGATCGCCTCCTTCTGCTCCGGCTTCGACCGAGATCACCCAACGGATTGCGCGATCTCGGCTGGCCCGCACGCCTCATCACCGCCCTCCGCCACTCCTGCTCGAACAGAAAGGCCAAGCCATGACCGCCGACACCAACGATCGCCTCACCTATATCGGCTCGTCCGATGCGCGCGGGATCCTCGCCGGGGATTACGACCGCATCTGGCGCGAGAAAAAGGGTTTCTTGCCCAAGCCCGATTTCACCGACAATTTCGCCGTCCAGATGGGCGTGATCGTCGAGCCCTTTCACGCGGCTTGGACGATCCGCAAGCTGAACGCCGAGCGCGATCAGGGCTTCGAGCATAGCCTTCACACGCCCTCGGGCGAACAGCACTTCGCCTCGGCCACCACCAGCGGCGGCGCGGTTCTCGGCTCGCATCCTGACGGCCTTGTGCGTCACGCCTCGGGCGCGGTCTACCCGCTCGAGGTCAAGCACACCGGGCGCTTCCAGAACGCCGGCGAGGCCGCTCAGTTCTACATGCCGCAGCTGCAACACCATATGTTCTGCTGGGGCGTAGACCGGCTGCTCTTCTCGGTGATCGTGGGCAACGACGAGCCCGAGCGCCTCTGGATCGGATCCTCGCCCGAATGGCTCGATCACTACGTCCAGCGGTGCGAGGACTTCTGGCGCTACGTGCGCGAGGACAGGGCTCCCCCGCCGAAGCTCTACGACACCGACGCCCCGATCGTTCCGACGACCGTGGCCGACACGGTGCCGATCAACGGCTTCAAGCGCCGGGACATTTCTGCCGACAACTATGTGCAGGCGATGGTCCCCGAGTTCCTGACCACGAAGGCTGCCGCCAAGCGGCACGACGAGATCAAGGACGAGCTGAAGAAGCTGATGAAGCCCGACGAGAACGAGCTTTACTCGCCCGCCATCACCCTCAAGCGGGACGCCAAGGGCGCGATCCGCTTCACCGTGAAAGAGGAAAAAGCCAAGGCGGCTTGACCGCTGCGGTTCGGTTGACCGCGCCCCCTTCGGTGAGGGGCGCGGCTCACCCGCCCCTTCGCTCACCCTTGTCAGGAGGAACCCATGACAAAGCAGGAAAAGATCGACGCGCCCGAGGCGCAGAACCTCCGCCTCTGGAACGCGCTTAAGCCCGTCGACAAGAAGTTCACCAAGAAGATTACGGGCAAAAGCTATCAGGGCGACAGCCCGAACCCGACCTATGTGATCCAGAAGCTCACCGAGCAGCTGGGGCCCATCGGGATCCGCTGGGGCTTCACCGTGGCCAAGGAAACCACCCGCTACGGCAAGCCGCACAAGATCCTCGTCGAAGACACCGTGCAGTTTGACAGCACCGGCGAGAAGATACTCGGCGGCACCAAGCGGTATGAAGTGATCCGCGAGGAAATGCACCAGGTCGAGATCGACTTCTGGATCCTCGACGATCTGGACGTGCGCCGGTCCTTCACCAGCTTCGGCGGCACGCCCATGCTCTACATGAGCAAATCGGGCAACTGGGTCCACGACGAGGATGCCGCCAAGAAGTCGCTGACCGACGCCTACACCAAGGCGGCCAGCTGGCTCGGCTCCTGCGCAGAGATCTTCCTCGGCATCTTCGACGGCAAGAACACCGGCACGATGCCCGAGCCTGACGCCGAGGATCCGGCTGGCGACGAGAAGCCGGAAACCCCGCAGGCCAAGCGCCAGACGACCACCCCGGCCGGCTGGTAACACCCCCCCACGCTCACAAAGGAGACAACCATGAGCGAACATGACAGCACGAACAGCGGCGTCTTCTGGCGCCCGCACGAAGACCAGATCCTCGCTGGTCAGGGCAAGCTGAACATCAACGGCACCGAAGGCCGGATCGTCATCATCAAGGAGCAGGTCAAGCGCGACGGCGAGCCGCAGCTGGTGATGTATCAGAAGATCGGCGTCCTCTTTCCCAACGACAAGAAGGACAACGAGCGCGCCCCCGACTTCTCCGGCCCGCTCGACCACGTCCCGAACCACCGCGTCGCTGGATGGGCTGGCAACAAGGACGGGCGAAAATACATGTCGCTCAAGGTCAGCCAGACCCAGCCTCGCGATCAGCAGGGCGGCGGTCAGGCCAGCAGTCAGAGGCAGCAGGATGATGGCTGGTCGCGCCCACGCACCAATGGCGCAGCCCAACGCCAGCAGAACGGCCAGGTGGGTGGCGTCGGTAACGGGCCAAACGGAAACTGGCGCTCCGACCTCGACGACGAGATCGTGTTCTGATGGCTGCTTGCATCTGTGACAGTCCCAACAGATGCACTGCGATGGACGCCTGCCGCCGTCAAGAGCGGCTGCGGGCGCTCAAGATCCTGCCGCCCATACGGTCGCAGAACGCTGTCGCGGCATCAAATGTGATCCTGTTCAAAGGGAGACAGCCCAATGTCCCTACGCCTCCGCGAAAGGCTTGAAGCCGCCCGCCTATTCTACACCGGGCTGGCGGTCGGCTTCATCCTTGGAGCTGCAACCATGGCCTCGCCCGCCCTGGCCATGGTCGCCGCGGGCATCCTGCTCTTAGACCTGATCCGCCGAGCCATCTGACGCAGGGGCAGAACGGAAAGGGCTTTGGTGTAACGCTGATCGAACGCGCCGTCGGCTACGGCCACGGCGGACCAAGGTACTTCTATAGCACAGATGCTTCGCGCAATCGGCAAACCCAGTCGGTCGACGCCATCAGCAGAATGGCGACCAGCCATTTGTGGTTTGGGCGGACAGCCGGAGACCGTTCAGTCTAGGATTACAGCGTGGATAGCTTCGGCTTTGGGACGCCTAGATGGAGCTTGTTCTGCTGCCCTGCAAGTTTTCGAGGTACCGGGCAGCGGTGGGCCAAATAATTGCCCATGAACGCACGCACTAATGATCGTCCTCGAGGCAGCGAAAAGGGACCATTTGCTACTTCACAACTCCGCTTGTGACCGTTGTCTGAGGCGAAGGAAGGGCACTTCGGAGACACTTTATGGGCCAGGGCGATTACTACGGGGCGTACTCAACAAGAGACGCAGTAGCGTGAAGGGCGGAGAGCTGCCCCATGCAGAGGCAGCATCGCATCCGCAGAACTCCGGGATAGCTGCCATTGGTGACTTGAGGGCATAGTGCAGTTCAGTGGGGCCAGAAGGCACGACACACGCGGGCAATCGATCCCGCTGCCGAGTACACAGTCCCTTCTATGCTCCCCGCGGTTTGACAAGCAAGCCGCCGGTGCCAAATGCCAAGAGGCGCGCGCTTCCGAGAGTGGCGCTTCAGTTTACGATGAGAGATGGCGAATGCGTTCGGGCGATCTGAGCTTGCCCAAGCGTCGCGCTCCATCCGACACTTGTGATTTCTCGTTTGTCTCAGGGAACATTTCGCCGATAACCCTAAAGTCCGGGAGACGTTTCCTTGCGTGCAGCAAGGTTGAAACGGAGTCGGTATCTAGAACGATGATTGCGAACCATTTCCCATCGTCAGGGTCCGCGCGAGAGAGCACGTCATTCACGGGGCAGGCCACTCGAACCTCGTGGAGCGCCTGTAACGCCGCAACACGCGCCTTGGAGGGGGAGTTGAAGAACTTTGGTTTCGCCAGCATTTCGGGTTCCCTACCTATTTTCGGCGCCTCGACCGTTGCCTGATTCTGACAGTTTGCGACCATGCAGGGCAAAAACGTGATTGCAGCCTGACCATTTCGCGGCATCGCAGAGCAAGGTCCGGGCCGGGCCTGGCACAGGATGGGCCGTACCGCCGAAGTTCCGATTGAACCCGACTACGACCTTCACTTTGAGCTCAGACTTCGTCACCAAGGGCGGCAATCTGCCACTCGAAATTTCAGTTTGGCGTGCGCCTGGCACTCTGAAGCAAACATTCTTCAACGCGCCGCCACGTCGCTACTCTGCGCATGTCCGGTCGCGATGGCGGCTCTCAAGGAAACCGATGCCATTACGGACTCACGCCAACGTGTGTTGGTAGGCCGGTCGCTTGGGGCGATGCTTTGCTCGCCAAGGACAGGAGCGTGCGATGAACCAACCCATGACGCGGATGACGGCGAAGGACTTTGCCCCTGAATTGCTGGAGCTCTACGACTTCTACGCCCATGGCAAGATCACCAAGCGGGAGTTTCTGGATCGTGCCGGGCGCTATGCGGTGGGCGGACTGACCGCTGTCGCGATCCTGGGCCTTATGAGCCCGAACTATGCGCTGGCGGAACAAGTGAGCTTCAATGACCCGGATATCGTCGGCGAGTATGTGATGTATCCCAGCCCCAATGGCCATGGCGAGGTGCGCGGCTATCTGGTGCGTCCTGCAGCTGCCGAGGGCAAGCTGCCAGCCGTGGTGGTGGTGCATGAGAACCGGGGTCTGAACCCCTACATCGAGGACGTTGCGCGACGCCTGGCCAAAGTCGGATACATGGCGCTGGCTCCAGATGGGTTGACCAGCGTTGGTGGCTACCCCGGGAATGACGAGGCGGGGCGTGAGCTGCAGTCGCAGGTCGACAGCACCAAACTGATGAATGATTTCTTTGCTGCGGTCGAATGGCTGATGGCGCATGAGGAGTCGACCGGTCGGGTGGGGATCACCGGCTTCTGTTACGGCGGCGGGGTCGCGAATGCGGCAGCCGTGGCCTATCCAGAGCTTGGCGGCGCAGTGCCCTTTTACGGTCGTCAGCCAGCCCCAGAAGACGTGGCGAAGATCAAGGCTCCACTTCTGATCCATTATGCCGAGCTGGATGAGCGGGTGAACGAAGGCTGGCCGGCCTATGAGGCCGCGCTAAAGGCGGCCGGCGTGCAGTACGAGGCCTATATCTATCCTGGTGTGAACCATGGGTTTCACAACGACAGCACGCCACGCTATGACGAAGCGGCTGCGGAACTTGCCTGGGAGCGGACGGTAGCGTTCTTCAAGGCGAACCTGGGCTAAGGCCCACTGGCCCGCGATCGCCTCTAAGGGCGGGAAGCGGCCTGTGAGGCTGCGGCATCGCATCCGCAGAAACCGACGACTGCCGCCGTTCGCTGACCTCATGCGGAACGATGCAAAGCGCAGATTGCCGACATTGAATGTGGCGAAGTAATCCACGACGACATTTGACTTTCTGACTGTCCGTTGCGCATCTTTAGCTGCCTCAGATGTCCAACTCGGTCGAAACGACGATGTCCTCAACACCAGAGGGTTTCTGTGGGAACTGTCACTTGTGGCCTCCATAACGGTGGGATGAATGAAGCGGATCACAGCACGGCGATTTGACGCGCTCTGTTACGTCAGGGCGCCATACATGCACTTAATTGCCGCAGAGGTGCGACACTATGAAACAGCAGACCTAACCAATCTTGGCTTGGTGGTATTTGACCGCACTGACCAAGATTTTGGCTACATCATCTTGGGCAGAGACCAGCGCAAAATTTTCAGGGTGCTGGAAGTTGGTAGCGAATGGTTCAGAACTCCGGATGAGGCAGAGGCCGCACTGAAAAAAGCGATCCAACCGTATGAAGCGGATGGTATGACTATTTATAGGCAAGGCGACGAGATCGAACCAACTTTTCATATTTTTGAGCCGGTGGCATCGGAAAAAGAGCGGCATCAATATTTCAAAGCCCTCGTAGATTCTGACCATCGGGAAGCAGCGCGAAATCTCATTCAGGAAATCGCTTATTCCTTTGTCGATGTCGATGGAAATTACGTTCAGCAATTTCAATCGACCGGCTTTGATCAAAGGCTATGGGAACTCTTCTTGTACGTCCTTTTTCACAAGGCTGGTTTTGAAATCGATAACTCTCACTCTGTGCCGGACTATTGCCTGTCGAAATTCGGATTCAGTGTCTTTGTCGAGGCCGTAACCGTTGGCCAAAACCCAGATTTTGACGTTCCAGCAAACAGTGCGGCCGAGATCGCAGAACTGTCTAAAGACTATATGCCGATCAAGTTTGGCAGCCCTCTGTTCAAGAAACTCAGCCGGAAAACAAAGTACTGGGACTTGCCCCACGTTACTGGCCACCCGTTCGTGCTGGCGATCCACGACTACCACGGCCTCGCGACGGAGGACACGCCCGGTTCGATGACTTGGTCAAGGGCGGGACTGGTCAACTATCTCTACGGGGTACGCGACGAAGTTGTGGTCGATGGAGACAGAGTCTCTCCCAGAATGGTGGTAGGCCGAACCGGACTTGAACCGGCGATCAGAGTGATCACGGAACACACGCACGGAACGAAGACGATACCTAGCCGCTTCTTCTCCCAACCTGGTGCCGAAAACGTTAGCGCCGTTCTGTTCTCGAATGGAGCAACGATAACCACCTTCGGCCGCATGGGGAAGATCGCGGGCCTCGGAAGTGCCAACGTCAAAATGCTGCGCATGGGGATGTGGATAGGTGAAGATCAAGTTAGCTCCGAGCCCTTTGTCACAGATGTGGACTCTTCGGATTACGACGAAGGATGGGGCGATACAGTGACCATGTTCCACAATCCTTGGACGAAGTTCCCAGTGCCTGACGAGCTATTTCCGACTATTAGCCATGCGATCTTCGATCCAATCACATGCCGCGTACACTACAAGTTTACGCCCAAGCACGTCCTCACCTCGATCACCAATGTGATTGTTCCTAAGTAAATGGGTGCAAAGACAGCGCGCCAAATATGTGAACGATTGACCGGCTATAGTTTTTTCGAGCCGAGGCCGGAGCCCGGTTAGTGCTTACGCCGATTGGCGCCGGTCGCTCAATTTGAAGGCTCCGCACCTAGTTCGCTTGCCTAGGACTGCTCGCTCCTGTCGCTGCGGCGCGCTCGGCTGGCAGCTTCGGAGGCCCGCGCCAAGAGGGTCGACCGGCAGCTTTGGGCCGAGCATGTCGGCCGAAGCCGGCTGATGCTCAACAGACCCATTGCTGCGCCGCCGTAAGTCAGCTTCGAGGCCTGAGCTGACCTGCCACTCGCGCTAGCTGCAGTGAAATCAATGAAGGAGGGTAGGACGCCGCTTGAGGGCTCCGCCCTCTCACAGGCTGTTCTTGTAAATCTGTCCGCCCTTCATGATGACTTTGAAGTTGGCTACAGGGTCTGCGATCAGGTCAAGCTGTGCGGCTGGGTCTCCGTCGACCAGTAGCACATCAGCGAAGGCACCCACTTCGATCACGCCAAGCTTGCCGTCATAGGGATTGCGCGGACCGCACAGAGCCAGCAGGTCGGCATTCCGGGCGGTCAGCAGTTGCAGCGTTTCGGCGGGCGAAAACCACTGTAGCAGCTTCACGGCATCCGCGCCCTGGGAGAGGTTCTGTTTGGGGTTGAATAGGTAGTCGGACCCGTAGGCCAACTTGACGTTGTGCTTGCGAGCAAAGGTAAAGGCGGTATCCGTGCCGTCGATCACCATCTGCTTCTTCTTTATAACATCCGGCGTCTGCGTCGGCGGCGCAGGGCTGAGGACCTGCAGGCTAAGGAAGATGCCATTGTCGGCCAGCATCTTGATGGTGTCTTCCTCCAGCAATTGCCCATGCTCGATGCACTTCACGCCCGCGTCGATGCAGCGGCGCACCGCCTTGGTGGTGTAGGCATGGGTGCAGACATAGGTGCCCCAATCGTCCGCCGCCTGAACCGCCGCAAGTAGCTCGTCGAAAGTATACTGTGCCACATCCAGCGGGTCATAGGCCGAGGCCGCCCCGCCGCCCGCCATCAGCTTGATTTGCGTCGCCCCGGCACGCAGGTTTTCGCGCACTGCCGTCAGCACCTCGTCGCGGCCATCGGCGATGAACGCAACGCCCATCAATTCCCCGACCGAGGTGGTGCCGCCAAACCTGCGCGAGCGTTCGTTCAGCGTGCGGAAATCGCCATGCCCCGAGGTTTGAGAGATCATCGCGCCACTGGGATAGATGCGCGGACCAACGGCCTCACCGCTGTCGATCGCCCGCTTCAAGGCGAACACTGGGCCGCCCACGTCTCGCACCGAAGTGAACCCGCGCAGCACCATCAGCCGGGCCTCTTCGGCGGCTATAGCGTTCAAGCTTTCGAAGGTCTGAGAGGGATCCATCATCGCAGCCTGACTGGACCCGGTCATGAACAGATGCACGTGGTTGTCGATCATGCCCGGCATCAGGGTGCGCCCGGCGCAATCGATTACCGTAGCGCCGTCGGGCGCGGTCATCGTGCCTTCGACAATCGCGGCGACCCGCTCTCCTTCGACCAAAACGTTCATCCCCTGCCGGACCGTCAATCCTAGCCCGTCAAACAGGGCGGCGTTGGTGAACACGGTCTGCGTCGCAGTTTGTGCATGGGCAAATCGTGGCATGCCAAGGACGCCTGCCGCAGCGGTGACCAATGCACCCGCCATGAAACTGCGACGCGGCACCTTCGCGACGGAGACACGGGCTTTGGGGCACTGACCGGCTCTCGTTTTTGGGGTCGCCATCGTTCCTCCGGCAGTCATCACTGTGGGATTAATCGCCGAAAAGCTGGCTAGGTTTAACCTATTTGTGTGTTGCGGCTAAGGCTGCGTCAATTGCTAAGATCAGACCTCGCTTTAGGGTTCGGTGATTTCGGTACAGGCATCCGGACCGGGTTTGTAACCAATGCCAACCGATTGTTAGACAGATATCATCGCGAGCATCCGAAGCGGACGCCGAGCACCTCACCCAAGCCCGTTAACCTGCCTATGCGAAGTCCCACTCCTGTCGCTAGCCGCCGGGGCCAAGAAATTTCACATATAGCGGAGTGAAGACCACTTCACCGCCCGAAGAGTTTCCCGGCGGCTAGGCGTCCGGCTTCCCAGATCCCGGATGCGCCTCGCGACAACTCCTGCGACAGGGAACTGCCCGAGTCGGCTCCCGTTATGCGTCGGCGGTTGCGCTGCGTAGCTAAGGCGTCTGATGCGCTGTGTGCGATCGTGGCGGTCATTTGGTCGAGGTTCCAGAAGTGCCCTTCGGAAACCACGGGGATCGCCTCGCGGCAGGACAGGTCGGCGCAGATTGCGGTGCTGGCGGCAGCGATGGTCTTCTGGGCCTCTGTTGGCAGGAGATGTTCGGGGTAGGGCCAGTCCGGAAGCAGTTGGTCCACCGCGTTCGCGACGATGGTTATGGGCGGCACCCGCCTCAGCGGGCGGGTGGCGAAGGCGGCCTCGATCATATGGAGCAACTCGACATCCGGTGCTCGTGCGGGGCGGTTGGCGCGGATGATCCAAAGGAGGTGGTCACATTCAAGAACCTGCGCGAGCAGCGCCTCGGCAACGGCGTCACTGCCGTCGATCCCCTGGCTGTCGATCACGGAATATGGCATCCCGTCGATGTCCAGCATGTGTCGGGTCAGGCCTGACGTGGTGGGGGCCATGTCGGTCTCGGCGATGGCGCTTCCCGCAAGCCGATTGATCACCGTGGATTTCCCCGCCGATACCTGACCGATTACAAGCAGGCGTATTGGTTCGTCCGGCTGGGCCAGGATGCGCTTGTCAAGATCGGCGGAGCCAAGCTCGATCTTCAGCAGTTCCTCGTCGGTAAACCGCAGGTGGCCGGCGTGCAGGTCAACGGCGGCGCGCGCGACCTCTTCCAAAATGATCTGCTGAACGATGGCGACGCTGAAGTTTTTCATCTCGCCGCCATCGGCCCCGCTGGTCACGGCCCCCTGGATTTCCTGCATGATGGCGGCCGGCGCGTTGGTGTACAGGCGCTGTGCGCGCCAGGCCCAGCCTGCCACGGTGGCACCGCGCTGAACCCAAGCCTTTTTTCCCCAGATCCAGAGGATCGTCTTCAGGCTGATCCGGTCGGAGAAGGGCACCATGTCATACAGGTTTCGCCGCAGGCGGATCATGACGCGGTCGGCCAGCAACAGGGCTTCGGGGATCGAGAAGTCCAAGGCGCTCTTCTGGCCCGCCGATAGCCGCTGTGCCGCCTGTTCGACTAGATTGAAGGCCAGCTTGCGCAAGTCGTCCCAAGGGCGCGGTTCCCGCGCGATTTCCGCGCACAGACTGTTGAACACCGCCAGTTCTCGCTCGGTCCATTCCAGGTTCGCAGCGACGATCGGAGCATGGTCTGTATCGACGGGCGCGGCAACCGCCTGCCTCTGGCGGGTCCTGCGGAGCAGCAGCAGGATAAGCCGGAGCAGGAGAATCAGGCCGAGCGTGATGCCGACGAAGGGCACCAGCCAGTCATGCTCGGCCAGCCAGAGTACGCCGAGTACAATCAGCGCCAACCAGGGCAGGCCGTAGATTAGGGCGGTGAGCAGGGCAGGGCTGCGCGCGATGCGCTTCAGGATCACCTCAACCTGCTGCATGGTCGCCATCCTTGATCTTGGCCTGCGAGAAGGCGGCAAGGTAACGATCCCGCAGCGCCTGCTCATCGACCGTGCGACCCGCTTTAGTGTGGTACATCCAGTAGGCCGCCGCGCGCCCCACGGCATAGGTCGAGGCAAAGCCGTAGCCTGCGGTCAGCACCGGAGCGGCCGTCTGGCCCACAACCGGGATCAATCCGGCAAGGCTGCGTCCAAGAATGCCGATCAGCGCGCCACCCACGACGCCCGTCCCGAGCGCCGAGACGAAGGCGATCAATCGGTCGCGGTCCCACGGTAGACCATAACTGTTCGCTAGTGCTGTGACCAAGGCGAGTTGCAAGGCAGGGGCTGTCGCCGCCCCTACCACGGGCACAGCCCCCGAAGCGGTCGCCATGCCCGCATAGCGCAGGACAGTCCCGCGGTGGGCCAGAAACGCGGCCTCTTCGGCGTCACTCGCCTTTTGCCGGTCCATCAGCATCGCGACGGACGGCAGGGTCGTGGCCATGGCTTGTTTCAGCCCCTCAAGGTCGGCTTTTGAGGGCATCGACAGGTCCAAATCGAGCCACGGCAGATCCTGCTTCGCGGCCTTTTCAAAGAGTGACTGGTTCGCCGACCTGATCCGTCTGCGTTCGGCCGGGTCGGCAACCTTGTCTGCCGCGGTGTGCAGGACGACGACAGGCAGCTCAGGCTTCTTCCGGACCACCTTCGCCAGCGCGTCCGCGACATTGCCCTGTACCGGATCGTCGAGGCGCGATAGCACGAGTATCATCTGCGATGCGTCCCCGTTCGACGCGAGATCCTGATCTGGGCGATAGCCCGCTTCGCCAAGCCCGCGCGTGTCGAGGAAGCGCAGCACAGGATCGTCCGCCGGAAAGTTGAATGCATCCGCCGTCCGGGTGCAGGGAACAAAGCCGTTTCCGATCTCGACTGCGCCCTGGCCCGTCACTGCCTGCACCAGCGAGGACTTGCCGGCGCCGGTCTTTCCCAAGAGCCACAAGACAGGGATCGAACGGTCGGACGAGACAGGGCTGCGCGAAGCCCCCTTTCCGCTTCCCCACAGCGCCGACACTCCGTCCGTCACGGTGGACCAGAGGTAAGAAGGGGCCGCAGTGACATAGTCCAGCGCCGAACGGGCCGTCTCGGTCCAGCCGCCCGCTGCCTTCTGGAAAATCCGGTCTGTCCGCGCGATGGCGGCGAGTTCAGCATCGTGAAGGACGCCATCCGCCGCAGCGATCTCGGTAAGAAAGGCCAGAAGCTCGGCCTTCAGCGTTTCGAAATTGCAGTCGGGGTTGTCGCGCTTGTAGACGGCCAGGGCCTCGGCAATCTCGTCGACGCTGCGGCCTTCGGCACTACGCTCGATGACGGGCAAGGCCGCGGCGACGTAGACCGGATCAAGGCCCCATTCCGCGATAAAGTAATCGGTGATCGCCGCTCGCTCGGCGTCGTCGACTTCCTCTGCATCACGCGCCACGCGAATGGCCAGCGATGCCATCAGGTCGAACAGCGCCGCCCCGATCACGTCGATGGGCGTGTTGATGAAGGCCGGCACCTTTTGGACGCGCGCGCCCTCGTAGCTGCGGAACAGGCGCAGGACGCCGTAGCACGCGGCGCCGCTGGCGACGGCGGCCCCGACCACCCATCCGACGGGTGTGACCGCAGCGCCAAAGCCGAGGGCCGCAAGCCAGCCACCGCCGAAGAATGTGCCTGCGACGGCGGATGAGCTCGCCGCCAGCCCGCCTGCCGTTGCCGCGGTTCCGACCTGCCAGAGATCGCCCACCAGACGCGCGGTCTGCAACGACGCAAATGCATCCTCACCGATGGCGAGTTTCGCCTTGAACTTCAGCGGCTCGGCGACAACCCGACCGACGCCCTCAAAACGACTGATTTCGTCAGGGATTACCGTTGCCAAGATTCATGCCTTCACGGCGGCGAGTTGTGTCTGAAGGGCCGCAACCTTGGTCGACCAAGCGGACGACCGAAAATCGGACAGTGCGCCCATCGTCAGACCCGTCGCCAGCATGATCGGACCGACAAAGGCAGCAAGCAGCGGTCCTATCAGCGGTATGGTCCCGACAATCAGAGTGACGATGGATGCGACAACAACGCCGAACAGGGTGCCGGGGAATGTCGTCGCGATATCCAGCGCGACAGCCAGGATCTTGCGACCAAGGGACACGACCGTTGAGCCGACAGTCCATGTGACCTTTGCCAAGTCGCGGAGGACGGCCTTAAAGTCGGCCGATACGTCCAGTTGATCGATGAGGGCGGTCAGTTTCCGAAGGGGAAGCGACAGGTTCAGTTCCTTCAGGATATCTGCGTTTCCTAAGTTTTTCGGGTGCGTAGGCGACATGAATGGCCCTTCCGTGTGCGTCGCTTTATGTACTCTGGAGCATCATTACTCGCCAACAGAAATGTCCGCCTCGGCATTGCAACGGTTGTTGGGGTCAGGACTCGTTCTCGATTCATAGCCAGAACATGACGGTTGCGGCGAGGGCTAGGCTGAAGGTACCTTTTCTCGGGTTTGGACGGAAGCACTAGGCACAGGTTCGCTTCCTATGGTGCGAGCTTGGCGCTGCAGACCCAGTTCCCAGTAGTGAGGTTCTTTGCGCAGCTGCCCAGTTTGTCCATAGAGATCAGCTCCCCGGGTTGCCCATTAACGGAAACCCCGGCAGATCTCCCCTGGGCCTTTGCGTCGATCTCAATCACCGTCCGCGCCCCGCTTTGCCATTCGAGCAGGTGCTTGACCTTGAGAGGCTCCCCTCCGCTCAGAACGACACTATGCAAGCAGACTTCGTCATCGATCGAGGTACCAGAAGCATCGAACACCCGACATTGCCGGAACGCAATCGCGTCAGGCGGCGCATCACCGACGAACATCAATGCCTTGAGATCGGAAACTGGGTGCTGAGAACTGACGCGTTCAAAATAACGCAAACCTCCCTCCGTGATGCAGTCTCCAATCCTGGTGTCTGAGCTCTCGTCATATCCGCAGACTTCGATAGCCCCATCCGATAGAACAACCTCACAGCCGATGCTCGAATATCCTGCGCGAGGGCTTGTCGTCGCGTATCTGCCATTCAAGGGATTCATTCTGACCCCCCGTGTCGCATTTTCCACCGACCAGTCGTTGGCAGGCAAGAGATCAAAAATGTCCTCAGTCATCAGGCCGTCGCCATTTCGGACGCTGGTAAGAGAGTAGCCGGAGTTTAGCGCACTCTCGCAAGCGTACATGACGTGCGGTTGTGCCAACTGAGCAAACGCAGGCAAACCGTCCACTCCGATCTGCCAACGGGTCGCCTGTTCGACGGTCCGGATGAAATACATATCCGTCCCAGGGGTCCCAGCCATCATTTCCATCAAATCTGGCTCGATCATTCGGCTATCATGCCAAGGGGTCGGCGTGTTCGCGAGTGCCATAAGGTCATAAATGGACTCGATCCCCACGTCGTAGGCAGCCTCGACATCGCCGGAGCTGAACTCACGGGCCTCGCTGATCGAAAGGTAGGGGCGATGGAAGCCGAGCGTCGAGCCCGCATCCATTCTCCGGTCGAGAAAGGCGACCTCGTCGCCGCGGGCGTTCCCCATCATGAACATGATCGCACAGACCGACTGACATTCCTTTCCGTTGCGGATCCGTGTCCCGATCCCCTCATCAAGAATGAAACGGGCCATCTTGAGCCCTTCGACCAGGCTCCCGCCCGGGCTGTTCAGGCAGATAAGGGATCCGCTGGTCGATTCTCCATTATTGATTACCAGGCGATCCTTGAGAGCCGTCAGCTTTTCGAAATCGCCAAACTCAATCTGCCCCTCAATGTCGACCCTGCATTCCGCGTCGGAAGAAATACGTATCTCGGCGGCAAAAGACGGCACAGGCGAAAAGGCGGTCCAGAAGGCGCACGCTGGGATGAAGATTCGATTACCCATCTTTATTTCCTGAAGCCAGTCGTGTTCTGAGTAACCAAATCATCTGTCCTAGCGCCTTCAGTCATTTGTCCCCGTCCCGCAGATAGGTCACCTCGAACGCCTTCACCTGCCGGAACCGCTGGTGTCGGTTCGCCGGGCTGAAGCCTCCGTTGAGATCCGCCCGCTGGAACAGGTCGAGCCCCCGGTCGAGCAGGATCTTCCAACCGGTGTCGGTGACGAGGTGCCGAGCGTGGATCGAGTTCGTCCCGTCGAATGCCCATCCGAACTCCACTCCAATCGGCGCAATTCCGTCCCGGATCTGTTCGAGATAGCCCGTCTGGCGCGCCAGATCTTCGGGGTCCGGGGCGGTGAGGAGCCGGAACCGGACATCCTCGCCGTCCGGCTTGCGTATGGCGATCACCTCGAGAAGCTCCATCAGGTTGCGCATCTGATGGTAAACTCGAATGTAGGGGTCCGTGAGCGTGATCTCGGATGCTCCGTCGAGCCAGGGGCCGAAGAGCGCGTCGAAGCTGACACCTTTCTGGTTCTCCATGAAGGTGACGTGGCCGGGGGAGGGCCCCTTTGCTGCGGCCGGGGTAATGGAGGGGGCTGCGGTTGGTGCGGGCGTCTGGAACGGAGTCTGCGCAGGCGGCACCCGCTCTGCGTCCGGCTCGATGATTGTTTCACGCCCCTGTTCACCGGTCTCCTCCACGTTCCGGCGGTGATACCAAAGCGGGTGTTCCCGCTCCTCGAGCGTCTGCACCCGGATCTCACGGCCCGCCTTGTCGGTGAAGGTGAAGGCGACCTCAGGATAGGTGCTGTCGAGCCGCATCAGCTGGTCCTTGACCCGCTTGCGCCCCTCCATCGCGAGGGTGAGGAGCTCCCGGATCTCCTCCGGGGTGGCGCCGCCGCCCGGGAACAGGAGCTTCATCAGACCCGAGAAGGTCTTTTGCACCCCGTCCCGGTCCCGGGTCGAGATGGTCGGGTTCAGCGTGAACAGGTCCCGGTAGTCCGAGGACCGGTCCTGGCCGCGCAGGTGGCGCAGCACCTCCGCCAGGTAGTCCACGATGAACCCGTATCCAGTCGCGAACATCTCGCCCCGGATCACGTCTATCTCCCAGCCGGGCAGGTAGGTGTGCAGCCGGTCGATGAATGCACTGTCGTAATACTTCTCCGGCAGCTCCTCGAAGAGGTCCGTGTGCTTGAGCATGTAGGCGACGGAATGCTTGGTGTTCCCGATGAACGCCATCGACGCTTCCGCCCCGAGCGTCTCCACCCCGCGCGAGAAGGATTTGTTCGCCAGGTAGTTTTTCATGATGTCGACGAGCGCCTTGTCGACCTTCTTCTGCCGGCCGGCGAACTCGTCGAAGGCGATCGTGTCCCAGTAGCCGACAAGGCCGATCTTGCCACTGGAATTGCTGACGAAGAGCTTGGGGACCGTCACTTCGCCCCCGGAGATCAGGATCCCGTGCGGGGAGAACTCGGAGAAGATGTGCGACTTGCCGGTCCCCTTGGGGCCGAGCTCGATCAGGTTGTAGTTCCGCTCCACGAAAGGAATGAGCCGTAGGAGTTGGAGCAGCTTGCTGCGCCGCCCGAACGCCTCCGGGTTGAACCCGATCGTCTGGATCAGGAGGTCGATCCACTCCTCCGTGGTGAACTCCGCCCGGGCCGCCAGATAGGCGTCGAAATCGAAGCTCGACATCTGGATCGCTTTCAGGTTCCCGAGGACCCAGGGGACCGCGTTCGCCTCCTCCTTGTGCTCGTACTCCACGTCCGCGATCGACCAGACCCCGGAGACGAGCATCTTCTGGTTCTTCTTGACCGTGTCGCTGTCCACCAGGACCTTCTTGATCCCGAGATTGGCGAAGCTGGCCTCGTAGGCGTCCGTCTTGTCGTTCAGCGCGACCGACACCTTGTCGATCACCTTCCAGCGCCCCTTTTCCCGGATGTTCGACCGGATCAACCCCGCCTCGTTCCGGTGCACGTAATGCCGGTGAAGGATCTCCTTCACCGTCTCGATCCCGGACCGGATCGCATCCTCGTCATTCGTGGCGCAATACTGGCCGAGCAGGAACTCGAGCACATAGGAGGGGACGATGGCGTTGCCGCGCACCTCCTTCACAAGGTCCTTGCGCACGACCAGCCCCGCAAAGGTCTCGTTGATCTTGTCGTCCAGCGTGCTCATCGCGTCCCCCTTCAAATGTCGAACTCGCCGCCGAAGGAGCGCTTCAGACGGAACGTCTCGGTCCGGTAGGGCCGCTCCGGCCCGTCCCCGATCCTGGTCAAAACGAGCCGGATGTCCCGGTCATTATAGCCCTCCGCCGCCTTGGCGAGGATCAACTTGATGGTCATCTCGCGCCGCCGCGGGTCTTCGGAGGTCTCTGCGAACTCCCGCTCCTCCAGATTGGATAGGACCGTTCCATCGGGTGCGTAGAGCCCGATCCGGAGCCGGATCGGGTGGCGCTTTTCCGTCACCGCCAGGGTCTGGTAGAGCCGGACCGGGTGCTGGCCGGTCGTAATCAGCCGGGTCGCAGACAGGATTGGCTCCACCTCCACAGGCTCCACGTCGCTGGTGCGCCGCTTGTTGATCAGAAGAACGGGGATAACGACCTCCTGAAGGGCCGCGCCGCCGTGCACGAAACGCGAGCCGGACCCGGACAGGCGCAGCCGGCCGATCGAGCGGGGGATCAGGATCTCCGTCTCGCCCTCCAGCCCGGCGGCCTTGGAGGTGAAGCGGGTCAGTCCCGCCGTTTCTTCGAGCCCAGCCCCGAGCACGAAGCGGCGGTCCCGGTGGGTGATCTTCTGGCCCCGGACTTCGGCGGGACTGTAGTCCCCCTCGTGGATCGGGCGGTTCTGGTAGATGAAGCCATGATCCGCAGTGACGATGAGGTTGCTGGCGTTGTTGCCCGCGAGCCTGCGGATCAGCTGTTCGAGATCCTGAATCGCGCGCTCCGCCGCCTCGAAGACCTGGCCCTCGCTGGCGGTCTTGTCGCCGGTAGCGTCGATCAGGTTGTGGTAGATATAGACCACTTCATTGTCCCGGATCAGGGCGCGCATAGCGTCCTTGTCCATCCGGGAGACCGCCTCCGCCTGAACGGCAATGGTCGTGCCAGCATCCGTCCGACGGGCGAGGATCTTGCCGCGGTTTTCTGTCCCTGTGGCGCTTTCCCCGTCGACCAGTACCCCGGATCCCTCCGGGACGATCCGCAGGTCCCGGTTGGGGAGGAGCGCCGCCATGCCTAGCTGGGTGTAGCTTGGCAGGCTTCCTAGCATCGGCTCGAGCCGGGCCTCGAACCGGTCCACGGCCCGGATCCGGCGCAGGAGCTCCTCGCCGATCTCGAAGCGGAGGGCGTCGGAGATGATCACGATCACCTTCGCGCCCTTGGTCCGGATCGGGGCGACATGCCGCTCGTAGAAGCGGCGTTGGCCGACCACCTGGTCGATTTTCCAGCTTGGATCCGCGTCGATCGCGCGCTGCCAGGCGTCGTTCAGGGGCATAAGGAACCCGTTCGAGTAGAGGTTCTCAACCCGCTCGGCCAGACCGGCAACAAGATCTCTGTGTAAGGTCCGCCCCGCGTGTAGAACGAACTTCCGGTAGAGTTGGTCAATCTGGAACCAGCCGGTTGAATAGGCGTCGAAGCCTGTCCCCATCGTCATTGTTGGTATCGGCACGTCCACGACGCGCCGTTGTATGTCGGACGCGAAGCGGACCGCCTCATAGAGATCGGCGTAGACGGGCCACCAAAGACTATTGCGGCGCTCCCGGACCGCCTCATCAACCTGCTCAGGCGCAATGTCCCGATCGAGCACACCCTTGATCAAGGCGCGCAGGACCTGCTGGTCGATCGCTTCGAACTGGGTCATCGGGACCAGCCGGCCGAGAGGGCGACCGGGAAGATCGGAGGCTATAGCGAGGGCATCGGCATAGCGGTCCGAGAGGAGCTGAAACGCCTCCTTGTGGCGGGTGTCGTGGCGCCACCGGCCCATCAGTACCAGCGCCTCCTGCGTGAGCGGCGACGGCTCATCGAGCTCCATCATGTAGGTGCCCCAGAAGAGGGCCTGGGCCAGCCCGCCGACGGAGGGGGTCTTCTCCTGATAGGCGTAGAGGCTGCGTGCCTCGTCCCAAAGATGCGGCTCAAGCCCGGACCGCGTGATGAGCCCGATTAGCTTGTCCTCGTCGCGGGCGAGCTCAGCGAGGAGAGCCTCCAGCACCGCGTCGAGCGCGGGCGGGGTGCCTGCGCAGACCGCGATCATCTTCAGGCGGATTCGGGCCGCATTGTCGGTCTCCTCGATCATCGTTTTCAGCCGGTCTATACGCGCCTTCGCCTCGAAGAACTTCGAATGCGTCTCGACAAGGTCCAAGAACCGGGGTGGCAGGCCGAGCTCCATCAGGAGGAGCGCGCCGCGGTCCGCGAGGAACACGCCCTGGCCCATCTCGAGATCGAGGAGCCAGTTTTCCGTGTCGGCCGGGATCGGCCCGGGGCGGTAGACAAGGAAGTTGTCGCGCGGTGCCTCGCGGATCAGGCGGTACTTGAGCATGAACTCGTTCTTCGCCACCTCGGTCTTGGTGACGCCCTGGATGGTGATCGCCTCGAAATCTTCGCGGAACCGGGTTTCCGGATCGTGCCAAAAGACGATCCTGTGCTTGCGGAAGCTCCGCTCTAGCCCCGCCTGGATCTTCTCACGCATCCTCGTCCTCCAGCCCCTTGATCGGGCGCAGGACCCCGGGGAACTTCGGGTAGTTCCGCTTCACACCGTCATCGAGATCGATCTGGACGCGTTCAATGACCAGCGGATAAAGGGTGTCGCGTTCCCACTCGGTTACCTCGGCGATCTGCTTGGTGAACCGGTCGATGTCGCGCTTGGCCCGGTTGCGCTCAGCGGGGCTGGCTTCCAGATTGATCTCCAGCGCCTTGGCTGACCGCAGGCCCGCCTCCAGCCGGTCCCGCAGGCCGCGGACGTAATCGTTCAGCGCGATGTTGAGCGTGTCGGGCGTGTAGCGGTGCATGTAGATCAGCGCCTGGAACGCCCCCTTTGGGCTCGAGACCAGCCAGTAGATCGGGCGTTTCTTGTAGCGCTGGACGTGGTCCGCGTAGAAGTCGCGCGCCAGATAGGTCCGGACCTCCTTGCCCAAAGCCTGACGCATGAACTCGAGGTTCTCGACCAGCCGGTCCGCGCCGAAGGTCACCGACAGGAACTCACGGAACTGCTGATAGGCGTCGTCGGCGAACCAGTCCTCCTCGAACAGCGGGATCACGTTGTCCCGGTCCGCGGCGAAACTCGGGTTCGGGATCCGGTCCAGATAGGTCTGGACCGTCTCGCCCTGGTTGGCGAGGATCAAGCCAGGTGCATCGAGGCTGTAGCGGCCGAACATGCAGCCGATCGCGTAGGAGATCAGCTCTTTCATGGTGTCGGCAAGCAGCCGTCCCTCGCGCTCCTCCTCGGTCCCCTTCACCCCGTACCGATAGGCCGGGTTGCAGGTGAGGGTGATCTCCTCGATCGGGACCCCCGGGGTCAGCTCGTCCTGAAGCCCGTAGGCGTCGATGAAGATCCGGTTGTTCTCCTCCTCCAGCCGCTGCATCTCCTCCGTCATGCCGGCCCAATGGGCGCGGAGGCGGGCGTAGGTTTCCTCCAACGTGCCGGACCGGTGGTCCAAGGAGAGGAGAGGGAGCGTCGTGAAGTCCCAGGAAGTTTCGTAGGAGTCCCAGTCTGACTGCCCAATCTCTTTCGCGTTCATAACAGAATTAATTAGTTCAGATCTGTTTAAACATTCACTGATCACCGGTACGTTCGACATGGGCCCCGAGTTGAAATGCAGTGATGGGCACAGGACTTCGGCAATCAAGCCGAAAACCTTGGAGTTCAATAGGCCGAGGACGCAAAGTGGAGACACTGTGTCTTTGAAGTTATACGCACCGATCCCTACGCTATCAGAGATTGCGCCTGCATCTAAAAGGCGCGCACTGAATAGGTCCGTATTGATGTCACCCCAAGTCAAACCGTTCTTGAAGAAGTACTCAGTGTTAAAAATTCTGCGTGACCAATGAGTGGTATTTGGATCACTGGGGTTGTTGACTACAGCATGTTTTATTTCAGCACCATCATTGAGCCAATTAACGACATATTCTTTGTTGCCATACCACTTCCGCAACGATCCACCCTTGTTGTAGGGAAACCACTTTTTTCTGCTTAATTTCGCTTGCTCTTCTGAGAGTACGTGCCCTATTGATTCTAGCGAGACTTCGCTCCAATTTCGAAGAAAACGATTGTTGTTCGATGTGGACATTCCACCTTTGATTTCTGCAAGAGCGCCGAGCTTGCCGCTTTTAAATGAATCGATCATCCTTTGGCTCAGCCAATAGGCAACTGGGCTGCCAGGTATCTTTTCAAAATCTGCCGAAGGCGCTCTGAACAAATAGCCGCAGTCTCGATTTTTGATCGCTTCTCGCATCTGGAGCGCTTTTTCAGATTCTGATGCCCCATAGATTAGTCGTACATAATCACCCCGTAGGACTGGGTGACTTGCATTTCCAAAAACAAAGGCCGTGGTAGACACTACCGCGCCACCAATTGTATCGAATCCGCGCTCACCCAAGTGTGCCATCGACAGCAAGGTCGCATTCGATAGAAGCTTACCGCGCAGCTTTTCATAGGAAGAGAGAAACATCCACGACTGCATGTTGATCATCGCCATCATGCCGCGCTTCAGGGTCATCGCGAGGGTGCGTTCCATGAACATCGCGAAGAGGTCTGACTTGCTGTCCGGGTACTTCGCTTTGGCGAAATCACCCAGCGGACCGTTCATCCCCTTTGAGCCCATATAAGGCGGGTTCGCCACGACCACGTGATACCTGGGCGCCAGCGCTTCCGCCATGCGCAGCACGGCCACCACCCGCTCCCAGACCCCCTTCCACACGATATCCTCGCGCAGATCGGTCGCCCGGAGCGCCTCCAGCACGTCACCCGGATTCTTCAGCTTCGGAACGATCAGCGAGCCGAAGTTCTTCGCCTGCCCGAACTGCGCCAGTGTGTCGGCCAGAGCGCTGTTCGCGCCCTGGCCGATCATCCGCAGGAACTCGCCCAGCCGGTCCTGCCCGGTGAACTCTACGTTCTTCAACACCACGACGTCCGGCTTCACCTCCATCCGCATGAACCGCCGCCGCCCCAGCTTCGCCGCCGCCTTCATCGCCAGCGCGAAGGCCGCCAGCGCCCCGGCCCGGTCGTCGATCTCCACACCGGTCACGTTGTGGGTGAGGATCAGGTCCGGGATCTCGGCGGGCGGGAACCCCTCCTCCTCGTAGATCGCGTAGAGCAGGTCGAAGGCGTAGGTCAGCATGTGTCCGGACCCGCAGGCCGGGTCGCAGATCCGGATCTCCTGGGGCCCGGAAATGCGCAGGAAGTCCGTCTCCGGCTCCTCGGGGGCGATGTAATACTCCATCCGCTCCGCGAGCCGCGAGCCGGGCCGGTTCAGGAGCCACAGCCGCCCAAGCGAGTTTTCGACCAGGTAGCGCACGATCCAGTGCGGCGTGAACAGTTGCGTCGCGGCCGGGATGTTCTCGGCCGTGATCTTCTGGTTCTTCTTGAGGCCCGCGAAGACCTGATCCTTCTTCTCCGAGATGTAGAACTGGTAAAGCCAGCCTATGATCTCGACGTCCTGACAGGCGTCCTCTGTCATCACATCGCGCATCCGGGCGACCCAGCCGTCAGCGGCCAGAAGCTCGTTCGGCATCAACAGCTCGGTATAATTCGCGATGGACTCGAACAGGAACGGCATCACCCGGCTCAGGTCGTTGCAGGCGGCGACAAGAAGAAGGCGGTAGGCCTCTACCTGCGGCTCGCGCGACGGGGCACGCCCTTCCAAGAGATCGCCAATGCGCGTCGCGATAGGGGGGCGAACATAGTCCGGGATCGCTCCGGCGACCGCCTGGTCGAGGATCTCCGGCCGGGTGCGGTCCAGCGCCGGGCTGACCAACATCGGGGCGAGGATGCCGCTCGCATCCATGTAGCGCAGCGCCGTGATCCGGTTGAACCAGGTGTAAGCCACCTGCTCTATGACCATCGGGCGGCCGATCTCACCTATGCGGTGCTCCAGCGTTTGGATCGCACCGGGCGCCTCGCGTCGTTCCGCGCTGTCAAGGGCGAGGGCCGCGTCGAGCTTTCGTCCAACTTGGGACATCAGGTCTATCCGCGTTCGCTGCGCGAATGTCTTGAGCCGGTTCGTGTCCATTAGGGGGTGATCCTTTTTCCGGTCCGGACCGCACCCAGCATCGCCGTGCGCATGGTCATGAGATACTCTTCGACATCCGCCTCGGTGCTGATCAGGGTTCGGCCGAAGTGGACCCCCAGATCGGCCAGGTGGACGATCTCCACCTTCGGGGGCGTGATGATCGGCCCACCCGACACATCGTTGAAGCCGTCGACGGGCGCGGGCTGGGGCTTCGACTGGATCAGACGCGAGATCAACTGCGGGTAACGATCGCGCCGGAACCCGCTGAGGAGGGTCCGGATCGAGGGGATGAGCCGCTCCAGCGTGATACGTTCCTCAAGGGCCGCAAGGGTGCTCTGCACCTCTCCTTGAGCCGATGGTGAGGCTTCGGTGAACTCTGGCGAGGCCACGAGTTCGTCGGACAGGATCCGCAAATCCTTGGCGGCCGCCTCCCGCTCCTTGGCGACGAAACCGCGGATGTCGGACTTCAGCCGGTCCAGATCCGTCTTGATACCCTGCACCTTGTTGCCCCGGTACACATCCTCGGCGGTGACAGCGGACCTGATCCGATCAACAAGTGCCGCCTCCACGAAGTCGAGGTTCGCCTCCTCTGACAGCAGGAAACGGCGGGCGTCGTCGAGGATTTCGCGCTGCGGTCCGCGCAGGAAGGCGTCGATCGGGTCGTAGAGCTCCTCTTTCTGCGTGGCGAGCTCGTCTCCGGCCTTGCCGGACAGGTGGGAAACGTACCAGCTGGCCGGCTTGCCGCGCAGCTCTGCGAGTGCTGTGCGGAACGGGGCAAGCGCCGAAACGAAGGCGTAATCCTTGTCGCGCGCAAGATGCGCATCGACAGAACGGGCCATCTCCTCGATCGCCTCGCCGGTCTCGCGGCCAAGCCCCTTGCCGTCACTGGACATGGGCGTGCGGCCGAACAGATCCTGATAGAGACGCCGGAGGGCCAGCACATCCGAGGCACCGAACGCATCGACAGGCTCGAGGTTGAGGTTCGGGCGCAAGGTCGGGTTGAGCAGGGCCGAGCGAAGGTCTTCGCCTTCGAGCGTGTTTCCGGAAATGGAAGCCTCGAGCCGACCCCGGCCGATCAGGGCCGCGATCATGCACAGGGTCGCCGCCTCGGGCCAGCCATATGCAGGCCTCTCGAAAGCATCGATAAGCCCCTTGGCGGTGCTCCTGAGTGCGTTCTTCTGGTTCGACGCGATCTTGTTGAGGACTTCTGCTTCCCCCTCTGTAAGCTGCCCGTCATCGGTCATCTCAAGGTGCCGAGGGAGGTCTGCATCCTTGTAGGAGACACCACGCAGCATGCCGAGCGAAGTGAAGACCCGGTCCACGAGGGTTTGGAACCCTTGCTCGACCCGCCCCTTTGGATCGGCGGCGCGCAGATCGAGTTTCTCGCCCCGCACAAGAAGATCCGCCTCCGAGATCCTGTCCCTAAGGGCAGAGAGCAGTCGGCGGCGGCGCGCGTCGTTGTTCGCGCCCTTGGAGCGCAGGATCGCAGTCACCCCCTCGCGAAGTTCCGTGGAGGTCTCGCGGGTCAGGTAACGCTTGGTCTTGAGATAGGTGGCCAGCTCGTCCACCAGCCAGTTTTCTTCCCGGAGCACGATCAACAGCTCGTTGTTTGTGATCGAGCGGGTTGCCAAGGTCTGCTCGCCCCGCTCGGACGGCGCCATGTAGGGCGTGATCAGGTTGATCGCGAGCGGGTGTTCACGGCCGATCAGGGCGTGGTGGATGCGCTGGGTGAAGGGAAAGGACTGCCCGGACGCATCGTGCGTGATTGCTTTCCGGCCGCTGAGAATCTCCCCGAACAGCATGTCGCTAAGTTCCCGGGCGACGTCCGACGCGTCGAGCCCAATCAACTTGATCTTCTGCTCAATGTCCTTCTCTTCGTCGGTCAGGAACTCGTAGAGATCCCCGTTCCGCTGGACGTAGGACTCCTGCTCAAGAAGCGCGAGCGCTGCCTCCACGTCCCGCTTGTGCCGGGTCGGGTCCAGATCGAGCCGGTCCCGCATCAGGATTGCGACGTTCCGGGCGGTCGGCTTGAACTCGTCCACGTATTTGACGAGGAAGAGCGCCTTCAGGACCCGGACGGCGAAGGGGTTCTGCTCGCCGATCTGGCGCTCTGCAGTGATAATCGCGTGCTTGGCGCTGGTTTTCACCACACCTTCGATGCCGGCGTACATCCGATCGAAGGTGGCAAGCGCGCCGAGCGGTTCGCCCATCATGGCTCGACCCACCTCCTGAAAGGCGCCCAGCATTGAGCGCTCGCCCGTTGAGGTATGGCGTCCCTCGAAGGCGTTCTGGTCCGACAGGGTCCGGATCGCCTTTTGAAAAAGCTCATACTGATAGGGGTGGAAGGGGTAAGACCGGACAAAATGATCCCGGTCGCGGAAGCCAAGCATCGTCTGGGTGCCATCTGTGAACTTGAACAAGGTTCGCAGGTTCTCTGCGTGATCGTCGTATAGTTCGCCGAGGCTCGCCTTCGCAGTGGGGGTCTTCTCGAGAAGACGGCGCTGTATCACCTCCGCGACATCTGCGGCGTTCAGTGGCAGCTTGACGTCGAAGCGGCCCATAATCTTGGAAAAGTCACTCCCGACGGCGTGGTTCATCTGTCCGATAATCGTGTCCATTTCCTGCTGGGCGGTGACCACGATCCACGCCCGGCCCCGGCAGCGGGTGTTCAGGCTCTCGGCGATGGTCTGGAGGTTCGTCATTAGTCGGACGTTGTCCGCGATGTACTGGCCGACTTCATCAACGAAGAAGTTGAGCCGGAACCCCGGCGCGGATTTTTCCTGACGGGCAACATAGGCGCTGACCCGATCCGCGAAATCCGCGATCGAAAGTGTGCGGTCCTCCCGGTATTCCTTGAGGATGTTGCCGGATGGGACCGGGTTGCCGGTCGCCTCGGTGAAGGCATCCGTGATCGCGCGGCCGGCCATGCCGGCGGAGCGCCGCCCCAATTCCCAGTCCTTTCCGGAAATGCGCTGGAACGCCGCCCGAAAGGCCTCGAGTTGACCCGCCTCGTCGAGGTGGCGCTCGAAATCGGCGACATGCGGCATCTGCCCGTAATAGCCTTGCATGTCGTCGAAGACCCTCACGAAGACCGACAGAAGCGCATCCGCCTGGTCTTTCGCCACCGCATTCGCTTGCTGGTCGATATTGAACAGGACCGACCGAGAGGGCACGCGGGCGGCCTTGCGCAGAGCCTCGAGGATGAAGAGGTCGCCCGAGAATTTCTCCTCGAAGAACGAGAGGGGGGTACGCCCGCCAGTCTCGCGGTTCTCGAGCAGGAGGGCCAGCATCTTCAGCAGGTGCGACTTGCCCGAGCCGAAGAACCCGGAGATCCAGACCCCGTTCCCGCTCTTGCCGCCGTTGTAGGCGTCGAGGAAGGCTTGAAGCCGTTTCGCTACCTCCTTGGTGACGACATACTCGTCCAGCTCGACGGTCAGACTCTCGGTGTCATCGGCCTTGATGACCCCGTCGATATGGCGGTTGATGTCCTTGAGGAAGATGTCCTTCAACGGAATGGTCATGACAACTCCCTCATATGCAACAGGTTATGGGCGCGGTAATAATGGTCTTCTTCCAGTCGGCAGAGGACCTGCAAGGAGGAGCCGTTCGCGAAGCCGTGCGAATACCGGCCCGGAAAGAAGATGACGGTGGGGGCGTCCTTCAGGACGCTCTGGAGGTTGTTCAGGATCAGGTGCGACCGGATCACCGGAAAGACCTCGCCAACCCCGGTCAGGAACAGGATCCGGAAAGGCCGTTCAGCGACCCGCTCCTTGATCCGCGGGATCAGGACTTCCTTGAGGTTCAGGATGCTCTGAAGCTCCTTCAGGACGACCTCCTTCGGCTCCTCCTGCTCGAAGGCAGCAAGTGCGTCCCAGTCACTCTCCGTGTGCAGGAGTTCGATCATCAGGTCGTAGAGGTTGATCTCGAGGACCGGCACCCCGTCGCGCTCAAGGTCCTCGATGAGAAGGCGGCATTCCTCCTCCATCTTGACCTGGTCCTCTGGGGCGAAGGGGCAGAGGTAGAACGGGATTTCGTTGCCGGGCGCAGTCGTGCGCAGAACGCGCGGGCTGCCGATCAAGCGTCGCAAATGCGCGCGCAGTTCGGGCCCGACCCGGGCCATAGCCCCCTGATCCACGACAAAACTCAGGTCCATCTCAGCCCCCCCCCGGGATCAGATCGAGCCCGGACCGACGGTCCAAACCCAGAAGGTCGCGCAGCACCGTGCTCAGAGGGAGAGCGCAGACCCGGCTTTGAGCATCGAGCAGTTCCGCTTCCCGCAGCATCCGGAACGCCACGCTGCGAAGGCGCGCCCGAGTGCTCGGGGCGAGTCGCGCGATCTCCTCCGCATTCAATGCTTTTACATCAAGGAGGGCGTCAAAATCTGTCACCCTGATCTCGGGCTGGTACGTGCGGAGCCGCTCGTCGAGAACCTCATCGGCGAACTCGGCCAGGATCCGGTATTTCCGGCAAGCGGCAACCCACATGAGCGCACGCGCGTCGGTCATCCCGCCGGTGGCAAGGTGGCCGATCTCGGCATCGTTCAGGAGGGAAAGGCGGCCCACCACCTCGTTACGGATGCGCTTGACGGAGCTGGCCCCGCCCTTGGCGACGAAGACCCCAGCGGGCGCATCTTGTCGGACCTCTTCCCAAGAGGCGCCAGCCGCGCGCAGACGTGCGAGTTCGATCCCTTCGAAGAGGAACAGGCCGCCAACTGTGAAAGAGAGCGTGTAGCGCGCGGGCCTCACCCGGACACCTCTCGCAAAGCCTCTAGCAGGCGCCCGTCGGGCAGTACCGCCCATTTGTAGATCTGGATCGTGCTCCAGCCGGTCACCTTGCAGCCCCATTCGTTGAAGCTCATGACCGTGCCCTGATATTCGACCCGCTTCCCGTCCACGACCTTGGCGGCGCTGTCTGACCGGTCCTTGATCGTCAGGATGGTGCCGATCGGCAAGAGCCGCCGCTCCACCATCTCCGCGGTTTTCATCAAAAGGGCGCGCGACCCCATCCCTGCGATCGCCGGTACCACTGTGTTGACCGGGGCAGGGCCGATCGCTGCAACAAGCGGAGGTGCTGCCGCCAATGGCTGGCCGTCAAGGCGTGCAATGAACGCCTCGATCCCCGGAAAGTTGGTTCGCAGTCCAGACCGACGAAGCGAGGCGCGAACCTCGAAGGCGTTCATGGTCTGGGATCGTTTTGCGATCAGCCGCGCGAAAGCCTCGTCTCCGGTGATCGTGTCGAGGATTTTCTCCACCTCCCGGTCCATGCGCCATTCGGACCAGAAAGTGTCAATCGCGCCGGCGCGGATCCGGTCGCGCGATAGGAGCGAGAGGGTCGCGCTCAGCATCGCAAAGTCTGCGTCTAGCTCGCCGATGCGGACGGTCAGAAATAGCTTCTCTTCTGCCGCCACTTGGGCATGAACCTTGTAGATCCGCCATTCCGCTCCGTTGGTCAGGACGCACCAATCCACCCCGGCGGCATTGGCGTAATTCAGGGTCTGGAGGAGGGGCTTGCGGTCATCAAGGCTGACGTCAAGCGCTTTCGCCTCCACGAACAGCACAGATCTGCCGCCCAAGAACAGCGCGTAGTCGACCGGGTTGTCGGCGGAGGCGTGGCGATACTCACTGCGAACTTCCTCCACGTCGTGAAGGTCCCAGCCGAGGGCCTCCAGGATGGGCAAGATCAGAACCCGGATCGTGTCCGATTCCGTGAGACGAACGCGACGGTCACGGTAGTCCCGGACCCGGTCCCGCGTTCGCTCGATCACGTGGGGCAGGGGGCTCATTCACGCACCTCGGCCCGCGCCCGTGCCCGGGCCACGCGTATCGCCTCGGCGAGTGAAAGCCGCGTCCGTGCAATGAAGACTTCGTCCCGCATTTGCGGCATCGGCTTGGGCACGCGTCGACCGTCGCGGGTCACAAGCGAAGCGCCTTCACAGACCGTCCAGGTTCCGTCCTCACGACGCTCAACCCGCAGATCAAGCTCTTTGTCGATCACGAAACTCCACGCAGACTGCATCAGTTCGAGGAGCGTCTCGACGGGCTCCTGTCCCATCAGGTCTCTCGTTGCGCGCAGCAACGTCACACCGGAATGGAAGCCTTCCGTGAGGGTGAGCCCGTTCTCCGTGCACCAGACCTTGAAGGCGCGTCTGTTACGCTCAGTCATCTTGAAGTTTACATTGACCATCTGGTCGAGCGCATCCGTCGTGGGGGTCATCAGTCAGTCCTCGCCTCGCTGCGCTTCCTGATAAAGCGATAATGATCGCTTTGCCGCGTCATGCAACGAGTAGTTGCGCTGGAACCCTCTTAACTTCATTCTGGCTGACCATTTTGCCGTTGGATTTCATCACATTGAGGTTTTATCATGGCGTCCGTATCCAGATCGCTTCGAGCTTGGGTCGGGCGTTTCGCGGACCAGTCCCAATCTACCCTGATCCGCCGCAGCCTCACCACGACCCCCGATATTTCTGACCAAACGGGTCGCGGATCACCCCATCATTCCCCCGAACCACCATCATCCGCCCGGTCTTCGGCAAAAACGCAGCTATTGCTGTCGTGCCAAGCAAAAAGCGCCTCATCAGCTTCATCCTCCCTTCGATCTTCCAGCGAGATCCTCGCGACTTTCCCGCTGCATTTTGTATGGGTGGGTGGATCCTCCGCAGGTTTCACCCGGTATTTTGTATGGGTGGGTGGGGTCGCCTGTGCCGAACCCCTCTGTTTTTCCCTGCCCCCCTCCCTCTGGCAGAGTTGCTCTCTAAATCCTGACAGATCAGCCTTGATCTGGCGTTATATCCAGTGCCTGACCCTCTGCGGTCTGGCCCGGCATCACGATGTTGATGCTGATCCCGCCTTTGTTTCCAATGGCTTGGCTCTGCCCCTGCGGCTGCGGTGCCAGCCCAGCCCTGTCCATCAGGGCGATGGCTGCATCCAGCCTCACCTTCTCCGACTTGGCCTTCTGCGCCAGCTCGATTGTGACCCTGACACCGATCGCGCTCGCGTCTGCAAGGACTGTCCGAGCTGCAACCTGCACCCCCATCCTTCCGAGATTGGACCGCAGGAAGCCCATGACTGTGGCTTGGCTGGAGTATCCTGCGGCTTTGGCGAGTTTATCGCCTGTGAGCCCTTCTCTGACATGGAGCAGGACGGCGAGTGTTTGTCGCTCGTCGAGGATCCTGCCATCGGCTACTGTGATTGGCTCGATGCGGTCTTGGACTGCGATTTCGAGGGACATGCTGGGATCCTCGTCGTGGTTCCCTGCTTTGGTTCGCTTGTTTTGCGATCAGCACAAGTGGGCAGGGTGGACGCGCGAATTGGCCCGTGGTGTTGCCGCGTCGGTGCCTCCACCGCTTAGCTCACCTGTTGCTCGGTTCGCATGGGCGTCGAAGCTTGTGCGCCGCTGGCTCCCCCTAACCCCATCGTTTCCGCGCTTCTGGCGTTGACCTGTCAATTGGGTTTCTCTGCAACAGGGTGCATCCAACTGACAACCTGCTGACAGGTGGCTTGGGCGATTGCCGCCTTCTGCGGCACCGTCGCTACTCAGGCTTCGCCCCGAGCCTGCTAAGAGGCAGTCTCGGCCATTCGGTGAGTATCGACTATCGCGGCTGCAACGCTGTTGCGCTCATGCTGACCTGCGCCCAGCCATTCCACTCTGCGACCCTCCCATGGTCGGGCTCGCGCCGCTCCATGTCTGTTCGGAGGCGGCAGTCACCGACTAATAATCCCTGCCAAAGAGGCATTGGCTACCCTCAAAGATCCAGCGAGTGCGCGCCCAGGCGGCAACCCAAAACGCGCCAGCGCGCAATGCAATGGCACCTCTGAAACTCCACACACACATGATCCCCCGTGGGCAGGATACCCCCGGTAGGCCACCAAATTCAGGCCGCCTCAAGGACTGCGGCCGGCCCATCGAATCTTGCCCAAGAGCAAGATTAGACAGGCCGACCTTGCGGCTTTGGCCGCGCCTTCGGCGTCCTTGACCCGTCCTGAATTTAGCGACGTGAACCCGGCATCCAGCCACGGGAATCGTGGTGTTTCATCGGGAGCAACCGACATGACGACCCATATCGAAGACATGCTGATGGAGATCTACGACCAGATCCGTCCCTACACGGACGACGAGCTGGCCGAGCTTTACGCAGACTGCGAGCCAGAGATCGAGCTGCTCGACCACTTCGACAGCGACGACACCTTTGGCGACGGCCTGCCCAACGGCTTTGCCCCGATGATCCGCGGCTCTGCGGGCATCGACGACGAGATCCCCTTCTGAACCGGGGGCGCCAAGCCCCCACCATCCCCAACCCCAACTGACAGGATACCGACATGAAGACCAAGACCATCACCCTCCGCATCCCCGTGATCTCGCTCCCGAAGGTCACGCTGCCGATCACCGTATCGGTCAACCCCGACTTCGCCTTGCCGAAGCTGCCTCGGGTGCGGATGCCCTTCGCCTTCAAACGCAAGAGCAAAGCGGAAAGCGTTGAAAAATAAGAAGAAAATGAAAATGGGCGCTGCCTACGGGCGGCGTCCCTGTCAAGGCAACCCGCCTTCAGCGGGCGCGTTCCGCGGCCTTGACAGAGCCACCCCCCTCCAGCTGCGGGGGAGGCACGAAAAAAGATCAATCTCAACACAAACCGAAGGAAATGACCCATGACCAACGCATCGAAATCCCGCGCCGTCCTCGAAGCCGAGAAGCTCTATGACCGTGCGATCCGCGCCGACGCCTCGGAAGCGATCAGCTCCCTGTCGTCCCTCGAGACGGCCATCGCCGCCCGCATCGGCACCGAGAGCAAGGAAGACAAGGATCTGCTCGAGCTGATCCGGCACGACTTCGCCAGCGTGCGCAAGCAGATCGAGCTGGCGACCACGCTCGACGGGGCGCTCGCCCAGATCGCCGCGTTCTTCTACGATCCGGTCGACGGCTATCGCGGCACCTACAACGCCCTTGGCTTGCAGCAGCGGGTCGCCCTCGGCAACATGATCGGCAACGCGCTCTACCAGATCGACCGCGCCGAGGATTACCGCGCGCAGGAAAAGCACAAGCTCGGTGTGCTGGTCGCGCAGTCGGACGGCACCGAGATCTCGATCAACAACATCAACGCCGCGCTCGACCGCGTTGATCGCATCGAGAACGCCCAGCTGCCGATCCTGCGCGACTGGCTGGCCAGCCTGAAAACGATGCACATCGCCGCCACCGGCGAGGCATGGGTGGCACCCGTGAAGCGGGGCGCCAACCCGCAGCAGCAGACGCGCGAGGCGATGAACGAACGCCTTGCCCGCCTCGGGATCGCGCCGGTGAAGACCGACACGCCCGACTACGAGCCGCAGACGAACGGCACCGAAACCCGCGTCGCCTGACGCAACTGGCCTCCGGTTCGCCGGGGGCCATCACCCGTTCCTCTGGCATGGAGTTCCGCCCATGAGCCTCACCATCGTCTTTCTCGCCGCCGTGCTGACCGTGGCATCCGGCCTTCTGTTCGTCCTGCGGTTCATCCGCTGGGGCACGATCCTGCGCTTTCACTGGCTCGCTGATGCCATCGCGCACATCGTCCTGTTTGCCGTGTTCTTCGGCACCCTTGGCGGGGGCATGACAGCCGCCATTGCCTGCCTGATCTTTTCGATCCTGCTGACCCTTGGTCGCAAGATCCAGAACGCCCGTGACCTGATGCGTCGGTCGCGGGCCATGAACGCGGCCGCTGCACGGAGCAGGTAAGCACCGCGTCTGCGCGCCGGGGGTATGCCTCCCCTCTGCCCCCGGCGTTGCAGCAATCCCATCACCGAGCGGCCGCAAGGTGAAGGGGGACCGAGGCCGACGCCCGCAAGGCGCGCGTGCTGCATGAGGCTATCCTCGGCCCCCGCCTTAACCGCCCCCCACCGCCCCGCAAAACCCCGCGCCGGACCACCTGGTTCGAGCGCCGCATCCGCGTGCCAGCCTCGGCATAAAGCCTCGTCTCTTGACCGACGCCGTTCAGAAGCGAAGCGTCCTCTTCCCCTTGGAGAATCTGCCATGACCGACAAGAAGGGCCTCACGCTCGACCAGCTCGAGCGCACCGTTGCCGATCAGATCATCGCCCTGATGGAGCGCGACGGCCTGCGCTGGATCAAGGGCTGGGCCAGCCCCCTCCCGGCCCAAAACTTCTACAGCCGCCGTCCCTACACCGGGTCGAACGTCCTCACCACCGGCCTGTGGATGATGGTGAGCGGCAAGTCCGACCCCCGCTTCATGAGCTTCAAGCAGGCCGTGATGCTCGGCGGTTCAGTGAAGAAGGGGGCCAAAGGCATCCCGATCATTTACTACGGCACCTACGTCAAGGACGACGATGGCGCCGAGCGCATGAGCCGCTTTGCCAAGATCTCCTATGTCTTCCACGTCTCCGATGTGGACGGCATCGAGATCCCCGGCCTCGACATGGCCTGCCATGAGCCGCGCGTGCGCAACCAGCGCATCGACAGCTTCGTTGCCGCCACCGGCGTCCAGATCCGCGACGGGGGCAGCGCCTTCTATCAGGACACCACCGACAGCATCACGATCCCCCCGATCGGCATGTTCCGCGAAAGCCTCGGCGTCCCCGCAGAGGATCTCTACTACTCGGTGCTGCTGCATGAGCTGATCCACGCGACCGGCCCCGCCAAGCGCCTCGCCCGCGAGTGCTTCCGCGACTACCACAAGGAGCGCGCCGCACGGGCCCAGGAAGAGCTGATTGCAGAGATTGGCTCGGTCATGCTCGGCCAGCGCCTCGGCCTCATGACCCAGCCCCGCGAAGACAACGCCGCCTACGTCGCGTCGTGGATCCGGTTCCTCAAGGACAAGCCCGGATCCGTCTTCTCCGCCGCCGCCGCCGCTTCCAAGGCCATCAGCTGCCTTGAAGCCATGCAACCCCTCACAGAACAGGAAGCCGCATAATGCGCAACGCTCTTATCTGGATCCTCGCCTGCGCCATCATTGGCACCTGGGCGGGCGTGTTTTCCCTCTGACCAAGAGGGCCTGCCATGCCCCAAACCATCTTCAAGATGCCCATGACCAGCGACGAAGGATTCCAGCAACGCCTCGACACCGGCTGGACCTGCTTCCGGCATCACGACCGCTTCTGGCTCACCGCCAGACACCCCATCGGGCGCATCATGATCCCGGTTCCCCCCTCGATCATCGACCGCGCGATAGCCGCTGGCCGTGCCGTTCTCACCGGCATGGTCGTCACCCCCAACTTCGCTTTCATCAAGGAGACAGCAGCATGAAAGACACCGTTGAAACCAACCCGCTCGTCCTCGAGAGCTTCTATATCTCGAAAAACTGGCAGGGCGCCTACATCGCCACGATCAAGGTGAAGGGCAAGTCTGGCGAGCAGTCGCTGACCTTGCAGCCCCGCCACATCATCCGCGTCATGGATGCGGCTATGTCGGCGCTGGCCGAAGCTGCCATCGAGCAGGCGAACCAGATGCGCGAAGAGGTCACGAGCGCGCTGAAAGAAGTGATCGCCAAGCAAGAAGCCAAAGCCATCGCTGCGCCCGCCGTCGACGACGCCGAGGTGATCTGATGAGCCGCATGATCCTCTCCACCAGCTGCCTCCTGGCCGCCGCTCAGTGCATCAGCACCGACGAGACGCGCTACTACCTCGCCGGCGTGTCGGTGCAAAAGCACCCCGAGAAGGGCGCGATGCTGGTCGCCACGGACGGCCATCGCATGATCGTGGTGCATGACCAATACGCCATCGTTCCCGAGCGCCCGATGATCGTCAGCCTCAACTGGAAAGCCAAAGAGCTGAAGGTCACGCCGAAAGACATTGGAAACCGCGTCCTCATCGTCGAGGTTCCCGAGAAACGCACGTCGACGCCCATGATGGCGCAGATCATGTCGGTCGCCCTCGATCATGCCGACCAGTATGAAAGCGACGGCTTGGTGAAGGGCGCCCTGATTGTCGAAGAGATCGACGGCACCTTCCCCGACTGGACCCGCGTGGTTCCGTGGAAGACCTTTGACCTCCAAGCCTGCACGGCGAATGTCGCCTTCGATCCGCGCTACATCGCCACCTTCAGCACGGCCTTCTCGTTCCTGTCTTTCGCAAGCGACAACACCCTTGTCCTGCGCTCCGGCGCAACCGGCGATCCCTTCATTGTCACCGACCCTTCGGTGATGAACGCCTTTGGCATCCTGATGCCCAAGCGCGGTGGAGGCATGTCGGCGCCGCTCTGGCTCGCTCACAAGGCGCCGCCGCCGCCGAAAGAAGACACCCCGGAGGCGGCATGACCACCAAGACCATCGCCGGCGTCCTTGAAATCGGCAAGGACAACCGCACCAGCGACAGGTTCATCCTCACCGGGATGGACCTGACCCTGCTGGCCGATGCCGTGGACATTCTGTCCCCCCTGGGCGCGTCTGAACAGCGCGCCCTCGACCGCCTGCGCCGCATCCTCCGGCCCGCCCATGCCCCGGCTTGAGAACGGCACGGGCTACAAGACGGCAGGCCCGTCCAGCGATGCCGCCGTCGCACAGGACAGCCGCAGCTTCATCATCCGGTCGCTCGTTCTGGAGTGCCTGGAAGGAGCGCGGCATCCGCTCACCGCAGACGAGATCGCGGACCTCATCGAGATCGACTTCATTTCGGTGAGGCCGCGCGTCTCCGAGCTGCGCCACGAGGGCAAGATCCGCGACAGCGGGTATCGCCGCCCCAGCCGCTATGGCCGCATGGTCACGGGCTGGGAATTGACCCCGAAGCCCTCTCTCATAGGAGAAGACCCGTGAAGGATCTTGCCCCCGAACTGGCGACCGAGCGTGTCGCCACCGACTTCCTGCGCGTTGCCCCGGAAAACCCGCGCAGCGCCGAAACCCTCGACGAAGAACAGCTGCAAGAGCTGGCAATCTCCATCGCCGCCAACGGGCTTTACACCCCGATGATCGGCTATTGGCAGGGCGTGAACTTCTACGTCACCGCCGGCGGCCGCCGCGTGCGCGCCATCCAGCACCTTGCCGAAACCACCGTCTACAGCGAACAGCCCGATTGGCCGGTGATCGTCATGACGCAGGAGGACGCGGTTCATGCCGGCAACGCCGAGCAGATCAGCCACGTTGCGCTGGACGAGGCCGACGAGCTGCGGCTGTTCACCATGCCCGCCTATGCCGGGCTGGCCGATCACGAGCTGGGCGACCGGCTGGGTCGCTCTGCCCGCTACGTCGCGCAACGCCGCGAGATCCTCGGCCTGCCGGAAGACATGCTCGATGCCGTTTTCAGGGGCGCGATCAGCGTGGATCAGGGCATCGGCCTGACCTTCGCCAAGGAATACCCCGAGACGCGGGCGGAGTTTTTCGAGCGCGCCAAGCGCGACCCTGGCTTTGACAGCGGCGACATGCGCAACCACCTGTCCAAGATGGTGAAGGCGTGGTCGGACTATTGCTTCGCCCAGCTGGTGACGCACGACGAGTATCGCGAGGCTGGCGGCCGGTTGCAGCAGGATCTGTTCACCAACAACCCCTTGGTGCTGGATCCTCACATTCTAGTGCAGCTCGCCACCGAAGCGGCCCGCGACCAGATGGCCGACCTCTACGGCGACCGCCGCGCCTTCGTGCGCGAACTCGACGAGGGCGAGAACCTTTACGAGCTGCGCAAGCACAACGGGGTCTATGGCCTGACCGACGACGAGGCAGCCGAGTATCGCCGCCTTGACTGGTGGGGGATGCGCCAGCTGCAACAGGCCGCAGAACCGGACGAAGAAACCGGCGAATTTGACCATGACGCCGTGGCCGCTCTTGAGGCAGCAGTTGCCCGCAAGGAAGAACTCGAACCGCGGGCGATCTGGACCTACCCCGAAGACCTCGAGCGTCTCCTGGGCGTGGCCTGGAAGCTGAACGATGGCTCCGTCTTCGACTATAACGGCACCAAGCGCGACCCGATCAAGGTCGTCGATCATGTGCTGCCGAAGGATCTCGAGCCGCTCTATGAGGCGGGCTACCTCGAGCGCCCGACCGACGCCCCGACGCCGGCGCCCGAGCCTGTCGCCCCGGAGGACAAGATCACCAACACCTTGCGCCTCTACATCGACCGCATCCGCGCGCACACCCTGCGCATGGAACTGTCGAAGACGCCCGACAACGTGATCCGCCTGTTCACCGCCCATCTGGCGGCAAAACTCGGCCGCACCGTAGGCTTCTCGGTCGATCCCGAGCCAGCGCAGCATCCCGACCCGGAACTGGAAGTCACCTTCACCCCGCAATGGGAGAAGATGAAGGCCGCCGCCAACGCCACGCCCGACGAGGTTGGCGACATGAGCGACAAGACCGTGCGCGAGATCCTCGCCTACCGGATCCTGTCGTGCCTGACGACGCGGCACCCGCTGGCGGCCACGCAGCATCCGGCCATCATCCGCAAATACTGGACCCCGAGTGCTGCCTTCCTGCGCAGCTATAACAAGGTCCAGCTGACGATGATGGTCGAGGATCTGGCCCCCGGCGAGGACGTGTCGACGCAGAAGCGGGACGGGCTGGCGGAGATCGTCGCCAACCTCGCCGCCAAGCGCAAAGACTGGTTGCCTTTCGGCTTCTGCGAGAGGCGCTGATGAGAAACGTTGTTGCTCAGATCGTTGCTGCCCTTGACCAAGCCAGCAACATCCGCCTGCTGTCGATTGTGATTGAAGACAATGTTGTGCGGTTTGTAACGTCCGAAGACAGCGGATTGGGGAAAAACCAGGTCGATCCAGTGGAGAAGTGGCTGCACGAAAATGGTCCAGGTCAACATCAAGGGGATTCACCGCGTCACCAAAACGCTCGCGAATGGGGCGCTCGTCCAATACCACTACGCGTGGAGGGGAGGCCCGAAATTCTGGCGCTCCGACAGCAAGATCGCCCTGGAAGGCCCTGATTACTTTGCCGCTTACAAGACAGCCCTTGAACACCGCAATCCGTCTCAGGGGCTGTTTCGTGAGATCATCATTGCCTACCTTGCATCGCCGGAGTTCAACCGGCTCAAACCGCGCACCCAATCTGACATAAGGACGTCGGTCTACCACCGGCAGGGGATCGACGCCCAATTCGGAACCGCCCCGATCGGCGTCTTTGAGCGCTCGGAGATCCGCCGCATTGCCTACACCTGGCGCGACAAGTTCAAGCCGCGTCAGGCTGACCATTTCATGAGCCATCTGTCCGCGATCATCGCCTGGGCCTTCGAGCGCGGCTGGCTGAAAACCCACCAACTCCAAAACTGGACCCACCTTTACAGCGTCGATCGGTCCGAGATCATCTGGACCGAAGACGAGATCAACTTGTTCTGCAAGGTGGCTCCGCCTTACGTCGCCCGCATTCTCATAGCTGCCACTGAGAGTGGTCTCAGGCCGGGCGATCTCGTCAGGCTCAATCGCGGCCATATCAGTACAACGCCGAAGGGCAGGCGGATCGTGCTGCGCACTGGCAAGCGCAACCGGATCGTGTCAGTGCCGGTGACACCCCGCATGGGCGAATTGATTGACGCCACCCCAAAGGGGCAGATGCTTCTTCTGGTCAATGAGGCCGGGCAGAAGTGGGCGACCCAGAACAGTCTTGGCAAGACCGTCTCGAAGTGGCGCGACAAGGCCGGCATCCGGCCCGAGCTGCGCCTTTACGATGCACGCGGCACGGCAGCGACCCGTCTCTTCCACGCTGACGCCAGCCTGCGCGAGATCGGTATGGCAATGGGATGGTCGCCTACGCACACCGCCCGCATGATCGAAGTGTATGCGCACATGAACCCAGGCATCTCCGATTCGACGCTCCTGAAGCTCCAGCGCGCCGATTGAGCCACTGTGTGCTTCCGTGTCATATGCGGGTTTTCTCGCTCACAGGTGTAAACCAAGCTGTAAACCAGCCTAAAATGTCGGTCTCACTCGGGTAAAATTTCATAATAAAATCAGTGGTCGGGGCGGAGGGATTCGAACTCTCGACCTACGGTACCCAAAACCGTCGCGCTACCAGGCTGCGCTACGCCCCGACGACGCCTCCCTTACAGGGCTTTGTCGGGCTTGAAAAGGCGCATAGCGCAGAACATCAGTGCGCCTGCGATCATCGAACGCTAGAATGCAGGGGTTACCGAAAACCATCGAAGCGGGGCCTTGCCGTCAGGCCAGCTTGCGAGATTTCAAACGTCGAACCAGCAGACCGATACGTCAGCCCTCGCAGGGCCAGACGGCGTTCGGTCCGATGGACGGATGACGCAACTCTGCGCCCGGCGCGATGCCCAGTTTTTCGGCCAGCCCGCCGTTGATCTCCAGCACGAAGCGCACATCCTCGCCGCCGTCGATCGGCGTCAGATCGCCGGGAATTGCGTTGGAATGCACGCGCGTGACCTGACCGGCGGCATTGGCGAAAACCATGTCGAGGGGGATCAGCGTGTTCTTCATCCAGAACTGCGCGCGGCGCGGGGATTCGTAGACGAACAGCATCCCGGCGGCTGGGTCCATTTCTTCGCGGAACATCAGGCCCTTGGCGCGTTCGGCGGAATCATCCGCCAATTCGACGGCAAAGCTCTCTCGCCCGCCGTCCCAGCGCAGGTCAAGCCGGTCAGGCGCGCAGACAGCCTCGGCGGCTGCCTGCCCTGCGATCATCGCAAGACACAGCCCGATCAGGGCGCGCCGCGAGTTGCTGTTTCCCATGATACCACCTGAACCGCCATCCGCCCGCGCTTGCCTTCGACGATTCGCAGCGCGACGGCTTCGCCCGCTGCAAGATCGGCAAAACCCGACACGCGCAACACCTCGACATGGACGAACACGTCTTCGCTGCGTCCAAAGACATTGGCAAAGCCGAAGCCCTTGCCCTTGTCGAACCATTTGACCCGTGCAGCTTCCAACGGCAGCGCCAGTATGTCGGCGCTGTCCATCTGACCGGCTTCGTCGCCCAAGGGAAACACGACCCCCTCCGGCGGCTCGATCTTCAGAACCTCGACAGCCTGAACGCCGCGCTGCGTCTTCTGCACGCGCACTGTTATCCCTGCGCCATCCGCAACCGAGCCCTGGCCGAAATTGCGCAGGACATTGGCATGCAACAACACATCGGTTTGGGCCTCGTCCGAGACGATGAAACCGAAACCCTTTGTGGGATCAAACCACTTAACCCGGCCATGCACCTCGTGCATGACCTCTTCTTCTTCCGTCATTTGCAGAGCCTTCTCCCCAGAAGTGAGCCCTTAGTCTTACAATTGCGGCCAATCGCTTGCCGGGTTCAAGTGGAAAACGGCACGCCCTGTTAATAACTTTCGAGCGGGAGAATGGTTCGGCAATGGTTCAAGGGTTCAGGCGGTCAACTGCCCAGTTTGCGTCGATGTTTTCGCGCGTCCAACGAAAACGATCATGCAGCCGGAAGGTTCCATCGGCCCAGAATTCGATCTCGAGCGGGCGGATTCGGATACCGCCCCAGAATGGCGGGCGCTTGGGCATCGGGCCTTGCGCCAAAGTCACCTTTGCCACCTCGGCCATCAGCGCCTCGCGCGATGAAAGCGGCTCCGATTGCTTGGAGGCCCAGGCACCCAGCCGGGACTTCAGGCTGCGGCTGTTATAATAGGCGTCGGCTTGCGGGCCTTCCTCGCGCTCGGTGATCCCGCGAACCCGGATCTGCCGACGCAGCGATTTCCAGTGCAGCACGAAGGCCGCCTTGCCCGAGGCTTCGATCTCGCGCCCCTTCTTCGATCCGTAGTTGGTATAGAACACAAATCCGCCGCCGCCGGTGCCCGCCGTCTCGATCTCTTTCAGCAGCACCATCCGTGCGTTGGGCAGCCCGCCCGCGTCCACCGTGGCCAGCGCTATCGCGTTCGGATCGTTCGGTTCCAACGGCTCCGCCTCGGTCATCCAGGCTTGTGCGATGGCGAAAGGGTTGTCTCCGGCGAATATCCCGCTGCGGTCCAAGTCAGATACTCCCTTGTCGGCGACCCGAGCCGCCCTTGATGCAACCGTACTCTTGGCCTACACGTCGAAGCCAACGCAGAACAGGTGGGCAAGGGGCAAGTAATGTCAACCGGACTGATGCAAGGCAAACGCGGGCTGATCATGGGCCTTGCGAACGACAAGTCCATCGCATGGGGCATCGCCCAGGCCGTGGCCGGGCAGGGGGCCGAGATCGCCTTTTCCTATCAGGGCGAAGCCTTGAAGAAACGGGTCGAACCCCTCGCCGCCTCGATCGGGATGACCGAGATGGTGGAATGCGATGTCGCCGACGAAGCCAGCCTCGACGCGCTTTTCGCCCACCTGAAAGCCATCTGGGGTCACCTCGATTTCGTCGTCCACGCCATCGGCTTTTCCGACAAAAACGAACTGCGTGGCCGCTACGTCGATACCAGCCGCCAGAATTTCCTGCTGTCGATGGACATCTCGGTCTATTCCTTCACCGCCGTCTGCCAGCGCGCCGCCGCGATGATGGGGCCGGGCGGATCGCTTCTGACGCTCACCTACTACGGCGCCGAAAAGGTCATGCCGCACTACAACGTCATGGGCTTGTGCAAGGCGGCCCTCGAGGCCTCGGTCAAATACATCGCCGAAGACCTTGGCAAGGACGGCATCCGCTGCAACGCCATCTCGGCCGGCCCGATCAAGACCCTCGCGGCCTCCGGCATCGGTGACTTCCGCTACATCATGAAGTGGAACGAGCTGAACTCGCCCCTGCGCCGCAACGTCACGCAGGAGGAGGTCGGCAAGGCCGCCCTTTACCTTCTGTCCGACCTCGGCTCGGGCACCACGGGCGAAAACCTGCACGTCGATGCTGGCTACCACGTCGTCGGCATGAAGGCGATCGAGGCGCCAGACATCGACCTTCTGGCCGCCAAGAAGGAAGGCGGGCAGTGACCCTGGCGGCCTTCCTTGCCTTCGCGGGCCTCGTGATCTTTGCCGCCGTGTCGCCCGGCCCCGCCGTGTTGATGAGCGCGCGCACCGGCCTGACCGAAGGCTTTCGCACCGGCGCGATGCTGGCGGCAGGGATCGGCACCGGCGCGGTGATCTGGGCCTTGATGGCGATGTTCGGCCTGCATCTGGTGTTCGACGCCGCCCCCTCGCTTTTGTGGGCGCTGAAGATCGGCGGCGCGGCCTACCTTCTTTGGATGGCCTGGCATCTCTGGCGTGACGCAAAGACACCGTTCGTGGCCGAGGATGCGCGCCCGGTGCCTCTTTCGCCCTTCGCCGCCTATCGCCTTGGCCTCTGGACCAACCTTGCCAACCCCAAGGCGGCGGTGATGTTTTCGTCGATCTTCCTTGGCACGCTTGGCCCGAACACGCCCATCTGGGTGCTGGCGGCGCTTCTTGCGATCATCTTCACGGCCGAAACGACCTGGAACAGCCTTGTCGCCCGCATTTTTTCGCTCGACCGCACGCGGGCGCGGTATATCAGCCTGAAAACCGTCATTGACCGCAGCTTTGGCGGTTTGCTCGCCCTTGTGGGCGTCAAGATCGTCGCCACCTGAGGGGAGAACACCATGTCCGCCGAACGCCTGCCGCATGAAAAGGGCTTTCACGTCAGTTGGGACCAGATCCACCGCGACGCCCGCGCGCTGGCCTGGCGGCTGGATGGCAAGGGGCCGGGCGAGGGCGGAACGTGGAAAGCCGTGGTTGGTATCACCCGCGGGGGCCTCGTTCCCGCGATGATCGTCAGCCGTGAACTGGACATCCGGGTCGTGGATTCCATTTCCGTCAAATCCTACCATTCCGGCGGCGGCAAGCAGGACCAGCGGCGCAATGCGCAGGTCATCAAGGCCCCGCAAGCCGAAATCATGGGCGACGGGACCGGCGTTCTGATCGTCGATGACCTTGTCGACAGCGGCAAGACGCTTGAACTGATCCGGGGCCTTTACCCAAAGGCGCATTTCGCCTGCGTCTACGCCAAGCCCGAGGGCGAAAAGCAGGCCGACACCTATATCACCAGCGTCAGCCAGGACACATGGATCTTCTTTCCGTGGGACATGGCGCTGCAATACGTGCAGCCGATGCGCGGAATGGACTGAGGTTTCCAGGAATGCTCCGCCAAGGCCGGGACAGGCTGCTGCACTGGCTGTTCGAGGCCGGTCTGGCCATCAAGGGCGTGCTTACCTCGGCCGAGGCATTGGCGGGGTTGGGGCTTTTGCTTGCGCCCAATCCGCTCATTGCGCGCTTTGTGTTCTGGGTAACGCATTTCGAAATTGCCGAAGACCCGAACGATACGCTTGCCACCTGGACATTGCGCGCGGTGGCGCAGTTCCCGATCGACACGCAGCATTTCTACGCGCTGTACCTGCTGGCGCATGGCGGTCTGAAACTGACGATGGTGCTGCTTCTTTGGCGCAAGGTGGTATGGGCCTACCCGGCCTCGATGGTCGTGCTGGCAGGCTTCGTGTTTTATCAGACCTTCGAATTCTTTCACGCCGGGTCTCCGTTCCTGCTCGTGCTGGCGCTGTTTGATCTGGTGATGATCGGGCTTGTCTGGCAGGAATGGCGGGCGTTGCGAGGCAAGGCTCCGACACTGTCGCCCGCCTGACGTCTTGCGCCCGCCGAAAGGAATGCTGCCATGACCCACCCTCTCAACCCCGCCTTCGCCCTGACCGATCCGCCCCCGGTGATGGAGGCGCGGCGCTGGCTGACTGGGGTGACGCACCCGGCAAACCGCCCGCTGATCAACGTCAGTCAGGCGGCCCCGGTGGAAAGCCCGCCCCTTGGCCTGCGTCAGGCACTGGCGGATGCCGCCCTGAACAACCCGGACGCCCATCTTTACGGCCCCGTCCTTGGCCTGCCGGCGCTGCGCGAGGAAATCGCCACCCAGTGGTCCGCCGCCTATCACGGCACGATCAAGCCCACGCAGGTCGCCATTACCCAAGGCTGCAATCAGGCGTTTACCGCCATCATGGCCACCCTCGCCGGGCCGGGGGACGAGGTGATCCTGCCGACGCCGTGGTACTTCAATCACAAGATGTGGCTGGATATGGCGTCGGTGAAGACCGTGCCGCTGGATACCGGACCAACCCTGATCCCTTCGGTCGATGCGGCGGCGGCGCTGATCACCGACCGCAGCCGCGCCATCGTGCTGGTCAGCCCGAACAACCCCGGCGGAGTCGAATACCCCGCGGAAACCCTGACCGCGTTCCGCGATCTTGCCCGCGCGCGCGGTCTCGCCCTCATCGTCGATGAAACCTACCGCGATTTCGACAGCCGCACCGGCGCGCCACATGACCTCTTCACCGATCCCGATTGGGCGGACACCTTCATCCACCTCTACAGCTTTTCCAAGGCTTACCGGCTGACCGGCCACCGTGTCGGCGCGGTCGTCGCCTCAGAAGGCCGTCTGGCCGAGGTGGAGAAATTCCTCGATACCGTGGCGATCTGCCCCAGCCAGCTTGGCCAGATCGGCGCGCTTTGGGGGATGCGCAACCTGTCGCAATGGGTCGCGGGCGAACGCGACGAAATCCTCGCCCGCCGAAAGGCGATGGTGGGCGGCTTTGCCGCGCTGCCGGGGTGGAAACTCCTCGGATGTGGCGCCTATTTCGCCTACGTCGAACACCCGTTCGACATGGCGTCGGACGCCCTGTGCAAGCAATTGGTGACCGACGCCTCGATCCTGATGCTGCCCGGAACCATGTTCCAGCCGCCCGGGTCCGAGGCCGGAAAGCGCCAGATCCGCATCGCTTTTGCCAACGTCGACGCGGCAGGAATAGCCGAGATGTTTCGCAGGCTGGCGGCGTTTCGGCCCTGAAACCCTTGCCGAAAGCTTAATGGCGCTGGGTGGCCTTTCAATATCAACGGGTTAGCTGGCTGTCCCACCGTGGGACAGCCTCGCGCCCCACGCCAGCGCCCACACCAGCGGTAGCCTCACCCGCATCTTGCCCAGACACGGCCTTCCCTCTATTCACTCACCAGACCCAACGATCAGGCAGACCCATGAGCAAGACCTCGGACGATGAGACCCGGAAACCGAAAAGCAAGGCCAAGGACGCCGCGCTCTGGGTTCTGATGGGCATGCTGATCCTCGGCCTCGGCGGGTTTGGCGTGACCAATTTCGGCGGCGGCATCACCTCGATCGGCAAGGTCGGCGACACCGAGATTTCGACCAACGACTACGCCGCCGCCTTCCGCCAACAACTGACCAGCTTCTCCCAGCGGATCGGTCAGCAGATCTCGGCGCAGGAAGGCATCGCCTTCGGGCTCGACCGGCAGGTGCTGCAAGGCCTCGTCACCCGCACCGCGCTGGACAACGAGGCGCACCGCCTTGGGCTCTCGGTCGGCGATGCCGTGGTCGCTGCACAACTGACCAGCATGGACCAGTTCAAGGGCGCTTCGGGAAGCTTTGACCGCGAGGCGTACCGCTTTACCCTTGACCGCAACAACCTGACCGAAGCCGAGTTCGAATCCAACATCCGCAGCGACATTTCTCGCTCGCTTTTGCAAGGCGCGGTCGGAGGTGGCTTTGCGGCCCCCGCCGCAGTGACCGACACGCTTTACAAATGGGTCGCAGAGCGGCGCGGATTGTCGATCCTGCGGCTGGGCGAGGCGGACCTGACCGCGCCGGTACCTGAACCAACCGAGGACGAGTTGAAGGCGTTCCACGAGGCCAACATCGCGACCTTCACCAAGCCGGAGGCAAAGCGCATCACCTACGCCGCCTTGCTGCCGGAAACCATCGCCAAGGATCAGCCGGTCGACGAGACGGTGCTGAAGAAGCTTTACGAAGACCGGATCGACGAGTTCGTCGTTCCGGAACGGCGGCTGGTGGAGCGGCTGGTCTATCCCGATCAGGCCGCCGCTGACGCAGCCAAGGCGAAACTGGACGCTGGCGCGACCTTCGAGGCGCTGGTTGCCGAGCGTGGCCTGACGCTGGACGCCATCGACCTTGGCGACGTATCGAAGGAAGATCTTGGGGCCGCTGGCGAGGCCGTCTTTGCGACGAGCGAACTCGGGGTCGTCGGACCGGTTGCATCGGACCTAGGACCTGCGTTCTTTCGGGTAAATGCCATCCTCGCCGCCGAGGAAACCACATTCGAGGAGGCCCGTGACGCGCTTGCGATCGAACTGCAGACCGACGCAGCCCGGCGAGCAATCTCGGATCAGGTGGAAACGGTGGACGATCTTCTGGCCGGGGGTGCCACACTGGAAGACCTTGCCAAGGAAACCGGCATGACACTTGCGACCGTGGATTACGTGCCCGGTGCCCCCGGAGACAGCACGATCGAGGGGTATCCCGCGTTCCGGACTGCCGCAGAGGCGGTCAAGGCCGACGATTTCCCGCAAGGCATCGTGCTGGAAGATGGGGGGCTGGTGACGTTGCGGCTGGACGAATTGGTGCCGGCAGCGCCGATCCCCTTTGACGAGGCCCGCGATGCGGTGGCAGCGGCTTGGCGGGCAGACGCAGTCACCAAGGCCCTGGCAACGCGCGCGGTCGAGATCAAGGCCGCGATCGAGGCGGGTGCCGCGATTGGCAGCTTTGGCATCGTCGATGTTACGCCCGAAATCGCGCGCGACGGCTTTATCGAGGGCGTGCCGGAAACGCTGGTGCCCGACGTGTTCAAGATGAACGAAGGCGATGTGAAGGTCGTCGAAGGGCCGGCTTTCGTGGCTGTTGTCCGGCTTGACCGGATCATGCCTGCCGCTACCGAAGGCGACGACGCGGCTGCGCTGAAAGGCGCGCTTTCGACGCAGCTGGAGCAGGCCATCGCGACGGACGCTTTCAACGCCTTTACCAACGCGCTGACCGATGAAGCGGGGATTGTGCTTGACCAGGCTGCGATCAATGCGGTCCACACGAGCCTGCAATAAATGCTGTCGCCGTCGTTCGAAGCGTTCGAAGCAGGCTGGAAGGAAGGCCGCAATCAGATAGTCTGGGCGCGGCTGGCGGCCGATCTGGACACGCCCGTCAGCTTGATGCTGAAACTGGGTGAAGCGCGCGCTGACACGTTCATGCTGGAGTCTGTCACCGGCGGCGAGGTGCGGGGGCGGTATTCCATCGTCGGAATGAAGCCGGACCTGATCTGGCAATGCCGGGGCGCTGCCAGCCGGATCAACCGACAGGCGCGGTTCGACCCCTTGGCTTTCGCTGACCTGCCGGGCCATCCGCTGGATACGCTGCGTGCCCTGTTGGCGGAATGCCGGATCGAAATGCCTGACGGTTTGCCGGCAGTGGCGGCAGGGCTGTTTGGCTACCTTGGCTACGACATGATCCGGCTGGTCGAAGAGCTGCCCGATGTGAACCCCGATCCGCTTGGCCTTCCGGATGCGGTGCTGATGCGACCTTCGGTCGTGGCGGTGCTGGATGGGGTCAAGGGTGACGTCACCGTGGTGGCGCCGGCCTGGGTCGGATCTGGCCTGTCGGCGCGGGCGGCCTATGCGCAGGCGGCGGAGCGGGTGATGGACAGCCTGCGCGACCTTGACCGCTCGCCCGCCGTGCCGCGCGATCTGGGCGAGGCGGCGGCGGTCGGCTTGCCGCAATCGAACTTTACCCACGAAGGGTATCTGGCCGCTGTCGAGAAAGCCAAGGCGTACATCCGTGCGGGGGATATCTTTCAGGTCGTGCCAAGCCAGCGATGGGCGATGGATTTTGCGCTGCCGCCCTTTGCGCTGTATCGCAGCCTGCGTCGCACCAACCCGTCGCCGTTCATGTTCTTCTTTAACTTCGGCGGGTTTCAAGTGGTGGGGGCCAGCCCGGAAATCCTGGTCCGGTTGCGCGACGGCGAAGTGACGGTGCGCCCGATTGCCGGCACCCGCAAGCGTGGCGCGTCACCAGAAGAGGACCGCGCCCTTGAGGCCGATCTTCTGGCCGATCCCAAGGAAAGGGCCGAGCATCTGATGCTTCTGGACCTTGGTCGCAACGACGTGGGCCGTGTGGCCAAGGTTGGCACCGTGCATCCGACCGAGACGTTCATCATCGAACGCTACAGCCATGTGATGCACATCGTGTCGAACGTTGTCGGAGAGATTGCTGAAGGCGAAGACTCGCTGTCGGCGCTGCTGGCGGGCCTGCCGGCGGGCACCGTGTCCGGTGCGCCGAAGGTGCGTGCGATGGAAATCATCGACGAGTTGGAGCCGGAAAAGCGTGGCGTCTATGGCGGGGGCGTGGGGTATTTCGCGGCCAACGGCGAAATGGACTTCTGCATCGCGCTGCGCACGGCGGTTCTGAAAGACGAGACGCTGTACATCCAGGCGGGCGGCGGTGTCGTCTATGACAGCGATCCCGAGGCCGAATATCAGGAAACCGTTAACAAATCCAACGCGCTAAGGCGCGCGGCCGAGGATGCGGGGCTGTTCGCCCGGCGCGGCAACGGCTGAGCGGGTCACTCCACCGTCAGGGTGGCTGATACGGGGGCGAGCGCCAGATTAGCTGCCCGGCCCTCGACTGTCCATTCCAGAAGCGCCGCGACGGTTTCGGGCCGGGTATGCCCGACCACGGTGACGCGCCCGTTCTGGCCGGCCTTGAACGCCGCCCGATCCAGCAGGCGGCGGATCGCGGCACGATCTTCGCCGGCGCTGTCAAGATCGCGGAACACGACTGTCGCGGGCAGATCGACGCGGCGGGCCACCTGATCGGCCGCGTTCAGCCCATGATCCCAGGTCAGAAGCCCGCGCCCTTGCGATGCGATCACCGGAACGACCAGACTGGCAAGCGGGCGGTTGCCCTGAAACTGCTGGTTGGCTTCGTCCATCACCGCAACGGCTTCGGGCAGGCCCTGCGCCATGCTCTGGAACGCCACTTCGATATCTGATGCATTCGAGCCTTCGGCAATGCCGGTGGCAAGCATCACCACTTCCTGCCCGGCTGCGCGGTAGATCGCGGCGCGTTCGGCGGCGTTCTGGGCAAGCGGGTCGATGGCGAAGCTGACGGCGAAGGGCAGGTCGGCAAGGGTGGCGCGATCAAGGTTGGCCTCGCCGGTGTCGATCAGGACGATGGCAAAAAGCGGCTTGGCGTCGGGGTTCTCGAAAGCGCGGGCATAGCGTTTCAGCGGCGGCAGATCTTCGGTCGGCGCTTCGGGTGCGGCGGCCGCTTCCTCGGCCGGCTGGTCGCCGATCCGGGGCAGGCGGTTGATGATGACGCCTTCGGTCTTGTTGCCGAAACCGGGCGTCGGCTTGAGGGTTTCGGATGCGTCCGGAGCGTTGATCACAGGCGCGGCCTTGGGTGGGGTCAAGGCGCGGGGCAGGCCTTCGGGCTTGTCGCCGGGCATCTGCGATGCTTCGGTGCCGGGCAGTGCGGGCTCGGCCTGAGGCATTGGCACCTGTTCTGGCTCGGCAATCGGTTGCAAGGGGTCTGGCGTCACCGGCGCAGGGTCGGAGACTTCGGGCACGGCCGGTTCGGCACTGTCGCCTGTATCCGCAAGCAACGCTTCTTCTGCGGGGACTTGCGGCGGCACCGATGCCTCGACCTTGACGAGGGTGCTGTCAGCCGCCGGCTGCGGCGGTTGGGCCGGGTCATCGGGCAACTGCGGGGCAGGGACCACGCTTACCGCAGGCGCAGCAGCGTCGGGCGCAGGCGGGGCGGCCGGTGTGGCAGGGGCGACGCTGGTGGCCGCGGGCAGAGGATCGACCGGCTTCGGTGCCGGGTCGGTCGGCGGGACGGGGGCGTCGGCGGGTTCCAGGGCGGCCAGCACTTCGTTGGTAAGCTGGGCAACCTCGTCGGTGCCTGCGGCGGGTGGATCGGCGCTGACCGCAGGCTCGTTTGGCGGGGCGGGCAGGGAGGGTTCCTCGGCAACTGTAACGGTTGGTGCATTTGCCACAGGATCTGGCGTTTCGCCGACCGCCGCCTCGACCGGCGCCGGATCGGCTGTGGGCGCATCGGCGACGCGGGGGCGATCTGGCGCCACCAGTGAGGCGATCGAAAGCCCTGCGGCGGCCATGACGCCACCCACGAATGCACCGTAAACAAACTTGCCCAACGCCACTGCCGCCTCCGTCTCTGCGTCTTGGGGCGCGGGATGCGGTCACCATGCCTGATGCGAACGCGCCGACTGCCTGCCCGTAACGCTTATTACTGACTAGTTCATTATAGCGCGGGGTGGCCCACACATCATCATTTTTCCGCGCGCTGGCAGCAAGTTGCCGCCACGACCTGCATTCCTGCATCAGAGGCGGAAAGCAAAGCCAGTTCCGACCGTCCTGCGGATCTGTTTCAGGACAATGCCCATTTTTCGCTCAAGGGATTAGTACCCTGCTGAGCAACGGTAATCATACGCCAGCATTGTTGTGTTGGTGCGAGTATTGGATTGGCTGCTTAGAACGCATTGGCAAAGCAGGCGGCCGACCCATCACCGGGTTACTGGATGGGTTCGGCGTCCGGCAACTTCCAGGTCTGGTTCACAACCTCGGCCCGCGGACGGTAGAGGCGCACGGCGTAGTTCCAGCCTTCGGTGATCGGGATGCAGTTGTCCGGACCCTTTGCAGAACAGCCACCGAATTGGACAGTGATCGACCCGTCGTCGGCCTTCTTGCCAGTGAGGTTGTTGACGGCATTCACGTTCAGGTCGTTCGGTTCGAAAAAGCCATCCTTGTTGTAGACGCTGATCGACCAGAACCCGTCCACCGGGATGTCCTTCATCGTCAACTTGTGCACGATCTTGCCGTCGTTCGTGGTGAGTGACGGGAAAAGATAGACCGCCTCGTTTGGCGGGTTCAGCCCCCAGCCGACAGCGGTGGCGATCAAATGTGCGACGGGGTCGACCTCACCCTTCTTGCCCATCTGCACGCCAAGCCCCACTGTGCCGAGTGCGCCGAGATCAAGGAGCGCCTTGCGTGCGGCACTCAGCGTCGTCTTGTCCCAGTCAGGCAATTCCAGCGTGCCGGTGCCCGCCTGCGTCGCTGAAAGTGCGTCTTGCACAGCGTTGGCGCGCGGCAGATCTTCGGTGTCGGCGGCGTTGACGAAGACCCGTGCGAGAAGCACAACGTAGCGGGTTCCGACGATGTCCTCCGTCAGGGTTTGCGTGCCTTCGTGCAGGACCATCGGCGTCAGGTGGTCCTGGTTGATGACCTGCACCGCGACATAGCGGCCGTCCGCCACCTTGGGCATTGTCACTGTCACCGGCCCTGCTGCCAGATCGAACACTGCTGACGAATAAAGCGTGTCAAGATTCATGCGAATGACGGTTTGCTGGTCCAGTGGCGTTGGCGTCCGGTAATGGAGGAACTTGCCAAGACCCCCAGCCTGCGCCGCCAGATTGCGCATGTAGGTGTCGCTTTCCGCGCGAATGAACGTGGCCGCGTTGACCCTTTGGGTTTCTGCTGCTGCGGAGCCGGCCACCAGCACGGCAATCAGCGAGGCTATTATGCCGACTTTACGGATCAACATCGGAAATTCCCTACACTTACTGTGCTGCTGGAGGAGGCTTGCTGAGACGTCAGTCTGTCCGGACTTCAGAAAATCTGGGTGAACACGACCCGCAGCGCCGTGCCATCCATTCCGGCCTCGTTGCGGTCCACGACTTCGCCATAGGTTGCCTTGATCGAAGACGCCTTGCTGAGGGCAACACTTACTGTGGCGCCGAGGCCAAGCGAATACTTCGAGTTGCCGTTGGCCACACCGTCGGTTTCGGTTTCGCCACCGTTGATTGCGTACATGTCGGCTGACAGCCAGACTGCGCGACTGACGTTGTGCGTCAAATGCGCCTCGAGGGAAAAGAGCGGCTTCTGGCTAAGGTTGTCATTCCGGAAGGGGTCGGAGTTGTCGCCGTAGAAGGTGACGGCAGGAATCACTTCGATCGTGGTCAGACGAGGATCCAGAAAGGACGTTCCAAAGCTTTGCGAAAAGAGCCCGGCGACTTGCAGTGAGGCCCGGTTTGTCCCCAGATTGAACAGCTTTTCGCTGTCGTATTCTCCGGTCGGCAGGGTCAGTTTGACCAAGATACCAGAAGCGAACTCTGGTTTGAACTGCACATAGTCTTGCAACGAAAGATTAGGCGCACCGACTAACCCGAACGTCGCCCCAAGAATGATATCGCCAACCCCGGTACTGCTTCCGGTGATCGCGTCAGGAAATATCGGCGAAGCGCCAAGTCGAAGGGATCCGTTGACATCGCCGTAAGGCACGAAGACAAAGGCCGCAGCCTGCTGGCCCGCAAGTTCAAAGGTCCTCACATACTGCAGGTAAGCGACATCAACTGTGCCCGAGGTGCCGCGGATGGTGGCGCTGGGGTCGATCGTAGAGCTGCCCTCCTGACCAATGTACCCAAAGCTAAGAATCTGCGAGCCGGCCGGAACAAGCTGATAGGCGCGGGGCCCATCGCCGAGGGCATGTGCCTGTGTGCCAACTATAGCCGAGGCCGCCATAAACCCTGCCGCAAGCGCACTATTGCGGATATTCTTGGCTTTGTTTTTCTGGGAGGAGGAAAAGCTGATCTTCAAGCGAGGGCCCCTTTAAACTGTTGGCCGGATACTGGCACTGTTGCGACACGCAAGAAGGTAGCCGGCGGGCCGGTTCCGCGCAAGAAAGTGCAAAACCGTCTCTGCAAATAAGCGCACACTGTGACGTTTTCGCTCGGCATCACGGCAACTGGCACATCGAAGCTGGAGGAATGTCGGCAAACCCTTGGTCTGCCCCGATCGAGTGGTCTGGTTTCAGTCTTAGTGCATAACGGGTCTTGGCGCTACGGCCGGGGTGGCCGGCGGAGCGGCTCCGGATGGCGAAGCCGGCCATTGGATGACCTCGGGAGCTGGCGGGCGATACCCAGTGATGAGTGCGGGCGCTTTGTGTTGTAGTGGCGGCGCCAGCTTTCGATGATGATCTTCGCCTCGGCAAGGCTGTAGAAGATCTCCCCGTTGAGCAGCTCGTCCCTGAGTTTCGAGTTGAAGCTCTCGCAGGTGCCGTTCTCCCAAGGGCTGCCAGGCTCGATATAGGCGGTCTTTGCGCCGACGGCGGCGATCCAGTCCCTTACAGCTTTGGCAATGAACTCCGGGCCGTTGTCGGACCGTATGTGATCCGGCACGCCGCGCAGGATGAAGAGATCGGACAAGACGTCGATGACGTCGGTCGATCGGAGCCTCCTGTCGATCCGGATTGCCAGGCACTCCCGGGTGAACTCGTCGATGAGGTTGAGCATGCGGAACTTCCTTCCATCGTGGGTTCGGCTTTCAACGAAGTCGTAAGACCAGACGTGGTTCGGACGCTCTGGCCGGAGACGGATGCAGGACCCATCATTCAGCCAGAGCCGGCCCTTCTTCGGTTGTTTTGCAGGCACCTTCAGCCCCTCCCGCCGCCAGATCCGCTCGACCCGCTTCACATTCACCGCCCAGCCCGCCTCGCGTAGAAGAGCCGTGATCCGGCGGTAGCCGTAGCGACCAAACTGGCTGGCGAGCGCGATGATGTCCGCGGTGAGAGCCTCCTCGTCGGCCCGGCCCTGCGGCATCTTCCGCTTTGTCGAGCGATACTGCCCGAGGACACGACAGGCGAACCGATCCGAGATCCGGAACTTCTGCCTGACATGCTCGATGCAAGCACGGCGACGGGCGGGGCTCAGAAGTTTCGCTACGCGGACCTTCGGTTCCCGATGCGGCCTCCCGCAGTATGAGCTTCTCGAGCGTCAGGTCGGAGACCGCCTTCCGGAGACGCTCCCTCGCCATTGGGCTCGAACCAATGGCGCCTCAATGGCTCGATCCTTCTCGAGCTCCTTCAGCCGCTTCACCTGGTCATTCTTCAGCCCGCCGAACTCCTTGCGCCACCGATAGTAGGTGAACTGCGTCACGCCGATCGAGCGCACGGCTTCGGCCACAGACTGGCCTTGCGATACCAACACATCGACCTGCCGCAGCTTTGCGACGATCTCCTCCGGCTTGTGCTTCTTCTGGGGCATTCCTGCATCCTCCAACTGGCTCGTAAGCCATACCTCACGGAGGACCACTTTTCAGGGGGCAGACCAAAGTGGAAAATGGGGGCTGAAGGTCACCTTACCCTACGCCTGGCTTGACGGCGCCGCAGGCAATCCGAAGTCCGTCGGAGACCCATCGTTGAAGCTTACGAACGTTGTTTCCCTCAATAAGCAGCAGGCGTGGGCGGTTTCCGGCGAGTTGTTCCTTGACGCGGCGGACCCGGGCTTGGGATTTGGCCAGAACGTCTTGAAGCTTCAAGTGATCAGCGTCCATTTCCTGGAGAACGGTGCGATGCTTGCTCCCACGTTCCTCCAGGCGGTCGGACTTGGCAACGACGACGACGATCCGAAGCTGAACACCTCGACGATCGACGTCTACTATGTCCCGAAGCTGTCAGACCCAAAGACCCTCCTGACGTTCGATCCCAACGTCACGTACGACTGGGAAACGGAAATGAAATACGGATCCCTTGCCGTGACGATCGGGCGCGCCTTGGGGAAGGCGGGGGGAGGAAACCTTATCGGGTTCGTCAAGCCAACGATCTTCGTAGGCAACGACAGGTCCGGCGATTGGGGCGTGGAAGCGGGTATCAAGATCGTCGGATTCTGAGCGATCGGGATGTCGACAGGCTTGGCCTCGGGGGGAGTTTGAATGTCAGCTCCGGGCGCCAATCGTTAGCAGTGAAGGACTTGTGACCTTTGAGAAAGGATTCATCGGCAATGAACATCATCGAATTGCGTCAATCGACTGTCCTCGGATCGCTGGTGCTTGGTTGGATGCTTGCCTCCAGTCCCGTACTTGCGGAAGATGCGGACGGATCGCAGCCGGTACCCGGCTCCGGCTGGCAGGTCGACGTTGTCAGCTACCTCTGGGCTGCAGGTGCGTCCGGTACCGTCCGTACGCTGCCACCTCTTCCGCCGGCCACGATCGACTTGGACTTCGGCGACACGGTGAAGTCGCTGAAGGATCTGGACGCTGGCTTGATCGCGACGGTGTTCGGGCGCAAGGATCGCCTTTTGTTCATGGTCGACGTCAACTGGATGAAGCTCAGCCCAACGCAGACCCTGGATCTTTCGGGTCAGCCGGTCGAACTGCGGACCAAAAGTGAAACGCTTTCCCTGCTTCCTGCGATCGGCTACCGCGTTCTTGACGAAGGCGGTCAGAAGGTGGACGTCTATGGCGGCTTCAAATTCTGGCGCATGACGAACTCGGCCGAGGTCCAACCGGCCGTCGTCACGCCAAACCGGGTCAGCGTCGACGAGACGTGGACCGACCTGACGGTTGGTGCGCGCGTCCGGACCGACCTGAGCGCCCGCTCGTATCTCGATGCCATCGCCTTCGTGGGCACCGGGGGCTCGGATTATTTTATCGATGCTTACCTCGGCTTAGGATATACCATCAGTGAACGAATGAATGCGTTTGTCGGGTACCGCATCATGAATGTCGACCGCGAGAACGGAGACTTTCTGTATGACGTAAAGCAGAAAGGCCCAATGTTTGGCATCGCCCTGAGATTTTGAGCGTTCGAACCTAAGGGCTGACAAGTGCGGGGCTGCAATTGTGACGGGCGGCTTCAACGCAATCAGTGCCCGCTGTCTTCCGGGCCGATGGGCCGAGTTAGTCCCAAGAAGGTAGATGCAATGGCGATCAAACCCGTCATTTCGGTCCTATGGCTCCTGAGAGCCATGCGTGATGCCCTCAAGGATCCCAAGGTACGCGGTATCACGCTCGTCACCGTTGCCCTGATCTCTGGCGCAACCATTTTCTACAGGCTTGTCGAAGGGTGGCGCCTTATCGACGCGGCCTATTTCTCGGTCGTGACAATCGCCACCGTTGGGTATGGTGATTTCACCCCGCAGACGGATCTCGGCAAGATCTTCACCATCGTCTACATCTTCAGCGGCATCGGCCTGTTCATCGCCGCCGGCTCAGCCTTTGCGGAAAGCCTGCTCAGGCGTTTCGATACGATACCCCGAAGTGGTCCTGCCGCGGACGTCGGTCAGGACCTGGAGACAAGCGTAGTCGAGTGTTGAAGTGAATTTGTATGCTTTTAGCTCCGGTTCGGTTCCGTGCCGTGCGGGCTTAAGAGGGGATATCGTCGGTCCATTCGGCTCGGAGCTCAGAGAGCCAGCATTGCGAAGCTTGACCTCGTCATCCTGGACGAGCTCGGCAACTCCCGTTTCGCGCCTCGGGCGGAGCGCTGCATTTCCGCATGCTCACCACCTGAGCTGCAGTGAGGGGAACCGTCTTCGGCTACGCCGAGAAGACCACGGCGCTCCTCGCCCGCCTGGCCCTCGTTCTGCAGGAGCCGTGTCATTTGACGGACGCCTTAGAACGGCGTCTTAATAACTGCTGTCGACCAGCCACATAAGGTCGAGGTTCACCGCCGTCTCGCCCCGCTGGTCGAAGAAGAACGAGGACCGCGAGATGGACATCAGCCGATATTGCGCACCGTCTGACAGTCGAGGGTGGATCCTCTCGATCAGCCGCCGCCTGACTTTCCAGGGCTTGAGCTCGTGACAGAAATCGTTGGCCACAGCCAACTCCCTGATCTTGGTATCATGGCACGGACCGCTAATGGAATGTGCCGACTGCTTCACCGGCGGTGCTAGCCTTCTAGGCTGCACTGCCCAGAAGGAGAAGCACCATGACGTCCAAGATCAGAGAGGATTCTGTTGCTGCCAGCGTTATCGGGATCGACATCGGCAAGGAGGTTTTCCACCTCGTCGGTTTCAGCGCCGATGGCCGACTGGTTCTGCGACAGAAGATCAAGCGCCTTGCCCTTGAGGCGACGTTCAAGAAGCTCCCACCCTGCATCATCGGGATGGAAGCTTGTCTCAGCGCGCATTTTGTCAGCCGAACCCTGCGGGGCATGGGCTTCGAGCCGCGGATCATTCCAGCGATCTACGTGAAGCCTTTCAACAAGGGCCAGAAGAACGATTACAACGACGCCGAGGCGATCGCAGAAGCAGCGTTGCGTCCGAACCTGCACACCGTCTCGGAGAAGAGCCAAGACCAGCTGGACCTGCAGGCGTTGCACCGCGTCCGGTCGCGGCTGGTGTCTCGCCGCACGGCAACCATCAATCAGATCCGAGCCTTTCTGATCGAACAAGGCATCACGATCCGGAAGGGTCTGCGCGCCGTTCAGAACTCGCTTCTGGCTCTTCTAGACGAACGCCGGGACGAGATCTCACCGAGGATGAGAGACATCATCCTTGATCTGCATGACGACTGGATGCGCCTCGATACCCGGATCGAAGCGATCTCCCAGGAAATAGCAGAGATCGGGCAAGGCGAGGCCCACTGCCGGGCGTTGAGGACCATTCCCGGCGTGGGTCCGGTGATCTCCACAGCCCTTGTCGCCGCGGTCGGACAGGGAGAGGCCTTTGATCACGGTCGGGATATGGCGGCCTGGGTCGGGTTGGTGCCCCGACAATACAGCACAGGAGGGCGCACGACGCTTGGCCGGATCTCGAAACGGGGAAGCCGATATCTGCGAACACTCCTCATCCAGGCTGCCAAGATCATCCTGATGCGTCCGAAGAAATGGCCAGAATTGAGCTTTGGGGCGTGGCTGGCCGAAGCCGACCAGCGCATGCATAGGAACAAGTTGGCTGTGGCTCTGGCCAACAAACTGGTCCGCATCGCCTGGGCGGTCCTACGCTATGGACGGGGCTTCGATGCCCCAAGAGATACGGTTGCCGAAGCGATCTGACGCCAGGCAATCGCACAGAGGTTCGCGAGGGAGCAAAGCATGGGACGGATGAATTACGCACCGGGAATCTGAGGGCGGAAATGGCTCATCGTCAGCCTGTCCGCTAATGAGATCAATGTGCGTGCGTATATCCAACAAGGTCACGGCCCGCGCGCCGAAACACAGACCGGATACATATCAGCGATATCTGCAACCACGCCAAAAGCTCTTGCGAACAGCAGTCGGCACATACATTTCCGCCCGAAGCGCATCGCAAGGCCTCGGCTCTCATGAGACATTCAGCCCGCGCCGATCGATTGACTGCCTTGCTCCAAAAGAGACTTTTCGGCCAATCCATTGCAACCCGCCGCGCACGCGTGTCGATCATCTTTAGGCTTCTCGGGTCGCATTCTGTTCCGACGAGACCCTTATATCTCGATTGGCCTATTCGTGGTGTTTGGTCGACTTTCGCTTTTACTTGCGCCAGGCGATAAACTTCCAATACGTTGATATCTGCGCGCGTCAAAAGACATCGAATTTGCATGGGTTGTGAGGTCATCAAAATGAAATTGTCTCGCCGATCTTTCCTGGCCAGTGTCTCGGTCTTCGCCCTCGTGCCGATGGTTGCGCATGCTGCCACTCCGGCAGAGACGATCTATTCTGGCGGTGCGATCCTGACGATGGACGATGCCAACCCGCGCGTGGAAGCGGTGGCCGTGGCCGGTGGTCGGATCATCGCTGCGGGAAGCCTGGCCGATGTGTCGGCGTTCAAGGGGCCGGACACGGTGATGGTCGATCTTGCCGGGCGAGCGATGATCCCGGGCTTCTTCGACCCGCATGGCCACATGACCATGGGCGGCATCCAGGCGCTGAGTGCCAATGTTCTGGCCCCGCCGGATGGCGAGGTGACGGACATCGCTTCGCTCATCGAGACGGTGAAGGACTGGGCCGTGGCGCAAGCCGATATAGTAGCGGAGGCCAAACTGATCATCGGCTTCGGCTATGACCAGTCGCAATTGGCAGAACTGCGCGGGCCGACCAAGGAGGACCTTGATCAGGTGTCCACCGAGTATCCGGTGTTGATCGTCCATCAGTCCGGCCACATGGGTGCCCTGAACAGCAAGGCCCTGGAGCTTGTGGGCTATACCGCAGACACGCCGAACCCCGCGGGCGGCGTGATCCAGCGCGTGCCGGGCTCGAATGAGCCGTTGGGGATATTGGAGGAAACTGCCTTCATGTCGGCAATGCCCAAGCTTCTGGGCAATCTTGGACCGGAAGGGCTGACCACTCTGGCGGTGGCGGGGTCGAAGATGTGGGCCGCCTACGGCTACACCACCGCGCAGGAGGGACGGTCGAACGCGGTCGTGGATGCGGCGCTGAAGGCGGCCGCGGCTGAGGGGAAATTCCCGATCGACGTCTATTCGTATCCCGATGTCCTCCTGGGCGCGGATTACATCAAGGGCGCGGTCTCTCCGACCTATGAGAACGGCTTCCGCGTCGCTGGGGCCAAGCTGACCATCGACGGCTCGCCGCAGGGGTTCACCGCTTGGCGCGATAGGCCCTATTATGCTCCAATCGGAGAATTCCCCCCAGGTTATGTTGGCTATCCCGCAGTTACCAACGAGCAGGTGATCGAGGCGGTGGACTGGGCTTATGCCAACGACATCCAGATCATCGTGCATTCTAACGGCGAGGCGGCGTCGGACTTGTTGATCGCCGCCCTTCGTGCGGCCGAGGCAAAACACGGGCGCAAAGACCGCCGTCCGGCGCTGATCCACGGTCAGTTCGAGCGTGAGGATCAGGTGCAGGCCTTCGTTGACCTGGGCGTCATACCCTCGCTGTTCCCGATGCACACGTTCTATTGGGGCGATTGGCACCGCGACCATACGGTCGGGCCGGCGCTGGCCGACAACATCTCGCCGACCGGCTGGTACCGCGCCCGCGGGTCGATCTTCACCAGCCATTCGGATGCGCCGGTGGCCTTCCCCGATACGATGCGGATTCTGGACGCCACGGTCACCCGCCGGTCCCGGTCCGGCGACATCATTGGGCCGGCCCAGCGGGTGGACGTGGTCACGGCGCTGAAGGCGATGACCCTCTGGGCGGCCCGGCAGGGGTTCGAGGATGTGGACAAGGGCTCGATCGAGGTTGGCAAGCGGGCGGACCTTGTGATCCTGTCGGCCGATCCCACAGCGATTGACCCCGAGACGTTGGACCAACTGAAGGTCAGCGAGACGATCAAGGACGGCAAGTCGATCTACCAGCGCGGGGCCAAGAAGACCGAACTTGTACCGGGGCACGATCTGTTGCGCCCGGGTCTGGACGAGATGTTCCGCGAACTGCACATCGCGCGCCACATGGAGCTTCTGCCGCCCGCGTACCGCACGGAAGAGGCGCGGGTGGGCTTTGCCGCAACCTTCGACGACTGCGGCATCACTCTTCTGTTCCCGTGGCTGTTCGACCTGCCGGAAGTTGGTGCGCAGGTGGCAGCTAACTGATTGAAACATCAAGGCAGGTTGATTTCCTCGCCGCGATCCGTCGCCTTTGAGCCCCGCCATCATGCGCGTGACAGCGATCTCGGCCCAAACTGAACGAAAGCGGCAGGCCACATTCCCCCATCATCTGACGGCACTTCTCGATCATCTGTCCGCGCCGATATGCGGCCTCCACCGCCTTGCTGATCCGGTGGGCAAGAGCGGTCTCGGCCATCTCGTCAGAATTTTCCGTTCGCTGCCACCCAATTCCGGAATACTTAGTGAGGCACGGCCAAGCGCACGCTTACACGCTCAAGATAACCCGGCTCGCCATCTACAACACTATCTGTAAGTTGGTAGCAACTAGTTGCAGCCAAGCGCAAATTTTATGGCGGGTTGCATGGCGGTACCAAAGATCATGAAAACACTATTGTGAGCGTTATCATGTTATTAGGCGAGAAATTGGAGGCGGGTACCGGAATCGAACCGGTCTACACGGATTTGCAATCCGCTGCGTAACCTCTCCGCCAACCCGCCGCGATGAGTGCGGTGGGGATAGCGGATCGTGCCTCGCGCCGCAAGGGGGTGACAATTGGCGATTGACGGTGCCGCGGACTTCGCTCTCAGTGGTGCGGATCGTGGGAGGGCACCATGCGGCTGAAGCACCGGTTCTGGGCGGATTACACGGCCCGAGACTTCATGGCACTGGATCGGTCGCGCTTGATCGCCGTGCTGCCAGTGGGCGCGGTGGAACAGCATGGGCCTCACCTGCCGCTGGCCGTGGACCGCGATATCCTGAACGGGATTATCGCGGCGACGGTGCCGCTGATCCCTGACGACTGTCCGGCCTTGTTTTTGCCGACCTGCCCAGTGGGCAAGTCGAACGAACATTCGGCGTGGCCCGGCACGCTGACCCTTTCAGCCGCAACGCTGATGGCGATGTGGAGCGAGATCGGCGCGTCTGTCGCGGCGGCGGGGGTGAAGAAGCTGGTACTGTTGAATTCGCACGGCGGGCAGATCGCGCCGATGGATATTGTTGCGCGGGATTTGCGGGTCAAGCACGGGCTGCTGACGGTCGCGGCGAACTGGTTCGGCATGGGGCTGCCGGTGGGGATGATTTCGGAGCGCGAAGAGCGTTTCGGGATTCACGCGGGGGAGGTCGAAACCTCGATGATGCTGGCCTTGCAGCCGCAGTTGGTCGATATGGCGCAGGCCCGTGATTTCCCGGCGCGACAAGCGAAGTTGACGGGGCTATTGGGGCTTTCGCCAGCCGGCAAACTGGGCTGGCAGATGCAGGACCTTAACGCCGCCGGGGCCTGTGGCAACGCGGCGTTGGCCACTGCGGAAAAGGGCGCAGCCTTGGTGGACCATGCGGCGCGGCAGTTGGTGGCGTTGCTGCGCGAGGTGCAGAACCTGCCAGAGGACTGGCTGTACACGCCTCCAGACCCGGATGCTTTTGCCTGACCCTTGAAGATGCGCCGTACGTTGTCTATTTCCTGATAAACCTAAAGGTGATATAATTTCTGGTGAAAGGATGGGCGGCATGGCTGTTATCTTGCACAACGGGCTGCTTTCCCCTGCTCGTGGGGTGGTTCTGGCGAAGGCGACGCTGGCGGCGGCTGACCGGCTGGGACTGACCGCGCGCGCCCTGGCGCGGATCATCGGGGTGTCGGAACCGACGATTTCGCGGATGAAGCGCGGCGTTCTGGCGCTGGAAGAGGGGACCAAGCCGTTTGAACTCGCAGCCCTTCTGGTGCGCGCGTTCCGGTCGCTTGATGCCGTAACAGGCGGTGACGAGCGGGTGGCGCGTGCTTGGATGCAGGTGGAAAACCTTGCGTTGGGCGGTGTGCCTGCGGTGAAGATGGCTTCGGTACAGGGGTTGTGCGATGTCGTCGCCTATCTGGACGCGCGACGCGCTCCGCTCTGAACTGCGCGGCTGGCGTGGCAAGGCCTGGCGGCTGGTCGAGGCGCAGCACCGGGTGTCGACGCTGAAGCTGGTCGACAGCCTGGCCGAGCAGGCGATCCTTGAGGACATTTTGGAGACGACGAAGCCACCGGTGCCAGAGGCTTGCCGAGGGTTGGATTACCTGCTGTCCACGCCGTTTCGCTATCGCCCCTATCCGTACGGATCGCGCTTTCGCCGGGCGGGGTTCACTCCGGGGGTGTGGTATGGGGCCGAGCGGGCGGAAACCGCAGTGGCCGAGATGGTGTTCTATCGCTTTCTCTTTTTCGCCGAAGCGCCGGATGTGCCGTTTCCCGATGGTGCGGCGGACTATACCGGCTTCGCGGTTCCGTTGGCGACCGATGCGGCACTCGACCTGACCGCCCCGCCTTTGGACCGCGATGCTGCGGACTGGACACATCCGACCGAATATGACCCGTGCCAGACCATTGCCGATACGGCGCGAGAGGCAGGGTGCCTGCTGCTGCGCGCCACATCTGTGCGCGATCCCAAGCGCGGGGCGAACCTGGTGGTCCTGTCTTGCGCGGCATTTGCGGCGAAGGCGCCGACCGACCGGCAGACCTGGCGGATCAAGGTGGGGCCAAGCGGCGCACAGGCGATCCGCGAGCATCCCGCCAGAGGAATTGAGTTCGGGCGCGATGCCTTTGCCGCTGATCCGCGATTGGCGGGGATGCGCTGGGACCGGCCCCGCGCGGGCAGCTAGCGCAGCAAGCGGTCAAGCTTGCGGCTGACGCGCTGCAAGTGGCGGGCGCGGCTGTCGGGGGTTGAGCTGTCCATCAGATAGTGCGCGGCATAAACCTTGCGTGCGCGCGGAGCGCACAGCAGGCCTATCCCGCGCAGAAGGGTGCGCTTGCCGGGTGCGCCCACGAATGTGGTCAGCCACCAACTGGCGCCGCAGGTGGTAAAGACGCCAAGCCGTTGGATGTGGGTCAGGCCAGGACGAATGGTCTGGTTCTGCCCAGCGGGCATCAGAAATGCGACCTCGGGGAGCAGTACCCGGTCAACCCAGCCTTTCAGGGCGGCGGGCAGGCCATACCACCAAGTAGGGTAGACGAAGATCAGGGTGTCGGCCCATTGCAGCGCCTCTACATCAGAGGCGACGGGCGCGCGGTTGGCAGGACTGTCGGTGTAGCCTTCCCATTCCGTGAGCGAGAGGGACGGGGAGAAGCCTTGGGCGTAAAGGTCGATTACGCGCGCTTCTGCCCCGTTGGCAGTGAGGCGGGCAAGCACTGTATCGCGGACGGCCGAGGTGAAGCTGCCCTCCTTTGGGTGGCAATAGACCACAAGCGCGCGCATCAGAGCCGGTCCATTTCCGCGCCCACGCGGGCAAGAAAGGCGGTGCGCTGTGCGTGGGTCGCGCGGTTCATGTCGTAAAGTGCCAGGTAACGCAGCCGGTCAGGCCGGATCACAAAGCGCAAGACGCGGGTGAACATCTTGCGCGGAGGGTTCCCGGCCATGAAGGCACGAAACGGTGTGGCCCCGTAACTGGTGACAGCGGCGAGCGTGCGGATATGCGTCAGGTTCGGCGCAACAAGGCCGTTTTCCAGCCTGAAGCTGACGCCGGGCAGGAAAACACGGTCGAAGTATCCCTTCAGGATCGCCGGAAAGCCGAAGTTCCAGACCGGGAACACGAAAATCAGCGCATCGGCCGCGCGCAGGCGGTCGACGTAAGGTTGCACCGGGGCGGTGTTGGTGGCGGTGTCATGGTAGCCGCGCCGTTCGGCGGCGGTCAGAACCGGGTCAAACCCTTCGGCGTAAAGGTCGCACAGGTCGACCTCCCAGCCGCGCGTCCTCAGTCGATCTGTCACGGTGCGCAGGATGGCTGCGGACAGGCTTTCTTCGCAGGGATGGGCAAACACCACCAGCGCGCGGGTCATGCGGGCATCATTCCCCGGTAGGCGTAGACGGTCTTGTAGTCGAAGCCGGGCTCGTCCCATGCGATCATCTTGCCGGGGTTCAGCAGGCCCTTCGGATCGGCCTCGCGCTTGAAGGCAAGCTGGCGGTCGTCGACGGTTTGCCGCCCGCCTTCCTCAAGCGTGTAACGGTGCGGGTTGAAGATCATGCAGCCCATGTCTTCGTGCGCGCGAATGATCGCATCCAGACGGGCCTCGGTGGTGAACTTGACCAGTGACAGGCCCGCGAACATGGTGGAGCCGGTTTCCTGCATCACCTCAAGATGTTGGATCACTTCGCCGGGGAAGGCGGCGCGGATCGCCTCGACCCGGTCCAAGTGATCGGGGGCGGCATAGCGCACTTGCAGGTAGGTAATCGTCGGGTCCACCTTCAGAGCGCGCAGCGTGGTGTGGTTCCAGCCGTATTCAAAGGCCGGCCCGGGGTCGCGCGGCCAATCGTGCGCATCGGAGCGATAGATCACTCGAGCGCCGGGATAGCGGGCGGCGAAGGTCAGGAACCCGTCCAGCGCATGCGGCGCGATCATCAGCGCCAGAAGCGCCTGTCCCGGTTGCAAGTGCGGCGAGACGCGCTGGAAATAGTCTTGCGGCAAGGGCGCCTCGAACACCGTGATCAGCTTTTTCAGGATGCCGTCTTCGTTGCCGAGATCGGCGGCAAAGCGGGCGGCGTCGGGGAAGGTTTCGGTGGTGACGAAGATATCGACCCAGTCATAGGCCGGGGCGAGGGGCAGTTCCACCTCGGTGATGATGCCGTTGGTGCCGTAGGCGTGGCTGACGCGGTGCAGCTCCTCGCCGGTGAATTCAAGGATGCGCGGCTCGGCTTCCATCGTGACCACGCGCAGGCGGATGATATTGCCAAGGTCGCGCAGTGCGCCCCAGGTACAGGAGCCGACCCCGCCGGACCCGCCGGCGATGAAGCCGCCGATGGTGGCGGTGGTGTAGGTCGAGGGGTGCATCCGCAGTTCCTGCCCCGAATGGGCGCGGGTGGCGGCATCGACATCTTTCACCAGGCAGCCCGGTTCCGCGATCACCCGACCGGGGTGGACGGCCTTTACCGCGTTCAGGTGCCGCATGTGAAGCATGATGCCACCGGCCAGCGGCATGGCCTGACCGTAGTTGCCGGTGCCCGCGCCTCGTGTGGTGACGGGGATGTTGTGGGCGTAGGCCACCTTCAGCACCTCGATAACCTCGGCCTCGGTCCGGGGCGATACGACGAAATCGGCGGTGATGTGGTCAAGACGCGCCTTCAGGACCGGTGAATACCAGAAGAAATCCCGGCTTTTCGCCTTTACCGAAACCGGGTTGTCGTCGATGTCCAGATGGCTGAGGGCGGCTTTGGCGGCGGCAAGGGTCATGGGCGCTCCATCAGCGGGTCAAGTTCGGCGTAGTCGGGTAGGGTGCGGTCGATCGGACGGCCGTGGCGGATGACGATGCGGTCGGACTGTGGGCGGGCCAGAAGCTCGTTCCAGTTCCGCGCCCGGAAGATCACGCAGTTGGCGGAGTCCAGCGCCTTGGCTGTGCCGATGGCGTTGGCCGGGTTCACGGTGAAGGCTTTCACCCAGTCACTGCCGGTATGATCCAGATGGCCTATGCGCGTCGCCTCACGCATCACCTCCAGCATGTCCATGTCGCCGTAGGCGTAAAACGGATCGCGGGTGTTGTCGGAGGCGAAGCTGACATTGGTGCCGCGCGCCTTCATCTCGTGCACCAGGGTAATGCCGCGCATCCGGGGGGTCCGGTGCGGCTGGCGGTCTTGCAGGTAGAGGTTGCACATCGGCAGGCTGACGACATGAAGGCCGGCCTTTGCAACAAGGTCGAGGGTGGCGAGGGCTTCGCCTTCGGGCATTGCGGAAAGCGAGCAGCAATGGCCGACAACGACCGGGGCGGAAAAGCCGGTTTCAAGCACCGCTTCGGCAATCAGGCGCAGCGTGTTCGAGGCAGGGTCGAGCGTTTCATCGACATGGAAATCGGCGCTGAGATTAAGGGCTTCGGCCATGCCGAGGAAATCTCGGATGCGCTGGGCGATGTCGGGCAGGGGGTATGTGACCATGCCGAGGACGCCTTGGTGCGAGGCGACAATGTCGGCAGTGCAACGGAACGCGCCAACGGTCGAAAAATCCTCGGCCCCGATCAGGCAGGCGGCTTGCAGGGTAATCCGGCCCGCCCATTCTTCGCGCTTGGCGGCGAACACGGGAAAGCTGATCGCGTCCTGCGGCGCGATGGCGTCGAGGTGGGTACGGATCGCAGCCGTGCCGTGGGCGTAGGCGGAGCGGAGCGAGAATTCCATCCGGGCGGCGACGTCCTCGGCGCTCCAACGGGCGGTGCGGTCGGCGCCGACGGTGGTCAGCGCGCCCATGAAGGTGCCGTCCGGGTTCGGGCTGCGCGGCCAGATGTGGCCTTTGTCGAGATGCGTGTGCATGTCGGTAAAACACGGCAGCACCATCGCGCCCGCCATGTCTATGGGCTGGCCATCGCCAAGGCTGGTGCGCACAAGATCGCCGGGTTGGCCGATGAGGCAGCCGGGAACGGTGACATTGTCCAGCCGAAGGGGGCCGGGCGGCATGATTTTGAAATCCATCAGGTTTCCCGTTTGATCGCGCTTTCGTGCCACTTGCGCAGCAGCATGTGCGACAGGAACGACAGCCCGGCAAAGATCACAACCCCTGACACGGCGATAAGAAGAAGGGCCGCGAACATGCGCGGAATGTTCAGCCGATACCCGGCCTCGAGGATGCGGAAGGCAAGGCCCGACCCGATGCCGCCGGTGCCTGCCACATACTCAGCCACGATCGCACCGATCAGGGAAAGGCCCCCGGCGATGCGAAGGCCACCGAGGAAATACGGCAGGGCTGAGGGCAGTTGCAAGAACCGAAGCCGCTGCCAGCGCGTGGCACCGTAGATGCGGAACAGGTCGCGCAGATTATGGTCGGTGGAATTGAGGCCAAGGGTGGTGTTGGCAAGGATCGGGAAGAACGCGACGATCCAAGCGCAGAGAAGCAGCCCTGCAGTGCGGTTGTCGACATAGATGAAGATCAGCGGCGCGATGGAGACGACAGGCGTGACCTGCAGGATCACCGCATAGGGATAGAACGACATCTCGGCGAAGCGGCTCTGGTTGAACAGAATCGCTAGGCCGACCCCGCCGATCACTGCAACCGCAAGCGCCATCAGTGTGATCTGCAAGGTGACAAGCAGTGCCTCAAACAGGATCGGCCAGTCCTTGACCAGCGTTTCCACCACCAGACCGGGGCCGGGCAGGATGTAGTGCGGAATTTTGTTCCACACGACAAGACGGTCCCAGAGAACGACCATGATGACAAAGACAAGCGCGGGCAGCACCCACTTTGCCACGCTTTCGGTACGGACGGCGCGGGCGCGGCGGGCCTCTTCGGCATCAACTTCTGCCTCGGCGCGGGTCAGGGGGGTGTCGGCGATGGTCATGCCGCCTCTCCCATCGCGGCATGCAGGGCGCGCGACGTGACCTGACAGTGCGCGGCATAATCGGCCGACGTCCGGAAGGCCTCGTCGCGCGGGTAGGGGGCTGTGATCTGAATTTCTTCAATAACGCGGCCGGGCCGGGCGGCCATCACGACGATGCGGTCCGACAGGAAGACGGATTCAAAGACGGAATGTGTGACAAAGATCACCGTGCACCCGATGTTGGCCTTCAAGGCCAGAAGGTCGGTGTTCAGCTTGTGGCGGGTGATTTCGTCCAGTGCTGCGAAAGGTTCGTCCATCAGGATCAGCCGGGGGTTCGTCACCAGCGCCCGTGCGATGGAGACCCGCATCTTCATGCCGCCCGAAAGTTCGCGCGGGTAGGCGTTCAGGAAACCGGACAGACCGACCAGAGACAGCGCCTCCTCTACCTCGCTTCGCACCTGCGGGTAGGTCTTGCCGCGCAGGCGGAACGGCAGCCAGACGTTTTCGGCCACGGTCGCCCAAGGCATCAGCGTGGGTTCCTGAAAGACTACGCCAAGGTCGCCCCGGCCTTGCCCGCCTTCCCACAGGATGCGCCCTGTTGTCGGGTTGGAAAGCCCCGCGATCAGGCGCAGTGCAGTGGATTTTCCGCAGCCAGACGGGCCGAGAAGCGAGATGAAGTCGCCTTCGTTGACTGTCAGCGACATGTCCCGCAAGGCGGTGACGTTGCCATTGAACACCTTGGCGACGCGGGACACCTCCAGCACCTTTTGACGCTGGCCGAGGGGAAGGGTAGGGCGGTGAAGCAGGTCTGACATGCAAGGTCCGAAGGTGATGGGAGGGCCATATGGCCCTCCGTTGAAGTCTGCCGCTTACATCTTCGGCTTCAGGTCCATCCCGACGCCCTTGTTGACGAAGGAGGTGTTGATCGTCGCCGTCCAGTCAATGTCGCCCGAAACGACGCCGGCGCTGACCATCTTGTCGAAGAAGTCTTTCACATGCTCTTCCTTCATGGCGCCGATCCCCAACGTCTCGGTGTCACCGGAATCGACGATGCCCGCCGACTTCATCTTGTCGATGGCATAGGCGATGGCCTCGTCGGTGATGTCGGGATTGTCCTTCTTGATCATCTCGTTCGCGGCGGAGTTGTCGTTGTAGAGGTAGTTGTACCAGCCCTTGATCGAGCCTTCGACGAAGCAGGTCACTTGTTCCGGCTTTGAAGCGACTGTGTCGGCCATCGTTTCGATCAGCGTGGAATAGGTGGAATAGCCCGCGTCGGCGATCAGGAACACGTCAGGTTCCCAGCCGGTTTCCTTGGCCACCATGTATGGTTCGGACGACAGATAACCCTGCATCCCCCAGTTTTCATTGGCGATGAACGGGGCTGGGTTGAAGGTGTAGACCTCCCGCTGTTCGTCGGTAAAGCCGTAGGCGGCCTTCATCCACTGGTAAAAGCTGGCGTAACCCTGATCACCGATCAGGATCTTTTCAAGGTTCTTCAGGTCTTCGAAGGTCTTTGCCTTGCCCGGATGGGTTATGATCACCTGCGGCTCTTTCTGGAATGCGGCGGCCACGGCAACGATCGGAATGCCTTCCTGTGCCGCGCTGAACGCCTCCAGCAGGTTGCCGCCCATGTGGTAATCGACCTTCCCCGCGATCATCAGCGCGCGGTTGTTCACCTGCGGCCCACCCGGCTGGATCGTCACATCAAGCCCGCAGGCGGCATAGGTGCCGTCGGCGACAGACTGGTAGAACCCGCCATGTTCGGCTTGCGCCAGCCAATTGGTGCCAAACACCACCGGCACGTTTTCGGCCGCAGCGGGTGCTGCGCACAGGATGGTGGTCAGGGCGGTGGCGCAAGCAGCGCGGGCCTTAAGGGACATTCGGATTCCTCCTGTTGGACGTGATTGACTTGACAAACCCTAGAGCGCGCCTTGCCCAAAGCGAGCCGTTTGGCGACAGAAGGCGCACAGAAGCCGCAGAAAGGCTGCAACAACGGGCAGCGGCACCACGCCTTTGCCCAAAACTTACGCAATTATCCGGTTTCGGCAAGCAGTGACTACCGCCGCGCCCGATTGCGCGGCACTCTGTAGGGGATTAGGAGGCCCACCGCATGAGACCGCTTGCCCCACCAACCATCGCGCCACCCTTTGCCGCCTATTCGCATGGCGTGGAAGTTGCCGCTGGCCACCGACTGGTGGTCACGTCAGGACAGTTGGCGCTGGGCGCGGACGGGTCGGTTCCGCAAGGGGCCGAGGCACAGGCGCATCTGTGTTTTGACAACTGCGCTGCCATTCTGGCCGAAGCGGGGATGGGGCCGGGCAACGTGATCCGGATCAATGCCTTCGTCACCGGGCGCGAGCATATGGCAGGCTACATGGCGGCGCGTGATGCGTGGCTTGGCGGCGTGGCAATGCTGCCGGCGTCGACCCTGGTGATAGTGTCCGGGTTCACCCGGCCCGAGTTTCTGGTCGAGGTCGAGGTGACGGCCGCGGGCGTCTAGTCGTCAGTAACCCGTCATCTCCAGATAGCCGCGTCCGCTGTGGCTGCCGCTGAACCGGATCGGCCCTTCCCAGTACGGCACCGAGGTTGCCATCCATGCCTGCGGGGTCAGCGCGGCCAGCGTCACGTCGAGGCCGCGGTCCGGCAGGGTCAATCGCCATTGGATCGGTATATCGCGCCCCGCCACCCGTGCCGTCGCCAGCGGCTCTGCCTTCAGCGCGCCGGGGGCGAGCGGGATGGGTGTGCCGTCAGCGGCGATCCATGTGCCAGAAGTGAAGCCCTGAGCGTCATCGCGCAACACGAACCCCATCAGCCGGGTGCCATCATCGAACATCAGCGAGAACCAGTCCCACCCCGTCTGGTTCGCGGCCAAAGGCTGCGACGACCATTCCCGGTCGATCCAGGCCTGCCCGGTGACTGCAACCTCTCCCTCCGGCAATCGCAGCTTGCCGGTGACGCCAAGAAACGGCTGCGAATAGTAGTGGCTGGCCTGACCCGCCTGCGATTTGACCGAGTAGCCCTTGTCACCCTGCAACACCAAAGGCGCATCAGTGCGAAGGTCCAGCGCATAGCCGAAATCCGGGCCGCTGGCCGTCAGGGCAAACGTCGAAAGCGCATCGGCGCCGGGACCTGCGCGGCTTGTCAGCGCCCAGTCGTCGATCCAGGCCGTGAACGACTGCGGTTGCGGTCCAAGTGCGACCCCGGCCTGCCCGATGCCGCCCCGCGCCAGTCGTTCGGCGACGAAGTGACGGTCCGGCGTGGTGACCGCGGCATGGCCCATCCAAAGCTGGGGACTTTCCCAACCTTGACCTTCGAACGGTGCAAGCGCGCTGCGAAACAGCGTCCACTGCACGCCATAGTCGGTGCCGTCCGGCCCAGACAGAACCGCCGTCAGATACCACCATTCGATGCGGAAATCCCAATGCGGGCCGTGGTCTGCGGGAAAGAGGAGCGTCCGGTCCGGGTCGGGCAAGGCGAAGCCCGGCGCGGCGCTGCCCAAGTCGGCAAAGCCCTGCGCCGCGACCGGCGTTGCAATAAGAATGCTGAGGATTAATGCTTTAGCGTTCATGCGCAAACGCCCGCAAAAGGTCCACAGGCGCGCGGCGCGCCAGTTTCAGCGTTGGGATCAGGGCGGCAAGGCCGATGGCCAGAAGCGCGGCCCCGATCAGCCCAAGCCAGTCGCCCGGAAAGACCTGCATCGGCAGCCGCCAGCCAAAGGCTTCGACGTTGACCACCGCAAGCAACACCCAGGCCAGCGCCAGCCCCAAGGGCAGCGCCGCGAGGCAGGCCAACGTTGCAAGCACAAGCGTTCGGCATAAATCCAAGAGCGCGATGTGGCGAAGGGTCAGACCCATCGCCCAGACCGGGGCGAGTTGTGGCTGGCGAAAGGTCGAAAGCGTCAAGAGGCTGGCGAACATCGCAAGGCCGGCAACGCCAAGTGTAAGCACGTTCAGCGCGGCGGTCACGGTGAAGGTGCGGTCAAACACATTCAGCGAAAAGGCTTTGATCCCGGCCTGATCGACAAGCGCCATTTCCGGCAGTTCGAACGTCTGGCGCAGGTCGGCGGCAAGGCTTGCGGCGCGGTCGGGTGCGACGCGGAGGCCAAAGCGCAGCACCTCGGCGTCGGGGAAACGGCGCTGGAAGGCATCAAGGCCGATCAGTGCCTGCGGCGAGGGGTTTCCGTAATCGGAATAGACCCCGACGATCGGCAGCGCGCCTTCCGGCAGCGCCACCTCGGCCCCAAGGCCAAGTCCGCCCCGGCGCGCCATTTGTTCGTTCACCAGCACGCCCGTGCCATTTGCGATCCGGTCCCAGACCCCATCGATCGATTGCAGCAATGGCCAGTGGTCGCGGTAGGTGGCATGGTCGGCGACGCCGTAGATGCTGCCTGGCTGCCCGATCAGATCGGCCTCGACCGACACGATCGGCAGGATCGCATCGGTTCGCGTGCGCAACCATTCGGTCAGCCGTGCGGCCTCGTCAACCGACCCCACGGTCAGATACAGTTCCGACGCGAGGCGCTGGTCAAGCCAGCCGACAAAAGTGGTACGAAAACTGGTGACCATGGTCCCGACACCGATGTTGGCAGCCATCGCCAGAAGCAGCGCCATCAGCGCAAGCGACAGGCCCGGCAACTGCTGGCGCGTGTCGGCCCAGAACCAGTCCCACAATACGCCGGACCACTGGCGCTGCGCGATCCTGACCACCGCATCCATGACCGATGGCAACGCCAGTGCGGCCCCCAGAAGCAGCGCGGCAAGTCCGCCGAAGGCAGCATAAAGGCCGTGCCCGAACCCAACCAACCCCGCCGAAGCCACAAGCAGCGCCACTGCCGCCGCAAATTGCTGACGTCGCGTTCTGGAAGAAGCCAGCGCCCAGGCGCGCGCCTGCGCTGGCGCAAGCACCGGCAGGTGCCACAGCCGCCACAGGCTTTGCCCCGCTGCCGCCAGAGTGCCCATGACCGCGATGACCAGCCCGGTCACCCACCATTCGGCCCGGATCGACAGCGTTCCGGGAACAGCGGCGCCGTAAAGCCCGCTGAGCGTCGCGCTGACATCAGGCAACAGCGCCGCCGCGACCAGATACCCCAGCGCCACGCCAAGAAGCCCCGCGAAAATCGCAAGCACAAGCAGTTCCACGACCAGAAGCCCGGTCAGCGCACCTGCGCTGAGGCCAAGCGCGCGCAGCGTGCGAAACACCGGACGGCGCTGTTCAAAAGCCAGCCCGATGGCCGAATGGACGATGAACAGGCCGACGGCAAAAGCCAGAAACCCGAAAGCGGTCAGGTTCAGATGGAAACTGTCGGTCAGGCGGGCAAGACTGCCATCCCGCGAGGCTGCGCGCAAAGAAAGGTTTGGTGGCAGGCCGTCAGGGTGCGGGCCGGGCGCAAGGATCAACGCGTCAAGCTGGCCCGGCGCCGCCAAAAGTCGCTGCGCAGCCCCCACGTCCATAACAACGGTCATCTGCGGCAGGCCACCGGCCGGGTCGAGCCGAACGCCCGGCAACACGTCACCCGCAAGCGCTGCGATAGTCTCGGCATCGGCAAGCCCCTGGGTTCCGCCAAGAAACCCGGCAATGTCGCCCCCACCGATGGTGACTGCACCCGACACCGCAGCCTGCGACGGAAGGGTCAAAGGGTCGATCCCGATGACCCGCAAACCCGATCCGCGATGACGTCCCTCTACCAAAGGCGAAACCAGCCATCCTGCGCGCCGCAGCGCCACATAATCGCTCTCGCGGATGGGCCCGCCATCTACAGCGACGATCCGCTCCAGCGCGTCCTCGCCAACCGCCGTCACCGCCCGCGCATAGGCAGCGCGCGCCTCGGCATTGATCGCCTGCACACCCGACCATAGCGCCGTTCCCAGCGCCAACCCGCCAAGCAGGGTCAAAAGCTGCATCGGGTGGCGCAACCAGTGCGACATCAGCGCGCCCATCCCGGTGCGTGCCACGGCCTCGCTCACGGGGTGATCTTTCCACAGGTAAGATGCAGGCGCCGGTCAAGCCTGCCCGCCAGACGCGGCGAATGCGTAACCATCATCAGCGCGGCACCCGATGCGCTGACCAATTGCAGCATCAGGCCCAGCACAGAGTCGGCTGTGGCCTCGTCAAGGTTTCCCGTAGGCTCATCCGCCAAAACCAGACGCGGGCGCGCGGCCAGAGTGCGCCCGATGGCGACGCGCTGCTGCTGGCCGCCCGACAATTGTTCGGGATAGCGGTCAAGCAGCGCCGTCAGGCCAAGGGCGTCTGCCAGATGCGCGCACCAATCCGGGTCGTGCCGGGATGCAAGTCGCGCCTGAAACGACAGGTTGGCCCGAACATCAAGCGAGGGGATAAGGTTGAACTGCTGGAACACCAGCCCCACGGTGCCGCGCCGCAAGGCGGCAAGGTCGCGGTCGGGCAGGCTGGCCAGCGACTTGCCGGCCAGCACGATCTCGCCGGCATCGGGGCGGTCCAGCCCGGCCACAAGGTGCAGAAGCGTGCTTTTTCCGCTACCGGATTCACCCGTCAACGCCATGCTTTGCCCGACATCGAGGCCAAGGTTCACGCCGTCCAGAACGACAAGCGGGCCTTCTGACGTCGCATAGGTCTTCTTCACGTTGGTCAGGGACAGAAGCATCCGCGAAAGGTGGGGCAGTCCACGGCTTTTGCAAGCCTGTCGGTCGCCACGCCTTAGCTTGACACTGCACAAGGGGCATTCGATTGTCGGCCCGTGGTTCGCAGTGAAGGTGAGTGCATGCGCAAGGTTTTCATCACCGGTACGGCGGGGTTCATCGGCTATCATCTGGCCAAGCACCTGTTGCAGCACGGCTTTGTGGTGCGTGGCTACGACGGCATGACCAGCTATTATGATGTGGAGCTGAAGCGAAAGCGCCATGCCATGCTGCTGCAGCACCGAAATTTCGCGGCAACCGAAGCAATGCTTCAGGATGTCGCGACACTTGACCGCGACATCGACGGGTTCGCACCCGACATCATCATCCACCTCGCGGCTCAGGCCGGGGTCCGCTACAGCCTTGAAGATCCACGGTCCTACGTCGATTCAAACATCGTCGGAACGTTCAATATGCTGGAGGCGGCGCGCAGGGTCGCTCCCGCGCATCTGATGATTGCTTCGACGTCATCGGTTTATGGCGCCAACCCGTCCTTGCCGTTTCGCGAAACCGACAAGGCAGACCATCCGCTGACGACCTATGCCGCAACCAAGAAGGCCGGCGAGGCGCTGGCCCATTCCTATGCACATCTGTGGAACATCCCGACGACGATGTTCCGTTTTTTCACCGTCTACGGGACCTGGGGTCGGCCTGACCTTGCGTATTTCAAGTTCGTCAAGGCGATCCTTGGGGGTGAGCCGATCGAGGTTTACAACAACGGCGACATGTGGCGCGATTTCACCGCCGTCGCCGATCTGGTCGAGGCGGTGCGCCTGCTGATCGACGTCCCGCCGGTTCGCCCTTTGCCGGATGCCGAGGTCGAACCCGGTGACAGCCTAAGCCCGGTCGCGCCGTGTCGTGTGGTCAATATCGGTGCGTCCGAAAAGCTGTATCTGATGGACGTCATCGCCGCGATCGAGGCCGCAGTCGGGCGCAAGGCCGAGTGCCGCTTCCTGCCGATGCAGAAGGGCGATGCGCCCGCAACCTGGGCCGACACTGGGCTTCTGCGCCGCCTGACCGGCTTTAGCCCGAAGGTCTCGCTTGCAGATGGCATGGCCGAGTTCGTGGCTTGGTACCGCGCCGAATACGGTGTATGATCTGGCACTACCAAGTGCTGCCCGGTGGACCTAAGCGCAAGGGCCGCCATGCCCGATGATGCGCGCCAAGACCAGCAATGAAAGGGACTGCCATGGAAGGCTTCAGCGGAGTGAACGACATCGGTGCCGTCGTCGAGGCAGACCGGGTCCACGTCTGGCACCACCTGAGCCAGCACAAGCAGTATGAAACCGTCGATCCGCGCGTCATCGTCGAAGGCAAGGGGATGCGGGTCTGGGATGCCAAGGGCAAGGAGCATCTCGATGCCGTGTCGGGCGGGGTCTGGACGGTCAACGTCGGCTACGGCCGCGAAAGCATCGCCAACGCGGTGCGCGACCAGTTGATCAAGATGAACTATTTCGCCGGTGCCGCGGGATCTATTCCCGGCGCACTGTTCGCCCAGCGGCTGATCGAGAAGATGCCGGGTCTTTCCCGCGTTTACTATTCCAACTCGGGGTCCGAGGCGAACGAGAAAGTCTACAAGATGGTGCGGCAGATCTCGCACCGGCACCACGGTGGCAAGAAGTGGAAGATCCTGTTCCGCGAGCGGGACTATCACGGCACTACGATCGCCGCCCTCGCCTCAGGCGGGCAGGCGCAGCGCAATGCGCAGTATGGGCCGTTCCCGGACGGGTTCGTACAGGTTCCGCACTGCCTTGAATACCGCAAGCAGTGGGATGTCGAAAACTACGGCGAGCGGGCGGCGGATGCGATTGAGGAAGTGATCCTGCGCGAAGGCGCGGATACCATCGGCTGTCTGGTGCTGGAGCCGGTTACGGCGGGTGGTGGCGTGATCGTCCCGCCGAAGGGCTATTGGGAACGGGTGCAGGAAATCTGCCGCAAGTATGACATCCTCCTCCATATCGATGAGGTGGTCTGCGGCGTCGGGCGCACCGGCGTCTGGTTCGGATACCAGCATTACGGGGTGCAGCCGGATTTCGTGACGATGGCGAAGGGCGTGGCGTCGGGCTATGCGGCGATCAGTTGCACGGTGACGACCGAGAAGGTCTTTGAGATGTTCAAAGACGATGCCTCGGACCCGATGAGCTACTTCCGCGATATTTCCACCTTCGGGGGCTGCACGGCGGGGCCGGCAGCGGCGCTGGAAAACATGCGGATCATCGAGGAGGAAGGTCTCCTGGCCAATACCCTTGCGATGGGGGACCGGCTGATGGGGAACCTGCACGCCTTGATGGAGAAGCACCGGGTGATCGGTGAAGTCCGCGGCAAGGGGCTGTTCTGCGGCGCCGAGCTGGTGGCGGACCGGGGCACGCGGGAAGCGGCGGATGAAAAGAAGGTCGCGGCGGTGGTGGCCGATTGCATGGCGCAGGGTGTCATCATCGGCATGACGAACCGGTCGGTGCCGGGGTTCAACAATACCCTTTGCCTGAGCCCGGCGCTGATCGCGACGGCTGATGACATTGACGAGATCACCGGGGCGATTGACGGGGCCTTGGGTCGGGTGTTTGGCTGAACATGTGGGTGTCCCACGGTGGGACACCCCTGCGCTTCCTTGAAGATCAAAGGGTTAGGTCGCCCCTTAAGCTTTGATTAAAGCTTTCAACCTTGCCGTGATCTTGGAAAGCGCGCTGCCGGGCGCAAAGCCGTTGTCTCTTCGGCGCGCTTCTCATCGGATGAAGACTGATCTTTGCAGGCGTGCGCCGCGAGGCGCGCACGTGTCTTACGGGCAGGCTGGAGCATCGGCCTTGACCACGCCCCCCTTGTCTGTCCAGATGTGAGCCAGCGCTAAGGCCAGCAGGGCCGCGCCACGGGGACGCGATGCAGATACCGCCCGAAGCCTTTGTCCTGGGGCCGCAAGGCTCTGGCACCTTGCAGCAGCGCATCCGGGGAATGGTCACGCAAGGTATTCTTGCGGGGCGGTTCAGGGCGGGGCAGCGGTTGCCGTCGTCGCGCGGGCTGGCGGAGCATCTGGGGATCAGCCGCATCACGGTGACGCTGGCCTATGCCGATCTGGTCGCATCGGATTACCTGACGGCGCGGGGGCGGTCTGGTTATTTCGTGTCGGAGAATGCGCCGAAGGCGGCGGAGTTTCCCGATGCCGGACGACGGGCCGATGCGGTGGATTTTGGCGCGCTGACCGGGCGGCGATTTTCATCGCTGGCGCGGGTGGCGCGGCCGCAGGATTGGGACACCTTTCCTTATCCCTTCATCTACGGGCAGGCAGATCCGACACTGTTCGACCATCAGAACTGGCGGCAGTGCGCGTTGCGCGCCTTGGGCAAGCGCGATTTCGCGGCGCTGACCTCGGACTATTACGAGCGCGACGATCCCTTGTTGGTGGCCGAACTGGTGCGCACCATCCTGCCCCGGCGCGGCATCGCGGCGCGCGAGGATGAGGTTTTGCTGACACTTGGCGCGCAGAATGCCTTGTGGATTGCGGCGACGATCCTGCTGGGCCCGGGGCGGCGGGCGGTGGTGGAAAACCCCGGCTATCCGGGCTGGCGCGGCATCCTTGCCGCCACCGGGGCCGAGGTGGTGCCGGTGGCCGTGGACGAGGCGGGCCTGCCGCCCGACAGTCTTCCGGCTGCGGATGTGGTCTTTACCACGCCGTCGCACCAGTGCCCGACCAACGCGACGATGCCGATGGAGCGGCGGGTGGCGCTGCTGGCAGCAGCCAAGCGCGAGGGGTTCATCATCGTCGAGGATGACTACGAGTTCGAGATGAGCTTTCTGAAACCGGTGGCGCCCGCGTTGAAGTCTTTGGATGACGACGGGCGGGTGATTCATGCCGGGTCATTCTCGAAGTCGATGTTTCCGGGGCTGCGGCTGGGGTATCTGGTCGGCCCGGCCAGTTTCATCGCCGAGGCGCGGGGGTTGCGGGCCACGATGCTGCGCCACCCGCCGGGGCACATCCAGCGGGCTGTCGCGTACTTTCTGGCGCAGGGGCATTACGACGCGCTGATCAACCGGATGAAAAGCGCATTCCGGCGGCGGCGGCAGGTGATGGCTGAGGCAATTGCGGCGGAAGGGCTGGAGGTTGCGGGGCAGGGCGGCTTTGGCGGATCGTCATTCTGGATGCGCGCGCCCGATGGCGTGGACACCGAGGACCTTGCGCTGCGGTTGCGCGCCGAAGGGGTGCTGATCGAGCCGGGGCGGGCGTTCTTTGCAGGCGAGGGGGCGCGGAACTTCTACCGGCTGGCCTATTCGTCGATCGCGCCGCAGAAGATACCGGAGGGAATTGCGCGGATTGCTCGCGCGCTGCGATAGGCCCCCGGGGGCGCTTCGCCCCCCGGACCCCCCGAGGATATTTGCGGACAGATGAAGGGGTGGTTTTCTGGCTATACAGGGGTGGTCGCGCTGGCCCTAAGCTCAATGTTCGACCGGTTGTAGAAATGCCGGCAACGCAAGAGGAGTTTCGCCATGAAGATGACCACCGAAGAAGCCTTTGTGAAGGTGCTGCAGCGGCACGGGATCGAACATGCCTTCGGCATCATCGGGTCGGCGTTCATGCCGATTTCGGACCTGTTCCCGAGGGCCGGGATCACCTTCTGGGACTGCGCGCATGAAGGCTCGGGCGGGATGATGGCGGACGGGTTCACCCGGGCCAGCGGGCGGATGAGCATGATGATCGCGCAGAACGGGCCGGGGATCACCAACTTCGTGACGGCGGTGAAGACGGCCTACTGGAACCACACGCCGCTTCTTTTGGTGACGCCGCAGGCGGCGAACAAGACCATCGGTATGGGCGGGTTTCAGGAAGTGGAGCAGATGGCCCTCTTTCAGGACATGGTGGCCTATCAGGAGGAGGTGCGTGACCCGTCCCGCGTGGCCGAAGTGCTGAACCGCTGCATCCTGAACGCCAAGCGGATGAGCGCGCCGGTGCAGATCAACATGCCGCGCGATTACTGGACGCAGGTGATCGACATCGAGCTGCCGGCGATTGTGGAGTTCGAGCGCCCGTCGGGCGGCGAGGCGGCGATCCAGGCGGCGGCGGACCTTCTGTCATCGGCCAAGTTCCCGGTGATCCTGAACGGCGCGGGCGTGGTGATCGGCGGGGCGATTCCCGCGTCGATGCGTCTGGCAGAGCGGTTGGATGCACCGGTTTGTGTCGGATACCAGCACAATGACGCGTTTCCTGGCAGCCATCCGCTGTTTGCGGGGCCACTTGGCTACAATGGGTCGAAGGCCGCGATGGAGTTGATTTCTCAGGCAGATGTGGTATTCTGTTTGGGTACCCGGTTGAACCCGTTTTCAACGCTTCCGGGATACGCGCTGGACTACTGGCCCAAAGAGGCCAAGATCATCCAAGTCGATATTAACCCCGATCGGATCGGGCTGACGAAGAAGGTCACTGTCGGTATTGTCGGCGACGCTGCAAAGGTCGCCGAGGCGGTTTTGGCGCGGTTAGCCACTACCGCGGGTAACCATGGGCGCACCGAACGCAAGGCCAAGATAGCACAGACGAAGTCGGCATGGGCGCAGGCGCTGTCGTCGATGGATCATGAAGAGGATGATCCGGGGACGTCGTGGAATCAGCGCGCGCGGGCGGATAAGCCGGACTGGATGAGCCCGCGGATGGCGTGGCGGGCGATTCAGTCGGCGCTGCCGCGCGAGGCGATAATTTCCAGCGATATCGGCAACAACTGTGCGATCGGGAACGCGTACCCGACGTTCGAGGCGGGGCGGAAATATCTTGCGCCGGGGTTGTTCGGGCCTTGCGGGTATGGCTTGCCCAGCATCGTGGGCGCGAAGATCGGCTGCCCGGATACTCCGGTGGTTGGCTTTGCCGGCGACGGGGCGTTCGGCATTGCGGTGACGGAACTGACCGCGATCGGGCGGCCGGAGTGGCCGGCGATCACTATGGTGGTGTTCCGCAATTACCAGTGGGGGGCGGAGAAGCGCAACTCGACGCTGTGGTATGATGACAACTTTGTGGGGACGGAGCTGGACACGCAGGTTAGTTATGCCGGGATCGCGCGAGCCTGCGGGTTGCAAGGCGTGCAAGCGCGGACGATGGAGGAGCTGCGCGATGCGCTGGCGAAGGCTGTCACCGACCAGATGGAGCATGGCAAGACCACGCTGATCGAGGCGCTGATCAACCAGGAACTGGGCGAGCCGTTCCGTCGCGATGCGATGAAGAAACCGGTGGAGGTGGCGGGGATCTCCAAGGCGGACATGCGGCGGCAGATGGTGTGATGCCGTTTGACCTCGGCCCTTTGGCGCTGGTGTGGATGGCGGTGGCGATCCTCGTCGCCGCCTTTGTCCGGGGCTATTCGGGGTTCGGGTATTCGGCGATTGTCATCGCTGCTTCGAGTCTTGTCACCAATCCGCTGAATTTCGTGGCGGTTGTTGTCATTCTGGAAACGGCGATGTCGTTGCAGGCAGCCAAGGGGGCGGGGCCTTCAGTGGACTGGCGGCGGGTCTGGCTGCTGCTGGCCGGGGCGGCTATCGGGCTGCCGCTGGGGCTGTGGGTTCTGACCGGGGTCAGCGAGGACGCGGCGCGGGCGGTGATTTCGGGGTATGTGCTGCTGATGTGCGTGATCCTGTTGGCCGGCTGGCGGCTGGCGCGGGAGGTGCGGGGGCCGTCGAACGCGGTGGCGGGCGTGATCTCGGGCCTTGCCAATGCGCCGGGTATGGGCGGGCTGCCGGTGGCAGCGTTCTTTGCCGCACAGCCGATGCCAGCGAACGTGTTTCGCGCCACGCTGATCGCCTATTTCCCGCTGCTCGACCTTTATTCTGCGCCCTTGTACTTCTGGGCGGGGCTGGTGACCTGGGATACGCTCTGGGCCTCGCTGATTGCGCTGCCGCTGACGTTTTTGGGCAACTGGCTGGGCGGGCGGCACTTCTTTTCCACCGATCCGCAGGAGTTCCGGCGCTTTGCCATCTTGCTGCTGGCGGGTCTGGCCACGCTTGGGCTGGTCAAGGCGGTGATCTGAATGTGGCTTATCGTCAACTCCGGCTCGTCTTCGGTGAAACTGGCGGTGTTCGACGATGGTCTGGCTGAGGTGGCGCGGGCAACGGTGGAAGGGGTGGCGGCGGGTGGGCACCCTGCGGCGCTGGCAGAGGGCTTGCGCAAGGCGGGGGTCGCTGTGGCCGACCTGACGGCGGCGGCGCACCGGGTTGTGCATGGCGGCGCTGCGTTTCGTGAGGCGTGCCGGGTAACCGATGCAGTGCTGGCGGGGATCGAGGCTTGCGTGCCACTGGCCCCGCTGCACAACCCGGCGAACCTGATGGGCATTCGGGCGGTGGTCGATCTGGTGCCGGACCTGCCGCAATACGCAAGTTTCGACACGGCATTTCACGCCACCAACCCCGAGGTGGCGGTGACCTATGCCCTGCCGCTGGCCGAGCGTGAGCGGGGCATCCGGCGCTATGGGTTTCACGGGATCAGCTATGCCGCACTTCTGCGGGTGCTGGGGGGGCGCCATGCCGTACCAAGGCGGCTGTTGGCCTGCCATCTGGGCAACGGCGCGTCGCTGTGCGCCATCCTCGACGGGCAGTCGGTGGCCACTACGATGGGCTATTCCCCCTTGGACGGGCTGACGATGGGCACGCGGACCGGGTCGATCGACGGCAACGCGGTCCTGCGGCTGGCCGAGCTGCACGGGATCGAGGGCGCGGCACGCATCCTGAACCGGGAAAGCGGGCTTCTGGCGCTGGGTGGGTCGAACGATATGCGCCAGATCGGGCCGGGGTCGTTTGCGGTGGAACATTTCATCTATTGGGCGGTGCGCCACGCCGGCAGCATGGTGGCGGCGATGGGTGGGCTGGACGCGGTGGTCTTTACCGGCGGGATCGGGGAGAATGACCCCACCGTAAGGCTTGGGATTGCGCGCGGCCTGTCCTACCTTGGCGCGGTTGTGGACGAGGCGGCGAACGCAAGGAATGAGGCTGTGTTGCAGGGGGCGGCATCGACTGTCGCAATCTGGACAGTGCCTGCGGACGAAGAGCGCCAGATTGCGCTGGAAGCGACGGTCGTGCGGGCCGGGGAGGGGCGGAGATGACAGAGCAGCCAAGGATCAACCTGTCGCCGCCGGTGTCGGATGAGATCCGGAAAACCACCTGCTACATGTGCGCCTGCCGCTGCGGGATCAACGTGCATCTGAAGGAAGGCCGGGTGTCCTACATCGAGGGCAACCGCGACCATCCGGTGAACAAGGGTGTGCTGTGCGCCAAAGGTGCATCGGGGATCATGCAGATCACTGCCCCGTCGCGCCTGCGCGCACCGTTGCGGCGGGTGGGGCCGCGCGGGTCGGGCGCGTTCGAGGAAATCTCGTGGGATGAGGCGCTGGAGACGGCGGTGTCGTGGATGAAGCCACTGCGGGAAACAGCGCCGGAGAAGCTGGCGTTCTTTACCGGGCGCGACCAGTCGCAATCGCTGACCGGGTGGTGGGCGCAGGCGTTCGGCACGCCAAATTATGCCGCCCACGGCGGGTTTTGTTCGGTGAACATGGCGGCGGCTGGCATCTACACCATCGGCGGCGCGTTCTGGGAATTTGGCCAGCCGGACTGGGAATATACCAAGCTTTTCGTCATGTTTGGCGTCGCCGAGGATCATGACAGCAACCCCATCAAGATCGGGCTTGGGCGGCTGAAGGAACGGGGCGCGCGGGTGATCTCGGTCAACCCGATCCGCACCGGGTATTCGGCGGTGGCGGATGACTGGATCGGGATCACGCCGGGCACCGATGGCTTGCTGATCCTGAGCCTGATCCATTGCTTGCTTGAGGCGGGGAAGGTCGACCTGCGCTATCTGGCGGAGTTTACCAACGCAGGGCTTTTGGTGAACGCAGCCGAGGGGCCGGAGAAGGGGCTGTTTGCGCGCAATGCCGAAAGCCAGCCCTTCGTGATCGACAAGCGGACGCAGCATCCCGCCCCGTGGGACGGCAAGGGGGTGGAGCCGGATCTGGGCGCGGTGTGGCAAGGCAACCGGACGGTGTTCCAGCACATGGCGGAGACGTATCTGGCGCCGGAATATGCGCCTGAAGCGGTGGCGGGGCGTTGCGGGGTTTCGGCCTTGCGCATCCGTCAGCTGGCGGCGGAACTGGCCGAGGTGGCGTTCGAGCAGGCGATCGTGCTGGACCAGCCCTGGACCGATTTTCGCGGCAACGAGCATCCGAACATGCCGGGGCGTCCGGTCAGCTTTCACGCGATGCGGGGGATTTCTGCGCATTCCAACGGCTTTCAGACCGCCCGCGCCCTGCATCTGTTGCAGATCGTGCTTGGCACGGTGGAAGTGCCGGGCGGCTACCGGTTCAAGCCGCCATACCCGAAACCGGTGGAGGCGCATCCGACGCCGAACTTCGTGACCACACCGGGCAAACCCTTGTCTGGGCCGCATCTTGGTTACGTGCGGGGGCCGGAGAACCTGTGCCTGCTGCTCGACGGCTCGCCTGCTCGGATCGACAAGGCGTTTTCGTGGGAGAACCCGTTTTCGGCGCATGGGATGATGCACATGGTCATCCCCAATGCCGCTACGGGCGACCCCTACAGGATCGACACGCTGTTTTTGTACATGGCGAACATGTCGTGGAATTCGTCGATGAATACCGCCGCCGTGATGGAGATGCTGACGGCGAAGGAGGGGGATGACTATGTCATTCCCCGGATCATCTATTCGGACGCCTATGCGTCGGAAATGGTGGCCTATGCCGACCTGATCCTGCCCGACACGACCTATCTGGAACGGCACGATTGCATCAGCCTGCTGGATCGCCCGATATCCGAGCCGGATGCGGCGGGCGACAGCATCCGCTGGCCGGTGGTGGAGCCGGACCGGGATGTGCGCGGGTTCCAGTCGGTGCTTCTGGACCTTGGGGCGCGGCTCGGGTTGCCGGGAATGGTGAACGAGGACGGGACGGCGAAGTTCAAGGACTATGCCGATTACATTGTCAGCCACCAGCGCAGGCCCGGAGTGGGGCCGTTGATAGGCTTTCGCGGCAATGGCGAGGATGTCGGGCGCGGCGCGCCGAACCCCGCGCAACTGGACAGATACATCGAGAACGGCGGGTTCTTTCAGGCGCATGTGCCGGAGGGCGCGCTGTACTACAAGCCTTGGAACAAGGCGTATCAGGACTGGGCTGTCGCAACCTCGTTCTATGAAGCACCGCAACCCTATCTGTTCAACATCTGGTCCGAACCGATGCGGAAGTTCCAACTGGCCGCCGAAGGGCATGGGCCGATCCAGCCGCCCGATCACCTGCGCGAACGGTTGAAGCAGGCGATGCACCCCTTGCCGATCTGGTATCCGCCGTTCGGCGAGGCGGAGTCTGCGGGGTGGGGCTATCCCACTCACGCGCTGACGCAGCGGCCGATGGACATGTACCATTCGTGGGGGTCGCAGAACGCGTGGCTGCGCCAGATCAGGGGGAAGAACTTCCTCTATCTGCCGACCAAGATCTGGGAGGAACATGGGTTTGAGGTGGGCGACTATGCCCGGGTGATCTCGCCCAATGGCGGCATCACGGTGCCGGTGGCGCATATGGCGGCGCTGAACGAAAACACCGTCTGGACGTGGAACGCGATCGGCAAGCGCAAGGGCGCCTGGGCGCTGAGTGACGATGCGCCGGAGGCGGTGGAGGGGTTCTTGTTGAACCACCTGATTTCCGAACTGCTGCCTGCAAAGGGAGACGGGTTGCGCTATTCCAATTCAGACCCGGTGACCGGGCAGGCGGCGTGGTTCGATCTGAAGGTGCGGATCGAAAGGGTGGAGCCGAAAGATCATGCGGAGCCGGCCTTTCCGCCGATCCCGCGTGTGGTGCCGAAAGGAACGAGCCGATGACTATGTTGCCTGCGGCGACCGAGAAGAAACTGGGTCTGGTGATCGACCTTGATACCTGCGTGGGGTGTCATGCCTGCGTCACCGCCTGCAAGGGGTGGAACGATCAGGGTTATGGCGTGCCCTTGTCGGATCAGGACCCGTATGGTGCGAATCCGTCGGGGACGTTCCTCAACCGCGTTCACAGCTATCAGGTGCAACCTGTTGATGCGGCGCCACAAATCATAAACTTCCCTAGGTCCTGCCTGCACTGTGAGGACGCGCCTTGCGTCACCGTCTGCCCGACCGGAGCCAGCTACAAGCGGGCCGAGGACGGGATCGTTCTGGTAAACGAGGACGCCTGCATCGGGTGTGGCCTGTGCGCCTGGGCCTGCCCCTACGGCGCGCGCGAGATGGATGCGGACGCGGGTGTGATGAAGAAATGCACCCTTTGCGTCGACCGCATCTACAACGAGAACCTGCCCGAGGAAGACCGCGAGCCTGCCTGCGTACGCACCTGCCCGACCGGCGCGCGGCATTTCGGCGATCTGGGCGACCCGTTGTCGGCGGTGTCGAAACTGGTGGCCGACCGGGGGGGCTATGACCTGATGCCGGAAATGGGGACGAAGCCCACCAACAAGTATCTGCCGCCGCGCAAGAAGGACCGCCCCGATCAGGCAAGCCTGCTGGCGCCGCTGTTGGATATCAAGGCCACCGGATTTGCCGGGTGGCTGGACAAGGTGTTGGGGAAGATCTGAATGCATCCAGCACCTTCCGTCATCATCTTCACGGTCCTGTCCGGCCTCGGATTCGGCTTTCTGGCCTTTATCGCGGCGGGGGTCTTGCCGGTTTCCGGCTGGCCGGCCTTTGTGGTCTGGGGGCTTGGCTACGCGCTGGCGGTGGGGGGGCTTGCGGCCTCGACGTTTCACCTTGGCAATCCGCAGCGCGCGCTTTTGGCGTTTTCCCAGTGGCGCACAAGCTGGCTGAGCCGCGAGGCGTGGACGTCGGTCGTGACGCTGCTGCTGCTGGCGCCGATGGCGCTGTCGGATTGGCTGGGGCTTGGCCTGCCGCGCGGGATCGGCTGGGCCGGGGCCGCGATGTGCGTGGTGTCGGTGATCGCCACCTCGATGATCTATGCGCAGATCAAGGCCGTGCCACGCTGGAACCACTGGATCACGCCAGTATTGTTTCTGGCGTTTTCGTTGACCGGGGGCGCCCTGCTGGCAGGGCAGGTGCGGATTGCGGCGGGGCTGGCGGCGGTGCTGGCGGGCGTGTTGATGCTAGCATTCCGGCTGGGTGACCGGCAGTTCGCGGCGCGCGGAGCAACGCTGGGCACCGCGACCGGGCTGGACCGGGTTGGACAGCCGCAGGTCTTTGAATTGCCGCATACCGGGGGCAACTACTTGCTGCGCGAGATGATCTTCGTGGTGGGGCGTAAGCATGCGCAACGGCTGCGGCAGATTGCGGTGGTGTTTGCGGCGGTGTTGCCGGTGCTGGCGCTGGCGGTGCTGCCGGTGCATATCGGTATCGTCGTGGCGATAGCGCTGTATCTGGTGGGGGCGTTTGCGGCGCGGTGGTTGTTCTTTGCCGAGGCCGAGCATGTGGTGGGCCTCTATTACGGGATGCGGTGAATGAGGTTGACGGCGTTCAAGGCCTACGATGTGCGCGGGCGACTGGGCGAGGAGTTGAACGAGGATGTTGCGCGGCGGATCGCGCGGGCTTTTGCCGAAGTGACGCAGGCGAGGCGCGTGGTGCTGGGGCGCGACTGTCGCGAAAGCTCGGAGCAGTTGGCGGGGGCGGTGGTCGAGGGGTTGCTGGCCGCGGGGGTTGAGGTGCTGGACCTTGCGCTGGCGGGGACCGAGGAGATGTACTTCGCCACCGCGCATTTGCAGGCCGGGGGCGGGATAACTGTCACCGCGTCGCACAATCCGATGGATTACAATGGCTTGAAGCTGGTTGGCGCGGGGTCGGTGCCCTTGGCGCAGGCAGAGTTCGACGCGGTGCGCGCGCTTGCCGAAAGCGGGGCGTTTGCAGTGGCGCGTCCGGGCGGGCGGGTTGTGGCGGTGCCGGCGGTGCGTCAGGCGTATGTCGAGCGGGTGCTTAGTTTTGTCGATGTGGCGGCGCTGCGGCCATTGAAGATACTGGTCAACTGCGGCAACGGGGCGGCGGGGCCGACCTTCGATGCGCTGGCCGAGGGGTTGGCGGCGAAGGGCGCGCCCTTGCAGTTCGAGCGGATGTTCCATGACCCGGACGGCAGCTTTCCGAACGGCATCCCGAACCCTTTGCTTGAGGCGAACCAGCCCGTGACGGCGGATGCCGTGCGGGCAGTGGGCGCGGATATGGGCGTGGCGTTTGACGGAGATTTCGACCGTTGCTTCCTGTTCGACGCAGGCGGCGCCTTCGTTCCGGGCGAGTACGTCGTGGGCCTTCTGGCCGAGGCGTTTTTGGCGAAAGACCCAGGGGCGGCGGTGATCCATGACCCTCGGGTGATCTGGAACACGCAAGACCTCGTGGCGCGTGCCGGGGGCCGGGCGGTGATGGCGCAGACCGGACATGTGTTCCTGAAGCGCGCGATGCGCGAGACGGGGGCGGTCTACGGCGGCGAGATGTCGGCGCACCATTATTTCCGCGATTTCATGTGCTGCGACAGCGGCATGATCCCGTGGCTTCTGGTGACAGAATTGATGGGGCGGACGGGGCGGTCTCTGGCCGAGTTGCTGGCCGAGATGCGGGCGGCGTTTCCATCCTCGGGCGAGATCAACTTTCGCGTGGCCGATGCGAAGGCTGCGGTGGCACGGGTGGAGGCGGCGCTGGCGGGCAAGGCCGTGGCGCGGGATGACACCGACGGGATGAGCCTTGATTTCGGGGACTGGCGGTTGAACCTGCGGTCGTCGAACACCGAACCCCTGCTGCGGCTGAACGTCGAGGCGCGCGGCGATGTGGCGCTGGTCGACGCGGGCGTAACCCTTGTGAGCGGGCTGATCGAGGGCTGATTTCGCCGGATGCCGTGAAATTGGGCGGTGTGCCCAACGTATAGGCGGATGCGGGCCGGAAACGGGCGCGGCGCTGGCGGCCTTTCCACCGGCAATTGCCACGGGCCGCCTTGCCGCCGGACAATTGGCGCGAGGGAGTGCCGATGACCGCGATCAGCCGATTTCCAGTGATGCAGCGCGCCAAGGGCGAGGCCGCGGTTGGCCTTGCCTGCAGTGATGGGCGGGTGCGCTTGCAGGATCTGCGGCAGACTGGGTCGGCCAAGGCGATCCTGCCGCAGGTGGGCGTGGTGCCGGAGGTGGTGTTTCTGAACACCTCGGGCGGCCTGACCTCGGACGACCGTTTGCGGTATGCGCTGATGCTGGAGGGCGGCGTTGCGGTGGCGACGACCCAGACGGCGGAGCGGGCATATCGGGCCGATGGCGCCAGCGCGCAGATGAATGTGGCGCTGACGGTCGGGCCGGGTGGCTGGCTGGATTGGCTGCCACAGGAGACGATCCTTTTTGACGGGGCAAGGCTGGACCGCCGAACACGGATTGATCTGGGCGAAGGCGCGGGATGTCTGGCGCTGGAGGCGGTGGTTCTGGGCCGTGCCGCGATGGGCGAAACGGTGGGCCGCGTCGCGTTCCGCGACCGGCGTGAGATCTGGCGCGACGGCAAGCCCCTGTCGGTGGAGCCTTTGGGTTTGGGCGATGCGGCGCTGCAAGCGGGCGGCGCGGGGCTGGGCGGCGCGCGGGCCTTTGCGACGATCGTGATGCTGGGCGAACGGTTGGGCGACGGGCTGGCGGGGTTGCGCGCGGTTCTGGACGAACCGGGGGTCAATGCCGCCGCGTCGGCGTTTGACGGCAAACTGGTCGTGCGGATGACGGCGGCGGACGGCTGGCCGCTGCGGCGGCAGATCGTGCGGGCGCTGGCTGTGTTGCGGTCGGGGCGACCCTTGCCGCGCGTCTGGCAGATGTGAGGGAGAGACGATGAACCTGACGCCACGGGAAAAGGACAAGCTTCTGGTCAGCGTCGCGGCGATGGTCGCACGCGGGAGGCTGGCGCGGGGGGTGAAGTTGAACCACCCCGAAGCGATTGCGCTGATCAGCGATTTCGTCGTTGAAGGCGCGCGCGATGGCCGGTCGGTCGCCGACCTGATGGAGGCGGGCGCGCATGTCATCACCGCCGGTCAGTGCATGGCCGGCATCCCCGAGATGATCCACTCGGTGCAGGTCGAGGCGACGTTTCCCGATGGCACCAAGCTTGTCACCGTTCACCACCCGATCCGAGAGGGCTGACCCATGAGCCGTATGCTGTTTCCCGCCGTCTTCCTTGCCACGCCGGCGCTGGCCGACCCCGGCCTGCATCACCACCCGCATGGGGTGGAACTGGGTTGGATCGTCGCAGCACTGGTGGGCGCATTGGGCGGGGCGGTCATCGCGCGGCTGAGGGGCGGCAAATGATACCGGGAGAGGTTTTTCCCGCGCCCGGTGACATCGTTCTGAACGAGGGCGCCGAGGTGACGGTGCTGATGGTCGCCAACACCGGCGACCGGCCGGTGCAGGTGGGCAGCCATTACCACTTTGCCGAAACCAACCCGGGGCTGGAGTTCGACCGTGCGGCGGCGCGGGGCAAACGGCTTGACATCGCGGCGGGTACGGCGGTGCGGTTCGAGCCGGGGCAGAGGCGCGAAGTGCGGTTGGTGCCCTATGGCGGAGACCGCAATGTCTTTGGTTTCAATCAGAAAATCATGGGGCCGCTGTAAAGCGACCGCATTTCAGGCAAGGTGCTGCCGCGCCGGGAAAGGCGCTGGCAGTCCCAGCGAGTAAACGATTTCCGAGCCGAGAGGACCAATGATGCCTGCCACGATCAGCCGCAAGACCTATGCCGACATGTATGGCCCAACGGTGGGCGACAAGGTCCGGCTGGGCGACACCGATCTGATCATCGAGGTGGAGCGCGACCTCATTGCCGAGCGCAGCGCGGGCGGTGCCAACGCGCTGCGCTACGGTGATGAGGTGAAGTTCGGCGGCGGCAAGGTGATCCGCGACGGGATGGGGCAAAGCCAGATCACCCGCGCGGCGGGCGCGATGGATGCGGTGATCACCAACGCGCTGATTGTGGACTGGACCGGGATCGTGAAGGCCGACGTGGGGCTGCGCGACGGGCGGATCGCGAAAATCGGCAAGGCGGGCAACCCCGACACGCAAGCTGGGGTCGATGTCATCATCGGGCCGGGGACCGAGATCATCGCGGGCGAGGGGCGGATTCTGACCGCCGGGGGGATGGACGCGCATATCCATTTCATCGCGCCCCAGCAGATCGACGACGCGCTGCATTCGGGGATCACCACCATGCTTGGCGGTGGCACGGGGCCCGCACATGGCACGCTGGCCACCACCTGCACGCCGGGGCCGTGGCATCTGGCGCGGATGATGCAGGCGGCGGATGCGTTTCCGATGAACCTGGCCTTTGCGGGCAAGGGCAACGCCTCGCTGCCGGAGGCACTGTTAGAGCAGGTGCGGGCCGGTGCGAGTTCCCTGAAGCTGCACGAGGATTGGGGTACCACGCCCGGCGCCATCGACTGCTGCCTCACGGTGGCGGATGCGATGGATGTGCAGGTCATGATCCACACCGACACGCTGAATGAGTCCGGGTTTGTGGAGAACACGCTGAAGGCCATCGCGGGGCGGACGATCCATGCGTTTCATACCGAAGGGGCGGGTGGCGGCCACGCGCCGGACATCATCAAGGTGGTGTCGAGCCAGAATGTCATCCCATCCTCGACCAACCCGACGATGCCCTACACGGTGAACACGATTGAGGAACACCTCGACATGCTGATGGTCTGCCACCACCTTGACCGCCGAGTGCCGGAGGATGTGGCCTTTGCCGAAAGCCGTATCCGGCGCGAGACGATTGCGGCGGAAGATATCCTGCACGATCTGGGCGCGTTTTCGGTGATCTCGTCGGACAGTCAGGCGATGGGGCGGGTGGGCGAGGTGATCACCCGCACCTGGCAGACGGCGCACAAGATGAAGGTCCAGCGCGGGCGGCTGGAGGGCGAGACGGGCGAAAACGACAACCTGCGCGTGAAGCGTTATGTGGCGAAATACACCATCAACCCGGCGATTGCGCATGGCGTCAGCCGGCATATCGGGTCGGTCGAGGTGGGCAAGCGGGCGGACCTCGTGCTGTGGTCGCCGGCGTTCTTTGGGGCCAAGCCGGAAATGGTGCTGCTCGGTGGTTGCATCGTGGTGGCGCAGATGGGCGATCCGAACGCCTCGATCCCGACGCCGCAGCCGGTGCACACGCGGCCGATGTTCGGGGCTTACGGTCGCAGCGTGGAGCGTAATGCGGTGGTGTTCGTGTCTGGCGCCGCACAGGAAGCGGATGTGCGCAGTGCCTATGGGTTGGCGAAGGAGACGGTGGCGGTGGAGGGGTGCCGGGGCATCGGCAAGTCCGACATGAAGCTGAACGCTGCGACGCCGGTAATCGAGGTGGACCCGGAGACCTACGAGGTGCGTGCGGATGGGGTGCTGCTGACCTGCGAACCCGCCCGAGAGCTGCCGCTGGCGCAGCGTTACTTCCTGTTTTGAGGCGTCAGACGTGCACTGCACCTTTTTGCGCATCGCGGTTCACGGGCCAGCCGCGACGAAAGACGGGAATGACGGGGAACGTCTTCGCCATCGTCGCAAGCGTTTCTTCACGCTTTTGCAGGCGGGCGATTTCGGCGCGGATTTCGGCCAGTTCATCGGCGAGGGCAAGTCTGGTCATGTCTGATCCTCCTTTGGTCCTTGGGCTTAGCATCCTCCCGATTCGTGAATTTTTCGCAAAGGCAGTTCGATGAGTTTGGCGGCACAGACACTTCACCGCGCAGGCAACTGGCCTCGGCTGGCGACGGCCCGGGTTGTCCTTGGGTATGACGAGCGGTTTCTGCGCCGCAAGCGGCTGGTCACGGCGGCGGGCGAGGGGTTCCTGGTCGATCTGCCGGAAACGACGAATGTGCTGGCGGGCGATGCTTTCGAGCTGTCGGATGGGCGGCTGGTCGAGGTGGCGGCAGCAAGCGAGGCGGTGCTGGTGGTGACGGGCGATCTTACGCGGCTGGCCTGGCACATCGGCAACCGCCACACGCCCTGCCAGATCGAGGCGGACCGGCTGGTGATCCGGGCTGATCATGTGCTGGCCGAGATGCTGCGGGGCCTGGGCGCGACGGTGACGCCCGCCGAGGCGCCGTTCACGCCGGAGGGGGGCGCTTACGGACTGGGGCGCACGATGGGACATGCGCACTGATCTTCTGACGCTGGTGCAATGGCTGTCACCGGCGTTTCCGACCGGAGGCTTTGCCTATTCGCACGGGATGGAATGGGCGATGGCCGGGGGGATGCGGTCGGCCGAAGGCGTGCAGGGGTGGATCAGTGACGTGCTGCGGTTTGGGGCGGGGCAGGCGGATGCGGTGCTGCTGGCCGGGGCGCTGCGGCCCGAAGCGGATCATGCGGCCCTTGATGCCTTTGGTCGGGCGATGGCGGGGTCGCGCGAGCGGTTGGTCGAGACAGTGGATCAGGGCGCTGCCTTTGCGCGGACTGTGGCCGGGCTGACGGGGCGCGACCTGCCGATGCGGGTATTGCCGGTGGCTGTAGGCGAGGCTGCGGCGGGGTTGGATATGTCGCTGGAGGATGTGATCGGGGTCTATCTGCACGGCTTTGCCGGGAACCTGGTGGCGGTGGCGACGCGGTTCGTGCCTTTGGGGCAGACCGAAGGGCAGGCGGTGCTGGCGGCGTTGCATCCGGTGATCGGCGAGGTCGCGGAGTGGGCGGCGACGGCGGGGCTGGACGAGATCGGGACGGCGGCGTTTGGCGCCGATCTGGCAGCGATGCGACATGAGGATATGGATGTGAGGATATTTCGGACATGACAAACGGGCCGTTGAAAGTGGGAATCGGCGGGCCGGTGGGCGTGGGCAAGACCAGCCTGACCGAAGCGCTGTGCCGGGCTTTGGCGGGGCGCTGTTCGATGGCGGTGATCACCAACGATATCTACACGCGCGAGGATGCGGAGTATCTGATGCGGGCGCAGGTGCTGCCGTTGGACCGGATCCGGGGCGTAGAAACAGGGGGGTGTCCTCACACGGCGATCCGGGAGGATGCCAGCATAAATCTGGCGGCGGTGGCGGAGTTGCGGGGGGCGTTTCCGGACCTTGACCTTATTCTGATCGAGAGCGGGGGGGACAATCTGGCGGCGACCTTCAGCCCCGAACTGGCGGACCTGTCGATCTATGTGATCGATACGGCGGCGGGGCAGGATATCCCGAGGAAGCGGGGGCCGGGGGTGACGCGGTCGGACCTGCTGGTGGTCAACAAGACCGATCTGGCGCCCTATGTGGGGGTGGATCTGGAGTTGCTGGAGGCCGACACCAAGCGGGCGCGGGGGGAGCGGCCCTATGTGATGGCACGGGTGCGGCAGGGGGTTGGGATCGACGAGGTGGTGCGGTTTCTGGAAACCGAGGGCGGGCTGGTGCTGGCGTGATGTCCCACGGTGGGACAAGATCCGCATTCCATCCAGATCAATAGGTTAGGGTATGCGTTAAGGGTTTGGCAAGGGTTTGATGACTTGCACGCGGGTTTGCCCCCCGCCCATCCCTCCCCCACGAAGGGGGAGGGAGGTGTCCGTCCGTCAGGGCGAAGGATTGGCGGATTATTCGGTGACAGCGCCTTCGGCCGGGGCGGCGGCGTCGGCCGGGGCGGCAGCAGGGGCCAGCGAAGCGAGGAAGGCCGCCACGTTCTTGGCGTCTTCTTCTTTCTTCAGCTTGAACATCATCTTCGACTTGGCTTTCTTGTCGCCGGTCTTTTCGACGAGGAACTTGGTCGGGTCCTGCACGTAGACGGCAATGTCAGCTTCGGTCCAGACAAAGCCCTTTGCGGTCAGCTCTTCGATGCCTGCGCCGTATTTGAAGCCTTCGAGCGAGCCTGCGACACGACCGACAACGCCGTAAAGGTTCGGGCCGGTCTTGGCGTTCTTGCCGGCGAGAGTTTCGCCCGCTTCGTTCTGCACGACGTGGCAGGTCTGGCATTGGTTGAAGGTCTTGGCGCCAGCCTCGATGTCCTGCGCGAAGGTTGGTGCGGCGAGCCCTGCGAAGGCGAGGGCGGTCAGGGTCAGTTTCATGGGGGATCCTCCCGGGGGTTTATTCCGGCTGTATACTGTCGCCCACAAGCCGTTTGGCAAGGGTGAAAGCGCGCAATTTTACGCGACCGCGTGGGAAATCGCGCATCGGGTCCACAAAGCGGTGAGCGCGGTGACCAGCTTGTCGATGTCGGCGTCGGAGTGGTTCGGGCCGGGGGTGATGCGCAGGCGCTCGGTTCCTTTGGGAACGGTGGGGTAGTTGATCGGCTGGACGTAGATGCCCCAGTCGGCCATCAGGATATCCGAGATCATCCGGCACTTCACCGGATCGCCGATCATAACGGGAATGATGTGGCTGTCGTTGGCCATGTGCGGAATGCCGGCGCGGTCGAGAAGTTTGCGGACCTTGGCGACATTGGCCTTTTGCGCGGTGCGTTCGGCGTTGGACACCTTGAGGTGGCGAATCGAGGCGGTGGCTGCGGCGGCGATGGCCGGGGGCAGCGCGGTTGTGAAGATGAAGCCGGACGAGAAGCTGCGGATATAGTCGCACAGGTTGTTGGTGCCGGTGATGTAGCCGCCGACCACGCCAAACGCCTTGCCGAGCGTGCCTTCGATCAGGTCGACGCGGTGCGCGAGGCCGCGTTCTTCGGTGACGCCGCCGCCGCGCGGGCCGTACATGCCGACGGCATGGACCTCGTCGATGTAGGAAAGCGCACCGTGGGCTTCGCAAACCTCGACGATCTCGCGGATCGGGGCGACGTCGCCGTCCATCGAGTAGACGCTTTCGAAGGCCACGATCTTGGGCCGGTCGCCGACGGCCTTCAGCTTGCGGTCAAGGTCGCGCCAGTCGTTGTGTTTCCACAAGGCCTTGTCGGCGCGGGAGTGGCGGATGCCTTCGATCATCGAGGCGTGGTTGCCTTCGTCCGACAGGATCACCGCGTTCGGGATGCGCGCACCAAGGGTGCCAAGGGCGGCCCAGTTCGAGACGTAACCCGAGGTGAACAGAAGCGCGCGTTCCTTGCCGTGCAGGTCGGCCAGTTCGCGTTCAAGTTCAAGGTGATGCACCGAGTTGCCGCCGATGTTGCGGGTGCCGCCCGCGCCGGTGCCGCAGGCCTGCACGGTGTCGACCATCGCCTGAACCACATCGGGGTGGTGGCCCATCGTCAGGTAATCGTTCGAGCACCAGACGGTGACCTCTTCGACGCGGCCGTCCTTGTGACGCGCGGCCTGCGGGAAGGCGCCGCGCTTGCGTTCAAGATCGGCGAAGACGCGATAGTTGCCTTCGGCCTTGAGGGCGTCGAGCTGGCTTTTGAAATGGCTGTCAAAGTCCATCGGGGTCACTTTCTTGGCAACAGTGTGGTGTCGGCTGGCGGCGGGCTGGCGGGCAGCATCCAGCGCCAGAGCTTTTCGTCGGGAAGCGGCAGCACCATGAACCAGTGTTCAAGGAGCGCCAGAAGGGTGAGGGCGGTGAGGAGGACATGGCCGATCAGATGGGCGTCGGTGGTGGCGCTGTAGGCACGTTCCATCCAGCAGGCCGCCGCGAAGGTGAGCGCGGTGACCGAAAGCGGGAACACCCAGTTCATCCGGGCATGGCGGAAGTGGCTGGAAAGGTGCGCAAGTGGGGTCGGCAGGAATTCGGTGTGGATGCGCGGGACCCCGAAGAAGAGGTTCAGCTTGGCCGAGAGGCGCGCGAAGAAGAGGATCGCGAAGGTCCAGAGCGCGGTGGTGTTGTCGGCCCCCTGCGAGGCGTTGGCCAGCAGGATCAGCGCTGCGATCAGCAGCACCTCGTGCCAGGCGATGGTGCCGGTGGCACGCCAGAAGCGCGACCATTGACTGGCGTAGGGCGGGCAGGGGGTGGTATTCGGGCCGGTGATGATGCCGGACAGGAAGGCCAGTTCGATCCAGCCCCAGATCGCGAGGGCGGCGAGGAAGGCCGCGTAGGTGCCGGTGACGGAGTGGTCGTCAAGCGTGGTGGCCACACCCCAGACGCCAAGCACCAGAAGCGGCAGTCCAAGGACGACTGACCACAGATGGGCGTCGGCCCCACCCTGATCGGCCCGCTTGACGCGCCACAGGATCGCCCCGGTGGAAAACCACCAGATGAACATCGCAAGAAGCGAGGCGATCCACGGATTGGTCATGTGCGGCACCCGTCGGTGTCGCCAATGCCGTCTGAAGATGTGCGACACCCCTGGACAGGGGTGTCGCCAAGGCCGTGTGAAGATGTGCGACACCCCTGGACAGGGGTGTCGCACGGGTGTTTGGGACGCGCCCATCCCGCACACCAACCCGCTGCCGGAACAGCGGTATGGGGTCTACCGGTCAATACGAAGGCTCCAGCCGCACCGAGGCGGGCAGGGCGTGGCGTTTGACCGGGATCGTGTAGAGGCTGGCGAAGGTCAGCGCGGCTTTTGCGCCGGCCATCCAGCCTTTCAGTTTGCCGACCATCCCGCCCTGACGGTGGGCCGCATCCATCGCGATGAAGGCGCGGTTCATCCGTTCGAGGTTTGGAATCCAGCGCGGGTGGTCGATGTCGAGTTCGATCGGGAATATCTGCCGGGCGATGGTCGAGGTCTTGCGGAACACCTCCTGGTCATACCAGGCGATGTCGACGCCGAGCGCCTTGTGGAACTCCGGCCGGGCGTGGTCGCGGACCCACATGGTGGAGTAGACGGCCGTCAGGAAGAACTTGATCCAGAGCTTGTTGGTGAAGCTTTCCGTCAGTTTCGGGTCGGTCTTCATCAACAGCGCGAAGGCTTCGCCGTGCGAGAACTCGTCGTTGCACCATTCGCGGAACCACTTGAAGATCGGGTGGAACCGCTGTTCGGGATGCGCCTCCAGATGCCGAAAGATGGTAATGTAGCGGGCGTAGCCGATCTTTTCCGACAGGTAGGTGGCGTAGTAGATGAACTTCGGGCGGAAGTAGGTGTACTTCTTGGCCTTGGTCAGGAAGCCGAGATTCACCGCGACGCCAGCCTCGCGCAGCGCGTCGTTGATGAAGCCGGCGTGGCGGGCCTCGTCGCGGGACATGTAGGAGAAAAGCTCGCAGATGTCGGGGTTGGTTCCGCGGCGCTTCATTTCCTTGTAGAGCACGCAGCCGGAAAACTCGGCGGTGCAGGACGATACGAGGAAGTCGATGAATTCACGACGCAGCGGCGGGTCCATGCCTTCCCAGTCGACCTTGTCCCAGGCTTCGGTTTTCTTGAAATGGCCCTTGTTGGGGTCGGATTTCATCTGCGCGATGAGCTTGTCCCATTCGGCGCGCACCGGCGTCACGTCGATCTTGTCCATCTCGTCGAAGTCGGTGGTGTAGAAGCGTGGGTTCAGGAGCGTGGTTTCCGTGGCCATCGCGGTGGTGTCCATCGGCGGCATGGTGGCCGCGACTTCGGCGCCGCTGTCGGGAAACAGGTCGTGCGGGGTTGCGTTCATAGCCGGATCTCCTCGGAGAAGGAAAACTCGCACAGTTCCATGAAGTCGAAATCACCGGTCAGGCGCGTCCAGAGGCGTTCGAGCCATGTGGCGCGGGTGATGGTGGCGGTGCGGTCTTCGACGATGACCTCGCCGTAGGCGGCCAGCACCGGCGCGCCGTGGACGAGAACCTCGTCACCGGGGTAGACGACGGCGCCGTTGTTGAAGCGGACGTGGGCGTGCAGCGCCTCGAAGCGGTGGGAGACTTCGACGGTGCAGGGCACCCGTTCCTGTCTGCGTTTGAAGATTGCCATGATGTTCATTCCCTATTTCTGGTCGAGAAGCCGTTCGAACGCGGCTTTGTTGTCGGCACCAAAGGCATAGAGCTCGGCGCTCCATCCCGTTTCAGGGTCTTCGGCCACGAGACGGCCATTGGCGTATTCCACTATGCGCACAGGTTTGGTCTGGTCGACACCATGTTTGCGCCGTTCGGTGTGAATTCCGGACTGGATCACCGTGACGAAGCCGCCATGCGGCAGGTCGAGAAGGACCGAGCCATCGAGGTTGCGCACGATGACGGCCTGGGCGTTGAGGCCTTCCATCACGATCCACTTTTCGCGCACCATTTCGGATGCCGATGGCTGGCCCACCGGTTCACGCCCGGTGAGGGCGGCGAAGCTAGCGATGGCAAGCGCGGAAAGCGCAAGCGCAAGCATCCCGAAAAGAAGCGCCTTCGGCACGGTTTCGGGGTTCTGGCTGTGGAAGCCGGGTTCGTGGATCAAGGGGGTCTGGTTTGACATGATTCCCCCCTATTCCGCGGCCAGGGCGGTCATCGGCGCCGTGCGGGTGACTTGCGGGATCGAAACCCGCGCCTCGGCCGCTTCGGCCAGAAGGGCCGCCACGCGTTTGGCATCGGGGATCGAGCGCAGGGCAGGCTCGGTCTTGGCCATGCGCCACGGGCGGACATGCGGCCAGGCAACGAGATAGGAGATGCGCGTGGAGCCGAGCGTGTCGAGTGCGATGGTGCCGGTGCCGTCACGGCGCAGGTCGAGGTTGGCCGCGCCGACCTGCCGGAAGGGCAGGTTGAAGGTGACGGGCAGGGCAGCACCGATGCGCATCACGACGCGGGCCGAGGTGAGCGTGTAGATCGTGGTGCGTGCCTGTATCCAGGCGAGGCCGTAGACAACGGCGAGGCCGAGGAGGCCCAGCAGCAGGTAGGGCAGGCCCATCGCTGCGGCCATCGTGGCACCGCCGTCGGCGTAGCCGGTGGCGGCACGCCACAGGATGATGATCGCGAAGTAACCAGCGATCCAGTGCAGACCGTAAGCGTCACGGGCAAGGGCATAGGCGGCAGGTTTGCCCTGCCAAAGGATGTCTTCGCCAAGCGGGGGCCGTTCCGGCAGCCCAGGCATGGCTTCGAAAGCGAAGTCGTCGTGGCCTGACATGGCAGACCCTCCATCGTTGGGGTGAAAAGCGCGGCCCGGGCGCGGGCCGCACCTGTCGGTTTTAGAAGCCGTTCTTGCGTTTGGCGGCGTCATACATCCAGCCCGAGGCCACGTAGCTGGAGATCTTGTCTTCCTCGAGCTTTGTGACCTGGGTGGCGGAGCGGGTCGCGGGGATGCCCGCGAAGCTGTCGGAGGCGAGGAAGTTGATCCGCACCCGATCGGCCCAGATCTTTGCCATCGTCATCGGCACAAGGCGCTTGCCGCCAGAGTTGAGGTCAACCTCAAGGTAGCGGACAAGCTGTTCGGGCGCGTCGACCCAGAGGTCGGAGATGCGGCCAACCACTTCCAAATCGCCCGCCTGCACCGGCAGGCCGCGCGGGTCGCGCCCGGCCGATACCGAAAAGCCTTCGATGTTCGACATCGGCACGATCTTGTTGTGGCCGTGGCCGTCAAGTTCCGGTTCGTCCCGGCGCGGTGCCCAGGAGGCGGGGCCGACGCCATCGGCCATCGGGTTGCCGGTGGGGGCGTGCGGGAAGCCTTCGGAGGTGGCGGTGCGGGCGAGGGCAAGGTTGGTGCGGCGGTGTGCGGCCTCGTTCGCGGGCGAAGGCACGGTCACGTCGCTTTGTCCGAAGGACAGGCGGAAGGTCTTGGGTTTCGGCACCGGGAACGGGCCCTGGTTCGGCGCGGGCAGGCCGTCTTCGGTTTCCAGCGGGTAGCCTTCGCGCATGTTTTCGGTCTGGAGATAGTAGATCAGCAGGGCAAAGAAGCCCCAGAAGCTCCAGATGGCGAGGCTCGCCAGATCGAAGTCGCCAAAGAAAGTCACACCAACCATTGCGGTATCCTCCGGTGTCAGGTGGGAAACTCGACGATCCGCAGGCGGTCGTCGGATTTTGGGGTTTCAGAAAGCGGGGTGACACGCACCAGCGGCCCGAGGGCGATGAGCGTGACGAAGATCAGTCCAATTTCAAGGTGATAGACGAATGTGTAGCCAAGCGAGGCATCGGTGAGGACGCTGCCAAGCTTGCCCGAGGTGGCAAGGTGGCTGACGATGTCGCGGATCGTGCCGCCGAAGAAGATCGACAGGCCCGCAGCCGTGGCCTGCGCGGCCCCCCAGGCGCCAAGCGCGATGCCTGCGCCCGCGCCGCGGGTTTGCAGCGTCATCGCTGCGGTCAGGGTGGAGACGGCAAAGAGCCCCGCGCCAAAGCCGATGGCACCGGCGCCGGTGTAGAACAGGGCGATGCTGTGCAGCGGGGCGGCGAAGATGATGGCCGAGAAGGCCGCGATGCCGACCAGAAGCCCGCGCGCCGCCATGCGCATCGGATCAAGCCCGCGGGCAAGCCAGCGCCCGGCGACCAGAAAGCCCGTCAGCGCACCCAGAGCGTAAACCGCAGTAAGCAGCGTGGTCATCGAGACGGAAAGCCCGAGAATCTCGCCGCCGTAGGGTTCCAGAAGCACGTCCTGCATGTTGAAGGCGAGGGTGCCGATCACGACGACCGCCAGTAGCCGTCCGGCGGTGCCGCCAGCCATCAGGTCTGCCCAGGCGTCGCGGAAGGCGGGGCGGGGTTCAGCGCGTTCCGCCTGTGTCATCGGCCTGATCTTTTCCTGTTTCCAGAGCGCGATCATGTTCAGGACCAGCGTAGCAAGGCCGCAGCCCTGCACGACACGGACCAGAAGAAGGTCGTCGAAATCGCGCAGAAGCCAGCCGACGACGACCGCCGACACACCCATGCCGACAAGGAACATCACATAAAGCAGCGCCACGACGCGGGGCCGGGTCTCATCCGTGGCGCGGTCGGAGGCGAGCGCAAGGCCGGCGGTCTGCGTCATGTGAAGGCCAAGGCCGGTCATCAGGAACGCCAGCGCCGCCAGCACCTCGCCCGCCCAGGCGGGGCCGAGAGTCTGGTCACCGCCAAGGACGATCAGCGCGAAGGGCATGATGGCAAGGCCGCCCATCTGCCACAGCGACCCGAACCAGAGGTAAGGGATGCGCTTCCAGCCGATGGCGGAGCGGTGGGTGTCGGAGCGGTGGCCAAGGAGCGCGCGGAACGGGGCGACGAGGACCGGGATGGCGATCATCGCGGCGACGACCATCGCGGGAACGCTGAGTTCCACGATCATCACTCGGTTGAGCGTGCCAAGAAGAAGGACCGTGGCCATCCCGACCGACACCTGAAACAGGCTGAGGCGGAGGAGCTGGCGCAACGGCAGCCCTTCGGAGGCCGCATCCATGAAGGGCATCCAGGCGGCTGACAGGCCCTTGATGTGCTTCTGGCGGATGATCATGACCGCATCTCCAGACATTCGGAAATGTAGAAACCGCTGGTGACGCGGTCGATTCTCGCAAGGTTCGGAACGGCGCGTGCGAGGGCTGCATAGGCTTGCGGCACCATGACGGGCGACCGGTCGGCACGGGGGAAGAGCTTGCCAACCCCGAAGAAAGCCATCAGGAACGGGGTCTTGGGGGCCACGGTAAAGACGATGGATTGGTCGGTGCGGTTGCCGATCTTGGCCAGCGCCGCAGTGATATCGGGGGTGGCGTAGTAGATCAGGCTGTCCATCGCCAGCACATAGTCGAAGCGGCCATGCGCGGGATCGGTCATGTCGCCGGCAGCGAAGGTCACGCGCTGGCGAAGGCCATCGGCCAGCCGCGCCTCGGCGATGCCGATCAACTGGGGCGAGATGTCCACCGCCACCACATCGGCACCGCGCGCCGCCAGTTCGGCGGTCATCAACCCGGTGCCGCAGCCCGCATCCAGCACCCGCGCGCCGCGCAGGTCGGCAGGCAGGCGCGACAGCATGATCGCGCGCATCCGGTCACGGCCCTGACGGACGGTTTCGCGGATGCGGCTGACCGGGGCGTCCGAGGTCAGCCGTTCCCACACCTTGGTGGCGGAACGGTCGAAGTAGTGTTCGACCCGGTCGCGTGTGGCGGAGTAATCGGCCATTGCCTTGGCAGTCCTCAATCAAAGCCCAGAAGTTCGAAGATTTCGCGGTCCGGCAGCGGTTCGGGGAACATCTCCGGCTCGCCCACCGACCGCCACAGCGCTTCGGCCAGACGGATGTATTCGGCGCGGGCCATGACGATGTCCTGATCGTCGTCCATCGCGAAGAGGGTCTTCTTCTTCAGGCGCGAACGGCGGATAGCGTCGATGTCGGGCATGTGGGCAAGGCGGTTGAAGCCGACCTTGTTGCAATAGCGGTCGATCTCGTCAGTGTCCTTGCTGCGGTTGGCCACGCATCCGGCAAGCCGCACCTTGTAGTTCGACGATTTCGCCTGCACGGCGGCGATGATGCGGTTCATCGCGTAGATGCTGTCAAAGTCGTTGGCGGTGACGATCACGGCGCGGTCGGCGTGTTGCAGGGGGGCGGCAAAGCCACCGCAGACCACGTCGCCAAGTACGTCGAAGATCACCACGTCGGTATCCTCGAGCAGATGGTGTTGCTTCAGCAGTTTCACCGTCTGTCCGACAACATAGCCGCCGCAGCCGGTGCCCGCCGGCGGGCCGCCCGCCTCGACGCACATCACGCCGTTGAAGCCGACAGTGACGAAATCCTCGGGGCGCAATTCCTCGGCGTGGAAATCGACCTCCTTCAGGATGTCGATCACGGTGGGTTGCAGCTTGCCCGTCAGGGTGAATGTGCTGTCATGCTTCGGGTCGCAGCCGATCTGCAGCACGCGTTTCCCAAGCATCGAAAACGCCGCCGACAGGTTCGAACTGGTCGTCGACTTGCCGATCCCGCCCTTGCCATAGACCGAAAACACCTTGGCGCCTTCAATCTTTTGCGAAGGGTCGAGGTGGACCTGAACCGAACCGTCGCCGTCAAGGCCACGCAGATCGGGTATCTCGTCACGTGGGCTCATGGCTTTTCGCCTTTCATCTGTCCACAAATATCCCGGGGGTGCGGGGGCTGGCCCCCGGCTCCGGGCTTGAAGCTGGCGCATCGCTTGGTCATTCCGCCGCGATCCCTTCCAACCGGTCTTCCAGTTCATCCGCAGCCGCCTGGAGCGCGGCCAAGGTCTCTGCATCCGGCTGCCAGTATTGCCGGTCCGACGCTTCCAGAAGCCGCCCGGCCATGCGGCTGGAGGCTTCGGGGTTCAACTCGGCCAGACGGCGGCGCATCGCCTCGTCCAGCACGAAGGTTTCCGACAGGCGCTGGTAGACCCAAGGGTCGACATGGCCGGTGGTGGCCGACCAGCCCATCGTGTTCGTGACATGCGCCTCGATCAGCCGCACGCCTTCGGCACCGTGGCGCAAGAGGCCCTCGTAGAACTTCGGGTTCAACGTGCGCGACCGGCTTTCGAGGGCAATCTGGTCCTTCAGCGTGCGGACCTGCCCGCCACCGCGGGTCTGGTCGCCGATGTAGACGGGCGTATCCTCGCCGCCGCGCGCGCGTTTCACCGCGCGGGCGATGCCGCCGAGGGTGTCGAAGTAATGGTCGACCGAGGTGACACCAAGTTCGACGGATTCGAGGTTCTGGTAGGCCAGATCCACGTCCTTGAGGGCCTTTTGCAGCAGGGCCGCGTTCTTCACCGACTTGCCGGTGCGGCCATAGGCGAAGGACTTGCGCGCCTCGTAGGCGTCTGCGAGCTCGTCCTCCTGCCCGAAGGCGGAGGAGCCGACGAGGGTGTTGACGTTAGACCCATACGCACCTTCGGCGTTGGAGAAGACGCGGAGTGCGGCGGTCTCAATATCGACGCCCATCTCCTCGGCATAGGCCAGCGAATGGGCGCGGATGAAGTTCTGTGCCAGCGGTTCATCGGCGGTGGCGGCCTTCCAGGCGGCCTCGGCCAGCATCCGGGTCTGCAAGGGCAGAAGGTCTCGGAAGATACCCGACAGGGTCATCACCACGTCGATGCGCGGGCGGCCGAGTTCAGAGAGCGGGATGAGGTCGGCACCCGACAGGCGGCCGTAATGGTCGAACCGGGGCTTTGCGCCGATCAGCGCGAGGGCCTGGGCTATCGGGCCACCGTCGGACTTGATGTTGTCGGACCCCCACAGGACCAGCGCCACGGTGCGCGGCAGGCGGTCGTGCGCATCAAGCAGGCGTTGGGCCTGCGCGGCACCGTCCTGCATTGCAAAGGCGGTGGGCATCCGGAACGGGTCGAACGCGTGGATGTTGCGGCCCGTGGGCAGGATTTCCGGCGCGCGGATCAGGTCGCCGCCTGGGACCGGGGCGATGAAGCGGGCGGAGAGGGCGCGGAGGAGGCCCGAGATTTCGTCATCCTGCTGCAGAAGCGTGTCGGCGCGGGCGCGGTCGGCATCCTCGGGCATCAGGGCGATCATCTCGGCCCGGGCTTCAGCGCTCATCTTGCAGCCGACGACGTGGAGGCCATCGGTGATGAGGGCGCCTTCGGTTTCCAGAAGCTTGATCCATAGCTGGTCGGGGTTGCCCACCAGATCGACGGCCTTGGCCTGATCGGCCATCAGCGTTTCCAGATCGGCGCGTTCGGCGGCGTCGGGCGAAGTCGCGCGCCAGCGGGTGAGCGTGTCCTTCAACTCCGTCAGGCCCTTGTAAAGGCCGGCGCGGGCGAGGGGCGGGGTCAGGTGCGTCACGGTGACGGCGTTCGACCGGCGCTTGGCGAGGGTCGCCTCGGAGGGGTTGTTCGCGGCGTAAAGGTAGACGTTGGGCAGGTTGCCGATCAGCCGGTCGGGCCAGCAGTCGCCGGAAACGCCTGCCTGCTTGCCGGGCATGAACTCCAATGCACCGTGCATCCCGAAGTGGAGAAGCACGTCAGCGCCGAAATCCTCGCGCAGCCAGCGGTAGAAGGTGGTGAAGGCGTGGGTCGGGGCAAAGCCGCGTTCGAACAAAAGGCGCATGGGGTCGCCTTCGTAGCCGAACACAGGCTGGAGGCCGACGAAGACGTTGCCGAACTGGTGGCCAAGGACATAGACGCCGCGCCCGTCGGTCTGGTGGCGGCCGGGGGCGGGGCCCCATGCGGCTTCGACCTCGCGCAGCCACGGGGTTTTGGCGACTATGTCGGCGGCGGACACGGTGGCGTGGACGTTGGCAGGCTGGCCGTAGCGGGCAGCGTTGCCCTTCAAGACCATCTCGCGCAGTGCCTCGACCGAGGCGGGCGGGGTCAGGCTGTAGCCGTCAGCGGCCATCGCATGGAGCGTATTGTAGAGGCTTTCGAAGACGCCAAGGTAGGCAGCAGTTCCGGCGGCGCCGGCGTTCGGCGGAAAGCCGTAGAGGACGATCCCGACCTTGCGGTTCTTCTGGGCCGAGCGGCGAAGCGTTGCGAGGCGCAGCGTCTTGTCGGCCAAGGCCTCGACCCGTTCGGGGCAGGCGAGCATCACGCGGGCGTCGGGGGCAGCGGTGTCGGTGCTGCCGCGACGGCCGGCGAACACGGTGGGGTTCGTCGCGCCATCAATCTCCGGCAGGGCGATCAGCATGGTGGTTTCCACCGGGCCGAGGCCACCTTCGGAGGCCTGCCACTGGTCGAGCGTCTGGAATTCAAGCGGGTGCGCGGCGATGTACGGCACGTCAAGCGCCGAGAGCGCAGCCACGGCGGCGGGGCTGTCGTTGTAGGCGGGGCCGCCGACGAGGGAAAATCCGGTCAAGGACACCAGCGCGTCGATCCGGCGGTGGAAGTAGGCGTCGATGGCGGGGCGGCCATCGAGGCCACCGGCAAAGGCGGGCAGGACGGCGATGCCACGCGCCTCGAAGGCGGCGATGACGGCGTCGTAATGCGCGGTATCGGCGGCAAGGATGTAGCTGCGCAGCATCAACAGGCCCACGGTAGCGCGGGTGTCCTTCGGACGCGGCATGTCAGTGATGTCGGTGGTGATGCGGCTCTTGAGGCGGGGATGGTAAAGGCCCACGTCCGGGTAATCGATGGGGGCTGCCGCCTTGACCGCCTGCCACTTGCGGTCGGCGGAATATCGGCTGACGAGGAAGCGGATCATCGCCTCCAGATTGTCGTCCGACCCGCCAAGCCAGTATTGCATCGACAGGAACCAGGCGCGCATGTCCTGCGCCTTGCCGGGAATCCAGCGCAGGATCTTTGGCAGGCGGCGCAACAGCGCCATCTGCTTTTGTCCCGACGAGGCCGAAGGCTCTTTCGGGCCGCGCATCTTTTTCAGGAAGGCCATCGCGCCCGAGGCGGGCTTGGACATATCCAGATCGCCCATCCGCGTCAGCTTGACGATCTGCGGATCGGCAATGACGCCGACAAAGGCATCAAGCCCGTCACGCACGGCATGCAGGTCGGGCAGGATCGCGGTGATATGCTCTTCGATGAAAAGAAGGTTCGCCACGATGATGTTGGCGCTGGCGATGGCAGCCTTGGCACGGGCCAGCGCGGCAGGGTTTTCGGCCCATTCGGCGGCAGCGTGGACGGAAACCTCTATACCGGGGAAATCGCGCGCAAGACGCGGCGCGATGCGCGCGGCGGGACCGGCGGCATGGGCGTCGAGCGTGATGATGACGAAGCGGTAGCCCGTCTTGCCCTTCACCTCTGCCTGATGCGACCGGTCATCGCGCATAATGTGCCTTTGCCTCATAGAGGGTGTCGATGCTGATTGCGGTCACACCGCGTTCGGCGGCATATTTCTCGGTGTTGCGCCGGGCTTTGCCGCGCACGAAGAACGGGATCTTCTTCAACTCGCGCTCGGCGTCCGGCGCCCAGGTCAGATCGCCTTCGGCAACCGCCTCATTCATCTGTCCTGAAATATCCCCGCCGGAGGCTTCCACCGGCTCCGCCTCGATCCGGGTCGTCGCCTTGCCGCCGTGGTGGCTGGCGCCGGCGGCGTCGTGAAACTCGAAATCCTCGCGGAACATGGTCAGGAGGTGTTCTTCGAGGCCCATCACGAGGGGATGGATCCAGCTGTCGAAGATCACGTTCGCGCCTTCGAACCCCATCTGCGGGCTATAGCGGGCGGGGAAGTCCTGCACATGCACCGGAGCCGAGATCACGGCGCAAGGGATGCCGAGGCGCTTGCCGATGTGGCGTTCCATCTGCGTGCCAAGGATCAGTTCGGGGGCCAGACGCTCGATCTCGGCCTCGACCTCGAGGTAGTCGTCGGTGATCAGCGCCTCCAGCCCGTGGGCCTTGGCGGCGGCGCGCATCGGGCGCGCATATTCGCGGTTGTAGCAGCCTAAACCTACGACCTCGAAGCCGATCTCGGTTGCGGCGATGCGGGCGGCGGCGATGACGTGGGTCGCGTCACCAAAGATGAAGACGCGCTTGCCGGTGAGGTAGGTGCTGTCGACCGAAGCGGACCACCACGGCAGCCGTAGCCCGGCTTCATTCACTTTCGCAGAGACGCCTGTCAAACTGCTGACTTCGTGCAGGAAATCACGCGTGGCACCGACGCCGATTGGGACCACCTTGGTGAACGGCTGGCCGCAGGTCTTTTCCAGATAGCGCGCGGCGGCTTCGCCGGTTTCGGGGTAGAGAAGCACGTTGAAGTGTGCCGCCCCCATGCGGGTGATGTCGTCTGGGGTTGCACCGAACGGGGCGCAGACGTTGACGGCGATGCCCATGAGGCCGAGGAGGCGGGTCACTTCGGTCACATCGTCGCGGTGGCGGAAACCGAGGCCGGTCGCGCCGAGGAGGTTGCAGGTGACGGCCTCAGTGCGCGGCATCGGCTTGGCCAGTGCGCGCACGATCTGAAGGAAGGTCTCGTCCGCGCCGAAGTTTTCCTTGCGCTGGTAGCTGGGCAGATCGAGCGGGATGACCGGGATCGGCAGGCCCAAGGCTTGGGCCAAACCGCCGGGATCGTCCTGGATCAGTTCGGCGGTGCAGGAGGCGCCGACGATCATCGCTTGCGGCTTGAAGCGGGCATAAGCCTCGCGCGCGGCGTCCTTGAAGAGGTTCGCGGTGTCGCCGCCCAGGTCGCGGGCCTGGAACGTGGTGTAGGTGACCGGCGGGCGGTGGTTGCGCCGTTCGATCATGGTGAAGAGAAGGTCGGCGTAGGTGTCGCCCTGCGGGGCGTGGAGGACGTAATGCAAGCCTTTCATCGCCGTGGCGACGCGCATCGCGCCGACATGGGTGGGGCCTTCGTAGGTCCAAAGGGTGAGTTTCATGCCGTGGCTCCTGCGGTGAGGAGCGCCTTGCGGCGAAGGGGGCGGGCGAAGAGGGAAGCGAGGTCGCCGGCCTGTTCGTAGAAATGGACCGGGGTGAAGACAAGTTCGATGGCCCACTTGGTAGAAAGGCCTTCGGCTTCCAGGGGGTTCGCAAGGCCGAGGCCGCAGACGGTGAGGTCGGGGCGTGCGGCGCGGGCGCGGTCGAGTTGCAGATCGACGTCCTGGCCTTCGGAGATGGTCGGGCCTTCGGCCAGCATGTCGAGATCAGGGCCGACGATGCCGGTTTGCAGGTAGGGTGTGCCGACCTCGATGGCCGTCATGCCGCATTCGCGGGTGAGGAAGCGGGCGAGAGGGATTTCAAGCTGGCTGTCGGGGAAGAAGAATACCGATTTGCCGGAAAGCGTGGTCGCGGCGGCGGCGATGGCCTTCAGCGCGCGGGCGCGGGGGGCGGCGGTCACGGCCTCGAAATGGTCGCGGGGGATGCCGAATTCATCGGCCACGGCGCGAAGCCAGGCGGTCGTGCCTTCTTCGCCGAAGGGGAAGGGGGCGGGGAGGTGGCGCGCGCCGCGACGGGTGAGGGCGGCGTGGGTGTCGCCGAGGAAGGGCTGCACGAGGGCGAAGACGGTGTTGGCGCCCACGGCCGGCAGTTCGGAGTGGCGGTGTGCGGGCAGGGTGCGGGTGACGGGGATGCCGAGCGCCTTGAGAAGGCTGAGCGCCTGGTCTTCGACGACATCCGGCAGCGCGCCGACGATCAGAAGTTCGCGTGCGTCTGTGGCGGGAAGGGTGGGGACCATCGCTGCGAGGCAGGCGTCTTCGCCTTGGGTGAAGGTCGTCTCGATCCCCGAGCCGGAGTAGTTGTAGACCCGGACATGGGGGCTGTGCTGGCCGTTCAGGCGTTCGGCGGCGCGGGCGAGATCGAGCTTGATGACCTCGGACGGGCAGGAGCCGACGAGGAACAGCTGGCGGATGTCGGGGCGGCGGGCGAGGAGGCGGGCAACCTCGCGGTCAAGTTCGGTGTTGGCGTCGGCGAGACCGGCGAGGTCTTTCTCTTCGAGAATCGCGGTGCCGAAGCGGGGTTCGGCGAAGATCATCACGCCGGCGGCGGATTGCAGCAGATGCGCGCAGGTGCGGGACCCGACGACGAGGAAGAACGCATCCTGCATCTTGCGGTGAAGCCAGATGATGCCGGTCAGGCCGCAGAACACCTCGCGCTGGCCGCGCTGTTTCAGGACCGGGGTGTCGCGGCAGCCGTTGGTGGGCAGATCGAGGCTCATGCCGCGGCCCTTTCATCAAGGCGCGCGAGGCGCAGCTTGCGGATGAACTGACCGGCGTTGACGACATAGGTGGCGTAGGCGGCAAGTGCCACGACCATCAGCTGGTGGGGCGTCATGGAGCCGGTGAAGAGCGCCCAAAGATACAATGTATGCAAGGCGATGACGGCGAAACTGAACACGTCTTCCCAGAAGAACGCGGGAGCGAACAGGTACTGGCCGAACACCACCTTTTCCCAGATCGCGCCGGTGATCATGATGACGTAGAGAAAGCCGGTCTTGACCAGGATTGAGATGGTCGCGGCCTCGTATCCGTGGCCGGTCAGAAGGAAGCGGATGACGAGGATCAGCGACACGGCGAAGGCAGCGAACTGGGCGGGCGCGAGCAGGCCTTGCACCAGGGTCCAGCGCGTTGCATCGCGTCGGGCCCGTTCCTGCGCGGTGTAAAGCCGCTTGCGAGGGGTGCTGGTCGGGGAGCGCGTCATTCGGTCGGAGGCCCTTCCTTGGGACTGCTGTGCCGGTTCAGGGTAGCCAGCGGGCGGCAAGTGTCAACCAAAACTTACAACTTGGGGCGCAGCTTTTTTGGACGGCGAGGGCCAGAATCTGGGCGAAAGCCGCAATATCAGGCGAAAATGGCGGAAATGACCCGAAGATTTGGGGGTTGTCCTTGGCGGGCTGACCAAGCTGTCAATTTTCTTTGACATTAACTCGGCATTGTCCGAAACTGCGGCAAACAAGCGCAGGTATCTCTGACCGATGGATGCGGGCGCTGGTGGTGCCGGGATTCCATGTCCGGCTCTGTCACGATTGATGGGTCGGAGAGGCGAGATGCGTGACAGTCAGCATGACGAGCCCAGACAGCGTGACGGCAGCAGCGTGTCACTTTTGGCCGCCGAGGCGCTTGCGCGCCTTGTCGCGCGGGATGGCAAGCCCACCGCGGCACTTAACGTGATCGTGCTGGAGCGGTTGACGCAGGCCTTTCTTGACCCAAGCACCGGCGCGCTTTCGGCGGTCTATGGCGATCTGCGCCGGCACCGCGTGACGGACGCCGATCTGGTTGATTTCTATCTGCCGCAGATTGCGCGGACGCTGGGCACGGATTGGGAGATGGACCGCATCTCGTTTGCGGCGCTGTCGATCGCGGTGGCGCGGATGCAGGCGTTCCTGCGCGAGATCAGCGCGGGCTGGGCGGGGCAGGGCGATGGCGCTGCGGCGGTCGGGTCGGTGCTGCTGATCGTGCCGCCGGGCGAGACGCACACGATGGGCCCGATGACGGTGCTGGGCCAAATGCGTCGGCGTGGAATCTCGGTCAGCCTGAAATTCGGGCCAAGCCCCGAGGAGCTGCACCTTCTGATGCAGAACCACAATTTCGATGGTGCGATCATTTCGGTCGGCTGTCGCGAGCACCTTGAACTTTGCCGCAAGCTGGTGAAAACGCTGAAGCAAGGGTCTGGCGGCACACTTCCCGTGGCGCTTGGCGGCGCGGTCTTGTGGACACATGACAGCGCCGTTGGCGGGGCCTTGCCGCCCACCGGAGCCGACATCGCCACGAACGATCTGACGGTGGCGCTGGCCGCGTTTGGTCTTTCGTCGGCGCCTCGGGCGCTGGAACTGGAACATGGATGAACCGTTGGGATTTCTGACCCCGCGGACAGTAAGAACAGGTCGGTACTAAGTGACAACGGACGGTCGGCATCTGCTGAGTTCGGGTAAACTGCCCATGATGTCGCCGGATCTCATGACTGAGATCCTGGCGACGGCGTCGGATATTGCGCTATTGGTGGCACCCACCCGGCGCGTCGTGACGGTTCTGGTGAACCCGCATCACCGTTCGTTTGGCCAGCTTGCCGATTGGGAAGGCGCACGGCTGTTCGATCTGCTGACCGAGGAAAGCCAGCGCAAGTTCGATCTGCGGGTGGCCGATATCGGCAGCAAGACGCATGGTTCGGTGGCGGTGGAGTTGAACCACGTCAGCACCGAAGCATGGGATTTTCCGGTGCGCTATTCGATTCACCAGATCAGCAAGGACGGGTCTTTGCTGATGCTGGGCCGTGACCTGCGCCCGATTGCCGAGGTGCAGCAGCAATTGGTAGCAGCCCAACTGGCGCTGGAGCGCGATTACGAGGCGCAGCGCGAGGCGGACACGCGCTACCGCGTGCTTCTGGAGGTGTCGCGCGACCCGGTCTTGATGGTGTCGATGTCGAGCGGGCGGATCACCGATCTGAACCCGGCGGCAGCGTTGATCCTTGGCGGCAGCCGGGTGGATTTGGTCGGATCGGCCGTCGCGCAGGAGTTTGATGGGCGCAGGCGCGGCGAGTTTCTTGAGATGCTGGCGAACAACGCGGGGTCTGAAACGGCGGCGCCGATGGAACTGACCGCGCGCCGGTCGCAGCGGCGGGTGCTGGTGACCTCGACCCTGTTCCGCGCGGCGGGCGAGCGGATCGTGCTGTGCCAGATCGACCCGGCGGAAAAGCAGGCGGCGCAGACCGACGATCTGGCCGACAATCTGGCGCGGCTTTACCACGAGGGCGTCGACGGGATCGTTTTTGCCGACGCCGAGGGTGTGATCCGCGCGGCGAACGAGGCGTTCCTGAACCTGACCGATGCGGCCAGCATGGCTGCGGTGCGGGGCCGGTCGATTGCCGATTATCTGGCGCGCGGGGCGGTGGACCTGCGGGTACTTTTGGACAACGTCAAGCGCACCGGGCAGTTGCGGATGTACGCGACGCGGCTGACGACGGATTATTCCGGGCAGATCGCGGTCGAAATCTCGGCCTCGTGGTTGAACGACCGGCCGAACCCGGTGCTGGTTCTGGTGGTGCGGGACGCGAGCCGGGCGGAATCGCTGCGCCGGTCCGGCGCGGGTGTCACCGACGAGGGCACGCGGTCGATGATGGAACTGGTCGGGTCGTCGACCTTGAAGGACATCGTGGCCGAGACGACCGATGTGATTGAGAAGATGTGCATCGAGACGGCGCTGGAACTGACGCGCAACAACCGCGTCGCTGCAGCAGAAATGCTGAGCCTGTCGCGGCAATCCTTGTATGTGAAGCTGCGCAAGTACGGGCTTCTGAACAAGGACGGCGAATAGGCCGTTTGACGCAGATCAAGTAAAGCTGACAGTCGGTGTGTCAACTTGCCCTGACAGATAGGGGGTCCACATGCGCATCGTCTTTATCCATCCGAACTATCATTCAGGCGGCGCAGAGATTGCCGGAAATTGGCCGCCCGCATGGGTTGCCTATCTGGCCGGGTCGCTGAAGGCGGCGGGGTTCGATGACATCCACTTCATCGACGCGATGACCAACCACATCGGCCATGACGAGTTGCGCGCGCGGCTGAAGGCGCTGGCGCCGGATGTGGTGGGCACGACCGCGATCACCCCGGCGATCTATGAGGCGGAGGCGGTGATGAAGATCGCGTCCGAGGTGGTGCCGGATGCGCTGCGGGTGCTGGGGGGTATCCACGCGACCTTCATGTTCCGGCAGGTGCTGTCGGAAGCGCCGTGGATCGACGTGATCGTGCGCGGCGAGGGCGAAGAGATCATGGTCGCACTGATGCAGGCGGTGCGCGACGGGCGCTGGCCGGAAGAGCGGCGGCGGATCAAGGGGCTCGCGTTCAAGGAGGGCGACGAGATCGTCGCGACGCAAGCCGCGTCAACGGTGAAGAACCTTGACGGCATCGACCCGGACTGGTCGCTTCTGGAGTGGGACAAGTACATCTATGTGCCGCTTGGCGTGAAAGTGGCGATCCCTAACATGGCGCGGGGCTGCCCGTTCACGTGTTCGTTCTGCAGCCAGTGGAAGTTCTGGCGCGACTACCGGGTGCGCGACCCGAAGAAGGTGGTCGACGAGATCGAGCGGTTGGTGAACGACCACGGCGTGGGGTTCTTCATTCTGGCCGACGAGGAGCCGACGATCAACAAGAAGAAGTTCGTCGAGTTCTGTCAGGAATTGATCGACCGGGGGCTGCCGGACCGCATCAAGTGGGGCATCAACACCCGCGTTACGGACATCTACCGCGATCGGGATCTGCTCAAGTTCTACCGCAAGGCGGGGTTGGTGCATGTGTCCTTGGGCACCGAGGCGGCGGCGCAGTTGAAATTGGACATGTTCAACAAGGAGACGACCGTCGCTGAGAACAAGGAGGCGGTGCGGCTGTTGCGCGAGGCGGATATCTTTGTCGAGGCGCAGTTCATCGTGGGCTTGGACAACGAGACGAAGGAGACGCTGGAAGAGACATTCCAGATGGCGTGGGACTGGCAGCCGGATCTGGCGAACTGGGCGATGTATACCCCCTGGCCGTTCACGCCCCTGTTTCAGGAGATCAAGGATCAGGTCGAAGTCTTTGATTTTTCCAAGTATAACTTTGTTACGCCGATCATGAAACCTGCGGCGCTGACGCGGGGGGAGTTGCTGGACGGGGTGATGAAAAACTACCGGCGCTTTTACATGCGAAAGGCACTGTTCCACTATCCGTGGCGCGGGACGGGGTTCCGGCGGCGGTATCTGCTGGGCTGCCTGAAGGCATTTCTGAAGGCCGGGGTCGGGCGGACGTTCTACGACCTTGGCAAGGCCGGATACTGGGGGCCGCAGACCAAAAACTCGGTCGATTTCCATTTCGACGAGTCGCGGACGATTGCCGAGGCGCAGGTGGCCGACTGGGAGGCCAGCGCCGACAAGGCGGCACGCGCGGCGGAGCGGCGGGCGGCGGTGAAGGCGCAGATGAAGGATCGCGCGGTGGAGCGGAAGGCGGAGTTCCGGATGCCGAACGGGGCCGAGGTGATGGCCTGCGGTGGCGGGCGCGAGCAGATGCAGGAACCGGCGGAGTAGGGCATGGACGGCAGCGTCTTTCCTGCCGGGACCACAGGGCGGATCGGGCCGAACGCGGTCCTGCAACTGGTGCGCGTGCTCGATCACTGCGAGGGGCGCGCGGTGCGTGACCGGGTGATGGCGGTGGCAGGTGTCGACGTGCCACCCGATGACGCCGGGATGTGGCCGGAGGCGGAGTGCCGGGCGGCCCATGTGGCTGTACATCTGGTGCTGCCGGAGCGGGCGGAGGGGTTGTTGCGGCTGGCTGGCACGGCGACGGCGGATTATGTCTTGGCGCATCGCATCCCTCGGGCCGCGCAACTGGCGATCCGGGCCCTGCCGGGGGTTTTGGGCGCGCGGGTGCTGACGGTGGCGATTGCGCGGAACGCCTGGACGTTTGTGGGTTCGGGGCGGTTTTCGGTGGCAGGGTGGAGGCCGTTGACGTTTGAGGTGGTGGACAACCCTCTCGATCCCGGCGAGGGGCGGGCTTGCGTCTGGCACGCGGCGGTGTTCGAGCGGCTGTTCCGGCGGCTGGTCTGGCCGTCGGCGATGGTGGCGGACAAGCGCGACGGGCGGGTTTGCCGCTTCATCATCCGCCCGACCGGCGTTTAGGCGGACATTCTGCGCGCTGCGACGTAGAGACGCTTGCCTGACGCGAAGTTGTAATGTTTAGTTGACACATGTCCGTCAGCGAAATCATACATCCTCGTCAATTCCCCGAGCCGCGCGCGATGCTGCGGCTGATAAAGCCGATCACCTGGTTCCCGCCGATCTGGGCGTATCTCTGCGGATCGGTGTCCTCCGGAGTGCCGCTTTCGGGGCAATGGCCGCTGGTCATCCTTGGCATGGTGCTGGCGGGGCCGATCGTCTGCGGCATGTCGCAGGCCGCGAACGACTGGTGCGACCGGCATGTCGATGCGGTGAACGAACCGGACCGGCCGATCCCGTCGGGGCGGATACCGGGGCGGTGGGGGTTGTATATCGCGCTGGCAATGACGGCGCTGTCGTTGGCGGTGGGCTGGATGCTTGGCCCTTGGGGCTTTGGCGCGACGGTGGTTGGCGTGATCGCCGCGTGGGCCTATTCGGCAGAACCGGTTCGGCTGAAGCGGTCGGGCTGGTGGGGACCGGGGCTGGTGGGGCTGAGTTACGAGGGGCTGCCGTGGTTTACCGGGGCGGCGGTGCTGCTGGCGGGGCCGCCGCGGTTCGAGGTGATCGTGATCGCGCTTTTGTATGCGCTTGGCGCGCATGGGATCATGACACTCAATGATTTCAAAGCATTGGAGGGTGACCGGCAGCATGGCGTGCGGTCCCTGCCGGTGGTTCTGGGGCCCGAGGTTGCAGCCAAGATCGCCTGCACGGTGATGTCGATGGCGCAGGCGCTGGTTGTGGTGCTGCTGGTGATCTTCGGCAAGCCTTGGCATGGGCTGGCGGTCTTCGTGCTGTTGATCGTGCAGTTCGCGGCGATGCGGGTTCTGTTCCGCGACCCCAAGGGCAAGGCACCCTGGTACAACGGCACCGGTGTGGTGCTTTACGTGACCGGCATGATGATTTCCGCCTTTGCGCTGAGGGGGTTGGCATGAGTTTGAGCTGGCTGCAGATCGTTCGCCTTGGCCTTGTGCAACTGTGCATCGGGGCGGTGGTGGTGTTGACCACGTCGACGCTGAACCGGCTGATGGTGGTGGAACTGGCGCTGCCGGCGATGCTGTCGGGGGCGCTGGTGGCGCTGCATTCGTTCGTGCAGATCACCCGGCCAAGCTGGGGTTTCTGGTCGGATGCCAAGGGCAACCGGACGCGATTCATCGTGGGCGGGATGGCGATCCTGTCGCTGGGCGCGTTTCTGGCCTCGGTTGCGGTGGCGCTGGGGATTGCGGGGCAGGGTGTCGGGCTGGCGCTGTCGGTGGTGGCTTATCTGCTGATCGGGATCGGCGCGGGGGCTTGTGGCACGGCGCTGTTGGCTTTGCTGGCGACGGCGACGGAGCCGCGGCGGCGGGCGGCGGCGGCGACGATCACATGGCTGATGATGATTTTCGGGATCGCGGTGACCTCGGGTGTGATCGGGGCGCTGCTGGACCCCTATACCCCGGCGCGGTTGATGGTGATCGTGACGGTGGTGACGGTCGGGGCGGTGTTGGTGACCGCGCTGGCGATCTGGGGGATCGAGCGGCGCGTGATGGCGGAGCGTGAGCCGGATGCAACGCCGCTGTGGCAGGGTCTGGGCGAGGTCTGGGCGGAGCGGAAGTCGCGGGTGTTCACGATCTTCATCTTCCTGTCGATGTCGGCGTTTTTCCTGCAGGAACTGATTTTGGAGCCTTACGCCGGGCTGGTGTTCGGCTTTTCGCCGGGCCAGTCGACCAGTCTGTCTGGTGCGCAGCACGGCGGAATGTTCGTGGGAATGCTGGCCGTTGGCATCGCGGTGTCGGGGTTTCGGTTGGGGACGCTGAAGCTGTGGGTCACGGCGGGCTGTCTGGGGTCGGCGGTGTGCCTTGCGGCGATTGCGGCCTTGGGACAGATGGGGATCGGGCTGTTGGTGCCGGCGGTGACGGTGCTCGGCGTGTTCAACGGGATGTTCGCCATCGCCTCGATCGGGGCGATGATGCAACTGGCGGGCGAAGGCCGGGCCGGGCGCGAAGGCACCCGGATGGGCGTCTGGGGGGCGAGCCAAGCGATTGCCCAAGGGCTGGGCGGGTTTGCAGGGGCGGCGTTCGTTGACGTGCTGCGGATGCGGGCCGATGCGCCCGTGGCCTTCGGGCTGGTGTTCGTGTTCGAGGCGGCGCTGTTTCTGGCGGCCGCGATGATGGCTTGGCGGATCATCGACGGCGGCACTTTGCGCCGCGTCACCGCGCAATTGGTTCCGGGGGAATGACAATGACATACGACGTGTTCGTGGTGGGCGGCGGGCCTTCGGGGGCAACTGCGGCGGAAGATCTGGCGCGGGCCGGGAAACGGGTGGCGATGCTGGACCGGGCGGGGCGGATCAAGCCCTGCGGTGGTGCGATCCCGCCGCGCGCGATTGCGGATTTCAAGATCCCGGCGGATCAGATTGTTGCCAAGATCGAAACAGCGCGGATGATCTCACCCACGGGTCGGTCGGTCGATATCCACATCGAGAACGGCTATGTGGGCATGGTGGACCGCGAGCATTTCGACGAATTCCTGCGCGTGCGGGCGGTTCAGGCGGGGGCGGATCGGTTGACCGGCACTTATCTGCGGATCGAACGGGACGTGGACGGCACGCATGTCGTCTGGCGCGACAAGGTGTCGGGCAACGAGGTGCGTAGCCGCGCAAAGTTGGTGATCGGTGCGGATGGCGCGCGGTCGGATGTGGCGCGGGACGAGGTTCCTGGGGGCGATACGATCCCTTACGTGATCGCGTATCACGAAATCATCAAGGCCCCGGCGGCGAACAAGGATTACGATCCGAAGCGCTGCGACGTGATCTATGACGGACGGATCAGCCCGGATTTCTACGGCTGGGTCTTCCCGCATGGCGATCAGGCCAGCGTCGGGATGGGCACGGGCGTGGACGGGGTGAATCTGAAGCAGGCGACGGCCGATCTGCGCGCCTCATCCGGTCTGACGGGCTGCGAGACGATCCGCAAGGAAGGCGCGCCGATCCCGTTGCGCCCCTTGGACCGCTGGGACAACGGGCGGGATGTGGTTCTGGCCGGGGATGCGGCGGGGGTTGTGGCGCCAAGCTCGGGTGAGGGGATTTACTACGCGATGCTCGGCGGCCGGGTCGCAGCGACGGCGGCGCAGGCCTGCCTTGCGTCGGGCAAGGCGAAGGATTTGAAGCTGGCGCGCAAGCTGTTCATGAAGGACAACAAGACCGTCTTCAAAGTCTTGCGGTCGATGCAGGACGCCTACTACAAGTCCGACGAGCGACGGGAGCGGTTCGTGTCCCTGTGTCACGATACCGACGTGCAGAAGCTGACCTTCGAGGCCTACATGAACAAGAAACTGGTCGCGGCGCGGCCGCTTGCGCACATCAAGATCGGGATCAAGAACGTGGCTCATCTGTTGGGCTGGGTAAAGCCGAGTTGGACCTGAGCGATGGATGGCGCGCAAATGGAAGAGATGATCCCGGCATGGGTTGACGGGCGGCTGACGCCGGTCGGAAAGCTGGCCGTGCATCAGCAGGGGTTGCGCCACAAGGCGGTGTCGGTGTTCGTGACCGAAGGCCCGCGTGTGCTGATCCAGCGCCGGGCGCTGACGAAATATCACACGCCGGGCCTGTGGGCGAACACCTGCTGCACCCATCCCCGCTGGGAAGAGGATGCGGCAAGCTGCGCCGTGCGGCGTTTGCGCGAGGAGTTGGGGATATCCGGGCTGTTCCCGTCCTATGCGGACCGGATCGAGTATCGCGCCGACGTTGGTGGTGGGCTGACCGAGCATGAGGTGGTCGATGTTTTCGTAGCCGAGGCTGCGTCCGGACTGGTGATCGAACCCAATCCCGACGAGGTGGCCGAGGTGCGCTGGGTCGATCTTTACGACCTGTCCGCCGAGGTGCGGCGCAGCCCGGAACGGTTCACGCCCTGGGTGCGGATCTACATGACCGAACATATCGACCGGATCTTCGGCGCACGGATGCTGGCGCTGCGCTAAGGCTTAGCCGGGATCTCCAAGCCAGTCGCGGATCACGGCGCCGATCCTTGCGCCGGCTTCCTCGTGCGCCAGATGGCCGAGTTTGGGCAATTCCTTGTACGTCGCGTTCGGCATCAGCGCGGCCGCGTCGCGTGAGACGCGGGCGGGCACGACCTTGTCGCCGGTGGTTGCGATAAGAAGGGTTGGCGTCGTCAGTTTCGGCGCGTCGGCCATCAGCGCGTCGAGCTTCCACTGTGCCATCATGCCAAGCGTGCCGTCGACATGCGCCGCGTCCTGCACCAGCGCGATGTATTGGCGCAGGCCAGCCTCGTCTGGCGGCGATCCGGTGGACGCGAGAAGGCGGCGCACGGTTGGCGCGTTGCCCCAGAGGCCGCTGACGAATCGCGGCACGAAGGGTGTCACGGACAGGACGCGGGCGAGGAGGGGGAAGAGGACACCGGCCGCACCCTCAAAGCTGCCGAGGGCGGCGTTGATGCCAACGATACGGTCGAGCGGGATCAGGGTGGAAAGGCGCAGCGCGAGGGCTGCACCTGCGGAATGACCGATCACCAGTTTCGGCGCCCAGCCTTCGTGTTCGATCAGGCGGGCGATGTCTTCGGCCATCGGGTCGATGCCGAGGCGGCCCTTGTTGCCCGCGCGGGTGAAGCCCTGGCCGGGAAGATCGGGTATCAGGCAGCGGTACTGCCCGAGTTCGGGGATCAGATTGCGGAAGCTGTGCGCCGAGCCGCCCGCGCCGTGCAGAAGCAGGATTTCCGGGCCGCGCCCCACCTCGAACACGCACCAGTCATGCGGGCGGGCGCGGGTCATCCGGGCCGAGGTGCGGTTCGGCCAGTCCTTTGGCATCCGGTCGAAGTCCATCCTAACCCCCAAGCGCGGCTTCGAGGACGGATGACAGCCGGTGCGCATCGGCACGCGGCAGGGCGAGGTAGGGCGCGTCCATCTGCTTCGACAGGGCTTGCAGCGAGGGTTGCGGGCGGTTGGCCGTGTCGATCACCAGCGCGGGGGTGGCGGTGGCGCGGATCAGGCGGGCGAACTGCAAGGCGTCCGCCTCGGCCTGTTCGCGGTTCGCTGTGCCGTCCAGCGCGATGTTACCGCGACCGTCGGTGAGGATGGCGATGGTGGGGGTCAGGCCACGGGCGCGGGCTTGGGCCGCGGTGGCCATCGCGAGTTTCAGGCCCGCGGCGAGAGGGGTGCCGCCGCCGCCGGGCAGGCCCGCGAGACGGCGTTTTGTTTGCACAAGGCTGCGGGTCGGGGGCAGGATAAGCTCCGCGTCCGTTCCCCGGAAGGCGAGGAGGGCGACGTGATCGCGGCGCGAATAGGCTGCGGCCAGAAGAAGCTCGATGGCGCCCTTGGCTTCAGCCAGACGCGCGAAGGCGGCGGAGCCGGAGGCATCGACTGCAAAGATCAGGACGCGGTCTGACGTCTCGATGAAGCGTTTCAGGCGGATGTCGGAGGGGCGGACGAGGAGGACGGCGTCGGGGCGGTTGGATTGACGGCGGCGCAAGGGCTGCCAGGGGGCGGCGGCGCGTAGGGTGGCGACGAGGTCGATCCGCGCGCCAGTGCCAAGGCGACCGGGGCGCGAGGGGAGCGGGCGACCGCGTCGGTTGCCGGATTTGGCGGCCCCGGTGCCGGTGGCACCTTTCACCGCGCGGGCGGCGCGGCCTTGGGCGAGGCGGGCGAGGAGATCGGTGGGCAGCGCGGCGCGGGCGGCCTCGACCAGCAGTTCCTCGGGCAGGGATTGGGTGGTTTGCTGTTCGGTCGGTTGGTCGGGCTGATCGGGTGGCGGTTCGGGGTTCGGTTGCGGCTGGTCCGGCATGTCGGCCAAGGGCAGCGCGCGGTGGGCGAAGGCGAGGTCGGCGGCGGTGAGAAGATCAGCTTCGGTGATCTTGGCGCGACCGGCGAGGGCGGCGGCGGCGCGGGCGGTGGCGAGGGCCAGAAGCGGCGCGCGGAGGGAGCGGATGCCAAGCTGGGCGGCGGCTTCGGTCAGGCGGTGGGTGGCCTCGGGTGGGGTTTTGATGCTCGCCAGCCGGGAGCGGGCGGCGGTGATGGCCTCGGCGTCGAGGGTGAGGGCGGCGGTATCGGACCATTGCTGGTCGGACAGGTCGAGGAAAAGCGCGAGGCGGTCAGTCAGCGCGGGGCTGAGGGTCTCGTCGGGGTCGGCAGATTCGTCCAGCGCCACGAGGGCGTGGCCGGGGGTGTCGAGGGCGGCGGCAAGGCGGGCGGCGAGGCCGGAGGGGGCGCGTTCGGCCATCGCGAGGAGGAGGAGCGCGGGGGTGGCGAGGAGGCCGGGGGTGTAGGTCGGGCGGCCGGTGGCAAGCGTTGCGGAGAGGTCGAGGCCGCCGAAGAGGGCATCGTCGGTGATGGTGGGGTGCAGGCGGCGGGCTGGCAGGGGAACGGCGGCGAGGGCGGTGGTGACGTGATCGCGCACCGGGCCGGCGCGGGCGCGCAGCCACAGCCCCTTCAGCCCCGCCGGATCAATGGCGAGGAGGGTAAGCGCGAGGTGGGCGCGAGCCCAGGGGGTGCCTTCATCGGCTATGGCAACACCTCGGTCAGGGCGCGGGCGACGCGGGCGGTAGACCCGGCCTCGTCCAACGGGTCGCGGCGGAGGCGGTGGGAAAGGGCCATTGCGGCGACAGCGCGAAGATGCGGGCGCTTGACGGTGTCGGCGCGTTCGAACGCGGCAAGGGCGCGGGCGGCGCGAAGAAGTGTGAGTTCTCCCCTCAGGCCATCGGAGCCAAGCGCGATGCAGAGGGCCGCGCAGTCGTGCAGGACGGTGTTAGGCGTTTTCAGCTTTGGCAGCAACTCGCGGGCGGCGAGGATCTGGGTGCGAAGGGCTGTGTCATGCGGCCGCCATGCCTTGATGAACTTGTCGTAGGCATTCTCGTAGGCGTCGCGGCGGCGGATCACCTCGACACGGGTGGCGATATCGCGGGGGCTGGTGACTTCGACGGACAGGCCGAAACGATCCAGAAGTTGGGGGCGAAGTTCGCCCTCCTCGGGGTTGCCGGAACCGACGAGGACGAAGCGGGCGGGATGGCGGATGGAGAGGCCCTCGCGTTCCACCACATTCTCGCCGGATTGGGCGACGTCGAGGAGGAGGTCGACGATGTGGTCTTCCAGAAGGTTGACCTCGTCGATGTAAAGATAGCCGCGGTTGGCGCGGGCCAGAAGGCCGGGCTCGAACGCCTTTTCGCCGCGTGTGAGGGCGCGTTCGATATCCAGAGCGCCGACGACGCGGTCTTCGGTAACGCCAAGCGGCAGGTCGACGACCGGGGTGGGTTTGGTGACGGTCGCGGTGGCGGTCACTTGCGCCCAGTCCGGCACCATGTCGAGGCGGGGGGAGTTGACGGGGCAACCCTCAACAGCCTCGATCGGCGGGAGGAGGGCTGCGAGTGCGCGGACGGCGGTGGATTTTCCGGTGCCACGGTCTCCGAACACCAGAACGCCGCCGATGCCGGGGTCGATCGCAGTGAGAACCATCGCCTGTTTCATCGCCTCTTGACCGACGATGGCGGAGAAAGGGAAGGGCTGGCGGGAGGCCGGTTTCACGGTTTTGGCAAGCGGTTTTGGCGGCGGCGTCATTGAGTTCATGTGCTTTCCGTCAGGCAGCATGGGCAAGGGGCGAGAGCGGGGCTTGGCCGTTCCAGTGACCTTCGGAGCCGAGGACACGGAAGCGGGCGTAAAGTTCATCGGTGAACCAGCCTTCGTCGCGCACGGCCTTGATGGCGCGGCCATGCGGGCCGTCGCCACGGGCGAAGTGCGTCATCGAGGCGGCGTCGGGCCAGATCGAGAAGGTGACCTGATGGAGAAGCGGTACCTCGCCGATACCGATTTTGAAGATCACGTTGGGGTCTTGGCCGATCACGGCGGAGATATCGGGCACCCGGCCCCAGAACCGCAGCGCGCGGGCGGGTTTCACCGTGGCGCGGGTAAGCACGGCGAGGGGGCCGGCAGGGGCGTGCGGGTCGGTTTCTGGGACAAAGGGGTTGACGCCTGACCACGAGCCGCGTGCAGAGAGGGGCGACAGGAAGATCGTCGTCACCTCGGTCGCATGGGCGCGCCATTTCTTCCAGACCGGGCTATTGAGCGTGCGGTCGCGCGCCGTCGCCTCATCCGGCCACACGGCGAGGATCGCCCAGACACCCCAGTTCGGGCGGGGCGTGAAACCTTCACCAGTGCCGGAACCGCAGAGCTTCCAGAACAGCGCCTTTCTTTCACGCGGCAGCGAGAAGCGTGCAGCGCCCATCTGGCCGATCACCCAAAGGCGAGAGCCGAGACCAGTAAAGCGGAACAGGGTGAGGCTGGCTGTGGGCATGACCCCTCCGAAGTGTAAGGACAGTTTTACACTTTGCGCGCGCCAGGGGAAGGGAAAAGGCATCCAAAATGCCGCAGCACGAGCGATATTGTAAATTAAACTGGACACTCTATCATCCCGGTCATGTTGCATACCCAAGCCATCCCCCGCGCCCACGGCACCTTCACCGAAGCCAGCCATGCCATCGTGATCGGCGCGGGGCTTGGGGGACTTGCCTCGGCGATGCGGCTGGGGGCCAAGGGTTACAGGGTGACGGTGATCGACCGGCTGGACCGGGCGGGCGGGCGTGGGTCGTCGATCACCCAAGGCGGGCATCGGTTCGATCTGGGGCCGACAATCGTGACGGTGCCGCAGATCCTGCGCGAGTTGTGGGCCGCTTGCGGACGGGATTTCGACCGGGATGTAAGCCTGAAGCCGATGGACCCGTTTTACGAAATCCGGTTTCAGGATGGCGAGACCTTCACGATGCGTGGCGACGCCGCGGCGATGAAAGCTGAGGTTGCGCGTATTTCACCATCCGATGCAAAGGGTTACGCGGCGTTCCTGAAAGGGGCCGAGGCGCGTTACAGGTTCGGGTTCGAGGACCTGGGGCGCAGGCCGATGCACAGGTTCTGGGATCTGGTGAAGGTGCTGCCGACCTTTGCGTGGTATCGCGCGGACAGGTCGGTCTATGCCCACGCGGCGGCGCAGGTGAAGGACGAGCATCTGCGGTTCGCGCTGTCGTTTCACCCGCTGTTCATTGGCGGCGACCCGTTCCGGGTGACAAGCATGTATGCGTTGGTCAGCCATCTGGAGGCGGCTTTCGGCGTGCATTACGCGATGGGCGGCGTGCAGGCGATTGCCGATGCGATGGTGCGGGTGATCGAGGCGCAGGGCGGCGAGGTGGTGGCGAATACCGAGGTGGACGAGGTTGTCGTCACGGCTGGACGTGCAGCGGGGGTGCGGCTGGTATCGGGCGAGGTTTTGCCGGCCGACGTCGTGGTGTCGAACGCCGATGCGGGGCATACTTACGACCGGCTTTTGCGCAACGCGCCAAAGCGGCGCTGGACGCCGGCGAGGTTGCGGCGGACGCGGTGGTCGATGGGCCTTTATGTCTGGTATTTCGGGACGTCCGGCACCAGCGAAATGTGGAAGGACGTGGGGCACCACTCCATCGTCGTGGGTCCGCGCTACCGCGAGCATATCAAGGACATCTTCATCCGGGGCAAGCTTGCCGACGACATGAGCCTTTACGTCCACCGCCCCTCGGTCACCGACCTGTCGGTGGCGCCGACAGGGGGCGATACGTTCTATGCCCTGAGCCCGGTGCCGCATCTGGGGCATGGTGGGGTGGACTGGGCGGAGGAGGAGCCGAAGTATCGCGCCAAGATGGCTGCGATGCTGGAGGAGCGGCTGATCCCGGGGTTTCAGCAGCATCTGACCGAGAGCCTTGTTTTCACGCCCGATACGTTCCGCGACCGGTATCTGTCGCCGTATGGTGCGGGGTTTTCGATCGAGCCGCGCATCCTGCAGTCGGCGTATTTCCGGCCGCATAACGTGAGCGAGGAATTGCCGGGCCTGTATCTGACGGGGGCGGGGACGCATCCGGGGGCGGGCGTGCCGGGGGTGATCGGAACGGCGGAGGTGCTGGGCAAGCTGGTGCCGGATGCGGCGGTGCGGTGGAGGGCGGACGACTTGCCGTTGGCCGCCGAATGATCACCGAACGCGACATGGAGGCCTGCCGCGCGGCGATCCGCACGGGAAGCCTGTCGTTTCATGCGGCCTCGAGGCTGCTGCCGACGGCGGTGCGCGACCCGGCGCTGGCGCTTTATGCGTTTTGCCGCTTGGCGGATGATGCGGTGGACGAGGGCGACGACAAGACCGGGGCGGTGCTGCGGCTGCGCGACCGGCTGGACCGGGTTTATGCGGGCCGTCCGGTGGATGCGGCGGCAGACCGGGCCTTTGCCGCAGTGGTCGAGGAGTTCGAGATGCCACGCGCGCTGCCAGATGCGCTGCTGGAGGGCATGGCCTGGGATGCGGTGGGGCGGCGCTATGACGATTTGTCGGGCGTGCTGGCCTATTCGGCGCGGGTCGCTGCGGCGGTTGGCGCGATGATGTGCGTCCTGATGCGCGTGCGCGACGGCGATGCGCTGGCGCGGGCCTGCGATCTGGGGCTGGCGATGCAGTTGACCAACATTGCCCGTGACGTGGGCGAGGATGCGCGGGCGGGGCGGGTATACTTGCCGCTTGGTTGGCTGGCGGAGGAAGGCGTGGCGCTGGAGCCGTGGCTTGATGCGCCGGTCGCCTCGGCCGGGGTACGGCGGGTGGTGCAGCGGTTGCTGGCCGAGGCGGAGCGGCTTTACATCCGGTCGGAGGCTGGGGTTGGTGCGCTGCCGATGGGGTGCAGGCCGGGAATCTTTGCGGCGCGGCTGATCTATGACGGGATCGGCGGGGCGGTGCGGCGCGGCGGCCACGATTCGGTCAGCCAACGGGCGCGGACGGGAAAGGCGCAGAAGATCGGCTGGCTGGGGCTGGCGGTGGCGAAATCTGCCGCGGTGTCGGTGATGCCGCGCGGCGCGGTCTTGCATGCGCCACCGGTGCCGGAGGTGGCATTTCTGGTGCAGGCGGCGGCGCGGGCGGTGCCGAGCCGTGGGCGGAGCGATGCTTTGTTGGGCGTCTTGGCGCAGCTGGAAGCGCGCGACCGGGGGCTTTCGGCCTGAGCGGTTGGCATTGGTCGGGCGTTCGGCTAGGGTCACGGCATGGATTATTATCTTTTCGGTGTCTACCTTCTGGCCTGCGGGGCCGCGGCGACCACGGGCGCGATGTTTTCGCCCGGCGCTTGGTATGAAAGCCTGAAAAAGCCAAGCTGGACGCCGCCGAACTGGCTGTTCCCTGTGGCTTGGACGACGCTTTATCTGTTGATGGCGGCATCGGCTGCGCGGGTGTCGGGGATCGAGGGCGCGGCCTATGGGCTGGCGTTCTGGTCGGTGCAGATTGCGTTCAACACGCTCTGGACGCCGATCTTCTTTGGTTTGCGGCGGCTTCGGGCGGCAATGGTCGTGATGGTCGGGCTGTGGCTGAGCGTGGCGGCTACGACTTGGGCGTTCTTTGCACTGGATGTCTGGGCGGGGCTGATGTTCCTGCCCTATCTTGTCTGGGTCTCTGTCGCCGGAGCGCTGAATTTCTGGGTGATGCGGAATAATCCAGACGGTGTCCTCGCTGCTTGAGGTCAGTCGAAGGTCCAGTTGCGGCGGCGTGGGACGCGGAGCGCGATCATCGGTTTCAGCCAGGGTTGGCGGTAGCGCGTGAGGTCGAGGGCCTCATGGACGCCGGTGGTTTTCTCTCCGTCGATGCAGGTTTCCACGAGGCTGCGAGAGTAGAACGGGGCGTCCAGCATGTTGAGCCGTTGGCGCGGGGTAACACCTGCGTCGGCGCGGGTTTCGCGGCGGACCTGCCAGAGGCTGCGGCGGAATTTCGTCAGCGGGGGCGGGGCGATTTCGCGGACTTGGCCCCTGGCGTCGATTTCAACCCCGAGAGCGAGGGTGGAACCGTCGAGGCGGGTCGCGTCGTAAAAGCAGACGGCGCGGTCCTTCAGCGGGTAGCGGCCCCAGGTCCAGAAGCGGAAGTCGGCCTCCAGCGCCGCAGAGCCGAAGTTCGCGTCAAAATAGCCGTGGCCCTGCCAGCGGTGGCCTTGGGACAGGTTGACTTCGATGGTCGCGGTGGGGGCAAACGGGCGCCAGAGGTGGCGGCCGTCTGGGGTGAGAAGCACCTCGGTTTCGGTGATGGCTTGCGGGGTGAGCGTGATCGTGCCGCGCACCGGAGTAACCATCGGCGGCGCGCCGATTTCATCAACCGTGACGATCAGCTGCCGCCCGTTCCAGTGCATCGACGAAGGGCCGACCTGCAGCGTGTCGCGGCTTTGGCGCAGCGCAGGGCGGCCCCGGTCTGTCATCGTGAAGCGTGAGCCGGGGCCGTAGGTCGCGACGTTGATGCAGGCGTGATTCTGCGGGTCGCGGCGGCCGGACCATTTGTACCAGGGCGAGAACACCGATCCGATGAAACCGATCACCGAGACGGCGCGCGTCCCGTCGTTGGAGACACCGTCGAGATACCACCAGGCGTAGCCGTCGGGCGGGACGTCGACGGAGAAGTCCGGCCGTTCAGTATCGCCGCGGCCGCGTGCCTGCCGGAGAGGGCTGCCATCGGCACCCCCGCCCCCGGATGCGCGCACCCGCCCGCCAGGTATAGGCCCGGCAGGGTGGTTGTGGCCGAAGGCCGCTGAAAAGCTGCGAGCATCCCCTCGGGGCTCCGCCCATAGATCGAGCCGTTCGAGCCGGGGAAGAGCTGGCCCAGCATCGACGGCGTGGTCAGTGACCGGGTGTTCGGCGGCGGTGAAAAGCCGAGGCCGAGGCGCTGCAGCGGGGCGAAGGTTCGGGTCTGGCATTCGGTGAACTCCTGGGCCGTGGTCGGGTGGCCCGCGGGGGCGTTGACGATGATCTCGAAGCGCTCGACGGGGGGTATTGTTCCGCCGCTGCGGTCTTCGGCGCAGATGTAGAGGGTGGGCTGCTCGGGCATCCGGCCCTGACCGATGGGGCCGAATTCCGCCTTTGGGTCGGGCGAGAAGATGACGTTGTGATGGATGAGGTCGCGGGAAAGCGGGCCTTCGGGGGTGGCGGCGAAGGACCAGACCCAAGCCGAAAGGCTGCGCGGCTGGACGGATCCGCGCGCGACGGCGGTGGTGGGCGCGGTGCCCAGGTGGCCTTCGGACAGGGCTGCCGGATCGCCGTTGAAAACACAAGCCGTGCAGGAAAGGGTGGCGCCGCCTTCGATCTGCACGCCGGTGACGCGGCCGCCTTGGGTGACGATGCGCTGCGCCCGGGTGGCGTAGCGAAAGCGCACGCCAAGCCGGGTGGCGAGGTCTGCGAGAGCGGTGGCGAGGTGGTGCATGCCGCCCTTGACGGCCCAGACTCCCTGCGCCTCGGCCCGCCAGATCAGCGCGAGGACGCCGGGGGAATGGGCGGGGCGGCCACCGACATAGGTGGCGTAGCGGGCGAAGAGCTGGACAAGGCGGGGGTCGCGGAAATGCAGGCGCAAAAGCCGGGTGAGGGTCATGCCGGGCAGCAGCGCGGGCCACAGGTGCGGTTGGCGGGCGGCGGTGCGCGCGATGGCGGCGAGGTTCGGTCTGGCGGCGTGCATCACCGGGGCGTCAAAGGCGTGAAACAGCGCGGCCGAGAGCGCGTCGAAGCGGCGAAACGCGGCGGCTTCACGTGGGCCGGCGAAGGCTTCGATGGCGGCGAGGGTGGCCGCAGGGTCGGTGTGAAGGTCGAGGGTGGAGCCGTCGGGCCACCAATGGCGGGCGAGGATCGGCTGCGGGATGAGAGTGATGTGATCGTCAAGCCGCTGGCCGGCGAGCGAGAAGAGTTCGTCAAAGACGTGGCGCATGGTCAGGACGGTCGGGCCCGCGTCCACCGGGCCTGCGGCAGAGGGCAGGGTGCGCATCTTGCCTCCGGGGGTGTCTGCCGTCTCGACCACGGTGACGGTGCAGCCAGCAGCGGCGAGGCGGATGGCGGCGGCGAGGCCACCCATTCCGGCGCCGATCACCACCACGTTATGGGCGCTGGGTTCCATGCGGCAAGTCTACCGCCACGCGGCGGGCTGTAAACATGGAATTACTCCAATCTGTAAGTTTTTGTTTACACCTTGGCGATGCGGTGCAAAACTGGCGCCAAGGACGCCGGAAGCTTTTCGGCGGCAAGGGGGCGCGCATGGGGCTTTCCACACGAATCGAGGCAGCCGTCACCGAGGCGATCCGGTTGGGTCAGGGCGTCGGCGGGCAGGTGCCGGGGCGGCTGGCGCAGGCCTTGGACTATTCGGTGACGCCAGGTGGCGCACGGATCAGGCCGACGATCCTGCTGTCGGTCGCGATGGCCTGCGGCGATGACCGGCCTGCCTTGAGCAGCGCTGCCGCGGCGGCGCTGGAACTGATTCACTGCGCCAGCTTGGTGCATGATGACCTGCCGGCGTTCGACGATGCCGACATGCGGCGCGGAAAAGCGACCGTGCACAAGGCGTATTCGGAACCTTTGGCGGTGCTGGCGGGTGACAGTCTGATCGTCTTGGCCTTCGAGGTGCTGGCGCGGGCGGCTGGCGATCAGCCGATGCGGGCGCTGCAGTTGGTGCGGGTGCTTGCGCAACGGACTGGGATGCCGGGGGGAATTTGTGCGGGGCAGGCGTGGGAATCGGAGGCGCAGGTCAATCTGAGCGCCTATCACCGCGCGAAAACCGGGGCCTTGTTCATAGCCGCGACCCAGATGGGAGCGATTGCCGCCGGAATGGAGGCGGAGCCATGGGAGGAACTGGGCGCGCGGATCGGCGAGGCGTTCCAGGTGGCCGATGACCTGAAGGACGCGCTGATGTCGGCGGACGAAACCGGCAAGCCGGCAGGCCAGGACGCGGCGCATGGGCGGCCGAATGCGGTGGCGCTGATGGGCGTGTCGGGCGCGGTCAGGCATCTGAAGGACATTCTGGGTGGCGCGATTGCATCGATCCCGTCCTGCCCTGGCGAGGCGCAATTGGCCGCGATGGTGCGGGCCTACGCCGAGAAGATGACCCCGGTAGACCTGAGCCTGCGCGCGGCGGCGGCGCGATGACCGACATGGGGCTTGGCGCGGGGCGGGCGGGCAAGGTGCCCGGTCCCGGCTGGGCAGTGCGGCTGGCGATGCAGCCGTGGTTTCATAGGATTTGCGCACGGATACCAGGGCTTGGCGCGATTGCGCGGGGCGAGGGCGATGCGCTGTTTGAGGTGGTGCAGGGCTTCGTGCGGTCTCAGGCGCTGCTTGCGCTGGTGGAGTTGCGGGTGATGCACCGGCTGGCGGAAGGGCCGCTTGGAGTTGGTGCGCTGGCGCGGCTGACCGGGGTGCCAGAGCCACGCATGGCCGTGCTGATGCAGGCTGGAGCGGCGCTGCGGCTGGTCAAGCGGCAAGGGGATTTCTGGGCGCTGACCACGCGCGGGGCGGCATTCCTGACCGTGCCGGGGCTAGAGGCGATGGTACGCCATCACCCGGTGCTTTACCGCGATCTTAGTGATCCGGTGGCGTTTTTCCGGGGCGAGACTGTGCCGGAACTGGCCGGGTTCTGGCCCTATGTGTTCGGCGCGGGCGGTGCGGCGGACCCTGAATTGGCGGGGCGATACTCGCAACTGATGGCCGACAGTCAGGGGTTGGTGGCGGATGATACGCTGCGGCTGGTAAGCTTGCGCGGTGTGCGGCATCTGATGGATGTGGGCGGCGGCACCGGCGCGTTTCTGGCGGCAGTGGGCCGGGCCTGGCCGAAGATCGGACTGACGCTGTTTGACCTGCCGGCCGTGGTGGCGGGGGCGCGGCCGGGGCCCGGCGTGCGGATCGTGCCGGGCAGTTTTCGCGACGATCCGCTGCCGACCGGCGCGGATGCAATCAGCCTTGTCCGAGTGCTTTACGACCATTCCGATGCGACGGTGGCCGGGCTTTTGGCGTCGGTCCACGCGGCGCTGCCGGCGGGCGGACGGCTGGTGATTTCGGAGCCGATGTCGGGGGGCGCGCGGCCCGATCCCGCGACGGACGTCTATTTCGCGGTTTACACGCTTGCCATGCAAACCGGGCGGACCCGGTCGGCCGAGGAAATCACTGCGCTTGCCGGCGCTGCGGGGTTTGGTTCGATCCGGGCGCATCGCGGCCGCCGGCCGTTCATCACCTCGGCGGTCACCGCGCGACGGATGTGACATTTGGTAGCGGAAAAGTGTCAATTCTAATTGACACTCTTGTTTGTAAGGCTAGAGTTACAGATAGCAACACGGCCCTGCGACCGACTCTTCAACAGGGCCGGCAAGGGCCCCGAGGGGGCACAAGTTGAGAACCACCGCCGTCATCCTGCATGGGCCGAAAGAGCTGGGGCTTGAAAGTCTTGGCCTGATCGCGCCGGGAGACGATGATCTGGTGGTCGAGATTGCCTATTCCGGCATTTCCACCGGCACCGAGAAACTGTTCTGGTCCGGAACGATGCCTGCCTTTCCGGGCATGGGATATCCGCTGGTGCCGGGCTACGAGGCCGCCGGCGAAGTGGTGGAGGCTGGCGCAAATTCGGGGTTCCGGGTTGGCGAGCATGTCTTCGTGCCTGGGGCGAACTGCTTTGCGGGCAACGTGAAGGGCCTGTTTGGCGGGGCCTCGCGGCATCTGGTGACGAAGGCGGGCCGCGTGGCGCGGCTTGATCCGGCAATGCGGGCAGAAGGCGCGCTTCTGGCGCTGGCGGCGACGGCGCGGCATGCGCTGGCCGGGTTCAACACCGCGCTGCCGGATCTGATCGTGGGGCACGGCACGCTGGGCCGGCTGCTGGCACGGCTGACAGTTGCGGCCGGTGCCCCGGCGCCGACCGTGTGGGAGATTGATCCGCTGCGCCAGACGGGTGCAGTGGGCTATCCGGTGATGGCGCCAGAGGATGATCCGCGCCGCGATTACCGGGCGATTTATGATGCGTCGGGCGCCAAGGGCCTGCTTGACCAACTGGTCATGCGGCTGGCCAAGGGCGGCGAAGTGGTGCTGGCGGGATTCTACACCGAACCCGTGGCCTTCGCCTTTCCGCCCGCCTTCATGAAGGAAGCGCGCATCCGCATTGCCAGCGAATGGACGCCGGAAGACCTGACCGCGACACGTTCACTGATCGAAAGTGGTGCCTTGTCACTGGCTGGACTGATTACCCACACCCGCCCGGCGGCGGATGCTGCGGACGCCTATGAGACGGCATTTTCGGATGCCAACTGCTTGAAAATGATCCTCGATTGGAGTGGCCACGCATGAATGACGTCCCCAACCTGAAGGATTTCGACAATCGGTTGCGAGAAGAAGCGCATGAGGAGCCTTCGCTGGAAATCCCGCAAGGGGAGCCCACGAAGAAGACCCAGATCATCGCGATCTACGGCAAGGGCGGGATCGGCAAGTCCTTCACGCTCGCCAACCTCAGCCACATGATGGCCGAGATGGGTAAACGCGTTCTTCTCATCGGGTGCGATCCGAAATCAGATACCACGAGCCTTCTGTTTGGCGGCAAGGCCTGCCCGACGATCATCGAAACCTCGACGCGCAAGAAACTGGCGGGCGAAGAGGTAAAGATCGGTGACGTCTGCTTCATGCGCGGCGGTGTGTTCGCGATGGAATTGGGCGGGCCTGAGGTCGGCCGCGGCTGCGGCGGACGCGGGATCATCCACGGGTTCGAATTGCTGGAGAAGCTTGGCTTCCATGATTGGGACTTTGACTACGTGCTGCTGGACTTCCTTGGCGACGTGGTCTGCGGCGGGTTCGGCCTGCCGATTGCGCGGGACATGGCGCAGAAGGTGATCCTGGTCGGATCGAACGACCTGCAATCGCTGTATGTGGCCAACAACGTCTGTTCGGCGGTGGAATACTTCCGCAAGCTTGGCGGCAACGTCGGCATCGCGGGGCTGGTGATCAACAAGGACGACGGTTCGGGCGAGGCTGCGGCTTTTGCTGAAGCGGTCGGCATTCCGGTTCTCGCGGCGATCCCGCAGGACGATGATCTGCGGAAAAAATCCGCCAATTATCAGATCGTTGGCAGCTACGAGAGCCAGTGGGGTCCGATGTTTGAGGCCCTTGGCCTTGCGGTTGCCGAGGCGCCGCCGGTGCGCCCGAAGCCCCTGTCGCAGGACGGACTTCTGGGTCTGTTCAGCGCCGAAACCACCGGGGCGGATTTTGTGCTGACCCCGGCGACCGACATGGACATGCGCGGCAAATACGCCGCGCCGAAAGCCTCGCTGGAAGTGGTGTACGACAATGTGTGATCTGGACGCACTTGCCAAACTGGAAGCTGCGCTGAAGGCCCTTCAGGCCAAGGGTGGCAAGTGATGGCGGGCGAAGTTCGCTATGATCTGGCTGAAAGCACCCCGGTGACGGAGGGTGTGAGCCTGCCGTCCGATGGTGCCTCGCCCGATATGGCGAGCGCGCCGGTCGACGGGATGGGCTGCCATGCGGGGGCGGCCACGATGGAAGCCGCGGCGCGGGCGGCAGGCAATTCGGAACTGCTGGACGGGTTTCAGCGCGACTATCCACAGGGCCCGCATGACAAGCCGCAGTCGATGTGCCCTGCGTTTGGCTCCTTGCGCGTCGGGTTGCGGATGCGGCGGGTGGCGACGGTGCTGTCGGGCTCGGCCTGCTGTGTGTATGGGCTGACCTTTGTGAGCCATTTCTACGGCGCGCGGCGGTCTGTAGGTTATGTGCCCTTCAACTCAGAAAGCTTGGTCACGGGCAAATTGTTCGAAGACATCCGCGACGCCGTGCATGAGCTGGCGGACCCGGATCGCTATGATGCGGTGGTGGTGACTAACCTTTGTGTTCCAACAGCTTCCGGCGTTCCGTTGAAGTTGTTGCCAAGCGAGATCAATGGCGTTCGGATCGTCGGGATCGACGTGCCGGGGTTCGGCGTGCCGACCCATGCCGAGGCCAAGGATGTGCTGGCGGGTGCCATGCTGAAATACGCCCGCGCCGAGATCGAGGCAGGCCCGGTGCAGGCGCCGGAGCGTGGGCGGTCGGATCGGCCGACTGTGGCTTTGCTGGGCGAGATGTTCCCGGCGGACCCGATGATGATCGGCGCGATGCTGGCCCCAATGGGTCTGGCGGCGGGGCCGGTGGTGCCGTGCCGGGAATGGCGCGAGCTTTATTCAGCCCTCGACTGCGGTGTCGCGGCGGCGATCCATCCGTTCTACACGGCGTCGATCCGCGAGTTCCATCAGGCGGGGCGGACGGTCGTCGGATCGGCTCCGGTCGGGCTAGACGGCACGATGGCGTGGATGAAGGCCATCGGCGAAGCGTATGGAATTGATGCGGAAAAGGTTGCTTTGGCTCAGAACGCCTTTGGACCGGCGATCAGGGCGGCTTTGGCTGCAAACCCGGTGAAGGGGCGTATCACGGTGTCGGGGTATGAGGGGTCTGAGCTTCTGGTTGCGCGGCTGCTGATCGAGAGCGGCGCGGATGTGAAGTATGTCGGCACCGCTTGTGCCAAGAACGAATGGAGTGCGGCGGACCGCGAGTGGCTGGAAGCCAAGGGCGTGGCGGTGAAATACCGCGCGAGCTTGGAAGACGACTGCGCGGCGATGGCCGGGTTCCAGCCGGATCTGGCGATCGGGACAACGCCGGTGGTGCAGAAGGCAAAAGAGCTGGCAATTCCAGCGCTTTACTTCACGAACCTCATCTCGGCCCGGCCGCTGATGGGACCGGCCGGGGCAGGGTCCTTGGCGCAGGTTGTGAATGCCGCGATGGGCAACAAGGATCGTATGGACGGCATGAAGGCGTTCTTCGAGGGCGTCGGAAAAGATGAGACTGCGGGCATCTGGGAAGGTGCGCCGAACCTTCGTCCGGACTTCCGGGCGATCCACCAGAAGAAGCTCGACAAGGCCGCGAAGGCAGCGAAAGCGGAGGAGATGATTTGACCTCTCGCCGCGAAATGAGCGTCTGCAAAGCGTCTGGCATGTGTATGGCATGTGTATGGCAGGGGGCGACCCCATGCTGATCCAGGACCATGACCGGGCGGGCGGATACTGGGGGGCGGTCTATGCCTTCTGCGCGGTCAAGGGCCTGCAGGTCGTGATCGACGGGCCGGTTGGCTGCGAGAACCTTCCGGTGACATCGGTGTTGCATTACACCGACGCGCTGCCGCCGCATGAGTTGCCCATCGTGGTGACGGGACTGGCGGAAGACGAGATGAGTTCCGGCACCGAAGCCTCGATGGCACGGGCGTGGAAGACGCTGGACCCGGCGCTGCCTGCAGTGGTGGTCACGGGTTCGATTGCCGAGATGATCGGCGGCGGGGTCACACCAGCCGGGACGAACATCCAGCGGTTCCTGCCGCGCACCATAGACGAAGACCAGTGGCAGTGCGCCGACCGCGCGATGACTTGGATCTTCACCGAATTCGGGATGACCAAGGGGCGGATGCCGCCTGAAGCGGAACGCGCCGACGGGGCGAAGCCGCGGGTCAACATCCTTGGGCCGATGTACGGCACGTTCAACATGGCGTCGGACCTGCACGAGATCCGCCGTCTGGTCGAAGGCATCGGTGCAGAGGTCAACATGGTGATGCCGCTTGGCGCCCATCTGGCCGAGATGCGGAACCTGGTGAACGCCGACGTCAACATCGTCATGTACCGCGAGTTTGGCCGGGGTCTGGCGGAGTGCTTGGGCAAGCCCTATCTGCAGGCGCCGTTTGGATTGGAGTCGACGACGAAGTTTCTGGAAACGCTGGGGGAACTCCTCGGTCTCGACCCGCAACCCTTCATCGCGAAGGAAAAGCATTCGACGCTGAAGCCGGTCTGGGATCTTTGGCGCAGCGTGACGCAGGATTTCTTTGCGACGGCGAACTTTGCCATCGTCGCGAACGAGACCTATGCGCGCGGCGTGCGGCATTATCTGGAAAGCGACCTTGGCCTGCCGTGCGCCTTCGCCGTGGCGCGGGTGGCCGGCACCAAGACCAACAACGAGGCGGTGCGCGCGATGCTGAAGCAGCATCGGCCGCTGATCGTGATGGGGTCGATCAACGAGAAGATGTACATGGCGGAGATGAAGGGTGGGCATGGCCCGGCCCCAAGTTTCATCGCCGCAAGCTTTCCCGGTGCCGCGATCCGCAGGCACACCGGCACGCCCTTCATGGGCTATGCGGGCTGCGTCTGGATCTTGCAGGAAGTGTGCAACGGGCTTTTCGAGGCGCTGTTCCACATCCTTCCCCTCGGATCGGAGATGGACAGTGCGGCGGCGACGCCCACGACGCTGCGGCGCGACTTCCCGTGGGATGTCGATGCGCAGATGGAATTGGACAGGATCGTCGGAGAACACCCTGTTCTGACACGGATTTCAGCGGCGCGCACGTTGCGCGACGCGGCCGAGAAATCGGCACTGGATCACGGCGCGGAACGCGTCGTGCTGGAATATGTCGCGGCGCTGCGGACCGATCCGCGCCCTGCGACGGCAAGCATCAAGGGAGGGTCGCATGAGTGATCATACAGCCGGAGAGCACGGCGGGCACCACGCCCACCGCACACCCAAGGCGGAGTTCCGCATCTATTTTACCCTGATCTTTCTGATGGCGATCCCCTTCGCCACGGTGGGCTGGGTCTGGAAAATGATCAGCGAACGGCAGTTGCCGGTGCATGGGCCTCTGGCCCGTGCCTGGCGCGAGGCGGGCGCGATCACGCCGGCGATCTTCCGTCCCTGACGGTTACGCCCTTCGCTTTCCGCGACATCGCGGAGAGTGCAGTTCGACGGGGACCGGACATCCCCGACGCTCGATCATCCAGCGGCCTGTGCGCCCACGCCCGCCGGACATGACATTCACCGCCTCCCTCCGGGGTGCGGAGAAACTCGGGGAGGCATACCGCCGAACCGTGAACCCAGCCGCAGGGTATGCGGCGTCAGTCTACCCCTTCGGAGGATAACATGGCTGATAGAACTGACCTGAGTTTCACAGGTCTTACCGACGAGCAGGCGCAAGAACTGCACTCCGTCTACATGAGCGGGCTTTGGTTGTTTGTGACCGTTGCCGTTGTTGCTCATCTGGCGGTGTTCATCTGGCGCCCGTGGTTCTGAGAGAGGAACAAGAGATGTCAAAGTTTTACAAAATCTGGCTGATCTTCGACCCCCGTCGCGTCTTCGTGGCGCAGGGTGTCTTCCTCTTCCTGCTGGCAGTGATGATTCACCTCGTCCTGCTGAGCACCCCCGGCTACAACTGGCTTGAGGAAGCGGGCGCCAAATACGCCCCCGTCGCAGCCACCGAGTAACTGGACCTACCCCTGTTGCGGGCGGCCGCCGGTGGCTGTCGCCCGTCACGACCCCAAGGGAATTCAACTTCAGGCATGGCCGCCCGCGCCCCGGTGGTATCTGGCTTGCGCAAGTGGAGAGGGAAGCATGGCACTGCTCAGCTTCGAACGAAAATATCGCGTGCCGGGAGGCACGCTGGTCGGCGGGAACCTGTTCGACTTCTGGGTCGGCCCTTTCTACGTCGGCTTCTTTGGTGTCACGACGGTGTTCTTTGCCGCACTTGGCACTATCCTGATCTTCTACGGGACGGCGATGGAGGGGGTCTGGAACCCCTGGCTGATCTCGATCGACCCGCCTCGGGTGGAATATGGCCTGGCGCTGGCGCCGCTGGCTGATGGCGGCATCTGGCAGCTTGTGACGATGTGCGCCGCGGCGGCGTTCATCAGTTGGGCGCTGCGCGAGGTTGAAATCTGCCGCAAGCTGGGGATGGGCTACCATGTGCCCTTTGCCTTCGGGGTGGCGATCTTTGCTTACCTGACGCTGACCGTGATCCGGCCGGTCCTGATGGGGGCTTGGGGATACGCCTTTCCCTACGGCATCTGGACGCACCTCGATTGGGTGTCGAACACGGGCTACACTTACGGCAACTTTCACTACAACCCGGTGCACATGATCGCGGTGAGCTTCTTCTTTACCAACGCTCTGGCGCTGGCGCTGCATGGCGCGCTGATCCTGTCGGCGGCCAACCCGGAGAAGGGCCGCGAGGTCCGCTCTCCGGATCACGAGGACACGTTCTTCCGCGACTTCATCGGCTATTCGGTCGGCACCTTGGGCATCCACCGCCTGGGCCTTCTGCTGGCGCTGAACGCGGGCTTCTGGAGCGCGATCTGCATCGTGATCTCGGGCACAATCTGGTTCGACCAGTGGGTCGTGTGGTGGGATTGGTGGCTGCAGCTGCCGTGGTGGGCCAACATTGCGGGAGGCGTAAATGGCTGAGTATCAGAACATCTTCAACCAGCTACAGGTTCGCGGCGCCCCGGAAGCGGGTCTGGTCGAGGGCGTGGATCTGGCGAACCGGACGCGGGGGGCAAGCTTCTCGACCCTCGCGGGGTGGTTCGGCAACGCCCAGCTTGGCCCGATCTATCTGGGCACCATGGGCACCATCTCGCTCTTTGCCGGAGCAACCTGGTTTCTGATGGTCGGGTTCTGGTTCTGGGATCAGGCGGGCTACAATCCGGCGGTGTTCGTGCGCGACCTTCTGTGGTTCTCGCTTGATCCGCCGGCACCGGAATGGGGCCTTCGCATTCCGCCGCTGCGGGAAGGCGGCTACTTCCTGATCGCCTCGTTCTTCCTGCTGATTGCGGTCTTGTCCTGGTGGGTGCGCAGCTATCTTCGCGCATCGGCTTTGGGGATGGGGAAGCATGTGTGCTGGGCCTTTGCCAGCGCGATCTGGCTGTTCCTGGTGTTGGGCCTTATCCGCCCGGTCCTGATGGGCAGCTGGTCCGAGGCGGTGCCTTACGGCGTCTTCACCCACCTCGACTGGACCAACAACTTCAGCCTTACCTACGGCAACCTGTTCTACAATCCGTTCCACGCGCTGAGCATCGTGTTCCTTTACGGGTCCGCCCTGCTGTTCGCGATGCACGGCGCGACGATCCTCGCCGTCAGCCGCTTTGGTGGCGACCGGGAACTGGAACAGATCGTTGACCGCGGAACCGCATCCGAGCGCGCCGCCTTGTTCTGGCGCTGGACGATGGGCTTCAACGCCACGATGGAAGGCATTCACCGCTGGGCTTGGTGGTTCGCCATCCTGGTCACGCTGACCGGAGGTATCGGGATCCTGCTGACCGGCACGGTCGTGGACAACTGGTATGTCTGGGCCCAACAGCACGGCTATGCGCCGCTGAACTGAGGAGTGAAAGATGACTGACGACTACTTCAAGGTCAGCCGCAAATCGCAGCTGAATATCTGGATCGCGAACCAGATGATGAAAGGTGCAGGCTATGCCGCGGCGGTTGTCGTCGGGTTCGGTCTGATCCTGACGGTGATCTGGGCGGTGGGGCAGTTCTTGCCGGAAGAGAGCAAGCAATCGCCCGACCCGAATACCTGGAGCGCGATTGCTCCGGTGACGGTGACCGCGGTCGCGTGATAAAACGGGGGGCGCGGTGCGCCCCCTGACTCCCTTCGGGTCATTGCCGGCCCGAAGTCTGGGCGCACCATGAGCCCGGTTCCCTTCCTGTTGGCGACAGGAACCTGGTGCCGTGTGGCTGGCCCGCACGGCACTTTTTTCAAAGGAGAGCTCCGATGGATGCCCCAAGCCGCACCCCGACCCTTGACCGCGTGGCCGGCCCCGCCGACCTGAAGGTGCTGGACGACGACGAACTGGCGCGCCTTGCTCACGAGTTGCGGCAAGAGACGATCGAGGTCGTGTCACGCACCGGCGGGCACCTTGGGTCGAGCCTTGGAGTGGTGGAGCTGACGGTGGCTATTCATGCGGTGTTCAACACGCCTTTGGACAAGCTGATCTGGGACGTGGGCCACCAGTGCTATCCGCACAAGATTATCACCGGGCGGCGGGAACGGATGGGGACGCTGCGGCAGAAGGGCGGACTTTCAGGGTTCACCAAGCGGTCGGAAAGCGAGTTCGATCCGTTCGGCGCGGCGCATTCGTCCACCTCGATTTCGGCGGCGCTTGGCTTTGCCGTGGGCCGCGAGATGGGGATGCCGGTGGGTGACACCATCGCGGTGATCGGGGACGGCGCGATCACGGCCGGTATGGCCTATGAGGCGATGAACCATGCCGGGCACCTGAAGGAACGGTTGTTCGTCATTCTGAACGACAACGACATGTCGATTGCACCGCCGGTGGGGGCAATGTCGACTTATCTCAATTCGATTGCCGACAAGGGACCACTGGCCGCGCTGAAGGCGGCGGCCGAGGGGTTCGAGGCGTCGCTGCCCGGCCCGGTGCGCGATGGCGCACGGCGTGCGCGGCAGTTGGTGACGGGGCTGCCGGGCGGGGCAACCTTGTTCGAGGAGTTCGGGTTTGACTACATCGGGCCGATTGACGGGCATGACATGGGGCAATTGCTCGCGACACTTAGGGCCGCAAAGGCGCGGGCGACGGGGCCGGTGCTGATCCATTGCGTGACGGTGAAGGGCAAGGGCTATGCCCCCGCCGAAGGGGCAGACGACAAGTATCACGGCGTGGCGAAGTTCGACGTGGCGACGGGCGCGCAGGTCAAGGGCAAGTCGAACGCGCCAAGCTATACGCAGGTTTTTGGCGAGACGCTGACGGCCGAGGCTGCGCGCGACCCCAAGATCGTCGCGATCACGGCGGCGATGCCGGGGGGCACGGGTCTGGACATCATGGCGCGGCGGTTTCCGGCGCGGGTGTTCGACGTAGGAATTGCCGAGCAACATGGCGTGACGTTTGCGGCCGGGTTGGCCGCATCGGGGATGAAGCCGTTTTGCGCGATATACTCGAGCTTCCTGCAGCGCGGCTATGACCAGATCGTGCATGACGTGGCGTTGCAGAACCTGCCGGTGCGCTTTGCCATCGACCGGGCGGGCTTGGTCGGGCAGGACGGGGCGACCCATGCCGGGGCGTTTGACGTGGGGTTTCTGGCGAACCTTCCGAACATGACGGTAATGGCGGCGGGGGACGAGGCGGAGCTGGTGCACATGATGGCGACGGCGGTGGCGCATGACAGCGGGCCGATCGCGTTTCGCTATCCACGCGGCGAGGGCGCGGGGGTGGAGATGCCGGCGCGCGGGGTGCCGCTGGACATCGGCCGGGGCCGGGTGCTGCGCGAGGGTGGCGACGTGGCGATCCTGTCGTTCGGGGCGCATCTGGCCGAGGTGCTTCTGGCCGCCGAACGGCTGGAGGCGGATGGTGTGCAGGTGACGGTGGCCGATGCCCGGTTTGCCAAGCCCTTGGACACCGCGCTGATCGACCAGCTGATCGCGCATCACGGAGCGCTGATCACGATCGAACAGGGGGCTACCGGCGGTTTCGGCGCGCTGGTGCTGCATTATCTGGCAAACTCCGGCGGGCTGGACCGGGGGCGGATGGTGCGAACGATGACCTTGCCCGACACGTTCATCGATCAGGCGAGCCCTGCGGAAATGTATGCCGAAGCGGGCCTTCGGGCCGAGGATATTGCCGGTTTGGTGCGCAAGCTTGCAGCGCGTCTGGGAGAGCCGGCGCGGCTGTCGCCGAAACCCCGTTTGATCTGACCTGCGTGCAGGGGTAGCGGCTGCCAAACCCATGATCTCTTTATGTCCTGCGGGTTGCCCCGCCTTTGCTTCTGTGGCAATACTGACCCAACCGAAAACCATACCGATGAGTTCAGAATGAGCGAATTCGCCACCCGCCGCGTGATGATGGTCGATACGCAGGTGCGACCGTCGGACGTGACGAAATTTCCTATCATCGATGCGATGCTGTCGGTCCCGCGAGAGGCCTATGTGCCGGGCGACAAGCGCGAGGCGGCCTATGTCGGGGAAAACCTGGACATTGGCGGGGGCAGGGTGGTGCTGGAGGCGCGGACGCTGGCCAAGATGCTGGACGCGCTGGACATTCAGCCGACCGAAATGGTGATGGATATCGGATGCGGGCTTGGCTATTCGGCGGCGGTGATCGCGCGGCTGGCCGACGCTGTGGTGGCGGTCGAAGAAGACGCAGCATTGGCTGCGGAGGCGCAGCGCCTGCTGTCGGTCGAAGGCGTGGACAATGCCGCCGTAGTGACCGGCCCGCTGGTGAAGGGCGCCCCCAAACATGCGCCCTATGACGTGATCACCATACAAGGCGGGGTCGATACAGTGCCGGATGCGCTGCTGACACAGTTGAAAGAAGGCGGCCGGATTGCAGCGCTGTTCATGGACGACGGTGTTGGCACCGCAAAGGTCGGCTACAAGATCGACGGCAGGATGACGTGGCGGCCGCTGTTCAACGCGTCCGCGCCGGTGCTGGACGGGTTTGCAGTGCAGCGTGGATTCACGCTTTAACTGTTACGCGCCTAGCTTGAGGTTGTTCGGCTGCGCGCTGGATTGGGCATTAGGCCCATAATGAAAGGGTGACAGGATGCGCATGTGGCTTCGGATGGCTGCGGTTGTGCTGGCGGGCGTGGCGGCGGCGCCGGTGGCGAACGCCGAGACGCTGGCAGACGCGCTGGTCGCTGCATACCGCAATTCCAACCTGCTTGACCAGAATCGCGCCGTTTTGCGGGCGGCGGACGAAGATGTTGCGCAGGCCCTGTCCAGCTTGCGTCCGGTGGTGCAGTTCACTGCACTGGGCGGATGGCGCAAAGCCGAACTGGATACAGCCCTCGGGGTCATCACGACGGAAGGGCTGAGTTCTTCGCTGCTCGTGAGCGCGCAGTTGACGCTGTTTGATTTCGGACGCAACGAACTGGGCATCGCGATTGCAAAGGAAAGCGTCCTGGCGACGCGTCAGGCGCTGATCGACGTCGAGCAGCAGGTGTTGCTTGCGGCGGTGCAGGCCTATGTGGATGTGCGGCGGGCTGAGGAAGTGGTGTCGCTGCAGCAAGCGAACTTCCGGCTGCTTACCGAGGAATTAGGTGCCGCGCAGGACCGGTTTGATGTGGGTGAGATCACCCGCACCGACGTGGCGATTGCCGAGTCACGGCTTGCGCAGTCGCGCGCAGGTTTGGCGTCTGCGGAAGGCCAGCTTATGGTGGCACGCGAGTCCTACAAGGCCGCGATCGGAGCCTATCCCGGGAAGTTGGCCGGGGTGCCATCGGCACCAAAGTTGCCGCGCACGTTGGCGGAGGCGCAATCGGTGGCGCTGAAGACACATCCGATACTGCTGCAGGCGCAGCATCTGGTGGCGATTGCTGAACGCCAGGTCGATTTTGCCAAAGCGGACCTGCTGCCGACCATTGGCGCACAAGCCTCTGTCAGCCGCGACAACGACGGGCTGGATGAGCAAACTGTGGGGATCGAACTGAACCAGACGCTGTATGCCGGCGGACGGCTGTCGTCGGTCTATCGTCAGGCGCTTGCCGGCAAGGACCGCGCTAGTGCGGAACTGCAGCAGACCGCGGTGCTTATCGCGCAGGGTGTCGGCGTATCCTGGGCCAATCTTGAGATATCGGCGGCGTCGATCGAGGCGACGACTCAACAGGTGGAGGCGGCGCGGACGGCCTTCGTCGGCGTGCGCGAGGAGGCGGCTGTTGGTGCCCGCACCACGCTGGACGTGCTGGACGCAGAGCAGGAGCTGCTGGACGCGCGCAATGCGCAGCTTGAAGCCATTGCGCAGAAATATATTGCCATCTATCAGGTGCTGTCGTCGTTGGGGCTTTTGACGGTGGACCACCTTCAGCTTGGCATTCCGACCTACGACCCGGAGGCCTATTACGACGCGGTCAAGAATGCCCCGTCGACGTCGCCGCAGGGCAAGAAGTTGGACCGCATCCTGAAGAAGATCGGGAACTGACCAGCAAGGTGACACAACCTTAGGTTTAGTATAGCCTTGTCATTGCCCAGTGTTAATCTGCCTCGGTATGTGATTATGTGAGCCCAAGAGGCAACAGGAACGGAATGCGCTGCGATGTCGGAACCGCTCAGCAACCATGAGATCGAGGATGTCTTGTCGTCGATTAGGCGGCTGGTTTCCACCGAGCCACGCTCTCGGACGCGCGATCTGGGCTTTGACAAGCTGCTTCTGACGCCCGCGCTGCGGGTGGTGCCGGATGTACCGCCGGAACCTCTGGTTCTGGCCGAGGCCGTGCGGGAGCCGGAGCCGGTTCCCGCCGAGGCGGAGGGCGGGGCAGAGATCTATCGTCTGGGCGTTGAAACCGACGTCGCGGCGGTGCCTGAGGTGGCAGCGCCGGATGCGCCGGAGCCAGTTGCAGAGGTGGCACTTGATCCTATGGCGGAGCTGGAGCTTGTAGCGGAGCCTTTGCCCGAGCTTGCTGCTGTGCCCGAGCTTGTCGCTGTGCCTGAGCTTGTGGCGAAGCCCGAGCCTGAGCCTGTGGCGGAGCCCGAGCTTGTTGCTGTGCCTGAGTTTGTGGCGGAGCCTGAGCCTGTGGCCGCGTTTGCGACCCAAAGGTTTGCGACCACTGAGGTGGTCGAGCCGGTGGCAGAGACCGTGGCCGAACCGGAGGTTCAGGCCGTGGCCGAAGCTGTTGCTGAACCGGTCGACCAGACCGCTGCGGCGATTCATGCGGCACTTGCCGAGCCGGTCGCGGATGCGGATGCTGCGGCACCGCTGCCGACGTTTGAGGGTGAGGCGGCCCCCGAACCGCGGGCAAGCGCGTGGGAGCAGTCGGCCAATCTGACAAACTCGCCCGGGCAGGCTGCGGCGACGCTGCACCTGATCGACGCCGAGTGGGAAGACGAAATCTGGGAAGAACCGGAGCCGACGCTTGCCGAGCTTGCCGAAGAGGTAGAGGACGCCGAACTGGTGGCCGAAGGCGCAGACATGCAATTGTCGCCCGAGGAGGACTTGCCGGAAGAGCCGGTGCCGTTCTTCGCGCACCCTCGCAGCCGGGCGGCAGCTGAACCGACGCCCGTTGCAGATGTGCCGCCGGTCGTTGAGGCAAAAGCTGCTACGGCCGTGGTTGCCGAGCCGGTGGTTGCCGGGCCGTTGGAAGCTGAGCGAGTGGCCGCTGAGCCGGTGGTCGCCGAGCCCGTGGTAGCTGAGCCGTTGGTAGCTGACCCCGTGGTAGCTGAGCCGGTGGTCGCCGAGCCGAGCATGGCCGAGGCTGTCATCGCGCAGGCGGAACCGGTCGCAGAGACGAGCGCCAGTGACGTTGGCTCTGGCAGCGATGAGTTGGCGCTGGCGATCCAGGCCGAAGAGGCCGAGGGGACCGACCTTGAGCCGGGCTACGCGATGGTGGACGAGGACGTGTTGAACGAGATCGTGCGTGACCTGATCCGCGAGGAATTGCAGGGCGCGCTTGGCGAGCGGATCACCCGCAACGTGCGCAAGCTGGTGCGGGCCGAGATCAACCGGGCGCTGGCCTCACGTCCCTACGAGTGACCCTCGCGGACGCCAGCCAATCCAAGGCATGAGCCAACAAAAAAACGCGCCAAAGCTGGCGCGTTTGCTTTTGCTTCGGTGTTTCCGAAGGATCAGGCGGCTTCTGCCTGTTCGGCTTCCATCGCGTGGCGGCGTTCGGATTCTTCGCGGCTGAGTGCTACCGAAGTGCGCACGCCTTTCGAGACGAACTCCATCAGACCCTTCACGACACGTTCGTTCGGGTCGATGCCGGCACAGGACAACACTTCGCGCCCGTCGCGCGACCGCGCCCAGCGGGCGATCTGGTCAGGCCCGTTGCCGTACTTTTTGTCATCCGCGATCGCGTCGTCCAGAGCAGCCAGAACCACGGCGGCAAAAAGCTTGCGTGCGCGCTGACCCTGTTCGAAGTTGAATGCGGTGCTGTCGATGGTATCGAGCATCGGGTTTCCTTTTTTCTTGCTCTTGTCTTCTGCTGCGTCCTGCGCTTGTAACGATTTGAACACGATTCGGCCCTTCATCTTTGGAATGACTGCCATGCGCGTAGTGCATGGCTCGGAGCCGGTCTTACTGCATTTAGTCGTCTTGCCAGGGGCTAACCGCGTAGATATAGGGGCGGTTCCCAATTCTTCAACTTTTGTACAAGGTTTGGCCACAATGCCGAAGATAAATGGAAACGAGATCCGTCCCGGGACGATCATCGAACACGACGGCGGGTTGTGGGCCTCGGTGAAGGTCAACCACGTCAAGCCGGGCAAGGGCGGGGCCTTCGCGCAGGTCGAGTTGAAGAACCTGCGGGACGGTCGCAAGTTGAACGAGCGGTTCCGGTCTGAAGACAAGGTCGAGCAGGTCGAGCTTGAGATGAAGGACCAGCAGTTCCTTTATGAAAACGACGGGCGGCTGGTGTTCATGGACAGCCAGACCTACGAGCAGATCGAACTGGACGCGGACCTTCTGGGCGAGCGGCGGCCGTTCCTGCAGGATGGCATGACCGTGTCGGTGCAGTATTTCGGTGACGAGCCGTTGAACGTGACGATCCCGCAGAAAGTCACCTGCCGCGTGGTCGAGACCGAGCCGGTGCAGAACGGCCAGACCGCCAGCAAATCCTACAAGCCTGCGGTGCTGGACAATGGCGTGCGGATCATGGTGCCGCCGTTCATCAACGTCGACGAGGTCATCATCGTGCATACTGAACTGATGGAATATTCCGAACGCGCCTGAGGCGGGTCAGATTTGAGAACGGGGCCGCCGTTGGGCGGCCTTTTTCATGCGCGCCAGATTTCAGGCGCGCCAGAGGCGGGCGGTGCCGGCGCGCATCTCGCCCGTTGCCTGATCGAAGCGCAGCTGCGCGATGGCATGGCCGCCGCTTTGGGTAAACAGCGTGCCGACGGTCTTTTCCCCGGCGGTGATCTCGCTGCCCAAGGGGGCGGAGCCTTCGACCCGAACGCGCGCGAGACCTTTGCGCAGGTCGGTCTTGTGCTTCATCCGGGCGGTGACTTCCTGACCGACGTAGCAGCCCTTGCGGAAATCGACGCCGTGCAGCCGTTCGAACCCGGCCTCGAGGATATAGGTGTCATCGGGGATGAGCTCGATCCCGGTTTCGGGGATCAGGTGCTCGACGCGGATAGCGTCCCAGTCGATGACGGGGGCGCTGCCTTCGGTGGCGCTATAGGCGCGCCAGCCGAGGGCGGGGTGGCGCGGGTCTGGGAAAGCGTCTGCGGGCGGCGTGCCGAGGCCGCGCCGGACGAACAGGGGTGAGGGCGCGATCTGCACGTCGGCGCGCAGGCGGTACATCGTAAGGCGCCTTAGCGTGGCCGGGGCGAGGGCTGTGGCGATGTCGATCAGCACCGGGCCGTCGATCGGGCGAATGACGAAGAAATCGGCCAGATATTTGCCCTGCGGTGTGAGGAGTGCGGCCCAGAGAAGACCGGGGGCCGCCTCGAGCGGGCGCATGTCGTTGGACACGAGGCCTTGCAGAAAGTGCAGGGCGTCGGTGCCGGTCAATTGCCAGAGGGTGCGGTCGGGTGCGGCTTCGCCTGTCATGCGGCTAGGTATAGGGCGCGTGGCGGGGGGAAGGAAAGGGTCACTCGCGCAGTTGCAGGTCGTGAAGCTGGGCGTAGAGGCCGCCCTTGGCCAGAAGGTCGGCATGGGTGCCTTCTTCGGCGACGCGGCCCTTGTCGAGGACGATGATCTTGTGGGCGTCCCTTACCGTCGACAGGCGGTGCGCGATGACGAGGGTGGTGCGGCCCGATTGCGCGCGGGCGAGGGCCGCGGAGACGGCGGCTTCGGTTCGGGTGTCGAGCGCGGAGGTCGCCTCATCCAGCAACAGCACCGGCGCGTCGGCAAGCAGTGCGCGGGCAATGGCGATGCGCTGGCGCTGGCCGCCGGACAGGGCCGAGCCGCGCGGGCCTGCGGGGGTTTCGAGGCCAAGCGGCAGGCTGTCGATGAAGCTGGACACCTCGGCATCCCCGAGGGCCGTGGCGAGGCGGTCGTCGATCAGGTCGTTGCGCCCGAGGGTCAGGTTTTCGCGCAGGGTTTCGTCGAAAAGTGCGGCGTCCTGCGACACGCTGGCCAAAAGGCCGCGCTGGTCGGGCAGGGTCATGCCCGCAGTATCGACGCCGCCGATCAGGATGCGGCCGGAGGCGGGTTCGGCCAGCGCCGAAATCAGCTGGAAGATCGTGCTCTTGCCTGCCCCGGATGCGCCTACAAGTGCGGTGACGCGACCCGCTTCGGCGGTGAAGCTGACGCCGTTCAGCACCGGCCGGTCGGGGTAGGCGAAGACAACATCTTCGAACCGGACCTCGGGCGGGCCGGGCGGTGGCAGGGCGACACTGACCGCCGGGCGGTGGCTTTCGGATGGTGTGTCGAGGAGGGAATAGACCCGTTCAAGGCTGGCCGAGGCGATCTGCCAGACGCCGGCAAGTTCGCTGAGTCGGCGGATCGGCTGAAAGGTCAGCGCCATCGCGGTGAAGAAGGCCATGAATTCGCCCGTGGTGCGGGTGCCTTCGGCGACCTCGCGCCCGCCAAGCATCAGCACCGCGAAGAACCCGATGCCGGTGACGATGTCGACAAGCCCCGGCATCATGGCGCGGCCGACGGCAGATTTCACCTCGGCACGCACGATGCGGCGGACGATGCCGCTGAAGCGGCCCGACTGGTAGTCTTCCATCCGGTTCAGCTTGACCGCCTGGATGCCGTGAAAGATCTCGTCCAGCCGGGTGGCGCGCAGGCCGGATTGTTCGCGCATCAGCATGGTCTTGCGGCGGATATAGCGTTGCAGGCCAAGCGCCGGCAGCAAAAGGAGCGGTGTGCCGATCAAGGCGGCCAGCGTCCACCACGGGTCGATGTTGATGGCCACCACGAAGAGGCTGGCGAGGGCGACGAAATCGCGCCCGACGCCGGTGATGACCATTGTTGCTGCACCCTGCGCGGCCATCGTGTCGCCTTGCACGCGGTCGATCAGGCTGCCCGGTGGGTGGGTCTGGAAGAACGAGGCATCAAGCGTAAGTAGGTGGCGCACGAGATCGGTCTGCATCGCGGCGGCGGCGTTCTGGTTGACCTTGGTCAGGAGCCAGCGGCCAGTGACCGAGGTCACCGCGCGGGTGACAAAAAGGCCGAGGATCGCGGCGCCCACGCCAAGAAGGGCTGCCTGCCCGCCAGAGGCGAAAACCTTGTCGAAGAGCGGTTCGATCATGTAGCTGAGCAGGCCGAGCGTCGAGCCTTCGACGACCATCAGCACGAAGGCCACCAGCATCAGGGGCAGGTAGGGGCTCAGATAGCTGCGCCAAAAGCGGGCCAGAAGCTCGCGGGAACGGTAGGTGCGGGCGGGTTGCAACGGGACCGGGCCTTTCTGGCGACGCCACACGGGTCTAGCTGGAATGGAGGTGCGCCTCAAGCCGTGCCGTCCGAGGCGCCCCGTCCGAGGTGCCCCGGTGGTGGGCTGGCACGTGTCTGGCAAACGTATGGCAGGTTCGGCTGGCCTGCGATTGACGCGCCCCGCGGGGAGGCATAGCCATGGCGGGTCAGCGATGGAGTATCTGCATGAGCCTTGCCCACGGCCGCCCGTACCTTGCCATTCCCGGCCCCTCGACTATGCCCGACCGGGTGTTGCAGGCGATGCACCGGGGGTCGCCAAATATCTACGAGGGCGGGTTGATCGAGTTGGTCGCCGGGCTGTGGCCCGACCTGCGGCGCGTGGCAGGCACGGCGGCGCATGTGGCGATGTACATCGGCAACGGTCATGCGGCATGGGAGGCCGCGAACGCCAACCTGTTCAGCCGGGGCGATAAGGCTCTGGCTCTGGCGGTGGGGCAGTTTGGCCTGTCATGGGCCAACAGCGTGCGGGCGATGGGGGTGGACGTCGAGGTGCTGGATTTCGGCAAGGCCGTGGCACCGGACATGGGCCGGGTCGAGGCGGCGTTGCGGGCCGACACGGGGCATAAGATCAAGGCGGTGCTGACGACGCAGGTCGACACCGCGAGTTCGGTCAAGACCGACATTCCGGCCCTGCGCGCGGCGATGGACGCGGCGGGGCATTCCGCATTGCTGGCGGTGGATTGCATCGCATCGCTTGGCTGTGACGAATACCGGATGGACGAGTGGGGCGTCGATGTCACGGTGGCCGCCAGCCAGAAGGGCTTGATGACGCCGCCCGGGCTGGCCTTCGTGTGGTTTTCGGAAAATGCGCGGCAACGCTGCAAGGGCGGCGATCTGGCGACGCCCTATTGGGCATGGGGCCCACGCGCCGAGCCGGTGGAGTTCTGGCAATACTGGGACGGCACCGCGCCGACGCATCACCTTTACGGGCTGCGCGAGGCGCTGGACATGATCAACGAGGAAGGCCTGGCGCAGGTCTGGCACCGGCACCGGGTGTTGGCGGGGGCGGTCTGGGCTGCGTTTGATGCCTGGGGCGCGGGCAATCCGGCGATCGCGATGAACGTGGCCGATCCGGGCGCGCGGGGTTGGTCGGTGACGGCGGCCCGGATGGGCGCGCCGCACGCGACGCGGCTGCGGACGTGGACGGAAAAGCAGGCGGGCGTGACGCTGGGGATCGGCCTTGGCATGGCCTCGTCGGATGACCCGGCCTATCACGGCTTTCTGCGGGTGGCGCATATGGGGCATGTGAACGCGCACATGACGCTGGGCGCGCTGGCCGTGATGGAGGCGGGGATGATCGCGCTGGACATTCCGCACGGGCAGGGCGCCTTGGCGGCGGCGGCGAAGGTGGTCGCGGCGGGGGCCTGATCTACAAGACCCGGACATCCGCCCGACGTTCAGCCTGGCGTTGCCGGTGCGCGGCGTGCTGTTCGCGCACCGAGATATAGACTGCCGACGCGATCAGGATGGTCACGCCAAGCACCGTCCAGCCAACTGGCAGATCGCCGAAGAACCACCAGCCGAGCAGCGTAGCCATGATGATTTCGGTGAAGGCGAGGGGGGCCAGAAGCGAGGCCTCGGCGTGTTCATAGGCGCGGGTGATGAGGTTGTGCGCGAAGGTGGCGATCACGCCGAGGGCCGCGAACATCAGCCATTGTTGCGGGGAGGGCGTGGTCCAGACGAAGGGCAGCGCCAGCGTCATCAGGACCGCGCCAAGCGCCGAGGTCTGGAAAGTGAGCACCATCGCGTCCGACTGGCCGGCGATGTGGCGGGTCATCACGAAATAGCTGCCGAGCGCCACGCCGGACACCAGCGCGTAAAGCGTGCCGGGGTTCAGGTTGACAAGGCCGGGACGGATGATGATCAGTGTGCCGATGAATCCGACCATGACCGCAGTCCAACGCCGTGGCCCGACCTTTTCCCCAAGGATAAGCGCGGACAGCACCACGATCACCAGCGGGTTGACAAAGAAGATCGCCAGTGCATCGGCGATCGGCAGATGTTTCAGCGCGGTGAAGAACGAGAAGGTGGCGGTGAAGAGAAGCGCCGCCCGGACGATGTGGTGGAGCGGCCTTGCTGGCCGGAACGCGTGCACCCCGTCGGCCCGCAGCGCAAAGGGCAAGGTCAGGAGCGCCCCGAAAAGCGCGCGCGCCCAGACGATCATCAGGATCGGCATCCCCGCCTGTCCGAGGAATTTTGCCAGCACGTCGATCGTGGGCAGGATCGCCATCGCGGTCAGGATGAGCGCGATGCCGACGAGCGGGCGGGCGGGGGACGATCGGGGCATCAAAGGCCAGCCGACTGGCCCGGTGGCGGGCCGCCGGTGGTTTCACACCCCCGGACCCCCGTGGGATAATTGGGCAAAGAGGAAGGCGAAATTTGAGTCAATTTGTCCGCGTAGGGTGTTCGTCTTCGAGGTGGATGCGGATGATTTCGTCGAAGTCCTGTTCGGCGCGAAAGCCGAGGGCGCGGGCGCGGGACGCCTCGAACGCTTCGGCCCAGGGTTCGACGATCGCCGCGATGGCGGAGTCGGGGGCATGGGTGATGAGGTCGACGGCCTTCTGGCCTGCAACGCGGCGCAGCGCCTCGATCATTTCGGCCACTGAGGCGGAGAGGCCGGGCATGGTGAGGGCGCGGTCGGGGCCGATCTCGGCCGGGGTGAGGCTGGCCGCGCGCAGGAAGTAGCGGATGGCGGCGCGGGGGCTTGCGAACCAGTGGCGCAAGGTGTCGCGCACCGGCAGCGTGGCGCGCAGGCCTGCAAGGGGTTCGCGCAGGATCGAAGAGTAAAAGCCCGAGGCGGCGCGGTTCGGGGTGCCGGGGCGGATGCAGATGGTGGGCAGGCGAATCGCGATGCCATCGAAAAAGCCGCGGCGGCTGTAATCGGTGATCAGAAGTTCCGTCATCGCCTTTTGCGTGCCGTAGCTGGTGCGCGGGGTCAGGTGGAAATCGTCGGGGATCACCTTCGGGAACGGCGCGCCGTAGACCGCGAGCGACGAGGCGAACACCAGTTTCGGGTGGTAATCGGCGATTGCTGCGATGGCATCGAAGAGGGCGCGGGAGGCATCGAGGTTGGTAGCGTAGCCTTTGGCGAAATCCGCCTCCGCCTCGCCCGAGACGACGGCGGCGAGGTGGAAGATCAGGTCGGGGCGGTGTTTCAGCAGCGTTGTCGCGGCCGCAGGGTCGGTGAGGTTGAGCGCCAGCGAGGTGGCGCCGGGCACCTGCGCCGGAGTGATGACATCGACGAGGGTCAGCCGGGTGAAAGGCAGCGCGCCTGCGGTGATTGCGGCGGTCAGCTTGCGGCCGATCATGCCGGCCGCCCCGAGGATGAGAATGTGCATGTTGGCCCCCTTTGCGCGCCGACAGGATCACAAAGGGAGCCGAAGGCCAAGCAGGATCAGCCGCCGTTCTTGGCCAGCCAGTCCTGCATCCATTTGATTTCGGCCTCTTGCGCCGCGATGATCTTTTCGGCGAAGGCCTTCACCTCGGGGTCTTGTCCGTGTTCCAGCACGATGCGCGCCATGTCGACCGCGCCTTGATGATGTGGGATCATGCCGCGAAGGAAATCGACGTCGGGATTGCCCGAGTAGTCGATCTCCATGTCGCCGTGCATCTTCATGTTGGCTTCCATGAAGGCCATGGTGGCGGGGCTTTCGTCGCCCGACATCATGTGGCCCGAATGGTCGGTCTCTTGCGCGACGAGCGGGAGGGCGAGGGTGGCGGCGGCGAGGCCGGCAAGGATGAAGCTGCGAGGGGTCATGCGAATCTCCTGCGTTACGGATGGGCATTGATTGCCGGCTTCCCACGCTGGGAAGGCAAGTCACCAGCGCGTGAGTCTGCCCGATAATAGGGCGTTCTGCGACAGTGGACATGCATTGTGCGCGGGCAGGCTCTTCACCCCGGCGGCGGCGGGGCGTATGGTTGGGGAGTTCGCAACCGAAATCGGCGCAGAAATGTCCTGTCTGGCAAGCCGGCGACCCGTCGTCGGGATCATCGGCAACAGCTACATGATGAATGACCGCTATCCGGTGCATTCCGGTGGCACGATGAATTCGGCCGCCGTGGCCGAGGTGGCGGGCTGCCTGCCGCTCATCATTCCGTCCGACCCGCGCTTTGTCAGTGTGGCGGAGCTTCTGGAGCTGTGCGACGGGTTCCTGCTGACTGGTGGGCGGCCGAATGTGCACCCGAGCGAGTATGGCGAGGAAGAAACCCCGGCGCATGGTTTTTTCGACCGTGGGCGCGATGCGGTGACGCTGCCGCTGGTGCGCGCCTGCGTCGAGCGCGGGCAGCCGTTTCTGGGCATCTGCCGGGGATTTCAGGAAGTGAACGTGGCGATGGGCGGCACGCTTCACCCCGAGATCCGCGACCTGCCAGGACGAATGAACCATCGGATGCCGCCGGATGGCACCTTGGAGGAGCAGTTCGCGTTGCGCCATGCGGTAAAGCTGGCACGGGGCGGCGTGTTCCACCGTTTGTTCGGAGCGGAAGAGGTAATGACCAACACCCTGCACGGGCAGGGGATCGCCACGCCCGGCAGCCGGATCGTCATTGACGGTTGGGCGCCGGACGGCACACCCGAGGCGATCTATGTCGACGGCGCGCCAGGGTTCACCCTGTCGGTGCAATGGCACCCGGAATGGAACGCAAGTTCCGACCCGGTGTCACGGCCGCTGTTCCGGGCCTTTGGCGAGGCGGCGGCCGCCTGGGCCGGGCGCAGCACAACACCCGCCCTGAAACGCGCCTGAACTTTCCCCTTCCTGAAATATCCCCCGCGCGGAGCGCAACGGAGACAAGCGGCCCTTGGCCGCGCCGGCGACCTTCAAACCATGCGGCGGCACGCCGCTCCTCAAGATCAGAGCGGGCGGAGTTTCAGGCGGGTGATGCGATTTTCGCGCCGGGTGACGACTTCGATGCGGAAACCGTGGAAGCTGAATACCTGCCCCTCGGTGGGGATCATCTGGGCCTCGTGGATCACGAGACCGGCGATGGTGTTCGCCTCGCCATCCGGCAAACGCCAATCCGTCGCGCGGTTGAGGTCACGGATCGTCATCGCGCCGTCGATCAGGAAGCTGCCGTCCTCGGACCGCACCAGATGAGAGTCCTTCAGGACGACATCGAACTCGTCGGTGATCTCGCCGACGATTTCCTCAAGGATGTCTTCCAGCGTGATCAGGCCCTGTAACGAGCCGTATTCATCGACCACCAGCGCGAAATGCGTGCGGCGGGCAAGGAACTCGCGCATCTGTTCGTCAAGCGAGGTGGTGTCGGGAATGAAGTAGGGCTTCATCGCGACCTTGACGATGTCGAGTGTCTGGATACCGGCGGTGGACTCGGCTCCGCGCACCAGACGGTCCACCTCGCGCAGGAGGTCCTTGGCGTGGACGACGCCGAGGATGTTGTCGTCGCTGCCCTGAAACACCGGCAGACGGGTGTGGGGCGAGGCGAGGACCTGGGTGATGATGTCGTCGGGGGTCTGGGCGGCGTCGATCATCTCGATCTGGCGTCGGTGGCGCATGATCTCGTCCACCGTGCGGTGGCTGAGGTCGAGCGCGCCAAGCAGGCGGTCCCGGCTTTCTTTTTCGACCGCACCTTCGGAATGGCCAAGCGCGATTGCGCCGGCGATTTCCTCGCGCAAGGCCAGCATCTGGCCGCCGGGGTCGGCGTTGATGCCGAACAGCCGAAGGATGCCGCGCGCGCTGGCGCCCGCAATGCGTACGATCGGGGCGAACACCGCAACCAGAGGACGCACGACAAGCGCGGTGCTTGTTGCGACCGTTTCGGGAAGCGTGAGGGCAAGCGCCTTGGGCAGGAAATCGGCGAACACCAGAAGGATTGCGGCAACCCCGAGGACGGCGACGACTATGCCCGACGGTCCGAGCAGCCGCAGGGCAAGCACCGTGGCAAGCGCGGTCGCGACGACGCTGACAACAGTTGACCCAAGGAAAAGCGCGCCGATTGTCCGTTCACGGTTGTCGGTCAGGCGAAGGGCGTGGCGCGCGCCGTGCGACCCCTTGTCGGCCAGCGCCTTCAGCTTGCCGCGCGAGACCGCCGACAGCGCCGTGGCGGCGCCTGCTACGATCGCAGCCAGCACGACCAGTACGATGATCGCGGCAAGGTTGGCCCAGAAGGCCGTGTCGAAGGCTGCGGTCATCGGGCGTCCATCATCAGGGGCAGGTCAGCGTTTGCGGGCAAGGGGGTGGTGGTTCAGCACGAGGTCCTTAAGGTGGTCGTCAAGGACATGGGTATAAATCTCGGTCGTGGCCAGATCGGCGTGGCCGAGAAGCGTCTGGATCACGCGCAGGTCGGCCCCCCCGGCCAGAAGGTGGGTGGCGAAGGCGTGGCGCAGGGTGTGCGGTGTCACGCGGGCGGGGTCGATGCCGGCAAGGGCGGCTACATCCTTGACCATCAGGTGGAAATGCTGCCGCGTCATGTGGCCGGCGGCACCGGGGCCGGGGAACAGGTATTTGGAGGCGGGTTTGCCGGCCTTGCGCGCGGCGTCGTCATCGCGGTCGCGCTGTGCCAGCCAGTCGACCAGCGCGCTGCGGGCCGGGGTGGAAAGGGGCACCATCCGCTCCTTGTCGCCCTTGCCCCGCACGAGGATCATGCGCGGGTCGCCGCGAACGGCAGCGACAGGCAGGGTGACAAGTTCGGATACCCGCATTCCTGTGGCGTAGAGGAGCTCAAAGAGCGCGCGGTTGCGCAGCCGGTCGGCCGGTGTGCGGCCCTTGCTGGCAGCGGCGTCGAGCAGGCGAGTCACATCGTCGGCCGACAGGGTTTTGGGCAGGCGCTGCACCTTGCCGGGGCCAGAGATGCGCAAGGCTGGGTTGTCGCTGCGCCAGCCTTCGTCGAAGGCAAAGCGGTAAAGCTGGCGGATCGAGGACAGGCGGCGCGCGCGGGTGGCCTTTGCCAACCCCTGCGCGTCGCAATGCACAAGGTAGGCCTCGACCTTTGCGCGGTCGGCGGTCGCAAGGCTGCTGCCCTGCCGGTCAAGCCAGCCGGTGAAATCCAGAAGGTCGCGGCCGTAGGCAAGCCGGGTGTTCCGCGCGGCCCCAAGGTCGGCTGCCTGCGCATCGAGAAAGGTGGAAATCCAGCGGTCGCTTTCCGCCTTGGACCGGGGCTCGGGCATGTGGTCAGCCGCGACGTTCAAGGGTCATAAGTTCAAGCGCGGTGCGGCGGGCGACGTCTTCCAGCCCGACAAGGCGGAGGAGCGACAGGCCCTCGCTGACGCCGCGAAGGTCGCCTTGCACGCCGCGAGCGATGTTTTCCACTGCGACAAGGATCGCTTCGCCGGGGCGGTTGCCATCCATCAGCGCCTTGGCCTCGGTCGAGGCGACGGGGGCGGTGAAGGCCGAGGCGATGGCACGGCCAAGGCTGTCGGGCGCGGTGACGCCTTGCACCTCGCCCTTGGCGATGGCGATCAGGAAGGCTTCGGTCAGGTCGGCAGGGGTGCGGCTGCGGGCGAAGGTTTCGTACTGTGGCGCCAGCAGCGCCACGCGGAACGCGATGCGGGCGGCGTCTCCGGTCAGGGAGAGCGTGCCGAGCGCCTTGCCGTATAGAAGCGCGAAGGGCACTTCCAGCTCCACCTCCTGCATCCGCGCCCAGACCGGCGGAAGGGCGGCGGCGATGCGGGCTGTGTCGCCCGAGGCCAGCGCCGCGTCGAAGTTCTGGAACGCGATCACCCGGTCCCACACCCCGCCCGAGGCCGCAGCCTCGCGTTCCGTGTATAGCCCGAGAATGACGTTTGGCGGGATGGTGCCGCCGCGGGTCAGGCGTTCGGCAGCCTCGATCTGCGCCTTCCAGCCCGATTGCGGGCCAAGTTCGGCGTAGGAAAACGCCAGTGGCAGACCGCTGGTGGAAAGCGGTTCGCCGATCGCCTCGAACATCTTCCAGTCCAGCGGGGTGACAGGTTTCGGTGGCGGTGGCGGCGGTTCGCCTTCGAAAAGGTCGGGGTCGAGGAAGCGGGCCAGAAGATGCGCCTGATTGGCGTCAATCTCGTTCAACGCCTCGGCCGAACGGAGGGTCAGGGCGGCGGCATCCCAGTCGCCCGAGCGGGCGAGGCAGAAGATGCGGGCCTGGATTGTGGGGGCAAGGTTCGGCGAGGACCGCATCCGTTCGCAGGCGCGATCCTCGGCCCCGGTCAAAAGCGCCACGTCGAAGGACCGGCGGAACATTTCGGGCGTGGTGGCGCCGACAGCGTCGATCAGGGCGGCGGCCTGTTCCAGTGCGCCGAGCGCCAGCAGCTTGTCGATCCGCGCCAGCAGAAGATCGCCGCGACCGCCGGAATCGACCGGGGCTTCCAGTTCGGCAAGCAGAAGGGTCAGGAACAACTGGCGCAGCGCGGGCAGGGTTTCCACCTGTTCGGCTGTTAGCCGCTCGGCGATCTCGACCGTCAGGCCGGCGCCCCACAGCTTGCGCGGCAGCCCCGAGACGGCGGTCGTGATCAGGCCGACGCTGTCGGGCGAGGGGCCGTCGAGGGTGGAGGTGGCGACGGGTTCGGGAAGTGCGCCGCCATCTGCGACGGGTGGTTCGTCAAGCAGGCCGGGCGTGGCCGAGGGTGCCGCCGCCGAGGCCGGGGTGGTTACCGATCGCGACAGCCAGTCGATTGCGGACAGCGGCGCATCGCCCTGGGCCAAGGCACCTGACGGCAACAGGAAAATTCCGCAAGAGACCACCCCCGCGAGCAGAGCACCACAAGTGGTTGGAAGGCGCGTCTCAATCGCCGGCATCGAGCACCACGGGTTTGGTCACATCACCCTGAGGCGGCGCGAGGTCGGCAAGATAGGCAAAGCCGACCAATCCGATGAAGCCGACAATGACGAGAAGCACCAACAGTTTGATCACGCGTCCCATCAGCGGTGCCTCCTTCTGCCCAGCCGCTTCATCATGGCGGTTGTTGCGAATGTATATAGCATTCGGCAAGACTTCACGCCATTCAGGGATGATTATTTCCCTTCGGCGGGGCTTTGCCGCAGGGAAGCCGGTATGTGCAGGGTCGCGATGGGCCAATTGGCGAAGACAGTGGTGATGGTGGGGATGATGGGGGCCGGGAAGACGGCCGTCGGAACCGCGCTCGCCCGGGTTCTTGGGGTCGAGTTCCGCGACAGCGACGAAGAGATCGTACGCGCCGCCGACCGCAGCATCGCCGAAATCTTCGAGCGCGACGGCGAGACATTCTTTCGTGCCCGCGAGACCGAAGTGATCGCGCGGCTTTTGCGCGGCGAGCCTTGCGTGCTGTCGACCGGGGGCGGGGCGTTTCTGTCGGAAGCGAACCGCAGGCTGATTCACGAGGCGGGAGTTTCGGTCTGGCTGCGGGCCGACCTTGATCTGCTGTGGCAGCGGGTGCGCCACAAGACGACGCGCCCATTGCTGCGAACGGCGAACCCGCGCGAAACCCTGCGGGCGCTTTACGTTGCCCGGCTGCCCTTTTATGCCGAGGCCGATCTGGTGGTGGACGCCAGCCCCGAAATTTCGGTCGAAGACATGGCCGCGCGGGTTGTCACCGCGTTGAAGACGCGGCCGGATGTGCTGGAGGACTAAGGTTTGAACAGGGTTGCGGTTGACCTCGGGGAGCGGTCCTACGAGGTGCGAATCGGTGCGGGCCTGATTGACCGCGCGGGGGCCGAGATTGCGCCCTTGCTGGCGCGGCGGCGGGTCGTGGTGGTGACGGACGCAACTGTTGCCAAGGCGCATCTGGCGCGGCTGGAGGCTGCATTCGCGGTCGAAGGCATTGCGGTCGCGTCGCTGGCACTGCCGCCGGGTGAAGGCACCAAGGGCTGGCCGGAGTTTTCGCGCACTGTCGAATGGTTGCTGGAACAGAAGGTCGAGCGGCGCGATGTGGTCGTGGCCTTCGGCGGCGGGGTGATCGGCGATCTGGTCGGCTTTGCCGCGGCCGTGCTGCGCCGGGGAGTGCGGTTCGTGCAACTGCCGACGACGCTGCTGGCGCAGGTCGACAGTTCGGTTGGCGGCAAGACCGGGATCAACACCGCACAGGGCAAGAACCTTGTCGGCGCGTTTCACCAGCCGTCGCTGGTGCTGGCGGATATCGCGGTGCTGGACAGTCTGCCAGCGCGGGATTTCCTTTCGGGTTACGGCGAGGTGGTGAAATACGGGCTGCTGGGGGATGCCGCTTTCTTTGATTGGCTGGAGGTCAATGGCCCGGCAATGCGCGCCGGCGACCGGGATGCGCGGCTTCATGCGGTGACGCGGTCGGTCGAGATGAAGGCCGGGATTGTTTCGCGCGACGAAACAGAAGAGGGCGAAAGGGCGCTATTGAACCTTGGCCACACCTTCTGTCACGCGCTGGAAAAGGCGACGGGGTATTCCGACCGCCTGCTGCACGGCGAAGGCGTGGCGATCGGCTGCGCGCTGGCGTTCGAGCTGTCGTCGCGGCTGGGCCTGTGTTCGCAGGAAGAACCCAGCCGGGTGCGCGCGCATCTGAAAGCAATGGGGATGCGCGTGGACCTTGCGGACATTCCGGGCGATCTGCCGGGGGCAGAGGCGCTGTTGGCGCTGATGGGGCAGGACAAGAAGGTGATCGACGGGCGGCTGCGCTTTATTCTGGCGCGCGGCATCGGCAGCGCCTTCGTGGCCGAGGACGTGCCTATGGATGCGGTGCGGGGGCTTTTGGCCGACGCGCTGGCGGGGCGGTAAGCGTCAGGCCAAGGCGGCGTTGATCGGGCGAACCTGGGCGTAAAGCTGCTGCCAGATGGCAAAACGCCGGTCTGCCATCGCCTTGGCCGCGGGATCGGGCTCGAACACCCGGTCGGTGCGGATCATTGCTGCGGCGGCCTGCGCCAGATCGGGCAGGATGTCGGAACCGACGCCAGCCATGACGGCCGCACCAAGTGCGCCGGGATCGCGCCCCTCCACCCGCAGGAACGGGAGGCCGAACACGTCGGCGCGGATCTGGCACCAGCGGTCGGACGCCGCACCGCCTCCGCCGGTCTGGATCTGGCCGGGGATCATGCCTGCCGAGCGCTGCAGCGCCTCCATCGCGAGACGGGCAGAGAAGGCGACGCCTTCCATCACCGCCGTCACCAATTCGGCAGGGCCGGTGGCGGTGGTGAGGCCCGCGAAGGTGCCGCGCGCCGATGCGTCCCAAAGGGGCGCGCGTTCACCCTGCAGGTGCGGCAGGAAGAGCGGGCTTTGCGCCGTGATCGGCGCTGCGTCCAGCGACGCGGCATCGCGACCGAGCAGCCGTGCAACCCAGTCGAGCGAGGCGCCGCCCGCTTGGGTGGGTGCGGCGTGCAGGGTGATTCCGCGCCAGGCGGGAAACGTGATGACGCCGGGTTCGCCGGAGATGTCGGGGCTGATCAGGCCGAGGACTTCGGAGGTGCCGGAAAGATACATCGCCTGACCTTGCGATGCGACGCCGATGCCGAAAAGGCTGGCCCAGGCATCCATCACGCCGGTCACGACGGGCAGGCCGGCGAAGGGCAGGCCGGGCAGCACGGTGCCGGCGACGCTGAGCGGGTCGCACAGCGGCGGCAGGCGTTTCAGCGCGCCGGGCAGAAGGGCGATGAGGGGCTTGGCATACTGCAGGGCGGGCGTGACTAGGCCGACCGCCGAGATCGGATCGGACCCGACCCGGCCGGTCAGCCGCGCGACGAGGAAGTCGCGCGGCAACAGGACATGCGCCGTTGCCGCCCAGATTGCGGGGTGATGGCGTTTCATCCAGGCCATGCGGGCCAGCGCGTGGCTGGCGTCGATCGGGATCGGCGCGCCGAGCCAGTCAGTCTTTTGCGCGGCTGTGACCTTGCCGTCGAGGCGGGCCGCCTCGGCTTCGGCGCGACCGTCCTGCCAGACGATTGCGGGGTGGAGGGGTGCGAGGCCCGCGTCGGTGAAGACATGGGTATTGACCTGGCTGGTCAGGCAGATCGCCGCGGCGTGCGCCGCCTCGGGCCGGTCGGCAAAGCCGGTCAGCGCGGCGAGGACGAGGCGAAACCAGTCGTCGGGTGATTGTTCCACCAACGCAGGGCCGGGGCGATGGGTGGGGTAGGTGGCGGTGAAATCCGCCAGCCGCTGGCCTGTCGCCGTAAGCATTACCGCCTTGACCGAGGTGGTGCCCACGTCGATGCCGATGAGGACCGCGTCTTGCATGATCACTCTCTCCCGTAATCTGCTGGACGAGGCAACTGTGGCCTGACAGAGTTCGCAGCGCAACCGGATAAGACCGGTCGGTTCCTTGGGGGAGACAGAGACGATGGCACTGACATTCACCCGCCGCGCGGCGGTGGGACTTGGGTTCGTGGCAAGTGTGGCATTTGCCGGTGCGGCGGCGGCGGAAGGCGAGAAGATCGCGGTGATCACGCCCTACCTCGCGCAGCCCGGCACGCAGTTTTACGTCGAGGCGTTTCAGGCGCGGGCGGGCGAGCTTGGCTGGGAGGTCAACGTCATCGACACCGCCGGGGACGTGGCGGCGGTGATCAGCCGGATGGAGGACGTGGTCAACCAGGGCGTCGATGCGATCGTGCTGAACGTCGATCCGGCGCAGGTTGGGGCGGGGCTTGATGCGGCGGCGGCGGCGAACATTCCGGTGTTCGGGATGGATGCCGGGGCGGATGCACGGATCAAGGCCAACATCACCTCGAACGGCTATGCGATGGCTGCGGAGACGGCGGTCTATGTGGCCAACCGGATCGGTGGCGCGGGCAATGTGGTGATGTTCACCTTTGATCCGTTCCCGCCGGTGCAGGTGCGTGGCGTGATCGCGGACGCGGTCTTTGGCAATTACCCCGACATCAAGGTGCTGGACCGGATCACGCCTGATGTGGCCGATGGCGGCATAGCGGATGCGCGGGCCAAGATGGAGGCGGTGCTGGCCGCCAACCCGGAACCCGGCAGCATCAAGGCGGTCTGGGCGGCATGGGACCAGCCCGCTCTGGGGGCATTGCAGGCCATCGAGGCGGCCGGTCGGCAGGGTGAGGGCATCGTGATTACCGGGATCGACGCCAACCCGCAGGCGCGAGACGAGATTGCCAAGGGCGGCAACTTCGAAGCCTCGGTCGCGCAGGACTTTGCCGGGATCGGGCGCACCACGGCTGACACCGTGGCCCGCGTACTGGGCGGCGAGACGCTGAAGGCCAACGTGATCTATGTTCCAACGAAGCTGATCACGGCGGCGAATGCGGCAGAGTGAACGGCTGCCGGAGGCACTGGCTGTGATGCCGGAGCCTCCGGCGGGGATATTTTTGCAAAGAGGAAGCTGATGCGTCATCTGCTTTTGACAGGTGTGGCAAAGGCTTACGGGCCGACATTGGCGTTGCGCGGGGTGTCTCTTGCCTTGCGCGGCGGCGAGGTTCACGCGCTGATGGGCGAGAACGGCGCGGGCAAGTCGACGCTGATCCGGGTGCTGGCGGGGCTGGAGCGGGCGGATGCAGGCGAGGTGGTTCTGGACGGTGCGCCCCTGCGGCTGACCGGGCCTGAGGTGGCGACGGCGGCGGGGTTTCGGTTTCTGCATCAGGAGATGCAGGTGGTGCCGGGGCTGTCGGTGGCCGAAAACATGCACCTTGCGCACCGCATCCCGCAGCGGTGGGGCCTGGTCGACTGGGGCCGGATGCGCGCGGCGGCGGCGGCGGCTTTGGCGGAACTGGGAATCGCAGAGATCGACCCGCGCGCGACGATGGCCGATCTTGGCCCCGGCGACCGGATGCTGGCGCGGATCGCCGCGACGTTGATTGCCGATGGCGGGCCGGAGCCCTGGCTTTACGTGCTGGACGAACCGACCGCCGCGCTGAGCCATGCCGAGGCGGAGCGGTTGTTCGCGGTGATCGGGCGGCTGGTCGGGCGGGGGGCGGCGGTCTTGTACGTGTCGCACAGGATGGACGAGGTGATGCGCCTTGCCGACCGGGTGACGGTGTTGCGCGACGGGGTGACGGCCTCGGTGCTGGACCGCGCCGCGATGGACCGCGACCGGATCATCCGCGACATGACCGGGCGGGCGGTGGACGCGCTGTTTCCGCCGCGCGCGGCGAGGGTGGGGCGGGTGCTGCTGGAGGCTGACGGTCTTGCCGGTGGCAGCCTTGCGCTGCGGGCAGGCGAGGTGGTGGGCCTTGCCGGGCTCGCGGGCGCGGGGCGCAATGCGCTGTTGAAGACCCTGATCGGGGCGCTGCCGCGCGCGGGAAAAGTGCGTCTGGACGGGGTTGAGGTGCCACCGGGGCCAACTGCGGCCTGGGCGGCGGGGATTGCCTATGTTCCGCGCGATCGCCGGTCCGAGGGCGTGATGCTGGGGCAGGGTCTTGGGCGCAGTGTCAGCCTTCCGCATCTTGGCTGGCTGGCCCGCGCGGGGATCCTGCGCCACCGTGCCGAGGCGCGGCTGGTGGCCGATAGCGGTGCTGCGGTGCGGTTGAAGGCCGAAGGACCGGGACAGGCGGTGGCGGAACTTTCGGGCGGCAACCAGCAGAAGGTTCTGTTCGCTCGCGCGCTGGCCGGAAAGCCGCGCGTCCTGCTGCTGGACGAGCCGACGCGGGGCGTCGATGTGGGGGCCAAGGCCGACATCTACGCGCTGGTGCGGCGGATGGCGGAAGGGGGTGCAGCCGTCGCTGTCGCGTCGTCGGACCTTGCCGAACTGATCGGGCTTTGCGACCGGATCGTGCTGGTACGGGATGGCAGGCCGGGGCGCGACCTTGCCGCCGAAGGGCTGAGCGAGGCGGCGCTGTTGGCCGCGATCTATGACGGGGAGGCTGCCTGAATGGGGCACGCGCTGCGAACTTACGGCACGCTGATCGGCATGGCGGCGGTGATCCTTTTCTTTTGGGTGATGCTGCCGGAAACCTTCATGACGGCGCGCAACTGGGTCAACCTCAGCCAGCAGATGTCGATGCTGATCGTGGTCGCCGCGGTGATGACGGTGGTGATGGCGGTCGGGGATTTCGATCTGTCAGTGGGGGCGATGGCGTCGCTGGCGGGCGTGGTGGCGGCGGTGCTGTTTGCGCAGGGCCACGGGATCGCGGTGGCGGTGGCTGCGGCGCTGGCGGTGGGGATACTGGGGGGGGCGCTGAACGGGGCGCTGGTCAGTCTTTTGGGGATTCTTCCATTCGTGGCCACGCTGGCGACGCTGACCATCTTCAGCGGCGTGGCGTTCCTTGTGTCGGACGGCAAGACCATTTCGGGCCGCGCGATTCCCGAAGCCTTTGCCGGGTTCGCGCGGGGCGGGATCGTGCTTGGCGGCGGTGAGCGGCCACTGGTGCTGTCATGGCTGGCGATCGTTGCGTTCCTGTGTGTGGCACTTGTCTGGCTGGTGCTGGAACAGACGAGTTATGGCCGCAGGCTTTACGCGCTTGGAGGCAACATGGAGGCGGCGCGGTTGGCGGGGGTCAAGGTCGCACGGCTGCGGCTGACGGCGTTCGTGTTCACCGGGGCAGGGGCTGCGGTGGCGGGGTTGATGTATGCCTCACGCGTTGCCTCGGCCAACCCGACGCAGGGCGACGGTCTGATGTTGACGGCGATTGCCGCGGTGTTTCTGGGCATGACGATGACCAGGGGCGGCCAGCCGCGGGTGCTGGCGACGCTGGCGGGGGTGGTCGTGCTGGGAGTGATGGACAACGGCCTGACCCAGTTGAACGTCGACAGCTATGTGCGCGAGGTGCTGGTGGGGGCGATAATCCTTGCCGCCGTGTCGATCAGCGCGATCGGAAGGCGCGCGGTGGGGATGCGCTAGCCGCATCACCGTTGCTTAGCCGCATCTATGCTGCCAAAAGCTGCACAACCTTGGATTGGCCATTGGGACCCCGAACAAAGGTGACGAGCCGATGAGCACCCGGAAAGTGTTTTTGAAGAAGATGGCGAAGCTGTATCTCTCTGAGGCGTCAGAGGAACATGCACGACGCTATCCGCAACTGGCCTGTTTTGCGTTCGATACCATCTCTGTGTCGCTGCATCTTGACGGTCAGTATGAAAGATATGAGCTGGAGGCGCTTGAAGAGTTTATCTTTCCACGGATGGATCGAAGCGGGCAGGCCATCGATGTCGGGGCAAACATCGGAAATCACAGCCTGTTCTTTGCGCGCCACTTCCCGAGCGTTGTAAGCCTTGAACCGCACCCGCGGACATTCCGCCTTTTGGCCTGCAATGCGGATCTGGTGCCGAATGTCGTAGCGCTTAACGTGGGTGCATCGGACGCGAAAGCCGTGGTGACGGTTGCACAGGATCTGCTGAATCTTGGCGCCACCTCTGTTCGCCCATCGGACCGCCCCATCGGCCTTGGCAGCAAACCGGTTACCCTGAACCTTGTTCCGATCGACACGATCCAGGAGGTGACGGTGCAACGCGTGTCCTTCATCAAGCTGGACATCGAGGGGCATGAGGAGGCGGCACTGCGCGGGGCCGAGCAAACGCTGCGTCGAGACATGCCGGTCGTCGCGATGGAGGTGCTGCCCGAAGACATCAAGGAGGGATCGACACCGTCGATCGATCTGCTGAGAAGCCTGGGATACACCAGCTTTATTGCGTCGCGCCCCGCCACCCGGATTGCCAGATTGCCGCGACGTACGTTCAAGCGCATGAAAACCTTGATGTCACTGATCGGCAGGGCGCCAAGCGAGCGACGTGAGTTTGCACCCGTCGAGTTTCCGCTGCAACCGGATGCGCGCTACAGTTTGGTGGTCTGTTCGCGCGATCCCTTGCTTGCGCTGACGTGACTAAGGCCTGGGCGTCAAGCTTCTGATTTCGCGAAGGATTTGTTGATCCGGTTCATCCAGAAAGCCGTCATCCACGGCTTTCAGGTAGGCACGTCGCATGGCCACGGAACTGGCGATTTGCCGTTTCTTCAGCAGCGGCAGGTTGAATATCCGCATCGAAGCCAGCGGAAAAGCCTCTTGAAGGCTTGCGGTTCGCGCCACGTCCAGAATGTGGTCGCGGATGAGTTTTTGGTTGGGTGCCTGGGCGCTGATCAAACCGACAAGGCTTTTTCGGCGTTGCTCGTGCTGGGGATTGTCATGTTCTGCATATGTGATGGCTTCTTGCAGAAATTTGGTGGAAGCGCCCTCAATCGCCTCGGCAAATGCGTGTCGTGAACCAAAGACTTTCGACGGCACGCCTGCGTCCAACAAGGCCCGAGAGAACCCCTTTTCACCTCGAGCGAGCACTTTTCGACGGGTGCTGGACACCTGGTAGCCCCGCCAGAAATCAGAGAATGCCGGGGAGGCAAGCCCTCTGTGACCAACCATCATCATGTAGGATTCGAAGTGCCCGGCATGACGTCGCCCGGCTTTTCGTTCGAACATCGGTCCGGTCAGCCCCTCGGTTCCGTGCTCCAGTTCGGAAAGCAGCGTCTCGTTCGACGAAAGGGGAAACCAGATGCTGTCGTTCAGCAACAACAGGCGCGACGGGGTGATGCCTCGGTCTTGCACGACGCGAAGGCCGTCACGATAGCCGCCGAAATCGTGGCCGTAGTTTGGTCTTTCGACCAGAAGAGCCACGGAGGACAGCAGGTCTTCGCGATCCTTTTGCGACAGCGGCGCGTTGGATACTGCGACGACCGAGTAGTCCTTTTTCGCGAGGTGGCTTACTGTCAGAAAAGTCGAGGGCAGCAGGCCGGCTGGCTGGAAAAGGATATGAAGTGCGAGCTTGCCATTCGTGGGGGTGTGCCGTCCTTCCGTCACCCGGACATGTCGGTAGAACTGGCGGTCGTAAAGGAATTGGGGCACCGCTTCGACCAAGGCGTATAACGGGTCCATCGCCTTGTAAAAGACGCGACGAAGTTCCCGTATGGCCTTACCTTCAGACATCGTGGCCTGACCCGGCAAGGGACGCCAACCCCACAGGATGAATGCGCTTTGCGTCGGGCTTTATTCGGCTAGTCATGCGTCTTCTTAGGCCCGGGAAACGCGCCTATCCGTATCAGGTATTTGAGGCGTCTCCAGTAGTTGGCTGCACGCAGACAATAGCTGGGCAGCCGTTTGTACCATTTGAACTTCTTCAGATCCCCTGATGCTACGCCGGTGATGAAGCTGATGTTCCCGTCATCCACATGGCTGGGAAAAGGCTCCAGACCGAAGAGCCGGAAGTCGTGCAGAAAGAACCGGTTTATCTCGTGGTCGGTGGCGCGCGTGATCGGAAGCATCCGAGGCAGCAATTTTTCTACCGTCTCTCTTTTTATCAGATAGGCGCCGGTGCCCGTGGCAGGGCCGACATAGGCGTTCAGGGTGTAGGTGCCGATCTTGCCCTGCGAGACGGGCAGCTTTGCGCGGATTTTGTTGAGTTTCAGCATGTCCCAGCGATCAGAAGCTGCCAAGGCCGCATCCACGGCAGAGACGAAGTCATCATGGAAAACCACATCGTCTTCGAGGATCAGCGCAACTGGTGCCCCCGTCGCAAGGAATTCCCTCCAGACAGCAAGGTGAGAATGGTAGCAGCCAATTCCTCCGATCAGGATATTGCGGCCCATGTTCCGTTCGAAGGCTTCGACATCCACAGTCTGGATGAGTTCAGCCTCGCGCGCCTTTCCGTCGATGCCATCGAAAACCTTGTGCTGGAACGGAAGGTGGGAAAGCTGCGCTTCCATCTTCCTCCGGCGCTCGACGGCGCGCGGCAGGTTGATCAGCCATGTTCTGAGGTCTTTGCGCGCGAGGGGCATTCCCTCTCCTTGGTCAGAAGAAAGTGTGTTTAGCCCAATACCTGAAACTCAAACTGGATGAGGAACGAGGGTCGGCGGGGCACTCAGGAAACAACATACCGGTTCCAGTAGGCCACAACCCAGCCAACCGGCCCCCCGATGAAGTGCGGGAAGCGATCACGGTTTCCCTTTCCCGAACGTACGAGATCTCGCGGTCGGGGAAGACCGTGGAAGACCACGATCTTTACATTGGGCGCTGGCATCTTAGGGGGCAGGATGCGGTCAAGCAAGAGCGGCCGACGCAAATGTCGCTTGAAACTCGCGAGCCAGGAGTTCGGCCAGTAACCTACTCGCTCGGCCTCGCCATGCAAGAAGTTCTGCTCGTAGCCATACAAATCCTCCATCGCGTTGGGGTCTTCCCGCATCCGGTCCACGAGGTCGGTGTGAGCCCCTATGTCGAACGCGAAGATCGAGCTCATGGTCGAAGGGGGGCCGCCCTTCCAGGCACCTTCGTCGATGGCGATCAGCCCGCTGCCGTACTCGAAGAACGGCTGGAGGTCCCCTACGACCATCATGTCGAGGTCGATGAAAAGCGCGCGGCCCGAGAGCCCGTAGAGGTCATCGATGAAGACCGACAGCTTGGGCCATCCACCACCGCGCCACTGACGAGGCGTCAGTCCGATGTCGGGAATCGGGAAGGCGGATATGCCTGGGGAAAGACCGTCTGCATTATCGGTCAGGCAGACAAAACGGAAAGGTTCCGCAAGGTTCGCACGCACCGCGTTATAGAGCACGTTGACATACTCGGCGTCGTACAGATCGCCCCACTTCATGCAGATTACGGTCTTGTCCATTCGCCTCAACGTACATCTGCCAGAGGCCGACTTGGTCTCACGAGATGGGGAGCTTGTCAAACCACCTTGCCTTGAGGACGGTTTTCATGAGCGTCAGAATACAGCTCTTGGTTTGATCTACGCAGGTTTGCGACCGCGAGTGCGTCCATACGCTTGATTGCTTTGTGGGTAAGGCTCGCTGAAGGCTGCCGGCCGGATGCCGGAGCTTTGACCGTACCATTGATAGCGCAAGTCGGCGATCGATCTTAACGCGGCGGCGGCAGTACCGTCTTCCGACGAGCGCGCCTTGCGTAAAACGAGAAGGTTTCGGCGGAACCACGACATCGTTGAAATGGCACGCAGACCAAGTGTTTCGATCAGATCCGGAACCCAGCCACGTTCGGCCCAAAGATCAAGAACCCGGTCCATTGGAATGCAGTTGATGTGACCGTGACCGTTCTGGCCTGGCTCCGCAACCGAGAAGATGATCCTGTTATCGGCATGACGTGCGATCGAGTCGAACGCCAGACTGGTGACCGCAGGATCCAAATGCTCCAGCACCTCGAGGCACATGACCAGATCAAACGTTTTGCCAAGATCAAGCGGTTCGTGAAGATCATGCCGGATATACTGATCGTCCCGCAAGACCGTGGTGGCCGGATCGACGCCGTCGGTGCCGATGATCTCATCTGCCCCAAGCGATTCAAAGAGGCGAAGGTAGATGCCCTTGCCACAACCGATATCGAGAACGGTTTTTGGCTGGAAATACTCGGCTAGATAGCGGAACGGAGCGATATCGAAAAAGACGTGCGACCAATGCCAGTCATGAGAGAATGCAGTCTCGGAAATCGGCTTGGAAACCTCTTCGTGGGCCGCTTGCCGTTCCAGAAGCGTCTCGAACTTGAAAGCAGATGTACCGATAATTGTATTCAAAACTGCTTCATCTGCGGGCATCCCCAAACCATTTGAGAACCGCCGTACCAAATCGAGCCTGGGGCGCTCTGCGTTGACACTGTCCTGAAAAATTTTGGGTGGCCCGTCTTGAGCAAAAGAGTTTGCCAAGTCTGCTAGGTTGGCCGGCTGCAATGGCAGGCCGTATTCGCGCACCGAATCGAACAGGCGTTTGCGATGGTACGACTGACCTTTGTAATCGGGGGCCACGTTTGACAAGCTTGGCTGCTCGGAAACGAGTTTGCTCCACCCGTTCACTGCCTTAGCCACGACCTGATCGGCACTCCGCACTGGAATATGGATCACCGGCGAATCTAGTCTGTCGTTGACAGGTACCCTGTGGCGCCCCAGCCGTACCGAGTGCGCGCCCTTGCTGACTGTCATGGCCTCGGAGAACGAACCACCGAGATGCCAAATTGCTTTCTTGTACGCCGGTGTTTCTTGGCGCCGCACATATCTGATCGCATCAAGTGGATCGCTGTCGGTCGTCCCCCCTTGGGGATCAGGCAAATAAGTCCGCCATGGGTGGAGTGTTGCGGTTCCTGGTGGTTCTGAGGCAAGTGCTGCGTGGAATGCTTTGGGGTCCTTCGCAGACAGGAATTCGTCGCAATCGAGGAAGACGACGTGATCGGCAAAGAATGCACTTTGAGTAAACCGCAGCGCAGCAGTGATCTGGTCGGCCTGTACATACCGCGTGTCGGGGCTGTCGATCACAAAGATGCCGCCCAACTCACGTGCGCATTCCATTGCAATGGTGCGAGTGCCGTCTATCGACCCGTTGTCCATGACGATCATTGCGTCGAGATATGGCCGATTGGTTCTCAGAAACGGTTCGATGATGTCCTGTTCGTTCTTGACCATCGTTATGGAGATCGACCGGATACCCGACTTTGGTGCGTCTTGCACATATGCGCGGAGATCACTGCGGATGAAGGCGAGGTATTCTGAAAGCTTCATTCTTCTTCTACCCAGACCGCCAGCCAGCGCATTTCTAAATACCGGCATAAAGGTCACGACGGACCTTCGCAACCACTTCAACGACAGCCGCAGGAAGCCAGGGACGGCGTCACCAAAGCTGCCTTGACGACGTGCCAGAACACCTGTTTCAGATCAAAAAGGTGCTCGAGGATTTCAGAACTGCATGGTCCTATCGGGGTCGTTGACGGAGGCGCGGGGAACCGAATCTCTCGATGGTTATCAGGTCCTTGGAGGTCATCCTTGCGGCAAAGTTCAACAATGCTGTCTTCGCCACGACGCCCCAGCAGCACGATCCGGATTTTCTCCTCAGACGAATGCAGCTTGCTCGTTCACGCCGGATGTCCTTCACCTCCGTCTCGGCAGGCACAGGCCGTCAAGCCTGTCGTTCCAACCGGCTCAGGTGAGACGATAGCAGGACGACCAAAGCGACGCCGGCAAAGACGGCGCCCAGCAGGAAGGTAGCTTCGGGTCCAAACCGATCCCACAGCAGTCCTGCGATGCCACTGGCGAACAGAAGCGCCACGCCGCTGGTCAGGTTGAAAAAGCCGAATGCCGTTCCGCGCAGGTCCGGTGGAGCGGTGTCTGCGACCATCGCGGCGAGCAGCCCCTGCGTCATGCCCATATGCAGCCCCCAGACCGCGACGCCCGCCAGAAGGACAGGCCATGCCGTGGACGAGGCGAGGACGAGGTCCGCCAGAATCAGAAGCCCAAGCCCGACCGCAAGCAGGGCGCGGTGGCTGACGCGGTCGGACAGGCGCCCGATCGGGTAGGCCGACAGGGCATAGACCACATTCATCACCACCATGACCAAGGGCACGGCCGCAAGTGCTATGCCTGCCTGCTGCGCGCGCAGCACGAGGAAGGCTTCGCTGAAACGGGCGAGGGTGAAGACGGCACCGATGCCCACCACGGCCCAATACTCGGGCTTCAGGCGCCGAAGATTCTGCCGCGTGATCGGGTTGCCGCGTCCTTCGCCCGCGGGGCGGGCCGGTTCACGGATGCCTGCCGCAAGCAGCAGGACGGACAGCACGGCCGGGATGGTCGCGACCCAGAACACCAGACGGAAATCGTTGGCAAAGAGCAGCATCAGGCCCACGGCCAGAAGCGGCCCGGCAAAGGCACCGACCGTGTCGAGCGACTGGCGCAAGCCGAAGGCCGCACCTCGAAGATGTGGCGGGGCGAGGTCGGCCACCAGCGCGTCGCGCGGTGCGCCGCGAATGCCTTTGCCCACCCTGTCGGCCAGCCGAGCCACGATGATCAGGTCGATGGATGTCGCCAGCGCGAAAAGCGGCTTCGACGCCGCCCCCAGCCCGTAGCCGAGAAGAGCCAGTTCCTTGCGCCGCCCGACCCAGTCGCTCAGCACGCCGGAGAACACCTTGACGATCAGCGCGGTTGCTTCGGCTGCGCCTTCGATCAGGCCGATGGTCAGCGCGCTGCTGCTAAGTCCGGTGACAAGAAACAGCGGCAAAAGGCTGTGGATCATTTCGGAGGAGATATCCATCAGCAGGCTGACGAAGCCCAGAATCCAGATCGCCGCCGGTATGCCACTTTTGCGGATCATATCCGTCACTTCCCGCGCGGAAAGAGGCGGCCCGACAGGCCGAGCGATGTCAGGACGGCTTCGTAAAGCGCAAGTACCGGCGGATAAATCCACGCATTTAGCGGGCGGCGAAGGACAAAGACCAACAGTGCAGCGCAACAAGCGACCGCCAGACCACCCGCCATGTCGAAGGGGAAATGCACGCCCAGATAGACCCGCGCCCATGCCGTCCCGAGCGCGAGCGCCGCAAACACAAGGGCCGCCGCCCGCGTGGATTTCGCAAAGAGCAGCGGAAGCGCCAGACCGAAGAGCAATGTCGCGTGATCGCTCGGGAATGAAGCCTCGGGTGCATGCGGCATGAACTGGTGGCCCAGGCCAAGCTCAAAAGGGCGCGGGTGATACCAGATGTGCGTGATCACTTGCGCAACAGTCAGCCCGACGAAAGCGGTCAGCGTCGCATCAAGCAGGCGCATCCGAACGAAACGGCCCGTTCTTACCCAGAGCAGCACCAACACGACCACTGCGACGTAGGGCGCGGTTTCTGCCAGAACGCGGGCCATGAGCACAAGGGCCTGCGGCGAGGTTGCATCGGCATTGAGTGCGGTGAAAAGGGCTGCGTTCCAGCCTTCGATCCGATCCATGTTCACCGCTCTGGGCCCAACCTCTTTGGGAAAGGCTATCAGAGCCGTGTGTCAGGGCAAAGCTGCCACCTATCGGACGGGCTTCACGTTTGCGATGACGATCCGCCCGTCGGAAAACCACGGATCACCGAACTCGTCCTTGCCGGTCAACGGCCCGTTCCCGTCGACCACGGATTGCACGACGAGAACGCCCGCCTGTGCAAGGCCCTTCAGGATCACGTCGCGCTCGGCATCGAGATCGGGCGAGATATGGTGGACAAGGCCCCATTTCAGACCGTCATCGAAACTTGCGGCGGCAAGGAAAAGGGCCTCTCCGCTGGCAAGGCGGAAATTCGTTTTCCAAAGGCGCAGGTGATGTCTGCGCCGCAAACTGTCGGTCGCGTCGGGCTTTTGGAAAGCAAGATCGTTCGGTTGCCCGTTGCGGAAATAGGGGGTGATCGGCGCGACCGGATCGGGGTGGTTCGTCCAGGCTGCGAAGGCCGCCTCGACAAGTTGCGGCAGATCGGTGGGGGCGGGGGCGTCCCATCCGGCCTTGGTAAAGGCGGCGGTGACGGTTTCGGCATCCGGCGCGATCAGGATCATCGACACCGGTTCGACCTGCGTGCCGATCAGACTTTCGGCATAGGGGTCGAAACCAGGCTGCATTGGCGCCTCTTGCGCAGAGGCGAGAACCTTCGGCAAGGTTGGCGCTGCAACAGGGGCAAGCGGTTTTTCGTAGCCCATTACGATAAAGCCCGCGAAGGCCAGAAAGGGAAGAACTGTCAGAAAGATCGGGCCATGACGAGGATGAGTGTGCTGCAAACGCCCCATCCGCAACGCCTCGCTTACCGCAACGCCCACCACCAGCCAGATCGCGCCAAGCAAAAAGCCGTTGACCACGTCGCTCAGGTAATGTTCGCCCAGATATATCCGGCTGAAGCCGACCGACAGGATCGTCAGCCCGGCAATTGGCAGTACAATCCGCAGCCGAACAAGGCGGTTGCGCCAGAGGGCATAGGCGACGAAGCCGAAAAAGGCGACAGACACGGCGGCGTGCCCGCTTGGAAAGCTGGCAGTCGTTTCGGTGAAATGGGCAAGCGATGGTCGCGCCCGCCCGAACAGTTGCTTGAGCAGGGACACCGCCAGTGATTGGCCGAGCGTGGCCACCACCGCCCCAAGCACAAGCGCACGTTCGCCCCGCAGCCAAAGCGCCAGACAGGCTGCTGCCAGCAGTGCCGTTACCGCCCGCCCGTCACCTATGGCCGTGACATATGTGGCGACCCGCAACCCTGCTGGAGTTTGCAGCGCGTGCAGCAGGCTTGCGATGTTCCTGTCGGCGCGGATGATCGGATCGCCCGAGAGGTAATCGACCACCGAGCCGACCCAGAGAGCGCCAAGCGCCAAGAGCGCCACGATCGTCAGCGTCAGGGGAAGGCCCGCGAAACCAGTCCGTGACAGGCGCGAGGAAACGGCAGCGGTCAGCCGCGGACGCGCAGCAAGCCACCGCGCCACGGCCGGTTCTTTGGCCATGCTGCGCAAGGTTGCTGCCAGCACCGCGCCGACCCAGGGCAGAAAGCTGATCATCCGCGCAAGCACATACCAGATGAGCGCCAGCACCAGCAGGACCACGGCAAGAGCAACGGCTTCGCGGGTGAACGCAGGGCTGAGGCGACTGAAGACCTCGCTTGCCCCGTAGCCGATGGCAATGTGGAGGACCGCATAGGGCACCGCGGCAAGCGCGCTGATCGCCAGGAAGCGGCGGCGCGGCATTCCGGACAGTCCGGCGGCAAAGGGCACAAGGCCCGCGACGGGCCCGCTTAATCGGCCCAACAGAACGCCAAGCGCGCCGTGGCGTTCGACCATGGTTTTCGCCTTGCCGAAGGCGGGTGATCGGGAGGGGTTCAGCAGCCGCCTTCCGCGCTTGCCTGCGGCCAGACGTCGCCCGAACCAGAAGCTACCGTAGCTGCCGACCCATGACCCGATGGACACGAACCAGAGAAGATCGACGAAATCCAGCAGTCCGCGATGCACCAGAACTCCACCCAGATCGACAAGGATCGAACCGGGAAACACCATCCCTGTCAGGAAGAACGCCTCAAGCAGTGCCGCCGCACCGATGGCCCAATAGGCCCAGACCCCCATCGACTGAAGCGAAGGAAGTAACAGCTCGGTCAGGGTGTCCGCTGTGGGAAGGGCCATGTCGGATGGCTACTCCTATCGCCTGTGGCAAACAACTCGCCATAAGTCGTCAACAGGCTAGCGGCTCGGGCATCGGCCAAGTGTTGAACCGGAAAGGTGGAGCCATGTGTCACGCCTTCGGCAGCGGGCGGCGACGTTCGCCGGCCAAACATCTCTGGCAGGAAACGGAGATCGTTCGTGGAGAGGAATGATTTTGAATACGCGCACCAGTCTCCATTAGTGCTTCGCAGCCATGCGAACCGATCATCTGGAGGAGGCCCGTTCGCGGGCCCTTTCCCTTTCTGGCGGAGGGACGACAAGCCAGACTTTTCTGCCATCGTATGGATTTTTGCCTGCTTCGACCCACCCGTTCCAGTGGCCCATCGCAACAGGGCGACCCGTCACCCATCACCCCCGGGGGCAGTTTCTGGGGCATTTCGGAGCGGCAGCCGTTGCGTCAGAACAGCAGTTTGTACACGTTCCCGTTGGTGTCGGTCGCCGTCCCCGTCCCGCTGGAGGTGCCCGAGCCAATTATGAAGGTGCCTTGCACGCGGGTGCCGTCGTCACAGACGGCGTAGATTTCGCCGTTGTTCACGCCTGCGACCGTGGCGATCTCGGACCCGACCTCGCCTCCGGTCTTGCGCCAGGTCAGCGACATGCCGCGCGAACTGGAGACGGTGCGCGGGGTCAGCGACGACCACGTGCCTCGGCAGTCTACGCGTTCAGGCAACTGGAACGAGAGCGCGCCCGAGGTGCCGCTGGCGTTCTTCGCCGTTGCTTCGATCACGAGGGTCGGGTCGGTTTCAGCGATGCTGCCCTTCAGCGGGTAAAGCTGCATGCTGGCCGTGTTGCTGACGCAGCCACCAAGTGCCACAAGTCCAGCGAGGGCGATTAGGCAGGTGCGCACGTCGGATTACCCTTGGTTCAACGTCGAAGGAAAGGGAGGTTGGCTGGGGCGCCAGGATTTCCTGCAGTGGCAAGAAGGGCATGGGGTTTCTGAGGGAGGGGAGGAAAGGTGGGGCGGAGGGTGGGGCAGGGGGTGGGGCGATCCTACCTGCGAAAAGGTCGGAGACCCGCACCGTTCTGTTCTGGATCGTCGGTCTCATTCGGTCACGGTCCTCTTTCGACGGATGCGTCAATCAGCGATGACCAGCGGCATCGACAGGGTGGCGCCAAGAGCCGTCTCGAAGAAGAGAGGCGGCGCCATGGCGCGGGCCAGTTCGACGACGCGCTCTTGCAACTCTGCTACCTTTTCGGGATGGGAGGCCGACAGGTCGCTTGTCTCGGACGGGTCGGCTTCAAGGTCGAAAAGCTCGACCTTCGGCGGCAGCATCGCGTTCCAGACCAGCTTCCACTTTCCGTCGCGCACGGCGCCGAGGCCAGGGTCGACGTTATAGACCATACCTTGCCGCGGCGAGGCCTGGCCGGCCGCCAGCGCCTGCCAGACGTCGATGCCGTCCAGATTCTTCGACCGTCCGAGGTCTGCTCCGGTCAGCGCAGCCAGGGTGGGAAGCATATCGACGACGTGCATCACGCCTTCAGCCTCGCCCGTTGCAATGCGGCCCGGCCAGTTGGCCAGCGCCACGACCCGGGTGCCACCTTCGTAGACGGTGCCCTTGCCTTCACGAAGGGGATCGTTGCGTGGCGGCAAGTCACCCGCCACCGCCCCTTCGCCAACAAACATCTTTGACCGGGTTCCGCCGTTGTCGCTGTGAAAAACGATCAGTGTGTTTTCGCGCAGACCCTTCGCGTCGAGGGCTGCAATGACATTCCCGATCTGGTCGTCCATCGCCGACACCATCGCGGCATAGGCCCGGCGGTTCTCGTCGGGGATGTCCGGATAGCGGTCAAGATAGGCCTGCGGTGCTTGATAGGGTGTGTGCGGGGCAGTGAAGGCGAGGTATAGGAAAAGGGGGCTTGCCGGGTCGTGATCTGCGATCTGGCGGACGGCATCAGCCCCAAGAAGTTCGGTGTCATACCCGGGTTCCACCAAAAGCTCGTTGTCGAGGTACCAGTCCGTCACGCCATGGGCTTCATGCTTGAAATGGTCGATCTCGCCTACCAGGGGGCCGTAGAAGTAGTCGAATCCACGTTGACGCGGCCAGAAGGCGCGGTCGGCATGGCCGAGGTGCCACTTGCCCACCATCCGGGTGGAATAGCCGACCTCCTTCAAAGCTTGAGGCAGGATGAACTCATCTTGTGCAAGGCCGTAGCTGCCACCCGACGGGATGACCCCAACCTGAAGTCCGTAGCGCAGGGGATAGCGTCCGGTCATCAGTGCAGCGCGAGTCGGCGTACACAACGGCTGGGTGTAGAAGTTGCGCAGGATCGCGCCTTCTGAGGCAAGACGGTCGAGGTTCGGTGTGAGGATGTCCGAGCCTTGGAAGCCGACATCTGCAAAGCCAAGGTCATCGGCCACGATGTAGATGATGTTCGGACGGCCGACCTCCTGACCCTGCGCGCGCCCGGCCAGCATCGAGAGTCCAGCGATGGCCGCCATGAAGCGAGCGGCACCGGAAAGGATGTCCCTTCGAGTGGGGCCCGCTGCAGTGGCAGCATCGGTCTTGAAATCCGGTTCGTTCATGGGGTCCTCACTGCAATTGGGGATCCCGCGTCACGCAGCGGAATCCGATGTGGGTGGAAGAGGTATCGATGGACTGTGACTGCCGGGCTGCTGGTCGATAACGTCGGCAATGATTGGGAGCGCAGAGGTGCGAGCCACCCTTAACGACCATGTGCTCCAGGTCGCTCGACCGGTCAGTCTTTGCCGAGCAGCACCGTGCCGGAGGTGGTTCGGCATGGGTCGCGCGGTAGCTATCCTTCGTCCACTCCCAGACATTGCCGATCATGTCGAAGACACCGTAACCGTTGCAGGGAAATGCGGTGACGGGCGAGGTGCCGACATAGCCATCGTCCGAAAGGTTCTCGAAGGGGAAGCGGCCCTGCCAGGTGTTGGCCATATGGCGCGCGCCCGGCATCAGTTCGTTGCCCCAGGCAAACTCTGCGCGGTCAAGTCCGCCGCGTGCGGCGTATTCCCATTCGGCTTCCGTCGGCAGATCCTTGCCTGCCCATGCGGCGTAGGCAAGTGCATCTGCGAGGGCAACGTGGACAACGGGATGGTCGTCGAGCCCAGCAATACTGCTGCCCGGACCCTGCGGGCAGCGCCACGAGGCGCCGGGCAAGTAACGCCACCAGGCAAGGCCATCGAGTAGGTCAGTCGCTGCCGAGGGCTGCACGAACACCAGCGAGCCCGGCACCAGAAGCGCGGGGTCGGCGTCAGGATAGGCTGCGGGGTCGGGCGTGCGCTCGGCAAGCGTGACATGGCCGGTCTGCGCCACGAAACGCGCGAAGAGGGCGTTGGTCACCGGGGTGAGGTCGATCCAGAAGGTCTCGACCCGCCGGATGTGAACTGGTGCTTCCTCTGGATACTGGTCATCGGCTCCCATGTGGAAGATACCACCGGCAATGCGGGTCATCGGGGCGCCGTCACGGGTGGGCGTCACGTCACTTTCGGTATTGATCGTTCTGGGCCACATCGTTCCCGCCGTGAGGATCACCTGCCTGAAGGCGTCCGATCGAAACAAACCGTCCATGTCCGCTTCCCGACCATGAACGGGATCGGCCAAAAACTTCCGGAGTTCAGTCTATTGCAAACACCGCGAGCAGTGTGTGGCTGACGATAGGCAGTGCTTGGGTGCATCTCAATTGCCATTTCGCGCCAGACGGCGACGGAACTCTGTGGGCGACACCCCCTGCCAGCGCCGGAAGGCACGAATGAAATGCGACGGGTCGGCATAGCCGAGATGGGCCGCAGTATCGTTCGTGCTGCCGGTTGGGCTGGACAGAAGGCTCAGGGCCTGGGTGTGTCGCCAGTCATCGACGACTTGCTCGAAGGTTGTGCCGATCAGGGCAAGGCGCCGCTGCAGGCTGCGGGGCGGCAATCCCAGTGTCCGGGCAGAGTCAGCCAAGGTCAGTCGTCCCCAGAGCGCGGCCACCTCGATCATCCGGTGAAGGGACGCAAGAAGCTGCCGGTCTGTCAGGTCAAAGGTCACTGGCACGAGAGTATCCTTCGCAGCTGTTGGCAGACCATCTTCCTCTATCCGCAAGACATTTCTCCTGGCCAGCAGCGCAGCGTCGAACCAGATCACCAGATCCGTGCCCTTTTCAAACGAGACCGCACAGCGCAAGGCGTCCTCGTAGATCGACAACGGAACAACCGGTCTATGCGGCAGTATGACATGCAGGCGCGCGGCCTCGTCACCCGTCGCTGCACGGACGAACCTGACGAAGAAGGCGGCAATTCCCTCGGTCAAAAAGCGCGCTTCAGCGGGATCGCAACCAAGCATATGGTGGGTCCACCGAACGCTCGAGCCGATCGTTTCCATCGCTATCAAGGTCCCACGCTGCAGCCATGGTATATGCAGTTGTTGCAGCGCCAATGCCTCACCCAGATTGCGACCGACCAGTAATGATCTGCCAAATGGCCCCAGCAGGTCCGGGTCTGTCACCTGGGCCATCTTTAAGCCGACAGTAGCGTCACCGCTTTTGCGGGCCAGGGCGTTCATCATCGCGACAATCTGGCTGCGCCGGACGACCTGATCCCGGTTGGCAAAGGCGTCCGGCTCCAGACCGCCCAAAGCCAGGAGTGGCCCGGCCGACACCCCGTTTGCCTCGGCCGCATTTGGCAGAGAGTGGACCAGTGAAAGGCGAACACCGCTTCTGTCGTACATCCGGGCAGACTAGCATCGAGGCCAAGGGCGATCAAATGTCGTTCAAACCCTACTGTCGTAAGGACGTGTGAGGTTAAGGAGGGGCGCTTCGCAGGGAGGTGGTCCATCATCCGGCAGCTTTGGGCCGGAACTGCCATGACCAAAACCGAGCAATCTTCCGTATCTAATTAGGTATTAGATACAGGAGCGTAAACTATGAACGCGATCGTATCCCTCGGCGTTGCCGGGGGTTTTCTTTTTGTTGCGCGGGGCGGGGTCAGCCTCGGCATAGTGGCTTTGGTTGCCACCCGGATCAGTCACTCGCTGCCCTTGGCCTTGTTGTTGATTTCCACCCAGAACTGAGCCGGGTTTTCCACCGAGAAGTGAGCCACCTCTGACTATGGATTTCGTATCATGCTGGGGTCAAGGCATGGTTTGTCTCCTTCTTCTTCCTGGCTGCTGCGGCTGAACTGGCCTTGAAGCGGAAGCTGTCGTTTCCGGTCTCCAGGATGTGGCAGCGGTGGGTGAGGCGGTCGAGCAAGGCGGTGGTCATCTTTGCGTCGCCGAAGACCGTGGCCCATTCGCTGAAGCTCAGGTTTGTGGTGATGACGACGCTGGTGCGTTCGTAGAGCTTGCTCAGCAGGTGGAAGAGCAGCGCCCCACCCGAGGCGCTGAAGGGCAGATATCCCAGTTCGTCGAGGATCACCAAGTCGAGCTTGGTCAGGCTTTCTGCGATCTGCCCGGCCTTGCCCTTTGCCTTTTCCTGTTCGAGGGCGTTGACCAGTTCGATCGTCGAGAAGAAGCGGACCTTGCGGCGATGATGCTCGATGGCCTGGATGCCGAGTGCGGTTGCGACATGGGTCTTGCCGGTTCCCGGACCGCCGATCAGCACGATGTTCTGTGCGCCATCCATGAACTCACAGCGGTGCAGGGTCCTGACGGTGGCCTCGTTGATCTCGCTGGCGGCGAAGTCGAAGCCCGAGAGGTCCTTGTAGGCCGGGAAGCGTGCGGCCTTCATGTGATAGGCAATGGAACGGACCTCGCGTTCAGCCAGTTCGGCCTTCAGCAGTTGCGACAGGATCGGGATGGCCGCTTCAAAGGCCGGTGCTCCCTGCTCGATCAGATCGGTGACGGCCTGTGCCATGCCATACATCTTCAGGCTGCGGAGCATGATGACGATGGCGCCGCTGGCGGGATCATGACGCATGGCGGCCTCCGGCGATCTGGTTGCGCAGGCCGTCATAGCGTTCGACATTGGCCTTGGGCTCGCGGCGCAGGGTCAGTGCCTGCGGGGTATCCAGTGGTGGCCTACCGATCACCTTGCCGTCGACCAGTCGGTGCAGCAGGTTCAGCACATGGGTCTTGGTCGGCACGCCCTCGGCCAGTGCCAACTCCACGGCGATGAGCACCGCCTGTTCATCGTGCTGAAGAACCAGGGCGAGGATGTCTGCCATCTCGCGATCACCGCCGGGCTTGCGCAGCATGTGATCCTGCAACTGCCTGAAGGCAGACGGCAATTCTGCGAAGGGCGCACCATTCCGAAGCGCCCCGGGCTTACGCTGAACGACAGCCAGATAATGCCGCCAGTCGTAGATCGTCCGCGGTGGCAGGTGGTGGCTGCGTTCGATGATCCGCGGATGCTCGCACAGGATGTTACCCTCCGCTGCCACGACCAGCCGGTCGGGATAGATCCGCAGGCTGATGGGCCGGTTCGCGAATGACGCCGGAACGCTGTAGCGATTGCGCTCGAAGCTGATCAGGCAGGTGGGCGAGACACGCTTGCTCACCTCTATGAATCCGTCAAAGGCGACAGGCAAGGGCATCAGGGCGGCCTGCTCTTCGGCCCAGACATCGGCGATCGTGCCGGGCAGCGTGCCATGGGCGGTCTCGCGCCACAGCTCCTGGCAACGCTGCTCCAGCCAGGCATTCAGTGCGGCGATATCGGGGAAGTCCGGCATGCCTTGCAGCATCTGGTGGCGAGCGTCGCGGACGTTCTTCTCGACCTGGCCTTTCTCCCAACCTGCGGCCGGATTGCAGAAGTCAGGCTCGAAGACATAGTGGTTGGTCATGGCCAGGAACCGGATGTTGACCTGCCGTTCCTTGCCGCGGCCGACACGATCCACCGCCGTGCGCATGTTATCGTAGATCCCGCGCCCGGGCACGCCGCCGAAGACCCGGAACCCGTGCCAATGCGCGTCGAACAGCATCTCGTGGGTCTGCAAGGGATAGGCTCGCAGCAAGAAGGCCCGGCTGTGCGACAGCTTGACATGGGCGACCTGCAGCTTCCTGCGCTCACCGCCCAGAACCGCAAAGTCCTCGCTCCAGTCGAACTGGAAGGCTTCGCCCGGGCGGAATGACAGCGGAACAAAGGTGCCGCGTCCCGTGGTCTGTTGGTCGCGCTGGCGATCCGCTCGCCACCCCCGCGCGAAGGCTGCCACCCGGCCATAGGAACCGGTGAAGCCCAGCGTCACCAGATCGGTGTGCAACTGCTTCAGCGTCCGCCTCTGCTTGCGTGCCTTCGCGGCCTCGGTCTTCAGCCAGCCGGCCAGCTTGTCGGCGAAGGGGTCAAGCTTGCTCGTCCGTTCCGGCGTGGCAAACCTCGGCTCGATCGTGCCCGCCGCCAGATGCTTGGCCACGGTATTGCGCGACAGGCCCGTGCGCCGGGCGATCTCCCGGATCGACAGCTTCTGCCGCAAGTGCATGCGTCGGATGATGTTCAAAAGTCCCATGTGGATCACTCCGTTGCCCCCGCCGCTCTCCGCTCCAGGGGAAGGTTCACATGGCTCAATTCTCAGTGGAAATTACCCGCCCACCCGGCTCAGTTCTGGGTGGAAATCAACATGCTCTCGCTCGCCCGCTCCGCTGGTCCCCGCCAACAGGGAAACCCGTCACCCGTCACACCCCTTGGGGCACTTTCCAGGGCACTTCGAAGCGGAAGACACTACCCTAGAACAGCAGCTTTCAGTTCGCCGAAGTGGCCATCACCGGCCCGATGGTGCGCATGATCCTCGCCGCCATCCGCCGACAGCGAGCGCCACCGCTATGCGTATGACGCTGAAACCTCCCGAGGGCGAACGAAAGCGGTCGGACAAGTTTGTCCGGCGCGCTGAAAGCAGTTAGTGCCGGGTCAGGATGATGCGGAGTTACGGCCCGATCTGCCCGCTTTCTGAAGGTCTGGCGGAAGTTAAAACCGCACGGGCGAAAAACACTTGTTCAGCGGGTAGATTCAGGAGAACTTGCCATAAACGGAAGGCTACTTGGGGAATGTCCATTATGTTTGGCGCCCCAAGTAGCGCGATATCGAGGAGGCCTTCGATGTTGGTAAACAAATCCAGTGTCAGCGTTCCAGCTTGGGTCATAGCAATCTGGGGCCTTATTGTTTCGATTCCGGTCACGTTCGCGGTGGTTATCGTGCAGCGCATTCTGTTCGGCATCTGGTCAGAAATCATCGCCGGCGGAGAGAGAGCTGACTTCTCGACCAATGGGGCCAATTGGCTGAACATTGCGATTATTGTGTTCGCGCCGCTTGATTTTCTGGCGATCGTTTTCACCTTCGTCCTGGTCTATCCGATCGCCTATTCGAACAGCCTTCAGGACAACAGTTCGCTCGGAAACAGCCGCCTTCCGTGGGCCATGGTAGGGCTGCTGGCACTAGCCTCGCCTCTTGTCTTCGGGCTGGATCTGATGGCCGTGACGATCGTCATGCCGACCCTGGCGATCATCTTTTTTGCCAGCAAGGCGTTCTTGTCCTGGGCGGAAACACAGCGCAAAGCTTGACCCTATGGTGTCGAACGCTGCACGGGTCGCTCGGCCATTTTCTACCGTTCAGTTGACATCAAGCGGCAGACCAATTGGGAAATGTCGGATTAGATCGCGATCAGAAAGCACACCGACCAGAATACCGTTGCCATCATGGTTAGCCCACTGGCCGCACAGGCAAGCGATCTCCACTGAAGGCCCGGTGCCGCATTCCCTTCCAGGAGTTCCGCCGCCGCGCGCCGGATGGTCCATCGCCAGAAGTAGACGCCGATCAGCGACCCGTGCACCACGGTGAGATTCATAAGAAACGGCAAAGCCGCTATGGCGAAGTGAAGGTCAATGTCCTGCGTGGACCGAACCATCCAGATAACCACGAGCCCCACGCCCACCGCCGTGCAGGAAACCCAGGTTGCAAGAATGTTCATAAGTCCGGCCCGACCGCCACGAAGAAGCCGAGCCGAAACCACTCCGCCCAGTAGGCCGATGAAAGGCGAGGCCACAAGCACGTAGAAGTCGAAGACGAGCGCAAAACCCTCAGAACCGTCCGACCGTATCACGGGCGGCCGGATCACCGCGCTGATCGAGACTCCCAGCATAAGCGCCGCGAAGTTCAGTGCCAGACCGGTCCAGAACCCCTTCATGACCGAGAAGAGGACGCACTCGAAGATGTCCACGCGGCCAAGGGTGCCCGCCGGGACGGGCTGTGTCCTAAACCATCGGATTGCGAGAGTCATGCTCACCCCCCTTTTGGGACAGCCACAGTGGCTATGCCATTCGATTATTCATTGTACCGCAGCCTGGATAGCGAAACCTGACGACTGAACCTTCATTTCCGACCAGCCTCTGGCTTGGACATGAACAGCCCCGGTCGGTGTTCATGATGTCCGGCGCGCCGAAACAGTGAATCCCCTTGCTCAGCGCCTCGACGAAGACGGAAGCAAATGTATGCGACCGTCCGCTTCGTCCGCATAGCTGCCCCTTGAACGATCACCGGTCACATCGCGTGGGGCACTTATTGGGGCATTTGGGTGCAGTCAGCGCCCACCTCAGAACAGCAGCTTGTACACGTTCCCGTTGGTGTCGGTCGCCGTACCCGTCCCGCTGGAGGTGCCCGAGCCGATGATGAAAGTGCCTTGCACGCGGGTGCCGTCGTCACAGACGGCGTAGATTTCGCCGTTGTTGACGCCTGCGACGGTGGCAATCTCGGACCCGACCTCGCCGCCGGTCTTGCGCCAGGTCAGCGACATGCCGCGCGAACTGGAGACGGTGCGCGGGGTCAGCGACGACCACGTGCCCTGGCAATCTACGCGTTCAGGAAGTTGGAAAGACAGCGCGCCGGAGGTGCCGCTGGCGTTCTTGGCTGTGGCTTCGATCACCAGGGTCGGGTCGGTTTCAGCGATGCTGCCCTTCAGCGGGTAAAGCTGCATGCTGGCCGTGTTGCTGACGCAGCCACCAAGTACCACAAGTCCAGCGAGGGCGATTAGGCAGGTGCGCACGTCGGATTACCCTTGGTTCAACATCGAAGGAAAGGGAGGTTGGCTGGGGCGCCAGGATTCGAACCTGGGAATGGCGGTACCAAAAACCGCTGCCTTACCACTTGGCGACGCCCCAACCGTGCCGGGGTGTTTAGCGGCTGCCCCTTGGGGGTGCAAGGGGGTCGGGTGCGATTTTATGCGTCGCTTGCCGGGGCGTTGCCGGACGGCTAGACGGGCGGCATGGACTGGGACGTGATCATCCTTGGGGCAGGAGCGGCGGGCATGATGGCCGCGATCGAGGCCGGGCGGCGCGGCCGTCGCGTGCTGGTCATCGATCATGCCAAGGCGCCGGGTGAGAAGATCCGTATCTCGGGCGGCGGGCGTTGCAACTTTACCAACCTCGGCATCGCGCCAGAGCGGTTTCTGTCGAGGAACCCACGCTTTGCGCTGTCGGCGCTGAAGCGGTTCACGCAGTGGGATTTCATCGCCCGGATGGATGCGGCGGGGATCGCCTGGCATGAAAAGGCGCTGGGGCAATTGTTCTGCGACGGGTCGGCCACGCAGGTCGTGACCATGCTGGTGCGGGACATGGAGCGGGCCGGGGTGACGCTGTGGCTGGGCTGCGGGGTGGCGGGCGTCAGCCGGGGGCCTCGGGGCTTTCGGGTCGAGACGGTGCGGGGCGCGCAGCAGGCGGCATCGGTGGTGGTGGCGACGGGCGGCAAGTCGATCCCCAAGATGGGGGCGACGGGGTTCGGGTATCAGGTTGCGGAAAGCTTCGGGCTTCCGTTGGTCGAGACGCGGCCTGGGCTGGTGCCACTGACCTTTGCCGAGCAGGAGCTTTCGTGGATGCAGCCCCTGGCCGGGGTGGCGGTGGAGGCGCGGGTGGCGTGCGGGCGGCACGGCTTCGACGAGGCGGTCCTGTTCACGCATCGGGGGCTGTCGGGGCCGGCGGTGCTGCAGATCTCGAGCTATTGGCGCGAGGGGGAGGCGATTTCGGTCAACCTCGCTCCGGGGCGGGACATGGCGGCGGACCTGAGGGCGGCGAAGGCGGCGGCGGGGCGCGGGGCGCTGCGGACCGTGCTGGGGCGGGTTATGCCGGAGCGGTTGGCGCGGCATCTGGAGGAGGTGTCGGGCATCACCGGGCCGTTGGCCGAGGTGCCCGGGGCGGGCCTTGACCGGGTGGCCGCGATGGTCAGCGACTGGCGGCTGATACCTGTTGGGTCAGAGGGCTACCGGACGGCGGAGGTGACGCTGGGGGGGGTGGATACCGACGCGCTGGATGGGCGGACGATGGCGGCGAAGGCGGTGCCTGGCCTGTATTTCGTGGGCGAGGTCGTGGACGTGACGGGGTGGCTGGGGGGGTATAACTTCCAGTGGGCGTGGTCTTCGGGCTGGGCAGCGGGGCAGGTTGTGTGAGGGCGTGTCCCACGGTGGGACATGTGATCGGCCAAGTAATTACAATGGGTTGCGACGTGAACTTAGCGAAGTTTTAACCCTTTCGGGCGGCCTCGATCTTGGCGACGTCGATCTTTTGCATCGTCATCATCGCGGCGAACGCGCGCTTTGCCTCATCTCCGCCGACGGCGAGAGCGTCGGTCAGGACCCGTGGCGTGATCTGCCACGACAGCCCCCAGCGATCCTTGCACCAGCCACAGTCGCTTTCGCTGCCGCCATTGCCGACGATGGCGTTCCAGAGGCGGTCGGTCTCGGCTTGGTCGTCGGTTGCGATCTGGAACGAGAACGCCTCGGTCTGCGGAAAGACCGGGCCGCCGTTCAGGCCAAGGCAGGGAATACCCGCGACGGTGAATTCGACGGTCAGCACGTCGCCCGCCTTGCCGGAGGGGAAATCGGTCGGGGCGCGGTGGATGGCACGGACCGAGCTGTCGGGGAAGGTTTCGGCATAGAAACGGGCGGCGGCCTCGGCGTCCTTGTCGAACCAGAGGCAGACGGTAGCTTTGGGCGTGGGCATGATGTCCTCCGATTTGCGCATGCGGACACAACCGTTGCGCCTTGGGGCGGTTCCTCAGACGCGAAGAGGGTCGGCCTTGGCCAGCCGGTCGAACGCCATCAGGCTGGCGACAAGACCGTGCATCTGATCAAGCGGGATCATGTTGGGGCCGTCGGAGGGCGCGGTGTCGGGGGCCTCGTGGGTTTCGATGAAGACGCCCGCAATGCCAACAGAGACAGCGCAGCGCGCCATGACAGGTGCGAATTCGCGCTGCCCGCCCGAGGAATTGCCCTGCCCGCCGGGCTGTTGCACCGAATGGGTTGCATCCATGATGACGGGATAGCCGGTGCGCGCCATGATCGGCAAAGAACGCATGTCGGCCACGAGGGTGTTGTAGCCGAAACTGGCGCCGCGTTCGGTGAGCAGGATGCGCGTATTGCCGGTCGAGGCAACCTTTTCGGCGACATTGGCCATATCCCACGGGGCGAGGAACTGGCCCTTCTTGATGTTCACCACGGCCCCGGTTTCGCCTGCCGTGATCAGAAGGTCGGTCTGGCGGCAGAGGAACGCGGGGATCTGGATCACGTCGACGACAGTGGCCGCCTCGCGCGCCTGGGCGGCATCGTGGATGTCGGTCAGGACTGGCATTCCCATTGCGCGGACCGCGGCGAGCACCTGGAGGCCCGCCTCCATGCCGAGGCCGCGGCGGCCTTTCAGCGAGGTGCGGTTGGCCTTGTCGTAGCTGGCCTTGAACACGAACTGCGCGCCCGCCGCCTTGCACGCCTCGGCCATCTGGCCCGCGATCATCTGGGCGTGGTCGAGGCTTTCAAGCTGGCACGGCCCGGCGATCACCAGAAGCGGGCGGTCGTTGCCGACCGTCAGCGCGCCGATCTTCACATCAGTCATGGTATCCTCAAGCAGTGACCTGTTCCCGCAGGATCGCGGCGGTCATCGAGACCATGAGGTAAATGCCAAGCAGGATCAACATTGTCACCAGCGTATTCTCGAACGCGCGGGGGTAGGCGGGTTCGTCGGTGACAGTGGGACTGACCGACAGCGACAGGTAGCGCACCTGACGGTTCGCCTCGGTGCGCGACACCTCCATCGCGGTCAGCGACTGGGAAAGGATCATCTGGCGGGTCTTGACGTCAGCCTCGGCCACCAGAAGTTCGCCCTGCACGCGGGCGAGGCTTTCGGTTTCGCCGCTGCCTTCGGTCATCTGGGAGCGCAGATCGGCGATCTGCGCCTCGAGCGTGGCGATGCGGCGTTTCAACGGGTCCATCCGCGCCTGATTGGGCGAGACGTTGGACTCCATCTGCGAAAGCGCCAGACGTTCCTGCATGACCTGACCTTCCAGCGAGCTGATCTGGCTGGTGATCATCGCCACCTCAGTGGCCGAGGACAAAACCTTGAATTTTTCCTGCAGCGCGATCAGGTTCATCTGCGATCGCTGCAGTTCCGTTTCGGCAGTCTGGTAGCTTTTGAGCGCGTCGCGCATCTGGTCTTCGCGCAGGCGCTGGGTCAGGTGGTCGACCTGTTCCTCGGCGTAGGAAATCAGCTGGCTGGACCATGCTGCGGCCAAGGCGGGGTCGGCGGCGACCACCTCCATCTTGATGATGCCTTCGGTCGGGTCGTAGGAGATCTTGACGAATTTCCGGTAAACCTTGTAGGCGGCCTCGGTCGTGGCGTCGGTGGCGAGGCGTTGCAGGGGGTCGATCGTTGCGGACTTGAAGTGGTCCTTGAAGCCCACGTCGGTATCCAGCCGCAGCATTGCATCGCGCGATTGCAGATAGCCCTGCACGGCGATGCTGTCTTGCGAGGTGGCAAGGGCGGTGCCGGTAAAAAGGCTGCTGAGGCCAGCGGCGGCGGCGGGGCCGGCCTGCTGGATCACGAATTCCGATTTGGTCGCGTAAAGGGGCGTCGCGACACGGTAGAAATACCAACCCGCGACGATGGTGGGCAGAAACACGAAGACGAACATCCGCGCGAAAAGAAGCGCCAGTTTGCGGCGGCGGCGGCGGGCGATATCCTGCTGCATCCGCAGGATTTCAGCGGCCTGGTTCACCTCGGCGCGCTGGTCGGGGGTTGGCAGGCGGATCGGCTGCACGTTCTGCGGCAGGCGCACGCCATCGCCAGGCAGGGCTGTCAGGGCGCGGCTGTCGGACGGACCGGCAGCCGGACCTGCGGCGCCCGGACCTGCAGCGTCCGGACCTGCGGCATCTGAGCCGGGGCCGTTGGCGGGAGTTGGGGCGGGCTGGTTGGCAGCCTTCGGCTTGATCATGTCAAGCATCGAGGCGCGCTTGAACGGGTCGATCCCGCTGGCACGCAACAGGCGCACGGCGTCGAGATCAGACAGGGGTTGCAGGTTCTGGCTTTGCGCCATGCGCCTGGCGGTGCGCAACTGGCGCCCGGTCAGCCCTTCGGCGGCGATGGCGGCAAGCGTCGCCTCGACCTCGGGGTCGGCGCGGGGCACCTTGGTCACCGACACGGCGCTTGTCTGCGCGGCGGGCACGGCGCGCGGCGCGGCGGTTGGGAACACGGTGTCGCCGAAGCCGTCCTCGTGGTTGTCGAAAAGCATTTCGCCGGTGACCTGCGGAGCGCGGGGCGGCGGCACCGGATCGGTGCGGCGGATGTGAAAGCGGCTGGCCTTAGGTTTGGTAGTCATAGAGGCGCTTCGCTTCTTCAAGGGTTTCGAACTGGTGCAGGCGGCCGTTCTTCAG